>JBHLQM010000005.1:9271-89332 GCA_048884785.1 Candidatus Thorarchaeota archaeon | reverse complement strand
GTTGATTCACTCTTCTGCCATGAACGAAGGAAATACTCGGCGATAACGAAAATCATCAGCACAATCAATGCAGTCCAGAAGTCAACAATGCTATTGGGCAATGATGAGACAAACCATGCAGCAAAAACCACCACTACACCCGAAAGGAACTGCTTGAGAACAGTTCTCAGGAACCGGTTTTCTTTTTCCTCATCCTCTTCATCAAGGGATTGCGCTTTGCCCCATTCCGCAGCTATCTCTTCCGGTTCGCCCAAGGAATCTAGAACTTCTTTGAGCAATTCAAGTCTACCTTCGCTGGGATTGCTGTCGATTCTATTCTGAAGTGATTCCATGATGTGCGCACGGATTTCATCAATCAGATCGTCTGTTTCGAATGAATCTGGGAGCACTCTCTCCACTTTCTTTAGGTAGTTTTCGACAAGTCTGCTTACTTCATTGTTACTCATTCTGTTAGTCCCTCGAGTTGCTCAAGATACTGAGCTAATATGAAAGAAAGTTCGCGATATACACGATCGCCTTCACCTGTTAGTACATACACTTTCCTTTGAGGCCCTGCATCCGACTTCTGATTATGGACATTAAGCAATCTGTCTTTTTTCAAACGGTGAAGTATCGGATAGAGGGTGCCTTCCTTGACTTCTAGTAATCCTTCGGTCTTTTCATCAAGTTCTCTGGCAATGCCATAGCCATGAATCCCATTCTCGTGTTTTCTAACGATTGCAAGAACTGCATATTGAAGAAGACCTCGTCTCATCTCAATCTTCCAACCTTCCTCGAAGCTTTGAGCCTTCTTCAAGCAATTCAACCTCTCTATAGGCAATATGGATTCTTGTTTTGATATCCTTAAGTTTGTCTATCAATGACTCTGTAGAGTATCAGTATCGTGTCGTCTGCTTTGCAAGCGCGTTCGAAGTTCAATCCAAATGGAGGAACTGTAGGTTCGTGGCTCTCTTATCAAAATATAGAAGAAAGATGCCACGAAACGCAATATGGCGCTTATCATCATCATCCAGAATACTGCCAGAAAATCTCCAATGAACAGAACCAGAGCCTGCCCAAGAAAACCTGCAATCAGTGATCCCAGAAGGTAGATGATGCCAGTAAATGTGTTGTAGACCGCAAGATGTGATCCTCTTTCATTCTCCGGGGCGATATCATAGATGTAGGCTGTTATGGCATTAACAGCAGATGCAACGCAGAATCCTGCCAGGATGTTGGCAATGTAGATAATCCAAACCCCTGGAATTGAGAAGGTCTCTGAGAGGTAGACTGACATTGCATATAGCAATGGGACCAAGAATAGTAATCCCCTTCCAAGAAGGATTAGCGGTTTTCTTCCCACTTTGTCGCTTAGTCTTCCAAATGGCAACGTGAAAACAACAGTTGCTATTGTCATCAGTGCAGATGCAATTGCGATTTCGAACAATGTGTTGTTCAGCCATTCTCTTTGAACAACAATAAAAAATGGCCAAGCCATTGCCATTGCAAATGAAAAAAACACTGACACAAAAGAAAATCGTCGAAAGTCACCTGGTCTTGATAGCAGCTCATGAATCGGTGGGAAGCGAGAGTTCTTGCGAGAATGCCCTGGATTCTCCCTAATCTTGAGCGAAAGAAGTGATGCAACTATACCTACAATCGCGGTTACATAGAATGGCAGGTAGTATGCCTCACGCCACGTTTCCACCGTCGGGAAGAGGAAGAGACCGAGATTTCCAAGTGCAACACGAAGGCTAGGGATAATCATCGGAAAACCTGCGATAAATCCTGAAACCAGGGTGGCAAATAACGATGCAATATTTGTTATCACGGCCAACCTGCTTAGTTCATGTCCTCGGTTTCCCTCACTCATTAGTCCCCCAATCAGGGATTGCCAAGTTGGAATTTGAATGCTAAACAGAATGGATTGAACTCCATACATAGCTATCATGTGAATTGGGGTTTCAGCCCACAGAAATAGTAGGACCATAAACAGCCCTGTTATCGTCCCAAATGCAACAAACGTCCTTGCATGACCTGCTTTATCAGATGTTGCCCCCCAGACTGGCTGAAGAATTGTCGGTGCAATATTGCCTACACTTCTAAATGTACCCAGCTCTGCGTAATTCGCACCCATATCAAGGATGTAAGTGTTGAGAAACGGAGCATGCATACCCAATGCAAACTGCGTTAGTGCTCCGACGAGATAGACACTTGCCGGCAGCCGCTGCGGGTAGGTTGTTTCAACTTTTTCCATCCACTCAGTTGCTCCTGCAAAGATGCCTCAGGGCTTTATGAATGCCTATTAACTATGTTCCTCACGCATAGCCAATGAAATGATGAAACCGTAGAGGTTATCAAGAGTAAATACTCTTAGAGTTCATAGAGTGAGAGCTGAAACATGCTTGAGAGTGAAATATACAGGCGGCGATTTGATGAAATCTTGCATTTCATTGAAAGCAATGACTTTGACTTCGCATTATTGACACCCTCTCCTAATTTTCAATACCTTTCTGGATCCTCATACCAAATGCATGAAAGATTGGTTGCCTTAATTATTAAACCAAATCAAGAACCCAAAATACTTACACCATCTTTCGAGCTTTCGGATCACCAGAAGAGCACATGGTTAAGGGAATTTCTCCCTTGGAGTGAGGAAGAGAATCCTTTCGTAATGCTTGCAAGCGAACTAGAGGTAAAGGATAAACGCCTCAAAGCCATGTTCGATGAGAATTTGCCTATCGGAATTTATTGGAGTTTAGAGAGAGCGTTGGGTGGCTTTGAAAAGACTATGTCACTTACTCCTGTCCTAAATGATATGCGATTAATAAAAGGCAAAGAAGAGATTTCTAAGATGAAGCATGCAGGAGAAATTATTGACAAGGGCGTCAGAAAAGCGTTCGATTCTGCAACAGTAGGAATGACAGAGTTGGAACTGATGCAAATCGTCCAAACTGAAGTCGGTAGACTTGGAGCCGCAAATACCTTTTCTGCTATTCAATTTGGTGATAATAGTGCAGTTCCCCATGCGAGAGCAGGACCTCGTGAACTAAGAAAAGGCGATTTGGTTTTAATGGACTGTGGGTGTTCGATTGACGGATATAATACAGATATGACCCGTGTTGGCGTAGTTGGTGAGCCAAATGATGAGCAGGAAGAGGTATACTCGATTGTGCTAAGGGCAGAGGAAACCGCACTAGAACGCCTAAAAAAAGGACTGGCCTGTGGGACGGCAGATGGTATTGCTCGCAGAATTATAGAAGAGGCTGGCTATGGTGATCAATTCACACACAGACTTGGACATGGAATTGGTCTCGAGGTTCATGAACCGCCATATATTGTTAGAGGAAATGCCCGTGAGTTGGAATCCGGCATGACGCATAGCGTTGAGCCAGGAATCTATCTGGATGGCAAATTTGGTATACGCATTGAGGATCTCATTTGTATCACTGAAACCGGAGTCGAATTACTCACCATCACTCCTAGGGACTTCTTTGTCATTGATGGTCGATGAATCAGATTCCTTCAATGTTTCATTTGTTTCTTCAGGAGGGATCTCTGACTCAGCTTCAGTGGTAGAGGACGCGTGTTCAGTTTTTGGTTTCTCTGGAAATATGTCATCTGGTTCGCCTTTTGCAAGAAGCATCTCAAGCTGTTCCCGGTCTTCTTTTGAAAGCCCTTGCAGCAATACCTCTTGCTGAAGTGCAATTGTATTCATTATTACATTGTATAGGGCTGGCAAGAGATATCGAGCATACATGCGTTCGTTGTAGTCCTGCTCAGCCAACTCCTTGGCGTCCTTCAAAGCATCTTTTGTGATCTCACCTTTTCCTATCCCATCACATGTCTTATCGCTCAAGTAATACTTCTCGCCATCATACTCCAATGGATAGGTTCTGCATGAGATTGGCTTTGCTTGATTTATTTTGCAAGTTTTTTCTTTCTCATTGAACATTATACAAACCGTGTTTTCTGATCTCTCCTTTGATTTAATTGGATACATGGCTAGTGTAATAAGATTTGGCGCAGCTTTGTCATTCATTACACCTATTCCTCCGATTGCCGTTGACAGCAAATTCTGAGACGTCCATCGAGATATATCGCCAAAAGTCACTCGAACTTGCGGTCTATAATGGCACGACTGAGATGCGCATTCCTTTTCTAGGCATTTGAAGCTGTATTTCATCTTGTCCGGCATTTCTTCCTCATTTCTCCCTTATACCAAATCTAGGCCCCTCGATGTGGGTCTATCACTTAACATTTTCGCATTCTTGGGATTGTCCTAATCATAAGGTATTTCTGCTCACGCATTTTCGAGCATACAGGATAAGGTAAGAAATCATCTCCTTAATCGGAGTCCACAAAATGGGTAATGATTATTGGCATTCAAATGATTCTGATTCTGTATTAGCAAAACTTCTGACTTCTGAACAAGGCCTTTCTGCAATTGAGGCAGAAAACCGTTTGGATAAATATGGCCCCAATGAACTCACAGAAGCAGGAGGTTTCAGTGCAGTTCGAATGTTTCTCAGGCAATTCGCAGATCCAATGGTTATAATCCTGTTATTTGCGATAGTAATATCCCTTGCAACATCAGTGATTCCTGGGTCTCATGATGATGGTGGTGTGATAGATGCCATCGTTATTTCTGTGATTGTTATCTTCAACGCTATATTTGGCTTTGTTCAAGAGTTCAAATCTGAACAGGCGCTTGAAGCATTGAAGGATATGGCGGCTCCTCGGGCCAAGGTGATTAGAGATGGTCTTTGGCAAGAGATTGATTCACGTGACGTTGTTCCAGGAGATGTTGTCTTTCTGGAATCCGGGGATAAGGTGCCAGCTGATGGCAGAGTAATCTATGCCGTTGGATTTTCTGCAGATGAATCTATACTCACTGGAGAATCGAATGTTGTTCGAAAAATTCCTGAGACCATTCATCTTGAGAGGCCAGTCATTGGTGATATGAAGAACATGGTGTTTCAGGGTACTAAGATTACTGCGGGGAAAGGTAGAGCAGTGATTACGTCAACTGGAATGAGCACTCAGTTTGGTAAAATAGCAGGGATGGTTCAGGAAAGCAAGAAGGATATGACTCCTCTCCAAATCGATCTTGATGATCTAGGTAGAAAACTCGGGGTCCTAATCATCGCTTTGTGCATCATTGTTCTATTTGCTGAAATCTTACGGAATTTATCTGAAAGCCTAATGGATGAACTACTGGCTGCTATTGCTCTGGCTGTGTCTGCAATCCCTGAAGGATTGCCTGCAGTTGTTACAATAACATTAGCTATCGGAGTTCAGCGAATGGTACAGCAAAGCGCCATTGTGAGACGTCTTCCCAGTGTCGAAACGCTTGGTTCTACCACGGTAATATGCTCCGATAAGACTGGCACTATAACGAAGAATGAAATGACCGTAAAGGTACTTTATACAGACGGGAGAGAAATCCACGTTAGTGGTGTAGGCTACAATATGAGCGGCGGGTTCTCAAACAGCGGTTCTCTTTTCGATCCGGTTCTTGATCCCAATGCCTCAATGCTTCTTGAGATTGGTCAAATGTGTAGCAACACCGTTCTTCAAGTAGATCCCACTAGCCGTGCAGATTGGTCAGTTGTCGGCGATCCAACAGAAGGTGCACTTCTTGTTGTAGCGGAGAAAGCCGGAATACCCAAATCGGACACGTTGAAAAAATATCGGGAGATTTCAGAAATCTCCTTTGATTCAGCACGAAAGAGAATGACGGCGATTAATGTTGATAGTTCTGGTCAGTACTTTGCATTTTCCAAAGGAGCTCCTGAAGTACTACTACCGCTTTGTAGTTCGATCTTGGAGCACGGCGAACCCAAACCTCTCAGTGATGATCAGCGAAATATGATTATTCAGAAAAATGCTGAAATGGCCGGAAATGCGTTGAGAGTGCTCGCCTTTGCGTATCGTCCACTCGAAAGTGATATTCCTGACTGGGAACCCGAAAAAGTAGAGAAGAATCTGATTTTCGTGGGACTCGTTGGCATGCTGGATCCTCCTCGAGATGAGGTCAAGGATGCTATCAAACTCTGCAAAACTGCGGGAATTCGACCTATTATGATTACAGGGGACCACAAGTTAACAGCGAGAGCTATAGCCATTGCTGTCGGATTGATTGAGAAGGATGGAAAGGTCTTGACGGGTGCAGAACTGGATATTATGACAGAGATGGAGTTCCAAGAGAACGTCCAGTCCTGCAATGTCTTTGCTAGAGTTGCACCTGAGCACAAGCTTCGCATTGTGAACTCGCTAAAGAGGTCAGGTCAAATAGTAGCCATGACTGGTGACGGAGTGAATGATGCTCCAGCAATCAAATCAGCTGATATTGGGATATCTATGGGAATTCGTGGTTCTGATGTAACAAAAGAAGCCTCCGATGTTATCCTAACTGATGACAACTTCGCAACGATTGTTTCTGCAGTTGAGAAAGGAAGGGAGATCTATTCGAACATACGAAAATTCGTTCGATTCTTACTTGCCGCAAATTTTGATGAACTGTTTCTTGTATTTACAATAGTTATGATTGGCCTCCCGCTTCCAATCACGGCAGTCCAAATTCTCTGGCTCAACTTAGCAACAGATGGATTTCCAGCTCTCGCACTTGGTGTCGATCCTCCTGAGAAGAATGTGATGAACCGAGCTCCGAGAAAGCCAGGATCAAAGATGATGGATGGAGGAATGGTATCATTCATAGTTATCGCTGGATTTCTTGCCTTTCTCGCCTCAACATTCGTCTTCATGTTAAATCTCTGGGAACTGAGTGGAGGAGTGATTCCCGGGATAACTGGACCTCTCCTTACAGAAATGGAATGGAACACTGGAGTAGCTCCAAGCGGCCTGCTCTGGAGTAACATTCTGACTCACGCGAGAACGACAGTGTTTACGAGTGTTGTTGTATTTGAATTGTTATTTGTTTGGAATTGCAGAGATGAATACAATCCGGTGTGGAAAACATCGATTAGAGAGTCAAAGTATCTGATCGTGGCTGTGATTCTATCTGTTGTACTAACATTGGCTACAATATATTTGCCATTTATGCAGCCGCTGTTTGAAACAGTGCCACTTGATCTGATAGACTGGGGGATTATCTTTGTAGCCTGCATACCGGCCTTGCTCATCCCCCCTCACAGGATATTCGGGTACTTTAGAGGCAGGCAAGAGGATTAGGTCGGAAGACGTTTCTCGAACCAGTTCTCAATGTCTCTAAAGACTCTATTCTTTTCTAATTCCAAATGGAGCGAATGATAGAAATTCTCGTATAATATCCAAGTTTTATCAGCAGAGCCCAAGGAATCGAAGAACTCCTTTGTCTTCTCTGCTTTTACCATTTTGTCAATTTCCGCTTGTAGTACGAGTGCTGGAAGTTTTATATCTGGTGCGCATTTCAATGCTTTTTTCGCAGCCCTTAACCCTTCAATCCCAAATCTTGCTGTTACGGCCTCTTGTCTGAGGAGGTCGTTTTCTTGTTCTCTGACCGCATCTTTATCGTGAGTGCTATATTCCAGTTGTATCCCAGTTAGGAAGTATCTCTTTACATTGAATATTGAAAGGATTCTACCAGCAATATATTTGCCAATTCCGATGTCAAGATTTTCAGAAACCGCAGGGCATGCTAGTATAATACCATCGACGTCTCTTGGATAAGTTGCTAGATAACGAATCACATGCTGCCCTCCCAGCGAATGGCCCAAGAGAAAGGTCAGTTTGTTCAGATATCTGTCCTTCACTTGCATGACAATGTTATACATGTCTTCAATGAACTCATCAAAGCTCATGACATGCCCTTTCAATTCTGAATAGTGTCCGAATCCTCTCATATCCGGAGCAAAAACAGCAAACCCCCTCTCGGAAAAATATTCTCCAATGTTCTTCATTGTGTACCCATGACTTCCCAACCCATGAATGGCAATTAGGATCGCACGAGGATTTTCATTTGACGGGTGCCAAATTGACATGTGCATCCGTGTTCCATCGAAACCAGTGTAGTGGCTCTCCTCAAATCTCATTTGAATCATTATCCATTTCGGAATTGGCGCTATTAAGCTTCGCTCGATAATTGGGTAATTGCTTACTAGGGGTGCCCCGATAGAACAGGGTCATCCCTAGAATGCCACACTAGAAACGATTTGGTATAGGTTTCTCTCCTGAATAATCATAGAATCCTTTTCCGGACTTCCGTCCTGTCCATCCAGCGCGAACCATCTTCCTGAGAAGCGCAGGAGCTCTGTATTTGCTATCCTTGAATTCTTCAACAAAATAATCCGCGATGTAGAGCATAGTATCGAGTCCAACAAAATCTGCTAGGGTCAGTGGACCCATTGGCCAGTTGAGACCGAGCTTTATTGCCAGATCCATATCTTCTACTGTTGCTATCCCTTCCTGAATTGCAAATATGGCTTCATTCATCGCAGGCAAGAGCACTCGATTAACGGCAAAACCTGGTGCCTCATTCACCAGAACCGTTTCCTTTCCAACTTTGTGCGATATATCTTCAATTATCTTCACCGTTTCATCAGTTGTTGCCTGACCCTTGATGATTTCAACCAACCCCATTACAGGCACCGGGTTAAAGAAATGCATTCCAATGAATTTCTCTGGCCTCTTTGTTGCGGCCGCCATTTGAGTGATGCTGATGCTTGATGTATTGGACGCAAAGATTGTGTGCTTGGGCGATGCTTCTTCAACATCCTTCCAAGTATCAAGTTTCAGCTTGACGATTTCTGGTATCGCTTCAATGACCAAATCCGCGTCTTTTACAGCGTCTTTCAAGTCAAGTACACCATGGATCCTACCGAGAATAGAGTCCGCCTCGGCTTGAGTGATCCGTTCCTTCTGAACCGATCTTTCGATGTTCTTCTTGATAGTTGCTTGACCCTTGTCAATGAACTTTTGATCAATATCCCTCATTTTCACCTCATAGCCCGCTTGAGCGCAGACCTGAGCAATACCATTGCCCATTAGTCCCGCACCCAGTACCGCTACCTTTCTGATTTCCATCATTTTCTCCTCTGAATGTGTTAATCTCTGGAATACCGTCGCATCTAGCCTCGTAATATGTTTGACGGACATTCGTGTAACCCTTCAGGAAACCGCTAAACTGCATTAAATTAGTTTGTAACGAACTAGGTTTATATCATAAACCATTGTATAATAAACATAATAGCAATAAATGGTTTGTCACACAAACTTTATATACATAAGACTATCTTGTGGGTGGTGTCGAGGCAATAACTATGGAGGTCTCAAAACGATTCTTCGGTCTTGCGGACTCGAATGATAATGTCTTGCGTTTGGCAAGAATCATGACAGTTCTCATGCCAATCTTCTCACTCACATTGATGATAAGTAGCACTTTCTTCATGATCTTTGTTGCAGAAGCTGTTGGAGGTGGCAGCTATATACAAGGTCTGGGGATTGTTGGAAGTCTTGTTGTTTTACAATTGATTGTTTCAACTGCACTAGATTATCCAACTGGAGCATTGGCTGATTTGGTAGGACAGAGGTTTGTTCTAGCTTCAGCATTTATCACATATGGCATTACATTCTTCCTCGTTTCTCTGGTGACATTCTCATCTCCGCTCTCACTCTTGGTGGTAATCTATGCTTTGATGGGATTTGCTCAGTCTCAACAGAGCGGAACACTGGCAACCTGGTTTGACAACAACTACAGGGTTGCAGTTCCTGCAGATGCGGACAGGAAACAATATGGATTATTTCAGGCTCGTGTTGGAATGATGTTTCAGATTGCAGCTACGCTTTCTCTAATCCCCGGCGCTGTTATTGCAGCGATATTAGGGCGGGCCTGGGTGTTCCAACTTCAAGCAATCCTCTGTATTGCTATTGCTATCATAGTCCTGCGTGTGGTAAGGGACCTTCCAGAAGTGGCAGAGGCAAAGACAAGAAATCAGAGACCTTCAGCAAGTGAATATGCCGGTCTTTTGAAAGGTGGAGTATCATATCTCTTGGGTGAGCCCTGGGTCAAGAATGTAGTGATTGGTAGCATGCTTGTGGCAAGCACGGTGATGGTGTGGGGAAACCTGGTGCTCTTCCCGATGTATTTCAGCTACCTACTAACTGATGTGGCGGTTTCTACGTATAGAACCGGTCTCTTCATACCCGGAGTCGTAACACAGGAGCGATCAGGTATCTGGTCAAGAAAATTCGAACCCAAAAAGTGGATCCCACGTTTCAGACTGCTTCAGGCTGGAGGATTTGCATTCTACATTATATTTGCAGCAATCATGTTTTTCTTCCCCCCTCCATCTTCAGCAGCCGTTCCGGCCATTGAGCTTGTCCTTCCATTCACGGAGACAGTATTCATGTCAATACCTGTGCAATCGGTGCTACCTATCGTCCTAATTGCGGCGACCTTCACCTTTACAATGCTTGCTGCTTCTTGCGCTGAGATTCTGACACAGCGAGAGATGCTTGATGTAATCCCTAATGATATCCGCAATGGCATGTATTCATTACAGCCAACCATTGCGATGATATTTGCCATTCCCCAGATTGCCCTCTTCGGTTGGCTCATACCGATCGCTGGATTCCCACTAACACTTGTCGTAGTAGGTATAATCAGCTTCTTTGGTGTGCAAATAATAAGGAAGGGCCTCTCACAGCCAAAGCCATCTGAGCGAACAGCAGCTGCAGAGATTCCTGCCATTCAAACGCACCAAGCAATCTCAATTGAGGCAGCTCAGGAGTAGAGTGGTGGACAGAATAGGGTAGCAATATGCTTCTAGCTAGTAACATATTGTGACCTTATTCTGTGACCCCAAAATGTGGCTCCCCTATATATACCAAATCTGAGGGGAATCTCTTGTGAAATATCATGGCTCTAGCAACTAATACCCGAACTGAACTCGTGAAGAAGAACAGACAGGTCGTTTCGACCAAGGCAGTAGGCTACGCCTATGCGACTGTTATGAGGTAATCTAAGATGGCGCTCGCAAAGCTATCAAGGACTTACCCGAAATCCAATGCTCTGGTTTCTACGAAAGCCATTGCCCAAGTCTACTTCAGAAGGTAGTCAGCATGAATCGCGTCGTGAAGCCTGTCATTGTTACTGGTCACCTGAGTGGTCACAGAAGCTCACTACTACCATATACTGTGACCAGCCTTTGTATGAATGAGGCGAATGAAATGAAATACACTAACTCCGAAGTCAGCAGCAAAGCAGACTCTTGTGAAATCAACTATGCACAGAGCAACGATCCTGTGGTAAAAGTGTACAGATATCACTGGAGACTGGCATGATGAGCAGAATTGCGACGTTCTTCGGCCTAGCAGAGGCTAATGACAAGATCTTCCAGCTCAGCAAGATTCTCACAATCCTTCTGCCGATTGTCTCTGCAACAATCAATCTGAGCACAACATTCTTCATGATATTCATTGCAGAGTGGGCCGGCGGCGGAGATTTCATTACAGGTCTAAGCTTGATGGGTATTCTCATTGTTATCCAGATGGCGATTCAAACCCTCTTTGATTATCCAACAGCCGCCCTTGGTGACTATCTCGGACATCGGTATATTATTGCATCATCTTTCTTGTCATTCGCTGCTTCATTCTTCATGATTTCGGTGATCAGTATTAGCACCCCCGTTTGGTATATTCTAATTGTCTTCATTATGATGGGGTTTGCCAATTCTCAATTGAGCGGCGCCTTCATGGCTTGGTTTGACAACAACTACAGAGCAGCTATGCCCGGTGATAAGGACCGAAAGGCATACGGAGTGTTTTGGGGCAAGGTTGGCATGTTATTTCAGATTATAGCAACGCTTGTGCTCATTCCTGGCAGCATACTTGCTGTCGCTTTGGGACGCTCCTGGGTATTTCAGTTTCAAGCCGTTATGTGTGTGATGATTGCAATTGTTGTCTTGAGAGTGGTAAAGGATTTTCCTGAAGTCCGCGAGACTCGTCAAGAAAAACCCTCTATGAACGAATACACTGCTATTCTGAAACAGGGTCTCCGTTTCCTCTTCAGTGACAAGTATGTCACCTATATCATACTGGGTGGCTGTCTAGTGATGAGTGTTGGCATGGTCTGGAGCGAGCTCATCCTATTTCCAATGTACTTCAGCTACCTAATTACAGATGTAGCTGTATCAAGTTTCAGAACCATTCTCTTTGTACCAGGGATTTTTCAGACTGAGCGTAGTGGTGTTTGGTCGCGAAGGTTTGAACCTAAGAAGTGGATCCCAAGATTCAGATTTCTTCAGGGAACTGGCTTTGTCTTCTACATGGCATTTGCAGCCATTATGTATTTCTTCCCACCAGCAAGCGTCGGGGTTGATATGGTTATACTGACTATTCCGTACACTCAGATCGCCATCATGCAGCTACCTGCGAATAGCATTCTTCCAATACTGCTGATGGCGATCACATTCATTTCCTCAGGCTTCTTTGGAGGTTTCGCCGAGATATTGACACAACGTGAATTACTCGACGTGATTCCAAATAAGATCAGAAACAGTATGTATTCTCTATCTCCAACCATCGGCATTCTATTTGCAATGCCGATGATTGCTACATTTGGGTGGCTCATTCCTGCGGCAGGATTCCCATTGACAATGATACTCTGTGCCATCATCTCCCTTGCGGGAGTAGCCATGATAGCCAAGGGTCTGAGCCATCCAAAACCACTTGCGGATAATTTGGAAAAGAAGGCGCAGGTGACCGAGATGGTAGTAGTTGAGGAGTGAGAGCTCCTAATCTTCCATCTCTCTCCTTTTTTCCCTTAATAGAGAGTAGTAATATTAATACGCATCCAGAATACCTTACGAGTGGTGTTAATCAATGGGAGAAAGACCATCCTTTCTTACAGTTACTTATTCTGGATCTGGATTAGACACACTTGGCTACGAGAAGAAGATGGTTCGTGAGAAAGATGTCGATTTTGACAATGAAGACGGATCATTTGAGCTGACAGACATTCGACTTGTCTGGATAAAGAGTCCATCAAAGTGGGGTGCGGCAAAGAAGTTTGGTGCGGTTGCAGGCGCCATAGCCGCAGGAGTGGCAGTTGGTGCAATTGGCGATAGCGTTGGTGGAATTGGCGGAAGAGCTCTACGCGGCGTGGGTAGAGGAATCACCTATGCGGCGGTTGGGGCGGCCATCACATCATGGTCTCGTGATTCTTATTATAATAAAGATAAGAATGGGAATACTGAGAGCATTGCTATCCCTCTACTTGCTATTAGTCAAGCTGCTCAAAGCGGAGACAGACTCGTCGTTGAGTTGAAATCCGGAGGAAATATGCAGTTCAAGTTCAAGCAAAAGAAGGTCATACCTTCAATAATCGCCAATATCACTGCAGCTCAGGGTGCTGGAAAGTGTCCATTTTGTGGTCATAACGCGGGACGCGCATCAAGCTGCTCCAACTGTGGTGCTCCAATAGAAGGAGGAGCTCCAAGTGGTGCTGAACAGGGCGGAAGCGGCAGGTTTTGTACCACCTGTGGAAATCCTGTTGATGCAGGAGACCGCTTCTGCGGAAAATGTGGCAATCAAGTATGACGTGAATAATCGCGAATCAAGGAAAGAGTCCCCATGATATGGGACTCCTTTCTCTATATTTTGGTACTACTTGAATAGATTCTCATTCATCGGTCTATGAACCGCATTGGCTGGTTCAGTTCCCTTTTCGTATTCATATCCCCTTACAATTACAACAGGGATACCTTCATTGGCTTGCCCCATCACTAACTCTGCTGCGGCTGCAATCTCATCTATTTGACATACCAAAGAGTGCTGTAGGATTCTTCCGTATAGGTCAGGTTTTCCTTGATTATACTTGAAAGCATTGATACCTGCGCATCCAATTGCGAGGTTTACAGCCCCTTTTCTCCATGGTCTTCCCTCAGTATCTGAGATAATCACAGCAAGAGTAACTCCAGTCGCCTTTTCGAGTGCTGATTGAATTCTCTTGGCACTCTCATCAGGATCAATTGGGAGACAGATATAGCTCCCCAGTGGGGCATTTGACCTATCCACGCCACTGAAATTGCATATGTGTCCATTGGAGAGTTGTGTTATCAGGGCTCTGTTCTCTCTTAGAATAGATTTGCTTTCTTGAATCGCAATCTCGACCTGGACAGGATCAAAGCCATTTTCTTTGGCAATCCTAATCGCTCTCTTACTTGCCTTGACTTTGGTTCCGTCCAAAACCCGACCTTCTGCTTTCGAAACGAGAGTGTGTGCTACTACAATGATGTCATTCGCTACCAACTCTAAACCATTAACCTGAATGGCATCGAGTATCAGGCGTGGAATGTCATTTTCTTTTTCGACAAGTGGCATCCCTTGAATTGGAATAATCTCGATACCTATGGAAACCATGGTTTTCTCCTCAATATTGGGAAACACAATCATCGGAAAAAGATGATGCATCCCAATCAAAGTGCGCTAAAATGGCTGCTTCGCTTTTACAGGAGGGTATTAACAGGAAAACATTATAGGCCAATAGGGAGAGTGCCTAACAGTCCTAGAAAGAGGCATATATGGTTCTAGAACTCAATATTTGTGTTCTAGTGGGCATTGTCATAATATGACAATAGTAGACCTTGTGGTGTGAAATAAGTTGAGCAAGAAGAAAGAGAACTCCTCAACTCCTGTCTTCACAGGTACTGGTGGAGACATAAAGCAGGGGACAATAGCCAAATTCATGCGAAAGCGAACCCAGCTGGTCGGATTTGAGACTGGATTAAATAAGCACACTCAATATGCAATTGAGTTTCTTGACAATGCAATAGATGCTGTTGAAAGCTGGTGGTGGAAGACAGACTCTCGTCCACGTTTGAATGATGCTCTTGAACCGGAGCTCATCGATGAAATCAAGCAGAAGCTTGAAGGAACGCTCGTAGACACAATTTCCTTGAGCAAGCAGCTCGAACGTGATGTACGCGCTGGAAAGGAAGTTCAAATACCACCTGGTCGCAAAGAATCACTTGAAGACAGACTGACACAATTTAGGAAGTTTGTTGTTCCCTTTAGATCATTCATAAACAAGAGAGAACCTCTCGTTGTGATGCAACTCACCGAAGTATTCATGCCAGATCTAATCCCACTGGATGATGAAGAAGGATTCAAAGTATATGAGTTCATTTGCTTTGATACGGGTGTAGGAATGGTTCCAAAAGACTTGGAGAAATTTGGAATCTATTTGGCATCCAGCAAATCAGAAAAGCTGCGACAGACTAGAGGAAGTCAAGGATTTGGTGCACCTTCTGCATTCAGTGATGCCCAGAATACCACTGGTAAACCGATTTTTACAATATCACAGAGATTCAATTCGGATAAAGCAACAGTTGCAGATTTCTATACAACCACTGCCAATACCAAAGAATACGTTGGCGGCCCAATTGAAATGGATTTGCCATTCAAGCAAGGTACATTCATCAGATTGAACTATTTGAACATTCAATATCGAAGAGGGTATGCTGACATTTACTCAGAGATGGCCTCACTTCTAAACTCACATGTTACCATTGTATTCATTGACCCATATGGAAATGTTCACATCTATCCCCGGAAAGTGAAATCATTTCCTGATGAGCCAAAATACGCTCAGCCACATCCTGCTAGTATTCGAATTGGTGAGTTCCAGGATCTGTTGCGAGAGTCGCATGAGCCAGACCTGCGGAATTTTCTTACAAAAGCATTCTGTCGTATGAGCACAAACAAAGCAAAGACAATTATTCAGAAGGCAAACAAGGACCTCCGTATAAGACATCTGGATGTTTTGAGTCCATCAACTCCAGCTGATACGCTTGATAAGACTGAAATTGAATTATTATACAAGGCATTTTCCAGTGAGGAATACATTGCTCCACCTACGGATACCGTAGTCCCTGTCGGTGAAGAGATATTCGAGGAGACCATTCTAAAAGCTTACAAACCTGATTTTGTTGCTGCAGTTACACGCAAGCCAACATCAGGAAAAGGTCTCTCTTTTGCAGTTGAAGTATGCATTGCTTATGGCGGAGAAATCAAGAATGCCACATCAGCACCAATGGTTTTGTGGCGTTTTGTGAATCGTGTTCCAAAACTTAGAGATAATAGCGACTGCGCCACATGGAAAGCTTCAACCTCTGTTAATTGGAAGAATTACAAAGTAGCAACATTCGATAACGGTATTCCTAGAGGGCCAATCATGGTTTTCATCCATGTTGCTGGGGCATATGTACATGTCATGTTCAAGGGTCAGAGCAAACAGGCATTGGCTGAAGATGAAGTTCTACTTAAGGAGATAAAATTAGCCCTGGAAGATGCAGGCCGCAAATTCCGACGCTTCATTACTAGGAGAGAAACTGCCAGGCGAAAAGCAAAACGTGCTGGAATTCTTGCAATGTATGCTGATCAATTCGCATCAAGTCTGTCGAATATTGTGAATGATGCAAGTGGAAAAACGAAATATGATCCCGAAACCATTGCCAGCAAGATCAGAGATTCTATCTCAGGCTTCGAATTGGATACTGATCAAGAAGAAACGGAAACCGACATTGAAGGCTCAGATTTGATTGCAGACATGCCACTGGGAGAAGGCTTGGAAGAGGGTGAGGAGGAATAGGCAGAATGGCGAAGAAAAAACTACCAGATAAGGCAGTTCAAACAACTCTAGGCGATGTAATGAACGAATCGTCCCCAAAAAAGAAAGCGTCTCCCAAGAAAGAAAAAGTTACTGGACAAAAGGCTCCGACTAAAAAGAGCACTAGCAAGAAGAGGTCTTCAAAGAAAAAAACAGGCAAGGAGCCATTAGCAAAAAAGCCCGTGAAGAAAGCCAAAGATTCTACTAAGAAAAAGAAGGATGATACATCTTCGAAGAAACAGGCAGTCAAGAAAGAATCACCCGCGCCTGAGCCTGAGGGGACCAGTCCAATGACTCTCCCCGGTGTTGGGGCAAAACTAGCAGAAAGACTGATCTCTGCAGGATATGGCTCCGTGGAGAAGATTTCTCGAGCTCGAGCTGACTCACTATCAAAGAAGGTGGAAGGACTCAGCAAGAGTGGTGCAGAAAGGCTTGTATTGGATGCAAAGAAACTACTGAAACCACCCTCTGAACAAGCACCTGAGGATCAGGTGGTGAGTGGAGGAGAAGAAGAAGAAAGCACAAGACCTGCACTAACAGAGATTCCTGGAGTGGGATCAAAACTAGCTATGACCCTTGACTCCGCTGGATACAACTCAATTGCACGACTCTCAAGAGCATCTCCTTCAGGAATAGCCGCGAGAATAGAAGGTCTTGGACTTGATAAAGCGACCCGGATCGTTGCAGCTGCTCGTGATTATATGAAAGCCTATGAATTAAGGACTGTTGCAGGGGAGCCCGAAACAATTTCAGTCAAATCAACCAAAGCTCCAAAATCCAAAGAAAAGGAAAAGAAGCTCCCCCTTGGAGAAGAACCGACCATTGACGAAGACGAAGCGCTTGTTGAACCCATTGAAGAACAAGCCGAGAAGCCATCTACAAAACCCAAACGGACAACCAAGAAGAAACAAGAGGAAGTAGTTGTGAGCAAACGCAAGAAGGTACACACGCCAGTAAGGAAAAAACCCAAAGTATTGCGAAAAGAATCTGGCCTTCCAGTTCCCCGTGCAGTGCAGAAACTCGCCAAAGAGATGAGACTACAATGGGCTGAAGTTGATAGGATGGAACAGGCAGGAGAATTACCAACTGATCTACCAGAAACAGTAGAAGTGGTCAACTTGGAGTCCAAAGATACCACGGACCGGCTTGTTTCAACTGCGGCTGATGTTCTCAATGAAACACTCATGACCGGTCGTCCGGCGTTTGAAATTCCAAGTCGTTCTAGTGACAATATTGTCTGGGATGAGTTTCGAGACCTCCTTCTGCTGGGTATGAAAACGGTGTCGAGACCTTACCATTCACTTGCTTCGGTGGTGGATGCAACAAGAACAGCAAGGGTTATGGAGATAATCTATCAATTACTTCGATCCAATCTTCACGCTTCTAAACGTGAGGTCTTCTACAGCGATGTGAACCTCTTCAGAGACCAGAAGTATAGCGATAAAATAATTGAAGACGTATCATCGATGCTGAATACGACAAGAGACAGTGTTCATGTTGTTGCAAGTGCCAGAGGTTCAGCGATGGGACGGGTTGTCATAAGAGATGGTGGCGATACCATAGATCTTACAAAGATGGGAACGGGTGGATGGGCAGTAACACCGTTCTTGGACCAATTGGAGATTCTTGAGAGTGATGCCGAATTCATCCTAGTGTCTGAGAAGGATGCTGCAGTTATGAGATTATCAGAGGCAAAATACTGGAATCGCCAACCATGCATTGTCATCACTGGAAAGGGGTCAGGTGATATTGCCACCCGTGCGTTTCTAAAGATGCTTGTGAAAGAACTTGAAATTCCGGCATTTGCACTAGTCGACAGCGATCCATATGGACACTATATCTACTCCGTCTTTCTTAGAGGTAGTAAACGACTTAGCTACGAATCTCCATTTATCGCAACTCCTGAATTGAAATTGCTCGGTGTTTTGAGCCGGGATCTTGATGCATTCGACATTCCAAAGAGTGTCCGAATTCCAATGGAGCCTGCGGACATCAAACGTGTGAGAGAGATGCTGAAGGAACCTTTTGTTCAGAAGAATAAAGAATGGGTTGAAGACCTGCAGTTGATGCTACGGTTGAAGGAGAAGGCTGAGATTCAGGCATTTGCAAGCCATTCTTTCGAATATCTAACGGATGTCTATCTACCTAGAAAGCTTGAAACAGGCGATTGGATATAATAGATGACTGCTGTAATGTGAAACTCCGGCTTCATTGTCCAGCTCTGGTTTGGCACCTAGTGTAACAGTCATATATGGATTAAACTATCGTGAATCAGCCTTCTGTAATAGACCGGAGGATTAGAATTGGTAGTTTCAAGAATCGGAATTGAAGTAGTAGACGCTCATGCTCATTTCATGACATATAACACCGTAAAGGGAATTCTTGAAAGAGCCGGTCAACAATCCGCTGAGGATCAGTTCAAGAGGATACAGAAGAGGGTATCATCCCTTACTGATATGAAGGAGTTCAGACTTCCCGATGAGAACTGGGATACAGGTCAGGTCTGGGTAAATGAGCTCGATAAATATGGAATTTCAGCCATTGGGATGATGATAGGCAAAGAATCGTGGGATGAGTTCAATGAAACTAGAAGACGTTTTCCGGGCAGATTTCTGGGTTATGCCAATATTAATCCTGCAGATGAAGATGCAGTAGATTTGGTTAGAAGAGCAGGAAGAGATGGATTTCAAGGAATCAAACTATATCCCACTTCCTGGGAATTCCACGCAAATGATCATTGTGTTTATCCTGTATATGAGGAGGCATTAAAACAGAAACTCCTCGTAATTGCTCACTTTGGAATAACGATAGGAACTCAGGCGAATCTCAGATACGGAAATCCATTAGACTTGCAAAAACCAGCTTCCGATTTTCCTGATCTTAATTTTATGATTGCGCACTTTGGGGCGGGATTCTTTAGAGAAGTGCTTATGCTGATGTATCAAACGGAAAACATACACATGGATTCCAGCGGCAGCAATTCTTGGATGAACTACCTTCCGTACGACCTCTCAATCACAAAGGTGTTCGAAAAGGCATTGAAGGCTGGAGGCCCATCACGAATAGTGTTTGGCACAGACTCCTCATTCTTTCCACGAGGATATAGATACAACATCCTCGAAGAGCAATATAATGCGGTGCGAGCTATATGTCCTCAGTTTTGTTACTCATCAGATGACATAGATCTGGTTTTCCGAAAGAATATTCTCAATCTAACTGGATTCAAGCCGAAGTAAATTGGACTATGCCTTTCTGATTTTCTTTTCCAATCCTTGAATCCTTTTTGGTGCATCTGCTTCTCGATATTTTTCCGCAGCTTCAGTATAGGTCGCCAAAGCTTCTCGTGTGTTCCCTTCTTTCGCCTGCTGATCTCCCTCGCTTTCAAGTATCCTGCCCCATTCTTCGTAGGCGTCTCTCGCTCGCTCAGAACACTTTGCGCGTTTCTTTGCATCAGTACTAAACATGTAGAGTTCTCTGGCTTTCTTGAATTGTACAACCGCCCATTCAAATTGCTTTTCTTTGAGATGATTCTCACCTTGGATGTAATGATGTTCAGCCATGGCATCATATCCTTCATCAACACGCTTAGTTGCTTCATCAACCCATTTGCTTAGATCTGCGTGTTCAAACAATTTCTTCGCAATTTCAAACTGCTCGATTGCCTTTTCATGTTCGTTGTCCTTCATAAGATCTAAGCCATGATTCAAGCGAGCCTTTCCCATCACTTCATAGACTGCTGGTGGATATTCGAAGGAATCTGAACCGGTGGTATGCCCACATTCAGTGCATGTCGGCGTTTCAAGATATGATGGAGATATATCCGCTCCAATACGTTTTGGTTTACCAACCACAATATCGACAAAGTCCTTTGTTGTTTCTCCTCTGCCATGAGGGAATAGATGCGAAACAGCCTCTCGTGTTGGCGCATCCTGTTCATCGGGAAATAGATGCGCCATTACATCTTTCTCAGGAAGTGCAACCATATCGCTATCCACAACTTTGGGCGGGGCGACCTCCTGAAATGGCATGCCCACCTTTATCTCGGGTGAATATTCATTGGGAGTTTCCCATGATGAATTAGGAGAAACTGGGATTTTTTCTTTCGTATCTGGCGATGTTTCAGTCAGCTTTTCATCATCAGACTCTGTTTTTGGAGTTCTACTCAAAAGCGATTCTTCATCCCAGCTCAATTCATCTGATGGAGCAACTTCCACTTCTTCCTCCAATGGTGATTCACTCATCATGCTTGCGGCTTCAGAGAGAGATACCATAGTTTCTTCATTGAGAGTGTCGGTTTCATCTTCTTGTGTTCCCCAGTCATCAAGTTCAGGTAGTACGACATCACCTTCATCCTTCTCAAAGGTATCTTCGGATCCGATCTCCGACATATCTTCAGCTTCAGAAGTGTCAACAAATGATTTGGAATCTCCAGCTAAAGGAGTCCCGCATTTGAGGCAGAATGTTGAGCCTTTTCTCATGCTAGTTCCGCACTTGGGGCAAATAATAGAGTCTGTCATTGTGGGGACCTTTTGCGTAGTAATGATGATTGATGTATCACCATTCCCTATCTAATTCCTATATTGTTCGCATATGAATAAAACCTGCTCGAACCCCAATTTTACTACCACAACGCCGCATATGTGGCAATTGTAATCAGTATTGCAAGCCCTAGACCAAGGAGTGACTGTTGAAGGGAGTGCTGTCTAAGAATAATCCTTGCCCAGATCACCAGAAACCAAATTGCTACTACTAGCAATCCCATAGCACCATAAATGAATAGCAAAGCTGTACCAGGACCTCCGACGCCAGCTGCATGGACAGAGACTTTTGACCATCTGGTAGCAATCATTATGCCTGTGGTGACAGTAGCATATGCGGCAGCGAAGACGGCCATGACATCACAAGCCGCAACATAGTAAATGTCAAAGGCAGCTACATAGAAAGCAATTGCGGCTAAAAAGAATCTATTTCTCTTTGCCTGCTCTGAGACATCAAGATCTACATTTCCTCGTTTTGCTTCTAGAATTATAGGGGACACAGGGAGAATCACCATGAAAACAATGCAAATCGCCAATGATGTCCACGAATTGAGATATGGCCCCAAACCCACAGGTGAATAGAAAGCCAGAATAATGCCCAAATAGAAATTGAAAAGCGGGGCCGGCAGCAATCTGGAAATAATCCTCGCAAATTTCACTTTTCTGCCGGAAATATCCAGATATTCGTCACCAAATCTCATTTGAATCAAGCCAAAGCGTTGATATTTGAGTCTTGAATCTTTTCCAACGTTGGATGGAGTCTGTGACGAAAACCCTTATGTTGTAATTTCAACAACTCTGAAGCCACTGAACATTGAGAAACTTCTGTGGATGTGCAATTGATGCCAGCGATGCCGAAGCGTGAAATATTTGAAAGAATTATCCAGAACATAACTAGCAAGTTCCCGGATGTATATGCTGCGCTTTTCATCAGTCCGGAAGGATTTCCAATCAACACTTGGGGTGTTTCTCTTGAACGTGCAGAGGAAATCTCAGCTCTTCTTAGTGCGTTAATCGGGAAGACCAAAGAGGTAATCAGACAAGTGAAGGAAGGCGGGGCGCTCCAATTCATTCAGATTCAAACAGATATGGGCGGAATCAGAGTCGCTCCACAAGAAGAATTCATTCTTGTTACCTTGACCAAGAGCTAAACCGAATCAAATCACAGCATTTGAAGCGTTTCATAATTGATAATACTGGTTTGTCTATAACTGGGTCACTCGGTTCGGCCACTAGTGCTATTTTTATACTGTCCTAAGTGAACTAGAAGTTGGCAGGATGTCTTGAGATAGCTAGAAAATTAGCTCAAGCATTCAAGGGAGGTCTACGAATAGAATGGATGAAGATTTCGATTATGAAGACTTTGATGATCCTGAAAAAGAAGATGAAGAGAGTCCGGATGTTGGCGTTGAAGGAGAGTCCGGTATAGAGGTCACTGATTTACCTGGCGTGGGTCCAGCAATTGGGAAACGTCTTGCAGAGGCTGGTTACAAGAGTGTCGAGGCAATCGCTGTTGCTTCACCTAGTGAGCTAGCCGCAGCCGGATCCATTGGCGAAACTACTGCTACAAAAATCATCAAAGCAGCTCGTGAAATGCTGGATATCGGTTTTGAAACAGCTGATCTTCTTCTTGAACGCAGAAGAACAGCTGGCAGAATCACAACTGGTTCGAAGGCATTGGATGAATTATTTGGTGGTGGTATAGAAACTCAGAGCATCACCGAGATGTATGGATCTTTCAGATCTGGTAAAACACAAATGGCCCATCAACTCGCTGTGAATATTCAATTACCGTCTGATGAAGGAGGACTGGATGCAACTGCCATCTATGTTGATACTGAGGGTACCTTTAGACCAGAGAGACTTGTTGACATGGCTGAGGCATTGGGAATAGATAGCTCGAAAGTATTGAAGAATGTTGTCTGGGCACGTGCCTATAACTCCGATCACCAGATTCTACTTTGTGATCAAGCAATGGAGATGGCAGCTGAAAAGAATGCAAAATTGCTAGTTGTTGATTCCGTCACGAGTCATTTTCGAGCAGAATATACTGGAAGAGGGACACTGGCGGCACGTCAGCAAAAACTCAACAAGCATCTGCATCATCTGCAACGCGGAGCAGAGATAAACAACATGGCTGTATACATCACGAATCAAGTCATGTCTCGTCCAGATGCATTCTTTGGCGATCCTACTGCACCAGTTGGTGGTCATGTACTTGCTCATGTTCCGCAAACGAGATGTTACCTTCGCAAGTCAAAAGGGGAACGAAGGATATGTAGGCTGGTGGATTCGCCAAATCTGCCTGAAGGTGAAGCAGTGTTCTCCGTTTTGAAGGAAGGAATAAGAGACGTATAGATGATTGAAGATTGGTGGTCCGCGAGACCACTATCTTCCTTTTTGAAAAACCGCAGCATCAATAATTTCCTGTACTCGTATTTTCCAACTATCAAGACCTGATGGGCTTGTGGGATAATTCACATATTCCTTGTCTATTCTCTTCATTAGTGATGAAGCTCGTTGAAGGCTGAGTAAGAGACCCAGTCGACCAGCTCCCCTTTTTACTCGTTTCATTTTATCAATAAAGCTCAGTGAAAGACCGTCTCCCCTGTTTGCGGCCATAAGATCACTTGCCTCAAGAAGCTGTTTCTCAAATCCAAAATTCATCTCATCATCAGAAACATCAGCCAGTAGCCTCTTGAAAATCTCCAATGAAGCAAGCCTCCTGCCAAAGTTGGTTAAGAAGCGCATATTATAGTCCCAGAGACCCTTTGCGCTCACGTCACCTTTGGCGATAGCTTCCTTGGCAACTTCACCGAGTATGATTCCAGCTCTTATACCAGCTCCAATGCCGCCACCATGAATTGGATTTACCATTAATGCGGCATCTCCTACAAATGCAACTCCATTACTCACGAGACTCCATATTGGTCGTCGGACGGGCACAGCACCACCTCCAGCTGAAATCGCTTCGCTTCTGAATAGAAGGGGATATTCCTCTTTAAATGCCAGAAACAGGCTCTTGGGTGACCCTCTACCCTGGCCACCTGTGACTCCTACTCCAGCATTTACCTGCTGAACTCCTTTGGGAAAAATCCAAGCATATCCCTTTGGTGCGTATTTTCCTCCAAGAAATACTCTAGCAACTTCGGGTTCTGCAAGAGGCATCTTCAACTGCAAGATCTCTCTATAGCACAGGGCAATGTCACTCTTTTCGATTTTATCCTCTACAAGCGGATTGTCTATCTTCTTTCTGATAACAGATGCAAACCCACTAGCATCAACAACAATCTTGGATTGGGCAGATCCTTCTTGGCCTGTTTTCAAATCCTTGAAACTTACCCCAGATACTGAATCACCTTTGAACAATGGCCCTGTTACATGGCGGCCAGGTCTAAAAAGCACTCCAGCTCTTATCGCCTCTTCAAGAAGTCGCTGACCAAAATTCAATCTGTTAACAGTCCATCCATCGAAGTCCCTCCAGCCTCTTACCTCGAGTCTATACTCCATATTGGGAGGGTAGACATCTGCTCCCGCAACAATACTAGATACTTCTTTGCCCTCTGGAAAATCAATTCCTGTTGCCTCGAAATGTGTTCTACTTACTTCATCACCGCATACCTTCTCTCCTACTACATCCTTTTCCTTTCTATCAAGTAGAAGAGTCCTAAGTCCTAATTCGGCACATCTTCTAGCAGTCACACATCCCGCAGAACCTGCTCCAACTACAACTACATCAGCACGTCTCAAGGTAACTCGCTGAATGAGATGTTAAACTAGTTATAAATTCAAGCGTCACCACTAGCAAATCGCCTAGTTCGAGTAGTCACAATGATTATCTAGAGGGAAATTTTCCCTCGAGCCGTGAATAGGATGCAAAATCTTGTTGTTGTCGGACTTCAATGGGGTGATGAGGGAAAGGGAAAGATTGTAGACTACTTGTCAGAGTTTTTCGACATTATAGTGCGCTTTCAAGGCGGCAGCAACGCGGGACATACAGTTGTCGTTGGTGAAGATGTCTACAAATTTCGCATAATGCCAGCTGGGTCCATACGAGGAAAGCAGGTGGTCATAGGTAATGGTGTAGTTATTGATCCAGTTGTTCTGTTGGATGAAATCAATAGGCTAAGAGCGGCGGGGATTGAAGTCAAGCTACTCATCAGCGACCGAGCTCATGTAATTACAGAGTACCAGATACAAATGGACCGCCTCCAAGAGGCTTCAAAAGGCGGCAAAAAGGTAGGAACAACAGGACGTGGCATCGGACCCGCCTATTCAGACAAGGCTTCTCGTCTAGGGATTCGAGTCTGTGATTTTTTCAGTGGGGATACTTCGCAATGGCAGCAACTTCAAGATGCGTCCATTTCAAGAATTGAACAGCTATCTGGTTCTAAATTGGCGACTCCCGTTCAATTCAGTTACTATAGAAATCTCATGATGAAGCTTCAGCCTTATGTGGGCGACTCTGGAGATTTTCTAGAAGAGTCGATTTCCAGAGGAAATAGAGTCCTTTTCGAAGGGGCGCAAGGAGCACTGCTCGACGTTGACCATGGAACCTATCCCTTTGTCACTAGCTCCAACTGCATGTCAGCTGCCGCAGCAACTGGAACTGGCATTTCCCCCCTGCACATTAAGTCTGTTCTCGGCATATGCAAATCATACACGACAAGAGTGGGAACTGGCCCTTTTCCGACAGAGCTGTTTGATACAATAGGTGAGAGGATTCGGAATCAGGGGGGAGAATTCGGGACCGTCACAGGCAGACCGAGAAGATGTGGCTGGCTAGACGCTGTTGCATTGAAGTATGCTGTGCGAATCAACGGAGCTGCTTTCATAGCAATAACAAAACTAGATGTGCTGAATGATTTTGAGACATTGAAGGTATGCATCAAATATGAGCTAGATGGAGATGAAATGAGAAGTATCCCTGCTTCGGCATCTGAATACTCAAGAGTGAAACCTATCTATGAAGAGATGCCCGGATGGGATAACTTTTCATTTGACCCCAAGGAATCATATGATAATTTACCTGGAGCATTAAGAGAATATCTTGCCTTCATTGAACAGTCAGCAAACTGCAGAATATCGATTCTCTCTCTTGGCCCAGATAGGAAAGATACGCTTTTTGCCCCGGGAAGTCTACTTCCCTCTAGAGATGCTTGAATTCCACAATTACAATCGAGAGAATAATTATACCGACTATAAGTGCCAGAATAGGCGGTGTCCAGTTAAGGAAGAAGTAGCCAAAATAATAAAGCAACGTTCCCACATCGATAGGAACTACTGTTAGGAATGAATATAGCAGTAGAAATCCATATACTGCAAAAATAGGGAAGAGCACTGGTCCACCTGTTACAACAAGAAAGAGAATCATAACAGCAAGTCTGCTCTTCGTGGGATCTAGCAATTGAATTGGAATTGTTTGAGAATCATCTAGCTGAAAATAATAGCTGATAAGTAATGTTGGCATTCTCATTCGAATTAGCTCCAATATCTGGATGCCAAGCTGTACAGATAGCAGGAGTGTAGTATGAATTAGCATGTAGCCGAGAACAAGCAAGTTCAGTATGGGAAGGTCGAAGGTGAATATTTGAAAGCTCTCTACTATTCCCAGTAATACAAGAAAGCTAAGAACTAACAGAGCAATATGTCCAATCAAACCCCTGAAGATTCTTCTCTTCTCTGGCATTGTATCCCCTCTTTTCCAATATATACTACGTAAAAAGGATTCTGTGCAATTGGGGGCAACTCAAATCATTTTGTGAGGTTGAGTATCTGAACCCGTTGTATCAATTGGCCCCAGTTCCTTCTGCTTCTGTATTGCCTTTGATACGAGAGTGGCGAACATGATATCGATGTTCTCTCCGGTCTTTGCCGATGTTTCGTAATGGTCTACATCCAGCCACTTCTTAATCATCTCGCCAGCTTCAGGTGGGACCAATCTATCAGATCGGTCAATCTTATTTGCGACAACAGCTACTACAGCATTAGGACATACTGTGATCAGTTTTGTAAACCACTCTCCAACATCAAGAAATGTTTGAGGACGAGTCACATCGTAGACAATTATTGCCATAGCTGCGCCAGCCATATACCGTCGGCGTAGCTCGTTGTATGTTGGTTGCCCCGCAAGGTCCCACAGAACAATTCTTGCTGTTAGAGGGTCTGATCCCGGATTTTCAACATGAACAGTTTTGAGTGCAAAGGTTGTTCCAATTGTCATAATATAGCGGTCACTGAAGCTCCCCTCTGTATATCTCTTAATACAACTGGTTTTCCCAACAGCTCCATCACCCAGAGCCACCAGTTTAAACATATGAGATATAGAGTCAGCAGACATCTGGGATACCCTCTGCAATAGGTAAAACACCATCTTTTGGATTTAAGGAATATGGGAAATTCCTTAGGTGTATATTACCATGTATTATGTTTGAGGAGAAAAAACCCGTTTTAGACTTTACTTGCACGCATTCGATTATATCAGCCAAACCCTTTTCTGGACCAATTGCATTTCACAAGTGAATATGGAGTGTAACCGACATGGCAGAAGAGTTCCTAAATCGTCTAAATAAGCTAGAAAAGAAGGTAGATGGCCTGGGTGAAACACTAATGCGGATGATTACTATCCTTGGCAATGTGACCGAGCTAAAGAGCGACATCAGGATAGTGAAAGAGGAACTTTTAGACTCCATAAAGAGCATTCCTCAACCTTCTGCAGCTGGAATCGGCGTAACAAAGCAGGATCTTGTTGATATTATGAGCAATCTGCCATCAGGTGGAGGAGGTCTCTCAACAGATGACGTGTCCCATATCATGAAAGCTGAGCTGGGCAGTATCCTAGAGCAATTGCTGGGAGCAATCTATGAATTGAAAGATGAGTTTGACGCTCAGTTGCAGGGTATCAGTATGGTAGCTCCAGAAATGCCTGTGAGGGGAGCCGCCACTCAAGTTGCTGATAGTGCCCCTGCTGTATCTGCAAGTTCTACACTCTCTCCTGATCGGTCAATGAAAGTTGCAGATCAGTTGGACATTATTTTGGACTCACTAAAGATGGGCTGCAAAGCAGGGGACGTACTTGATGTAATGGCAGGGTCAAAGGATGAGATTATGAAAATCGTACCTTCTGACCAAATAATGGTGAAGATTGACAAATGGGCTGGAATTGTGAGCACATATTCAAAACGACATGAGCTACAAGCGAAAGACATACTTAAACTTAAGAAAGAACTAAAAGAAGAGATCCAGAAATATCGACCTGCTTAGTGCTATTCCGAACTTGAGCCTTCAGCAATTAGTTTTACAGTCGCAAGAACGCGAATTATATCTGACGCAGAAACAATCCCAATAATATCATCCCCTTCTATTACTGGCAAATGCATTCTTCCGGATTGATTCATGAGTGCAACAACCTGTCCAAGATCAGCTTCAGGTTGGACTGATACCACAGGGGAAATCATAATGTCTTCAAGTGTGAGCGAATGATAGATCTCATCTGATAGGAGTTGGGATGCTACAAGCTCTCTCCGTGTTACTATTCCTGCAAGAACTTCGTTTCTGGTAATTATCAAGCTGCCTACATTTTCTACTGCCATAATCTTTGCAGCTTCACTAACTAATGCATCTGATTCTGCGGTCACAATCATCGATGTCATGAAGTCTCTAACTATCACTTCTTGATTCTCTCCTATGTCAATTGTAATAGATGAACATAATTACATCTGTGGCACACCAGAATCTGGAATCCGACTCCTAAACACTTCTTCTGCCACTCTAATGAACACCTCGTATACACTGTCACCGGTTTTAGCTGAAGTCTCATAGTATGCTGCTTGGAACCAGTCTCGTAGCATCGTTCCTGGTTCAACAGGAACCATTCGCTTTTCAGTAAGATCTATCTTGTTTGCACAAATGACCGCCATTGCGGAGGGACAAACTTCTCTAAACGACTCATACCATGTATTCATAGCCATAAATGATTCCGGTTGAGTTACATCATATACAATAATCGCGGCTGCAGCTCCTTTCATGTATTGACGTCGGAGTTCTTTGTATGTTGCTTGACCGCCCATATCCCAAATAACTAATCTCACAACTCGCTTGGTGCCTTCGTCGTCAGTGATTTCGACATCTTTTGAGGCAAATGTTGTGCCAATAGTCTGCTTGTATTCCTCGTCAAAGGTATTTTCAGTGAACCGTCGGAGGAGTGATGTTTTTCCAACTGTTGCTTCTCCAAGAAGAACTACCCTGAATTTGAACCCATCAAAGCTCTCGGCATCAGTAGTTCTTTCATTCATCACACAAATACCTCATGGAACTTGGCACTAGGGGCTTCAAATTCCCCCATTTCTTATATGTCTTCTGCGCTCTAACCCGTTTACAGAAAGCCCGCATTCAGGATTCAAAAGAGAACAGTTTTTACTTTTTTATCTGCTATTTCTTACCACTTTCCTTCCATCGGAAGACTCAATTCAAATGCAACTACTGGAGTGCCTATTTCGAATGCAGATAGGACCTCTGGTGAGATTTCACCGAAGACTCCAATCTCACTGTCATCCACCAAAATGGTAGCACATCTTCCAGTGATGAAACTTGGATTTGTTGCTGTCAGAAACTTGAATCTACCATCAAGATTCATTCCTCTCAGTAGGAAGCCTATCTCAGCAATTAGGTTTGTTAGATTCACTCTGACATCTGTCCAGAGACCACATACACTTGCCACTTGGTTTGTTCGCGTTTCTGTGCTTGCATTTGGTACCACCACATCGCCCACTTCGAAAACCTTGTGTGGCAGATCAACATGTTGATTTTGAGACGTGAAATCGAGAAGTATCGGCAGTAATGAATTTCGGAGAACTGAATAATCCCTGCTTTTTGGATTTCCAGTCATGACCAATTCTTCTTTGCGGAGCATTTTCGTATTCAACATCTCAGGTGATGACATGATATAGCTGAGAATTTCCTGATACCCAAGTCCAACCATTAAATCCCTAGCTTTTCTCTTGAGTCGAGTGAGTGGAAGGAGTTTCCCTATGGTCATGGTTGTTGGCCATGTTGGCTCGATTCGATCAAACCCATAGCCAATACTGATGTCCTCAATTATATCCACTGGATGGAGAATGTCAGTACGATACTGTGGTATCTCGACGGCCACAGAATTGCCAACAATTCTAGCACCATAGCACATCTTCTCAAGGCTCTCAATGATATCTGAATCTCCCAATTCCAGACCCGTGAGATTCGAAATGTCTTTCTTGGGTACCTTGAGTACCTTTGGCTTCAGCTTTGGAGTTTCCTGAACCGTGCCATCCGGATATTCAATGGTCACGGATTCCAATTCGCCCCCTCGTTCTGCGAGAGATGTGACCATGATATTAAGGGCTTGGTCTACTGTTGGCTGATGTGTTCCTGTTACCTCAACAAACACATCTTTGGTGTCAACCGTTAGCCTGCCCAAATCATTGCTATTAATAATTGGAGGTAAGCTTAGAACTTGATTTGCTGAGTCAACCAATAGGGGCCATTTCTTGAACTCTGCGATTATTGCGCCAAATTCTATCCCCTTCTCATGCTTCTGAAGTATTGCAGGGCCATCCATTATGTCCTCATATCCAAGTGGAACAAAGCGAATATTCTCTGGCTTCTCAACATAGTACTTTACCGGAAACTGAAGCCCCTCGAGCAGGTATAGTCCGATGCTTGCTTTCTTTCGGTTGCGTCCATGCGTAGAAGTTAGTGCTTCTTGAAGATGCATATAGTCCTTCAAGAGATCATCATTGATTTCTATACCCTTGACAATCCCGCAAGAGATGTATTTTCTTATCTTCTCCAGGCCTTTCCCTACTATCACCTTCTTCTTTGATTTTCTTACGGGAAATACTGGAAGACTTTTCTTTATCCCAATGAACGCTCTAACGGTTCGTGCTATTCCTTCTGCTGACAGCATGTCTTGCCTATCAGGATTTATTTCAATCAGGATATCATTTCCTTCACATCGTTCAACTTCTGCTTTTAGAAGGAAGAGTGTGTCCTCTAGCTGTTTTATGGTGAGTTTCTTCCCGATTAGACTCATCAAGGCATCAATTCTACATTCAACTATCAATTATCTCACCTCACAAAGTATTTCCTGCGTATCCACGCTAGATCGCGAGAATGTAGTTCACGGATGTCGTTGATTCCCATTGACGCCATGTAAAGGCGGCCTGAACCGATACCCCAAGCAAGCACTGTGTCTTTTATCCCGAGTGGATATGTAACCTCTGGCCTGAATATCCCACCAGGAGCGACCTCAATCCAACCCAACAAATCATGCTTTGCGAAGCACTCAACACTAGGTTCAGTGAATGGAAATTGCCCTGGTTTGAATTTAATCTTTGTAATTCCCACCGCTCTCACAATCTCTGAAATATAGCCCATGAGGTCTCTCAGTGTTAATCCCTTGTCCATGATGATTCCCTCACACTGATCAAACTCCATTGCATGACTTGCACTCAGAGATTCTGATCTGAAGTTGCGATCAATGATGAACATCTTTTGAGGCGGTTCACGATGTTCTGCAAGGTATCTCATTGATACAGGAGTAGTGTGAGCTCTGAGAACTAGTCTTGAAGAAACCTCTCGGCTGAATGGAGCTTCCCATCCAGTTGAACCTGTTGTCCCTCCATTCTCATGAACACTCTTTACCTCGTTGAAGTACTTGTCATCCAAAATGCCTCCATGGTCATATGGTTTCACTACTTGAAACTGGTCCTGTACTTCTCTTGCAACATGGTCTTGAGGTACAAATAATGCATCATTATTCCAAAACTCAGTTTCAACATAGGGGCCAAACCATTCTGTGAATCCAAGCCCAACTAGAATCTCCTTAAGCCAGTCGCTAAACTCGGCATATGGATGCTTTCTGCCATAGTAGACATAAGGTGGATCAGAACTAACATTGAATGATCTGAATGTAGTACTCTTCCACGTTCCTGACACCAACATTTCTGGAGTCAAATCAATTACACCGACATTTTCTTCAGATAATAGATGCTTCGCCCTTTCCTTCTCTTCTGGAATAATAGAAGCTTCAAACTCCTTTGCTATCGCTTCAGAGATCAAGTTACGTTGAACTGCAACCTTTACAGCGTCAGCAAGATGCTCAGGAAGCCTTTCTTCTCCATCGCTTATTCTCTTCAATACTCTCATGACCGGAGAGTCTGCTTCATTAACCTTGGATTCTAGTAATGTATTTCCTTGGTCCTTTGTTATTTCCAACCATCCATTCTTGCGAGCCCAAATGATTGCTATACCCTTTGCTTTGGAATCCATACCCGATTTTTTAACAGCATCCTCAAGTATGGCCTTTCCACCAAGCTCCTGAACCGCACCGAACAAACGAACTTCAGGAAGCCAATTCATTGCATAGTCTTTCCCCTCTTCCGTCAGCTGGAGAGATACATTCTCAATCGTTTCAAGCCTAACTAAAGACCTTTCCGCCAATGCATTGAGAATAGAAATCACACGTTCCGTGTTTTCGTTGAGCATGTTGGAAAGATGAGTAGCAGTAATCTTTGTGTCGGTCTTGATTAGCTCAATTAGAACTAATCTCTCTCCTGACGTCAACTGTTGCTCAGTCATTGTCTGTTCAGAACTCCTGCTGCAAAATGATGATTGGAATGTTTGATATGATTCTGACTATATCCATCAAAGAGTGAAGCCCTTAGAGGGCGTGACGAAATTGGCATAACCACATTCCAAATTCACCTTAATCTGTTCTGTTTCTTATTGGCATTTTAAGGTTACTCTTTATTTATTGAAAGGGTAAGATGTCCGTGACACAATGTTAAAATACAATCCGCATTGGTGTTTGGTTGTACAGTTGCCGGGCAACTACTTGTTCTTGGTGACATCCATTGAAACCACATGACTAAAGGTGTATGAATATGTCCGCTGAGCGTCAAAGATTACGGAAAAAGGTACAACAGCTCAAGGCGTATCAGGGACGGCATAGTTCATTTACTACACTTTATGTTCCACCAACAAAGAATCTAACTGAAGTCGTAAGCTTCGTTCGAACTGAGCTGGCTGGAGCTGATAACATAAAAAGTAAGACAAACAGAAAGAACGTTCAGGATAACTTGACGGCAATTCTAAGTGAGCTAACCAAGATCAATAATCTCCCCCCAAATGGTCTTGCCTTCTTTTTTGGATTCGAGGAGGAAGGAGGTACCTACAATGAAATTCGGGAGATTGTTATCCCACCTGCACCGGTTTCTCAGTTCATCTATCTCTGCGGAAGGGAATTCATTACTGAAGAGCTGGAGGGTATGACACTTCCCAAGAGCCTTATTGTTATTGTATTAATCGAGGGTGGAAAAGTGACAATTGGTTACCTTCGAGGTAAACACATGGAAATGGTTCTTGATGAGGATTTCTACATTATAGGGAAAACCAGAGCTGGAGGTCAGAGTGCCAAAAGGTACCTTAGAATCAGAGAAGAAAAAATGCAGGAATTCTTCAAGTATGTCGGACGAAAACTATCAGAACTCCTTCTTGATAATCTAGCCAATATTGATGCAATTGTTCTAGGAGGAAATACCATTAGATGTCTGGAGTTCCTCGATAAGGGCGATATTGATTACCGGATAAAGGAGAAGATTGCTGAAACCATTATTCCAGTTGGCATAATTGATGAAACAGGTCTTTTCCAAGCGATGAAAGAAGCCTCTCGTGTATTGAAAGAAACCGAGATTTACGCTGAGCGACAGCAATGGGACTCATTCATATCTGATGTTATGAAAGGTCTGAATACAGTTACTTATGGTGAAAAGGAAGTACTTAATGCACTCAGAGAAGGACGTGTACAGACTCTGATGGTAGTTGAAGACAAGGATGAATTAATCGAAGATCTGTATGATGAGATCACTACATTTGGGACGAATCTAATGATATTTTCAAGTCAAACGGAATCAGGTGCACAGCTTAGATCATTCGGCGGGATAGCCGCACGCCTTCGGTACTAGTTTCATTCCGGAGGTTTTGGTATCTCTGACATAGTATCAATATCAATAATCCAATCATTCAATTCGTTTGCAATAGATTGAATATATTGAAGAAGCACATCTTTGTACCTGGATAGATGCTCATGTTTCAACTTCCGATTCTTCTTCTTGTATTCTTTCACACGCTTTGTTAGTCCAGTTTTCCATTTTCCAAGGGTGAGTTTGGCCTTTTGATCATTTAGCACAATTCCTGCGGCTCTGGTTTGTCTTCGAAGCTCAACAAGTTTCTTAATTGATCTCTGAATGGTAATGGTGTAGGCTACAAGTTCCTTGGCATCTGCCTTGATGCTCTCATCACGAGTTGTATAGTAGACTTCTTTCAGTTCTCGTTTGGCAATTCTTACTTCAGCCTCAAACTCACGCAGTTCGTGCATAGTTTGAGGATTGCATGAAACAAGATTACTCTTTTGCTAAACGGCTGAGAACGGACATATGCCATTCTTACCGAATGAGCAAATTCTGCAGTTTTCCTGCGATGGATTTGGCCTTGGTTTTCTCTGCTTGTACCACACTTCATCTAGCTGCTTTAGCTTCCTCTGTGTGGCTTTCTCATTGAATCTCGATTTGAAGACCCTTCCTCCCCTGCATCTACTACATTGACTGATACGATGAGCTCCAGGGCAAGTGGAGGCCAGATCCTGAAGGCAGTAGATAATGACTAACTGAGTAGATGTAACTGATACCCCTTTCTCCTTTAGAGCTAGTGCATATAGGGACGCTTGAAAGATATCTTCAGGCGAAGCTCTTTCAGGCAAATAGTTTGCAGGATACTTCTTTTCGATAATATACTCGAGGATTGGACCGGTATCCCAACTAAGGATTGCATGGTCGAATCTTCCCTTGAACTTATGTGCCATTGAAACTATAGGCACTTCACTAAAGATATAGCTCCTCTTTGAGTCCTTTTCATTTGGACCGTTTCTTACAAAGGAGTTAAGATCTAGCTGCGCAGGTTTTGCTCTACTAATTGCGTTATACCCAAGAGTCAACATTTCATGCTTGGATAGAAGAATTAGTGCAAGAATTCCGAAGATGAATACAACTAGAAGGAAAGAATTAAGCATTTTACTCATCTCTTCATAAGAGAATCCAGAAGGCTCCTGCAAGTATGGTGATTATCAGCAATGATAGAAACAGAAAGGAGTGATCCTCACTTGATATCTCTGCATCATTCTCAGCCAGATTGTGCAGCCGCTCCCCCTGTTTACTCCAAACAGAAGGCTCTTCGCCGTATTTCAAAGAGAGTTCCATCTTATACTCACATTGATACTGTCGTCTAAGTTCAGATACTTGTCTGTATTGACTCAATGGGAGTTCTTCTCGGTTTGCCATTGAAATTTCCCATTATTATGTTCTGAATACACCTCAAAAAGGGCACATTTCCTTTGGAAATGGGCATCTTTTCTGAGGACAAACAAGAGAGGTTTATTTATTAGCGACAAACTCACATCACACACAACAAAGTGACTTCCGCGGGAGGCACTCGGTATCAACCTAGGTGATTAAATGTCTGGGAACGATGATTATGAAGGAGCAACCGCCGGTCGAGTGTTGGTTTTTGATGATAGCGAAACAGTAGCATTTCCCATGAAATTCAAAGAAGCCATAGGAACGAATCGTGGCCTAATGGTTCTTGTTCATAAAGATAGACTCATCAAAATATTTCCATTGGAGAATGATGAAGTAAGCTACCTTAGCCTTGAGATTGGAAAGCTCACCAACGACTTCTTGACTAAGTTATCACAGATTTTCAAGAAGTGCGGTCTAGTCGATCTATTATTCTCAACAGGTGTTTGTCTTAGGGGAACGAGATGTTTCTATGAATGCTATTTCAATCCCAGCCAACTAAGCACGACGGTTGATGAGCTACAGGACTCACTCTCAACACTGGATGGAGTGAAAAAAGTAATCGTTGAGAATGTTGTATCTTAGTAATTTCAAGCATTTGAGCTAAGATATCACACAAATTCTCGATATGTACACACTATATATGTTGACCACGTTGCATTTGCACTAGCCGCAAAGCACCGCAATCTTGAAGGGATAATCAAATGCAAGATTTAGCTCAGATAATTACTGATCTTATTCTTCAAGGCTATGCTGGTCTTTTCATTGCCTGTTTTGCAATTAACATGCTTCCGTTTTTATCTCCTTCAAATATGGTCTTGGCGGGAGTTGCATCATTACTGCTTCCATCCATGAATTGGGTTATCATTGGCCTCATTGTAGCAGTTGCCTCAACTCTCGCAAAAGTGATTCATTATTATGTAGTCAGAGGATCCCGCACGGTGCTGTCAAAGGAGCGGCTTGATAGACTGGATGCGGAAAAGCAAAGAGTTGAGAAATGGGGAGCACTTGCACTATTTATTGCTGCTGCTTCTCCTGTTCCAGATGATCCGCTAATCGTCTATGTTGGTTTGACAAAATACAATGTCGTCAAACTTGTTGTGAGTTACTTTATTGGCAAAGCGGTAGTAACGTTGGCAGGTGCATTCATTGGATATGCTGTTGGAGGATACTTCGAATCAGTACCAATAATCATCGCCTCGATTGCATTAACCGCGCTGATAACTGGCATCCTCTTTAAACGAAGGACTGAGGCTGAAGATTCTGAAATTCTGCAAGACATTCTTGAGGATGAGATGGGTGACTAGGAATAGACCTTTTTCGCAACTCTTAAGAGTGAACCTTCGAAGTCACATGCACTCTGGTGCGTTTTATGCCTGGAACAAGTACGATTGAAATCAATTGCGAGAAATGCAAAAAATCCTATGAGGCAGAAGCTATTGAACACATCGATTTGTCTGAAGATAGGGACTTGATAAAGAATCTGAAAGCCGGGAAACCCAACCGCGTTCAATGCCCTAAATGCAAGAAAGTGATGTATCTGGACAGAAGCGTTGTAATAAACTTCGAGCCTCAGAATTTGATTGTTTTGTATGATCCGAAAGCCAGGAGCGCAACAAGAAAAGATGAACTTCGCAAGGACTACCAGAGCATTATCGCGTTCAATGAAATCCTCACTGATTTAGCTGAAGAAACGGAGTTCAAGGTAGTAAGCTCCGTGAGTGAGCTAAAGGTGCTCATTACAGAATATGTCAAGACATATATGTGACATCAGAGTTTTCTTTTGCCTAATAGAAACTCCTCAACCCATCTCTCAGCGCGATACATATCAGTTGGAACTGGCGGCATCTTAAATCCGTAAGCAGAGATGGACTCAAGTGCGCCTCCTATTCCTCGTTTCTTTGCGAGTTTTGTTCCTCTAATAGCATCAATGAGAATTGGCCCTGCATTTGGACCATCTGTTACTTCCATTCTAATATCAATTCTAATAGGGGCGCCTCCAAATTGGCGACCGTGAATATAGAAGTATGAGTCTCTAGCATTATCCATGAATGGGACATAATCAGAGGAACCTGCTACAAGAGGGGCCTTGTATGGTAGGTCTTGTGCAATTGCCGAGCTCTTGACACCTCTTTTTCTCATTCGTCCCCTATAGTGTGAATCAAGGGATTCAGCTCCTCCTCCCACATCCAATTGATAGCTTTTGTCTACTCTAACTCCCCTTGCAACCAGAAGCTGGAGGATGCTTCTGTGAAACACAGTCGATCCAAGTTGATCTTGAATATCATCACCAACGAGAGGAAGCTTGTGCTCTTGGAACTTCGCATTCCATTCGGGATCAGATGCTATGGGTATGGGAGTTCCGTTGATATATGCACAACCAGCATCAAGAGCAGCTTGTGCATAAAACTTCGTCGCCTTTTCCGCAGAACCTGGAATTAGATTGACCACAATCTCAGCTTCTGTTTCCTTCAGAATCTTTACCACATCAGCTGTACTTTTATCGGAAATTTTGACAAGTGCCTTTAGCATATCATCGACACCGTCAAGGACCTCTCCTTTCTGAACAACAACTCCTACCTTTGGTACATCTGCAAAGTGCATCACATTATTTGGGTCGGCGAAAATTGCCTCTGCAAGATCCTTCCCAACTTTGCTCTCCACCACATCAAAAGCTGCCACGAATTTTATGTCACTAATATGGAATCCTGCAAAATCAGGATGATTAATCCCGATGACCTCCTCGCTTGCCTTGGTGTTCTTATAAAACTCAACACCCTGAACCAATGCACTGGCGCAGTTGCCAATACCCACAAGGGCCACTTTAATTCCATTCATATTATATTCCTCATTTGCATCTGATTCGAAGAGTTAAGGTTCGATTTCCGTTTTAAAGTTTTACAACCATATAATAGTTGAATCTATCTATATGTGCTATAAAATTGTCAATGCGTAGACTTAATTGGGAATTAGCATACTATAAACTGGGCGTCAGGTTGACATAATGCTCTGAAACGTTTACCTGAAAAAGCAGGTCAACGTGTCTTCGGGCATAAATTGCTTTGGAATGTCCATCTGCAGGGAGATTCCACCCTCACGTAATGTTCAGAGGGCGATTTTGCTCGAAAGAAAAGGGAGCTGTTACGTTCATCAAAAAAGGGGTGGACCTCAAGCCTAAAAATGGGTCATTTGAGGGGTGTCATCCTGCGCCCACCTTATTCTATTGCTTTCATTAGCAAGTCAACAACATCAAGAACCTGCATCTTACTTCCCAGAAGCTCTGCACCCGACTGAAGGTTGTGTTCACAGAATGGACAGGTTGTGACAATTGCCTCGGCATGGGTTTCTTCCGCACTCAGTATCCTGTCCGCTGCAATCTTCTTTGAGAGAGCCGGATCAAAGGAACGAAGCCCTCCTCCTGCCCCACAGCAGATTGCTGCGTTCCTATTGGGGTTCATCTCAATTAGAGTAATCCCAGGTATTGCTCTCAGAAGATTCCTTGGTTCTTCGTAGATTTCTAGTTCTCTCCCCATATGGCATGGGTCGTGGTATGTCACTGTAATATCTTCTTGAAGTGGAATAATCCTGAGGTCTTCTGAACCAATCAGCTGGTTTGCGTATTCGATTATGTGAAGGACTTCGGGAAGCACGATACCAAACTTCTCAGGATAGTCATTTCTAAGAGTCTTTAGGCATCCTGCACAGGTAACAACGACTCGCTTTGCCCCGGTAGACGCTATTGCAGTAGCCACTTGCTCCGCATTTGCTCTTGCTTCATCTAGTTTTCCAATTCTCATCATCACTGACCCACAACATGGTTCATTCTCCATTACTGCAAATCCTGTTTTCGAGGCATTGAGAATCATTGCCGTTTGCTTGGCAATCCTAGGGACTCTCAATGCAGCAGTGCAGCCTACGAAATAGAGCGTTTCTCCTGTCGTTGAGACTTCGAAACCAAGATCAGATAGCCACTCCCTCTTTTTCGAAGGATCTTCATCGTAAGGATTGCTTGTCTCTTGCAGACTTGCTATTATATGGTCTCGAGATTGATTCGGTAAATCACTCAAGACAGTTCTGACCGTTTCCATCACATGAGCAGGATGAAATTCTGCACCACAGATCTGAGTGCAGTTCCCACAGAGCGTGCATTGGTAGAGTGATTCTCCCATCTCCGCTGTTTTTTCCAACTCTCCATCTAGCAGAGCGAGGGCAACCTGGATCTTCCCCCTCATGAAACTTGTTTCAAAACCACTTGTGTTTCTCCAGACGGGACAGATGCCATCGAACCCCTTTGCTTCATAGACTGCATTCCTACAGACACCACATCTTCGGCATTGGAGCAATTCTTCCTTGAGCTCTTCCAAGTCAATAATAGTAATTTCAGATCCCTCCTAGCACACCTGGATTCATTATGCCATTGGGATCAATAGAATCCTTGAGCTTTCTAATGAAATCAAGATATGATCCCATCTCACTGACTCCATCAATCCAGTAAGGCGCCAGTTTGAACGGAACCGCTCCGGTTTTGAAAAGACGTTTAGCCAAGTCCTTATGTGCCGCTCGGACCTTCTCTTCTTCCTCAGCATCCTGCGGGTCAAAGTAGAGGTGCGGATAGAAATTATAGCTGGATGTGCCTGTGAGAAGACCAGCTGTGTGACCTAAGATGCCGTATTTATCCATGACTTCCCAGATTTCTTTGACAGACCTGTGCCAGCTAGAAGGAGGCTGATGATGATATAGTATTCTCCACCACCAGCCATGGACATATGATGAGCGGACAAAGGTCCACATTCTATCTTCCCATTCGCCCCTAGGTAGCTCAGAAACTCCGATGACACGACCTCCTAACTTTTCGCAGATCTCCTCAGCCATCTTGATATCACTCGTCAGCTGGTCTTCACGTATTCTTCCGATTGTTGCAGATACCGTGAATGGGTCCCAATCTGTCTTGGGTATACCATATTCTTCCCCTAGCATATCCAGAAAGAATTCGAGGATTCTTCCCTCATAGATTGCTGCCATTGGAACACTAACATCATTATGTCTAAGTTCACTGAGAAACCGTTCGGCATCCTCTGCATTTTCAAAGCCGTATGTCTGATAGTGATAATGTTTCATTCGTTTGAACGTCTTGATTGAAACAGCAGTGATAATCCCGAAGGCCCCGAGAGAACCAATAAAGAGACCAGTTAGGTCAGAACCGAAAGCATATCGCAGGAACGGACCAGGGGCATATGGGTTTGCCTCTGTGCCCGTCTGGATCACCTCTCCATTTGGGAGAACTACTTCAAGGCCCAGAACCAATTCGCCAATACACCCCTGAACACCTGAACCGGGACCAGCTCCATTTACAGAAACATTTCCTGCGACGGTGCAGACTAGAGACGACTCCGGATAGATTGGTACCCAGAGATCGTGTTGATTCAGGTATTTATCCAGCATACCAAAGGTGACTCCAGCACCGACTCTAACAGACCGCAGGTCCTTAAACAACTGGATGCTATCTAGTCGCATCAAGTCTATCACAAGCCCATCAGGCTTTGGTATGACTTCTCCCTGAAGGCTGGATCCGCCTGACCTAGGAGTGACAGGAATTCTATATTCATTCGCCGCTTTGAGAATCTGGGAAACCTCTTCCTTTGATGCTGGTCTGACAACAGCTCCTGGGATTTCTCTCTTATAGCCAGTCGAGGCAGATTGAGAATAGGTCAGAAGAACATCCTTTCTTGTTGATACATATTCTGTACCTACAATGTCTTCGAGTGCCTTTACGAAAGAGAAGTCCATCTTCGAACCTCCAAGTCAGAGGACAGAACTCCCTAATCCGTGAAATAAAGATTCCTGAATATTTACGTAGATTGCATGCAGTAGAATCTGTATAGTTACTATACTTTTGGTAACCAGCTAATTAATTTGCTTTGATTTGTCAAATGGAAAGAATCAACCGCTTTAGCTATGGTATCACATTGTTCTACACTGGAGTATACTATATTGAGAATGAAATTGCTATCGATTATCCTTTCTCTTATCATACTATGCTCCCTTTACAATGTATCAATCTCTCTTTCCACTGAAGGTTCTAGAATGGACTCCAACCCATCATTGAAGCCAAATCCAATTTCATTGGAAGGAAATCCTGCTTCTTCTGATCAACCAATCATCATAAATGGGAACCAGGATTTTGAGATTCAGGGATGGTCGGGATCTGGTACTCCTGAGGATCCATACAAACTAGCAAATATCAACCACGACCAAAACAGTTCTTCCGAAGTTGGAGAACCTGTGGCAGCTATAGACATAAGAAATACAGATGCGTTTTTTGAGCTGGACAATATATCCTTGAACACCATCATATATCCAATTGGATACGGTTTAGTAATCGGAATTCTTCTCGAGAATGTAACGAATGGGATCATCAGAAGAGTGAATATCCTGCAGAAAGACATCGGGGTGTCTATTGAGAAATCTTCTCATATCATGATTGATAATATAACTAACATACCCACTGAATCAGCATTTCAGATTAATGGTTCGAATTATTGTACAATAGCTAATTCCTTTCTTTCTAGTTTGGATGTTTTGAATTCAGAAAGCATCATCATACACAAAAACACAATCTATGGTCGTGGAATCCATGTCGATTCTTCCAGAGACCTAATCATATCAGAGTGCTTTTTCATAGGTTACATTGGAGCATACTATGGGAGTACTGCACTCTACGTTTACAGTTGCACAAACATTTCTCTTGTGGATTCAACTCTCAAAGGACAATACCTAGCTATTAGCATTTCGTATACAGAAAGTTTTCTGATAGAACGATGCCAAATACTTGAATCTGAAATAGGATTTGCCTTTTCAGGCAACAAGAACGGCAAAATTATGAATACGGCTATTTCTGAGGTACGAAATGCTTTCATCCCAAAAGGGGTTCTTGATCCCCTAAGCGCAAGCTATGAATTAGTTAACGTGACGATCGAGGACAAGCCAATTGGCTATTTTGGGAATATTCACGATATGACAATAAATGCAACTGATTTCTCCTTTCTACTGCTTCAATCTATTAGGAATGTCGAAATATCCAATGAACACGGATTAAGTATTGAACTCGGGATCAGTGTTACCCGGTCGGAAAATGTATCGCTAAGAAATGTTTTCACAGAATATCTCTACTTATCAGATTCTAAGCAAATCACAGTAGCAAACTCAACCATCTATGGCTCCTTCTCCAGCTCGAACTGCAACAAGACAACAATAACGAACACTATTATCTATGATACCTTCTCCAGCTCGAACTGTAATGAAACATCCATTGCAAATATTTTCACAGAACATCTCTACTTATCAGATTCCAAGCAAATTACAGTAGCAAACTCAACCATCTATGGCTCCTTCTCCACCTCGAACTGTAACGAAACATCCATTGAGAATGTCAAGGTCAAATCCTTTGATGTTGGTGCGAGTAATGACTTTAAAATTGAGAAATGCCAAATGGAGGAATTTCGTGTTGGCTTTTCAAACAATATTTCTATAATCGAATCACTTTTTCTACCATCATCATTGCCCTCTACGTCTGGTCTGGGAATTTTTTTCTCAAAGCAGATTGAAGTAGCTGATTCGAATTTTCTAGGAAATGGGATTACCATAGAGGGATCCCAATTGATGGAATACATTCATCAATTCTCAAATATTAGTGTGAATGGCAAACCGTTGGCATTTCTGGTCGGAATGGAGCGCAGCATACTTACGGCTGATAATTATGGGCAAGTGATTCTCGTCAGCTGCAGTGACATTATAATCGAGAAGGGGAGCATATCGAGTGTCGGGAGGCCTTTCCAAATCGCGTTCTCCCACAATATCTCTATTGCCAACATCTTTCTTTCTTATTTCACTGAATATGGCTTGACTGTCGATTATTCCAACGATGTAACATTACACAAAATTACAATGCATCACGGACGTTCTGGAATAAGGATTAGATATTCTGATTCTGTGTCAATCAATAATTCCAGTCTTGAAGTCAACGATTTGGGAATCGATATTATCGCGTCGGATTTTGTTTCAATCCATAATTCAGATTTTGTTTCAATCTACGGTTTGGGACTTAATATTTGGGGTAGTTCCGATATTCATATTGCCAGAAACTCATTTCTTGCTGCAAGAGGACTGTTTGTCAGTGATTCAGGTTTTATCATGATATCAGAAAACCAAATAACCGCTGATACGGAGGGCATCACTCTATATTGGTATATTGAAGCAGAAATCACTGGAAATAGAATCAGTGCTGGATGGGCTGGCATATTCGTCTATCAGGTCAACTACAGAAACCCCGTGGATATTGTGGGAAATACATTTTCTCAATGTTATATGGGAATCCATATTTCTCGGTCTATTCGTACAAACGTGATTGGAAACCATATCCTATCATCGCGGTTCACTGGAATCTATGTTTCAGAATCCCAAGATAACACAATTGCATTTAATGAAATAGCTTTCAGCGATGATGCCGGAATGGTCATTGAATCCAGCAATGGGAATTCAATATACGGAAACCTATTTCATGATAATCAAAATGCGCATGTACGAGGAGAAAGTGGGAACACCTGGGATAATTCGGATGGTATCGGGAATCTTTGGGATGACTACGGTGGAGAGGGAAATTACTCAATTGGAGTAGATTCCAACTCATATGATCTGCATCCACTGCACATTTCAGGCACTGATTATACTTTTCCACTAATCAGCAATCAAGGGGACCTAGTAATCTACACCAATCAATCATTCGCTCAAGTGACATGGGTGGTTTGGATTGACGAGCCTGTAGAGTACACTATCTCATATGATGGCGCTGAGATTTCATATGGCACTCTTAACGTGTCAGGCATAATATCGACAAGATTAGATCATCTCCTTCTTGGTGAACATACTCTCACTCTTGCAGTTTTCGCAGCATCGGGGGCTTTTCAAAGCAGCCAAGTGAATATTCTAGTTAGACTTAAGATCTCCAGCGAGATGGCAACTTTGGCATCGATATCCATAGTCACTGTAGCCATTGGCTTAACTGAATTATACCGGAGACACAAAAGAGCTAGGATTGGAGAGTGGGAAAAAGCCTTAGAAGATATGCCGGATTTTCATTAAATCACTTGCAGATCCCTTAACTTTGAGCTTACGTTTCAGAAGAGCCGAGGCGGCGCTCATTTCTTCAAGGAAAAGCTTTCTTATTGTTTCCTCATCACTCTCAATCTTCATATCTGCATTCTCTAGCAAACCTTCATGAACTGTGATGATGTTGTCTTTCACAATGAAGTGATACATTGGACCATCTTTCAGCATTAATAGGGCTGTTCTTTCCCACCCATCAATGGCTTGCATTGTTTTCTCCCTTTCAAGTCCAATGGCGATTCGTTCTCTCATAAGATCCAGCAATGGTTGGCTACTCATCAAAATCAAACTCCTGATGAGGCGATTTGGAATCCGGCATTTAGGCATTTCTCTCTAGCTTTGAACAAGCAACTCTCCCAAAAACGAATCAATACAAGAACCCAGTAATACACATTTCTATATCTCGGGAATGATTTGGCTGTGCTTGAGGACAGAGGTAAAGCGACCGACATGTTTTTGACACCCCCTGATTCAACACAAACACCCCCTTCCGAGATTGGCGTTTTACTCTCTGTTCCATCACTCTCTATCTTCGTATATATCGCAAAAAAGAGTGTCTGCCTTGGTTCTACGTTAAACCAAGGCTAGATGTGTTGGGAATTAGTACTCCTTAAAGTGGAGCATAAAGTATCCCTTTTCGTGAAGGCATGCGGGACATTTGTCGGGAGGATAATTGCCTTCGTGGATATATCCACAGTTCTCACATCGCCACTGGACCTTCTCCTTCTTCTTAAATATCGAGCCATCTGCAATTTGACCTGCAAGTGCGATGTATCTACTGTGATGCCAAGATTCTGCATGGGCAATAGATTTCCATGCGTGAGCAATATTTGGAAAGCCCTCTTCTTCAGCAATCTTCGCATATCCTGGGTACATCTCTGTGAACTCGAATTTTTCACCAGCAGCAGCGTGTCTAAGGATTTCTTCCGTGCTCTCATATGAGCCTGAAGTTGGGAAATCCCATTCCACTTTTATTGTCTCAGTCGCTCCGCCCTCTTTGAGGAGTTTGAAGAACCGCTTTGCATGCTCTAGTTCATGACCTGCAGTTTCCAGAAAGATTGCAGATATGTGAGCATAGCCTTCATTCTTGGCAGTTTTGGCAGCCATAGTATACCTATTGCGTGCCTGCGATTCGCCAGCAAATGAAGTTAGGAGGTTCTTCTCAGTTTTTGATCCTCTCAATTTCATTGTTAATCACCATTGTTGACCTCCTCGGAAATGCGACGAAGTCAAGGTTTTGGTTAGGCATCATGTTGGTTGCTATTAAAGGATACGCAAAGACCATTTAATTTGGATTTACTATCTTTAACAAAATCATTCAAATACTCGGGAGTCATGAGCCAGAGATTCGAGGAACCTCTTGGCTATATACGGTCCACTTGGAGGACAGGGGCTCAATGGTTCGCATAGCGCACATATCAGACTCCCATCTTGGCTCTTCACTTTTTCAATTAGTGGAGCGACGTGAAGACGCTCGTAGGTGTTTGCAAAAAGCTGTGGACATGGCTATGCGACATTCGCCCGATATCCTTGTTCACACAGGTGACCTATTTGATACTCCATTTCCTACATATGAGGATACTAATTTTGCGATTGACTTGCTCAAGAATGTAAATGATAAAGCAATAGTCGTAGTTTTGCACGGAAATCATGATGTCCCCTATGGATATCATCATGCACAGAGCCCATTATGGATGTTGGAAAATACAGGGCTTTTCATCTCAACAGGAGAAAGTGACGTACGCGACATAGCAATGGAAGTAGACGGCAAGCATGTTCAGATGCATTTGATATCTTGGACTCGAAATAGATCTTTTGAGAGGTATATGTCAGAAATGGAAACCCAAGGTGCCATTACTTTGCTATTCTCTCATGATTTATCATTGCCCGCTGATGAGATGCCTGCTCGGTACGACTACATTGGATATGGACATGCACATACTTTTCGACTTGATGAGGAGTACGCAATTGGTAGACCCGGTTCTACATGCGTTGTGGATTGGAAGCGAGAGATGAATGGAACAAGGAAGCTGATTATTGCTGACATTGATGCTAATGGTATTGAGTTCTCGACAGAAAAGCTGAATGATGTGAGAGAGTTCAAGTTCCATACGGGTCTCGACATTACCGGTATGAATTCAGAAGAAGCAAATGCTGCGATCAAGTCTTGGTTGAACGGTCTCTCTCCTAGGAAGAAGGGCAAACCGATTATTATTGTGAATGTAAATGGAATCGTAGACCTTGAAACCGAAAGCGGCATTGAGAGAAACGGATTGATTGAATTTGGAGAATCCCAGTTAAATCCTCTATTCCTTCATATTGAGCCCAATTGGCAGGTAGTGGGACCCGACTCAGTTGAACTCTCTGCCCCATTGAATGTTGAGACTTCTTTGAAAGAATATCTGAGTCATATGAAGTACAAAGATTCCGATAGAGTTCTCAGCGAACTGAATAAGATTGGAGGTATCTGAATGCTCTCAAGACTCTATCTCAATGATTTCAAGGTATTCAATGATCAGGAGTTTGTTTTCCATCCGGGAACCACGGCAATCGTTGGACCAAATGGTTCTGGAAAGACAACAATACTCGAAGCAATTGAATTCGCACTTTTTAGACAGGTGACGCGCAAGGAGAAAAAAGTGCCTCGTGTTGAGGATTTAATTCGCCACGGAAGGAAAAGGGCATTGGTCGAACTGAGCTTTATAGCTCCCGTGAATAGAAGATCATATGTTGTAAAGCGTTCAATACATCCTAGCGAAACCAATGCAGATCTCTACGAGGAAAATGAAAAGCAACCATTCCTTTCAGGGGCTTCAAAAGTTGATGAAGAGATTGTCAAGCTAATTGGAATGGATCGGCACGCATTTTCAGCTCTCACTTATGTGAGGCAAGGCGAGATTGACAGATTGTCTAGGATGACTCCAAAAACGAGAAGGTCAGACCTTTACAATATGATGGGATTGGGTATCTATGATAAAACTGGTGAGCGTGTTCAAAAACAGCTACGAGATTTGAAGAAGCAAATCGAGACGATTGAAGACACTCGTACTCGTTTGGAGGCCATAAAGACCCACCTCCCTTCGGTTGATGAAATAAGAACGGCACTCGAAACTATAGCCAAGCTAATTGAGGAGATGAAAGTTGGTGATGAATTGGCCTCGGTCAAATTGGTGCTGCTCAAAGTTGAAAAATCCCTAAATACTGTTCTGGAGCAATTGGATTCTTCAGAAATCACGGATGAATATAAGGACCTAAAGGAAGAAACTGATATTGCTAAATATTTGAAAACGATATTGGAGATAGTGCCAGATATTGCAGAGAATCAGTTGCGTCCGTATATCCGAGAAGAAGCTCGAGATATTTTTCGAGGAATCTTTGGGGATCGGTACAGTGACCTAATCATTGACGATGACTACGAAGTTTCGCTCTATGACCTAAGAGGAAACAAAGTGAGTTTGAGTGCTGCATCTGGCGGTGAAGATGTGTGTGTTAATTTTGCCTTGCGTGTTGCTGTTAATACTGCATTGCAGAAACATTCCAAAACTGGACCACCTCCTGGGCTAATTATCTTGGATGAACCAGGCGCCGGTCTCGACTCACGCAGACGAATGTGGTTGCCACAGGCAATTTCAGGACTAAAGTCAGTTAATCAAGTAATCGTAGTAACTCATATGGAAGAACTACGTGATTCGGCGAAACGTGTGATTTCCTTGATTCCCCAAGGAAAAGAACGTCAGCCTTTGGTAGAGGAGATAGAATAGAAATCAGACTTCGAATATCTCATGGCGGACATCTGATACATCAGTTTTTTCACGAATCAATTTCCGCAGCTTCATTGCGACCTTTCTATTTCCGAGAGAGATGCCGCCAACCACTACATGGTCCTTCATAACTGCCTTATAATACGTACCTTCCTCAGATCTAGACATGACTATCGACTCGTATTCAGTGGATTTTGGCTCGAACAATCCGATTGAAGTCAAATCAATACTCGCAACCTGCAGTGTGTTGCTTGGCGTAGTTCCTTCATAGATTGCGCTCCCTTCATTAATCATGTTTTGCGCTGCAATCTTTGCGGTATCAATTGCAACAGGAATTATTCCCCAACAGATTCCGTTCCACTCTGTACAATCACCGGCAGCATAAATGCCTCGTTTGGATGTCTGCATATACTTGTCAACTAGGATTGCCTTTCCGGGGCCAATTTCAAGACCAGCATCTTTTGCAATCTGAGTGTTAGCTCTTATGCCTGCGGCAATTATGATCAAATCTCCTTTTACTTTATCTCCCTTATCTGACATAACTCCTGTTGCCAATTCATGTCCTAGAACTTGGCTGCAGGAGAAACCAAGCAAAACAGAGATTCCCATCCTTTGAAGACTGGACATTAATACATTACTTGCTCCTTGGTCGAGTTGGGCTGGCAAGAGCGTACCGATATTGGAAATTACTATGGGATCTCCACCAGAATGTTTGATGGCTGCGGCAAGCTCAATACCCAAAATTCCTCCGCCAATAATTATCTCTCGACCTGTTCCTTTCACAGCTTCCCTGATATCAACTGCATCATCTAGTGTTCTTAAAACATGAACATTCTTCTTTTCAGTTCCATGAATGGGGGGGACAAATGGGCGGCTCCCCATTGCTAATAGTATTCGGTCATATCCAATATAGGTATTAGTTTTTGTCAGCACACTTCTTGAATCCGGAATTATATCATGCACCTTTTCGGATAAATGGAGATTCACAAGCTTTTCCGAGTACCAATTCGCATCATACTGAATCACCTTATCTTCATCTAAATCTCCCCTGATATAGTCAATGAGCTTTGGTCTCGGATAGTAAGTGTAATGCTCCTCGGTAAAAACATCAATTGGAATATCTTCATCAAAACTCCGAATTTCACGGATGGCAGTCACAGCTGCCATGCCATTTCCAATGATGGCCACATTCTTCATACTAGATTCTCCCGGGTATCCTAGAGCATGCGAAGTATAATCATTCTTGAAGGTATCGCATAGAGATTTCTGATGACAGGAACACTCTTCTAATCCCTAATAATCCTTACAAAACTGAATACTACAGTGAGGAAACTTGACCATGGATGCATCAGCTATCCTTTTTGACCTACATCACACACTGACAGAACTAAAAGAAAGCATTACGTCGGTGTTCCGCAGGATTTCTGCAAAACATGGAATAGACCTTAGTCCGTTTAGTGATGACCAGATGGACCAGGCCAATCAGATATCTATTGAAGCTTTGAATGCATTTCAGCTGAAGAATTGCGTTGATATGCATTGGGGAACTAAACCAAGTGATTGGATTCCTTTTGACAGGATTCATTTTGAGCATCTTGGCATTGCCAATCTGTCAGATGATGTGATTCATTCAATTGAGTCACAGTGGCATGACGCTCTTATTGGTGATTTTGAGTACTTCACCTCGGATGCTCTATTCACAATTAAAGAGCTATATAATCGAGGTTTTCTTCTTGGAATTTGTACAAGAAGAAATCATGACCCAGAGCCACTACTAAATAGATTTGGAATCAGAGCCATGTTTCGTACACTGCAGTGGACTGGTGTCATAGGTTTCGCCAAACCAAATCCCTACACTTTGATTAAAGCTGCAATCGAGCTGGGCGTCAATCCACGCAAATGTGTTTTTGTTGGCAACTATGTGGGTATTGATATCGAAGCTGCAAGAAGGTGCGAAATGATTCCAACTTTGCTAACGTGGGCAAATCCTGGCGAAGAATTAAAAGCGCCGGAGGGCACGCTAGTTTTTGAAAAGCCATCAGAACTTCTTCAGGTCTTCATCTCACCATCTGAGGTCGTATCTCTTGAATAATCATCCTCTGACACATTTTCATTTTGCTTTTTCTTGCCGAGGAGTTGAAGCGGTACAGATATTCTTGCTCTCAAGGATTTTGTGAATGTAGAAACCAGACGCAGTGGAAGCATGAAAGTTCCAAATGCTATCCTCATTATCTTGTTCTTCATAGTTCCTCTTTCGGGGTACCCAATATAGGATAGGGTATGTTCCCGGAGGATGTCCTCGAGTGCTACTGCAAATGCTTCCTTTTCAATGCTTGATAGGTCAAGTCCCCGAAAAGCATCGCTATCCCCAAATGCCTTTTTATCCATCACGCTTTTCCATTTGATGTATTTCGCTTTCTCGATAATGTCATTCAAGCTGTATACAACTTCACCCATATATGGAATGAGAGTTCTCTCAACATCTGTTGGTGTGGGTTCATGTCTCATCTCTTCGTATAGTCTGCGAGCAGGCTGCAGACACTTTGCTGGAGGCTTAAACCAAAGAAGATGCAAGAGACCCTCTACACGTTTTAATGTTCTCTCCACACGTTTTTCGATATGATCCGGAATCTTGTCCAATACTGCTTCCATTGCTCCTTCAAAAGCACCAACCTGAAGCTGCTTCCATATTCTCTCTAACTCAATTACAGACTGTGCAAATCTATAGAATCTAAAATCCAATGTTTTCTCGATATCCTCGGAGTCTAAGAGGCTGATTTCCTTTGCCTCATAAGTAATCCCTCCTGTAGCTATTTCCCACATTCGCTGAGTAATGTCTCGTAGCGTCCTCTTTTCTTTTGGCACTTCAAGTCTCATTGCATGATCTCCTGGCTGAGCAACGATAAAGCAGCTCTCCAGCAAGGTTTGTATGGAATGAAATCTACTGACATCTGTGGGTACCAAATCCATTGCTCCATGCCCAGTTGTTGACCATGCATACATCTTCCCTGTTTTGATGTCCTTTTCAATTATGATACGTTCCTTGTCACCCAGATGATCGAATTGACCTGTGAAGCCTTTACTGTACGCCATGACACCATAAACAACATACCTCTCCTTACATGGATCAAATCCGGGTATTCGAAGAATCAAACCTACGGTGTCAAGGGGCTCTCCATTCTCTAGCCACGCGCCTGCGGCTTGATTCCACTCCCAACGATCTCCTAACTCATAAAATACATCTCTAAGCGACCTGAGATCTTTTGCTTTTTTCGCTCTCTGAAGTGTTTCTGCTTCCCATGAAGCATAGTCTCTCTTCATCTTTGCCATGCTTTTGCGCTCTAACTGAAGCCATCTTCTCTCAACTTTCATTCTTACCTTCATTTAGTGGTCACTCGCATATTGTAGTTAGTATATCATTGCTTCCTTCACTTAGCAACTGTTTTTGGAGCCTTATGGCTATTGCTCAATGTCGGCCATTTATCACGGTTGACATCACCAGCATTGCAATCTTTTCAAGGTAAACTGGCTTTTCTGGGCTTCGAATTAATGAATCTCGATTTCCTAGCTCGGTCTGGTGTTCGGTATTCATGAGAATCATGGATGCATTGCTAGTTTTGATAGGCTCCCACCCTGGGAAATCGGAAAGTAGCGAGCCTAGGGAAGCTTCAATCCGTTTGATCTCGTTCTCGCTACCATTAATAACGAATCTTTCATAATCTGAGGAGGGCAGTCCAAGAAAATACTCCAGACTGAGCTTTATCTTCTCATTGAATTCAAATGCAACAGAAAAATCATAGAGTACCATTTTGCTATTTCTTTCTTTCCAAATCACATTAGTTCTTGCGTCCGGTGTAATTGAGGAAAGAAGACTCATCCGGGAAATCACATGAAATTCCAAATGATCGATTTCGTCTTCAAAGTATCCATTTGTTAGACCTCTATGCCCCTCATAATAGGTGAGAAAGCATATTAGTGCCAATACTCCTGCAGAAATCAGGCAAAACGGTCTAAAGGCATCAACGGTCATTACCGCAAGAGTACTTACCATTGTCCAAACAGCAACTAGAAACCATGCAATGTCATTTATGTCATCTGCAGTCTTTTTATCGGCTTCCTGTATCGATTTATAGAATTTCTCAAAGATTCTGCCAATCTCACCCTGATGGATTGCTGTTTTTGTGAGCTGCCAAGAGGAGTTCAAAGTTGACGGATCAATCAATGCTAATGCAGCCTTCGCTCTATTGCCTAATCGATGGCAAATCCGTGTTGCTGTCATTCCAACAGCAAGCTGAACAATGAGATAGAGCATTCCAACAATAAGCACTTCTTCGATAATGCAAATGACATTGAGCAGGGCTGCATATAGTATAAACAGAGGTATACTGAGAAGCAGTACCTTGTGATCATACCTATGAACCCTTGACCAGTCAAATATTGCTTGCGTCTTCATATGACATTCCCGTTCAACTCATCCGTTGATGCTGAACAGGTCTCCATAATTAATCTTGTTAGAAGTGCTTTGGAGTTTCAATCAATGAAGAAAATATCTCCATTATTCTCGTGAGCAATAATGCGAATGTGCATGTTTTCTTCCAGCACATGGCAAGCATCAACAACCTTTACAACAGCAATGGTTTCTCGGTGGTATGCGGCCGCAGCAAAATCACTAACAGCATCACCGAATTCGGAGATTACTGCAGATACTTTCTTCATTAGCTCATCCAAGTCGTCCGGATTCTTGGCAAAATGGGGTTCCAATAAATGATGTAAAACAGCAACATGATTGCCTGTTAATTTCCTGCTTAGGTGACTTGCATCTCTTATTATCGCAACATAGCCTCTGAATTCTCCCGACTCACCTACTGATTCTCCACGAAGTATTGGGAATGCTACTGAATCATCTTGATCGTCTCTATCAATTCGCGGCATAGCATCACACCTTGGAACTTGCATACCTACAGTGGCACTTCTACATCCGTGTGCCTTTAATATTTCGGAGATGATGGTTTCAGCCAGAGTAATGAAAATCAATGCGCTACAGCCAACCTAATATTCTGTATGAATGAATTGAAACTGGTGTTTAACAATGGGTGTCTATGAGTTTGAAGGAAGAATTCCTAGAATTGGTGCGACTACATATGTCAGCGAAACGGCATCTGTTATTGGGGACGTAACAGTAGGAGAGGAATGTTATATTGCCCCAGGCGCGGTCGTAAAAGGTGACTATGGGAAAATAACAGTTGGAGATGGAACCAGCATTCAAGATAATGTAATCGTCCATGCACGACCAAATGAATCTACAGAAATTGGGAGAAATGTTACTTTGGGACACGGCTGCATCATTCACAATGCAACAATACTTGACGAAGCGGTTGTAGGCATGGGTGCCATTGTATCTGATTATGCATCAATAGGTAGATGGGCCATCGTGGGAGAAGGTGCTGTTGTCAGAGCAAGGTTTGAAGTCCCAGATGCGACTATCGTGGTTGGTGTTCCCGCTAAGATTATTGGAGATACTCAAACTCATCACAAAGAAGAACTGAGTGAGTTTAAGAGAATCTATAGAAGTCTAGCAAAAAGATATCCTATTGGTCTAAAGAGGCTCTATTAAATGGTGAATATAGGGGTACATGCCCCCAATTCACTTTCAAACCATGGATACTAGTCTGTCTCTATCGAATCTTTTCAATGCAATTGCCCATGCTACTGCGAATAAGGCGATTGCAATTATTACTGTAATGAGGTTCATCAACCAAACTTGACTCGCAGCAACACCTCCGGATCCCATGCCTATCATTGGTCCAATCATTGGGATGATGAATACAAGTACCACTGCACTACTTACCTGGTAGGCTTCATATACTCGTTTAACCTTCCCGCTTATTATAATCATCACAGCAATGACAGCGAATATCATCACAGGAGTTGCTGTACTCAAGAGATACAATCCCGCAAGATCAGGAATCAGCAACATTGGATAGCCTAATGCAAGAAGAATAACATTGGTCACTATTATTGTTGCCGCAGTACTGCTAACGAGAATGATGAGACTTGGAATTGCAGATGCCATTGTCTTGCCCCATAGGATTTCCATGTCTGTTAGTGGAGTACATAGAAGTGGTTCAAGGGTATTCTGTTCTTTTTCACCTACAAGGGAATTTGCTGAAATCATTGTTGTGGGAATAATCGCAAAGATTGCCAGCATAGCTGCTACAGTTGGACCTATGAACCCAACTATCATATTGAATTCACTTGGCGGCAAAGCCAAAACCAAAGCCAAGACCAAGAAAATATTCATTATGGGTCCAAATGCCGCTGCAAGAATGAGACCCCATTTTACAAATCGAAGTTTAATCGCGTTCCTGAAATCTGTGATTGCCACAACCATTGCCTTGCTCATTTCTTGCCACCTCCCTTAATTACTTCAAGATAGAGGTCTTCCAACGATGCTTCCTCTTCTGCAAGCTCAATAATGTTGACGCCCTTATCGAGCAGTGTTCTCAAAAGCTTGGAATTGTTATCAATCGGATTCTCAATTTCACATTCTAGAGTATCAATTTCCGATTTCACATCTTTTACAAAATCAAGATTCCTTACTATGCTTTCAGCTGTAGAAATATCTCCATGAATCAGGAGTCTGAATCGCTGCTGAGCTCTCAGTTTTAATCGCAATTCCTCTGTTTTTCCAGTTAGGAGTATTTTGCCCTCATCAATTATGGCAATGCGATTACAGATCCGTTGAACTTCCGCAAGGTTATGGGAATTAATGAAGAATGTCTGTCCGAATTTCTCAGAGAGTCCAAGAATGAGTTCCCGGACTTTCTTCGCTGCGATTGGGTCAAGAGTACTTGTGGGTTCGTCGAGCAACAAAACTGTTGGCTTATGAAGAAGAGCTCTACATAATGCAAGACGTTGGCGATTCCCGCTACTCAACTCACCAGCAAGGTCATCCTTCCGATCCCACAGGTCCATGAACCCCAGTAACTCTTTGATTCTCGGTTCAATTTCCTCTTTCGGAACGCCATAAAGGCGAGCGAAATACTCTAGATTTTCATACGCAGACATCAATTCATATAGTGTATGATTGGATTCCTCTGGAAGAACTCCAGTTACTTCTCTTACCTTCACTGGTTCTTCAATGATATCGTAGCCTGCAATCTGGGCAGTACCACTGGTAGGCTTCAAGAGGGTACTGAGAAGTCTTGTTGTAGTACTCTTCCCTGCTCCATTCGGTCCAAGAAGACCAAATACGGTTCCGGCAGGCACTTCTAGGTCTACATCATTGACAGCTATTAGCTCACCGAAATTCTTTGTTAAGTGTGATAATAATACATCCACTATTGGCACCTTCAAAGCAATGAATTTGAGCTTTTTTTGAAGCCCACATGCAGTATAGAAGCAACGCGATTAAAAAGACCGCTGTTTCTGCACCAAAATACTAACAGCTATGAAGTTATCATCTTCTCAATTACCGCAGTTGTGGTTTCAGCAATGCCTGGTATCTTATGAACTCGATTAACTGTTATCTCGTAGAGAGTTTCGAGGTCTTCCACTTCGACAAGCACAACAATGTCATACTCACCTGTAGTGACTGACACCTTTGTAGCTTCATCAATACTGCGAAGTCCCTCAATGACCTTGTCAGTCCAACCTAGTTCAACCCTCATTAGGATATACGCCATAACTTTGTTTGACATAGTTTTTTCCTCACCTTACCTATATTCTCTCAATGCGACCATTGTTTCAACCGAGTATATTTCAGGAATAGCGTGAATCTTCTTCAATATGTTAGTGCTAGTTTTGCCGAGGCTTCTACTTCTTATTGTAAGGAGATAATCATATCCACCGGCAAGTCCTGAAGCAGTTTCGACTCCTTTGATTTCAAATAATTCGGGTAGTATATCTCCTGTAAGAGGTTTGACCTTTATAATAACAATAGACCTCACCTCGGTTCCCTGAAGTGATACCACCCCAACAAGGACAAGTAATACTCCAAAGACTTTCAGAACGGCAAAAAATGCATCTCCAGAAATCGTGCCAAATGCCCCAGGAATCAGCATATTCCCTATCAGGGTCATTGGTATCCCTAGAATCACGGATACTGACGCCAGGGAGTTTACGATTGCCATTGATCCTCGTCCAAGAGCCCGGATATACATTACCAGTCCAAAAAATGCAGTTAGAGAGGACCCTACCATTAGAAGAAGAAGTGGGCTAAAATGCTGATACATGATATCTACGAAATTTAGTGGTAGAAGAGGAATCATTAGAAGGCTCATGACAGAATTCAAAACAAAGAGGGTCCATAGGCGCATGTTTAGAGAATCAACCCGCAAGCCTGGTCGTATTTCATATCTCTTGGTTTTCCTCTGGTAGAATGTCATGAATGCTGATGAAATGTTCATTGGTACCAAAACTATCAGCAAAGTGATGACATCAAAACCGCCAGGCTGGACACCAACCAGCAAGACACCAATCAGAATTGAGATGATGCATTGAAGTTCGACTATTGTTGGGGTGTCCTTTTCAGCCCACAAATCGCCCATCAGCAAATAGATGATGACCAGTTGCCCATAGGGCAAAACAGTTGATGCATCCATTTGACCTACAATGAAGTAGTACGAGAAAGTGGAGATCCCCGCAAAAATCCCTGACAGTACAATGTAAGTCATAGGCTTTTTTGGAAGCAGTCCAATTCTACCAAAGTCTGGGTCCAGCGAAAAACCTAGCGGCTGACGCTTCCCATCCATTCTCACTCTAATACTGAGTATCGCAACTGCCGCAAATGTACAAATGAAACTAACCCACTGTGACATGAATCCATAAACTATGGGATCACTCAATACAGTGTTAAGTGCTACAATATCGAAGCCAACCGAAAATGATCTCAGTACGCCTGAACCTATTGCCAACATATAGAAGACGGTTGCGGCTGCACGCTTACTTACCGGTCGTTGATTCCTGCTGCTCATTCTTCCCCCTCACAAAGATATGATTAGGAGGGTGTTCTACCCCTCCATCATAGAAATCACTCATCGGTCTGAGCTTCTTCAGATTCTTCATCCTGTGAAGCCGTGCTTTCCTTTGAAGTCTTCCGACCTTTATCATCATCGGCTCTTCGAGCCAGGATGAATTCGTCAAAAGTTAGCCTCTTTCCAGCTTTGAGCTTATCAACAGCATCATCGATTTTTTCTTGTTCATGCACCTTTTGCTTTGTACGCTTCTCGGAACGTTCGGACTCTTTGGAAGTGGAAACATGCTTCCTAATCTTGCCCTGAATCTCATCAATCTGAGTTCTGATAGTCTTTAGTACTGTTTCTCCATCCTTAACCTTCTTCAGCCACTCGACGAAGTTTTGATGAGCCGTATCTGCGCTCTTCTTGTATTCCTCTAACTGAGGTCTGATTCTAACAACTTCCTGATGATGAACTTGAGACTGCTCTGAAAGGACAATTACTTTCTGATGTGCGTCTCCTGCTTCCATCTTTAGATTTCGTGCGAGTCTTCGGAGTTCCATTATCCTGTCTTGCTTTTCTTTCTCCTGTCCTATTTTGACAAGCTTTGCTTCAATCTTGGCAATCTCTTCGACAAGATTTCTCTCTTCTTCAACAGTCAACTGCTCAGTCTGCTGACGCCATTCAAGCTCCTCAACCCGTCGCATCATTCTCCGCTGATCGTTTGATGGACTTCCCACCAATCGTCCTCTTAACTCACGAATTTCATCATACACACTCTTTAATTGAGCGTGGAGAGCGGACCTTCTATCTTTTGCCTCAGTGATCTCCTTGTTTATCCGATCACGTTCTTCTCGTTCTGCCTTAACCGATTCGATTAGTCCTCGAACTTCTTTGTTATGTTCGTCTCTAATTCGTTTGTACTCTCTCATCTGGTCACGGTTTCTTCTCAGAACCTCTAAATCTTCTCTTGCCTGGGTTTTGAGTTCTCGGAGCTTGGCTCTAAGGAACTCTATATTCTCTATACTCGTCTCAGTCGCTTCTGTCAAAATCTGAAACCTCAGAATTTCGTTTTACGAGCCCTGCTGAGCAGGACGGATTCCATCTGCATTTTGTATCATTAAGTAGTTCAACTCGTTGATACAGTTTGTTTCCGCCCGCAATCGTCTTAAAAGTATTCTTATTCGTCAACATGAAATCAGCGATTCCTGGAGAGTACGTCAGCGATTCTCTCAGAGATATCAAAATCTGTGACTTTCTGTATCCCTGTCCATCCTGGAGTGGCATTTACTTCAAGAACCCATATTACACCTTCAAGATCGGGAATCAAATCAACACCCACTAGTCTTCCACGAACTGATGCCGCAGCTCTCAATGCGACCTCATTGACGTCAATATCATTCTTGCGCGGGAAGCCTCCTGAATGAAGGTTGGTCACAACACCATGAGTACCAACTCGTTGCATTGTGGCAATGACTTGGCTCTCCAAAACTAGAGCTCTAATATCATAGCCCGGATTCCTGATATATTCCTGAAGGAGATATGCACCCTTGCCAAACATTTGACTATGGAACTTCAGATAGTCATATACATTATCAATGTCAAATTGCTTGTCTATGAGCTGAACTCCTTCTCCACCAAATCCTGTAATAGGCTTTAGAATGCATGGGAAATTCTGTCGAATAAAGTTAGCCGCATCGTCAATGGATTCAGTGATTAGCGTTTTTGGAACCTCAACTTTGGCTGAAGCCAGCTTTCGCATGGTTTCAGCCTTGTTCCTCATCACCAAAATCGAGTTGACTGGATTAATTATCTCAACATCCATCTCAGCAAGTGCTGATAGTAGACCCACCCTATTGAAAAAGGCGCCAATATCGTTTGCACCAAGGTCTAATACAATCAGTCTATCAAGTCTACTAAGGTCTTTGCCATCCATGGAGATTACATGATGTTTACTAGATCCCTCCCGAGCAACTTTCCATGGAAGTACATTTATGACATCAACCTCGAATTTTCGAAATGCCTGTCCGAGCTTTGCAACTCGTGCTGACCAGGGATCAGATGAGAACAGGCCTATACTCGATGCTCGTTTCATTAGAATCGATTCAATAGAAGAATCTGATTACCTTTTATCCATAACGAGGTCCTTTTATGGGAATCTGAGAAATGCCATTGCTGAAACCGATGACTCTTTTCTCTGAACATGAAACTGCACGCATCAAGGATTTTGTAAAAAAGACCAAAACAAATGTTTTGATTACTTTTAGACAAAAGCATGGTCCTACAGAGCTGAAACGCCAGTGGGCTGAGTTGCTTGCCGAATTAGGTCATTCAGAAGCTTGTATTAGCTGGTGGTCTGGTGCTGGATCCATAGGTCTACTTGAATGCGAGCTACCTCGTCGTCCAAATATCTATGGTCAGTGGGCTCTACATGAAAGTAACATTCTCCTAGGGTTGTTTGAAGTTGCTGATGAGGAAATAACGGATATTAGATCCGGATATGATGCTCAGAGTGTCACAGATCCAGCCATGAGGGCAATTCGCATTGGTGAATCTGGTGGAGAACTTGAATAGAATCTAGTCGACAGTTAGTGTTTTTGATAGATTCCGGGGCAAATCCGGATCAATTCCCTTACTAATGGAAAGATAATAGCTTAGTAGCTGCAATGGAATAACATCTAGCATCGCATTCAGCAGCGGATTGGATTTTGGCACAACCATGTAATCAGTGGGGGTTTGTACATAGGGCTCAAGCTTCTCCTCATGCTCACCAACAATTATTGTTCTTCCTCCTCTGCAAATCACTTCGTTAATATGATTAATAATCATCCAGGAGTCTTCCGTGGTTGTTACGAAAACAACAGGGTACCCATTAGTTACAATGCTAAGAGGGCCATGTTTGAACTCTGAGCTATACATCCCTTCGCAGTGATTGTAGCAAATTTCCTTTATTTTAAGGGCGCCTTCACGTGCAACACCATCAGTTAGCCCATAGCCTAGGCAATAGAGATCGGGAACATTTACAAGAGATTTGGCGAGATCTTTCGCCAGGATCCCTGTTCGACCTATTGTCTGGTCAATCAGCAAAGGGAGGTCATTATGCAGTTGAGTAATGAAGCCTTTGGCTTCACTCTCATCAAGATGCCCGCTCCTCTCTCCCAATTTCGCTGCAAGATATGCGAAAATTATTGTTTGTGAGAAATAGGTCTTTGTTGCAGGAACACTGACCTCATATCCACAAGCCATTGGAATGTATGAATCAGCATTGAACATCAATGTGCTGCCAATAACATTCAGTATTCCCAGAGTTTTGCCTAAGTTGTTGTTTCTCACCAAATTCAGGACATTAAGGATATCCTTTGTTTCTCCACTCTGTGAGATCAGCATGCACAGACTGTTTTCATCCAAAGTTCGTCCATACATGGGCTCAAACTGCCCACCAATTGCTGGTATTAAGGGGATACCTGCAAGTCGATTGAAGTAGTATGTTCCTAGAATTCCTGCATTATAGGAAGAGCCACAGGCAACAAGATATCTCTTGGACGCATCTTCGATCATTTTCAGCCATTTCTCAGATTTGGCTTTGCTTAATAGTCCAATAACATCCTTGGCTATTTGCGGCTGTTCGTGAATCTCTTTCAACATGAAATGTGGATAGCCGCCCTTCTCGGCAGCTCTGGCATCTACATCGGTGATTTCAGGAACGCGATGAAGATGTTTGCCATCCTCAACTCTATAGACTCTTACATCATCGGGCGTAAGTACTGCCATCTCTCCATCTTGCAGGTAAATCACGTTGTTTGTTAATGGCAGAATCGAAGGGAGGTCGCTCGATACGATTGTATCACTCTCCGCTACTCCAGCAACGAGGGAAGACCCCATCTTAACGGCATATATCTTGTCTTCATCAGCCCGGCCAACTGCATAAGCAAATGCACCCTTGAGATCCTTTGTTGAAAATCTCACTGCCTCAAACATATCTCCAGTTGATTCGTAGTACTTGTCAACTGCATGAACACAAAGTTCACCATCGTTTTCAGATCTTACATTGTGACCGGTTTCGATTAGCTCCTGCCTGTATTCATAGTAATTGTGAAGATTGCCATTGTGTGCGCCATAAAAGACCGGCTTACATCCAAAGTGCGGCTGCGCATTAACGCGTGTCGGTGCACCATAAGTTGCCCAACGAAGCTGGGCAATTCCTCTATCGCCCTCCATCATGGAAAGGCCAAGTTCTCTATCTACGACATCTATCGTCCCGACATCCTTTCTCAAGTCAACTCGCCCTGCATTTACTGCGGCAATTCCCACTGAGTCATATCCACGATATGTAAGCTTTCTACTACATTCGACTAATATTCGTCCAATGTCACTCCTCGATTCGCTGACAATTCCGGTAATGCCGCACACAAAAACACCTCACCAGTTTTCCTCTGACGCTTTTGCCGCAATTCAATGGTAATAAGAATTCTGTCTCTAGACATTGTTAGAAAAGACTTATGTTTCGTGCTCTTCCGTAGTGCTTTTATCACCGCTTTGTATAATTTGATGAGGAAGAGAGAGGATTTCAAAATGGGTAAGCAGAAACGATTGACATTGCTGCTGCATCCGTTTAGAAGAGACCTTTATCAGATCCTCTGCGAGAATCCTGGTACATACTTGCTCGAGCTCGTGGATCTGCTTGAGAGTCCACTAGGCACCCTCACTTGGCACCTGAGAATTCTTGAACGAGAGGGGCTCGTTAAATCAATCAAATTTGCAGGAAAGCGCCTGTACTATCCTAGAATGCTGAGATCAAGAGAAGCTGAGATGGCATTCTTGACCATGCGGAGCGAAACTGCTAGGAAAGTCTTTGCCTTTGTAGTGAATAATCCCGGATGCTATCAAGAGCAAATGGCTGAGAGTTTAGGCGTCCACCACGATACCGTGAGATGGCATATATCCAGAATGGAAGAAGTTGGCCTGATTCGTGTTGAGAGGGCGGGTCGCAAGAAGAAACATTATCTTGCTGATCTAGGAAATGCGCTAATGGAGGGTTCTCTAAATACGATTACAGAAACGTACGTTTTGTTTCTAATGGAGAAGTTGGAAGATGGGTGCCTAAATCCGCAGATTAAGGAATCATCTCCTGAACAAGTTCTCATTCGTATAGATTGTCCAGAAAAAGGAAAGGATTGCTATATCAGAATCAATCTAAGAGAGTGGCAATTTGATTTTACTGAAGAAGAGGACGATATGCTTGATGAGTAAAACTAGGTTCCAATTTCAGTGATTTCTTTAATTCTTTCACTTATACCCTCTGAACTGTCTCCTTTACATACAACCGCCAAGAGGCGCTGATCATCTATTTTCTGAACTACCACATTAATTTCCTCCGAACTGATGAAGATCGTATCAGTGAGGTCAGAAAATGTCATGCCATTGGCAAATATCGATCCAACAAGTGCAGCAATTTCAATGTCATTCTGAAACCCTACAGAACCGATGGGCAATCCTTCTGCTGTTAAAACCATTGCTTGTGTGACATCAGGCATTGCTTCAACAATACGGCCAAGAATTGTACTTGTTTCGAATCCTTTTCTCGAACTCATCAATATTTCAATACGAGTTCCTAATGATTGGAGTGTTGGAAGCAACTCCTCAATAATAAGCTCAGAATCATCTGCTCTTGAAAGAACGACAACGATTTGAAAGTGCTGCTGTAATAAGGTTAGAATTCTAATAACTGGTGTTGTTTGAATGAGATATGAAGGCCTAGATCCACTTATCAAATTGAGAGTTGTATTTCCTGCCCATACCAATGCCGCAGAAACTGTAGATAGTAGTGTTGGGTTAATTTCATCATCCTTGGAAACAGATGCAACAACTACCCCCTCTTTTGTGCAGAGAACCACACCTCGTATTGCTTTATGGAGCTTTAGAGCCTCCTCTAGGAGGGTTGCTACTTCTGCTAAAACACTGCCTGGCATAGTCCTAACCTGCTTCGAAGCTATCATTCCAATGACATTCGTCTTATTTATACGTCACTCTCTCACCTAATTAGACCTATGGTTTTTGCTTTTCCATATAGGATACCAAGGTCGACAAGTTTAAATCACACCCGTTTCGAGGAGGGCTCAATTACCTTGGAGGAAGCATCTTGAGCTCAAGGTCCCACATGATAATATCTATCATAATTATTGCTATTGTTTTCGGAAGTGTTGGTGCCATGATTTTAATCGCCAATCCATATGAACCTTCAAGAATTGCCGTGGTAGTCATGGAGCCAGGCTTCGGCGATATGAGCAAAGCCGATACTGCCCTTGAAGGCATGGAGCAACTAGCCGGAGACGTTTCTGTACAGTACTATATTCCACCTCAATTGCCAACAAGTGTACCTGAAGCTCGGTCAATAATGGAATCACTTGCAACTACAGGTTTATACGACCTTATTCTAGCTATTGGAGCCGATCTTGCTCCAGCTGTGCAGACGGTTGCAACTAGCTTTCCCAACCAAAAGTTCGGAATGATTGGAGCAGATGTTGCACTTGATAATGTTGCATCAGCTATCTATGCCGTAGAAGAGAGTGCTTTCTTGGGTGGAGTTGTTGCGGCTTTTATGGCACATGAGATGCCTTACTATGGAGACGAGCCATTTGATGGTGAGATTGGTATCTTAGCAGCTGTAGAAGGCGATACAGAGCTCCTACCATTGATTAACGGATTTATTCAGGGCGTAGAGGCTGCGAATTCGACTTATAATTTGAATGTGACTTTGACAGAAATCAACTACATAAACAGCTGGAACAATACCATCAATGCAGAACTTCAGACATATACTATGTTTGCAATACATGGCATATCGGTGATATTCGCCCCAGTTCGAGCCAGTATGCCTGGAGTGAGAGAGGGTATGCTTAGAGCAGCAGACTCATTCCCACCGAGTCAACTAGTTGCAGGGAGAATGCCCCTAGTTATTGCTGCAGAAGGAAATCAGGACTATTTTGGAACAAATAATCCAGACATTCCTGTTGCTCCAAGTTGGATTACAACAAGTGTTCTGTCAGGCACTGCTGAAGCAATTTACGATATAATCAACAAGACACTATGGAACGTATTTCCCGCAAATGAGGTTCTTGAGTATGACCTGACTAATGGTGGAGTTAATATAACTGATTTCCCATATAGTTCGACTTACTTGCCGGCTGAACTCTATGAAGCTCTAGATTACTATAGGGAATGGATTCGAACCAACCCTGGTGTAATTACAATAGATTCTCCAGTTCCTCCATAGCTTTAACAGATTGAGGGGGATGACACCCCCTCTATTGGTCTGCGGTGAAGCTACAATGAATGCAGAAAACATTATTGAAACATTTATTCATGCCACGTCCACAAAGAGGATGTTGAGAACAGGATGGAGCATTGCAGGGGTTCGGCTAGGTCGAGATGAATCTGTAGCCGAACATACTTGGGGAACAACATTCCTTACACTGCTTATATCAAAGAGCCTAATATCCTCTGGCGAAAAGCTGGATTTGGAAAAGGCACTTGCAATGGCTATTATACATGATTTGGCCGAATCCAAAATATCTGATGTCCCTCTAACTGCAACTGAACTTGGAGGAGATCAGTTTCGTATCGGAAAGAGGAATGCTGAGCTAGCTGCATTGAAGGCAATATTCTCCCGATTAAATGAATTCCGTCAGGAATCTGTAAGTTTATTGCAGGAATTTTCTGAATCTGTATCGCTTGAAAGCAAGATCGTCCAAGGATCAGATGTGTTAGATATGCTATTTCACGCAATTCTACTTGAGAGGAATGGAGTGAAGCCCTCCATTCTGGCACAGTTCTTTAGATCGGGTCAAGACAAACTCAATTCTTTGAATCTACCCCTAGCCAATGAAATCTTCGATTTTCTTTCCGCTGAACATGAAGCCAATTTGAAAAGGCTATAAGACGCGAGAGTTTTCACTTTGCAGGTGGAATTTTCTGATACTTGCCGCAAGCTGTCTTGCAACTCTAATTGGTTCTGGAATTCTACCATCACGTGTGAAATGATTTACGAGGGACCTTGCTGAATGCAAATCCATGCCAGCCCTGGTGATGAAAACTTTGAATCTTTCTGATAGAATAATCTCTTCTCTCTCTCCCACAGATTCAATTGTCTTCATTCTGTTCTGCCAATCCTGAGGGAAATACTCTCTAACATACTTCTCAAGACCCTCTGAAGGCCAATAGGAAACACAAACAACTGGCAATTTTGTTTCCCTTAATAGCTGATGAATGTCTATCGTATTGAACCAAGATATTATACTTCCACCCAACAACCATGCTCTGAGGTCTTGGCGATTCAATGTCCGATACAAGCCGAGTACCTTTTCTGTCGCATCACTGCCTCCTACAGTTGGTCTGCAAAAAGAAAAACCATCTATCCGAAGGTCACCGCGCATAACTACGCCTGCAACGTAGCTATAGGTATCTCCTTTCCGAAAACTTTCCGAAATGGCGAGTACTCTGATTCCTGTTTTCCAATGTATATGATGCTCCCCGTTTGCATCTTGTGGTAACTTGTAAACTGAATTCATCGGCTGACACTTTCTACATCTTACTCTATTTCAAAAAGAATGCATACTTCACCCTTAATAATTCCGAATGTTCAACCAAACTTTATTAATGCGCAATTGCATGAAAGGTATAGGCATGCTTGCACCGGAAGTGAGGTGAAAATGTTCGATCCGAGCTTTGAAGAGCTACAAGGGAAATTCAGAGAGATAATGGAGGAAGCCCTTGCTCTAGCGACCGGTGTTCGTGCATGGCTTCTATTATCAAAGGAAGGTCTTCCAATCTCATCGGCTGTTCCTCAAGGCCTGGAAGAGGCCGAAATAGCAGCTATGTCTGCTTCCATTCTTGGTGTTGCTGACTTGGCAGCCGAAAGATTAGAGCAGGGTGCTCTCGAGGAAATCCTAATTACCAACGAGCAGGGTCTCATAATTATGAAAGGAGCAGGTGAGAAGGCGATACTTGTTTTAGCTGCAAGAAAAGACATGAAAACCGGTCTTCTTGTCTATGCTGCAAAGACAGCAACTGAGAAGATAGCCCCTCTGCTCTAGAATCCTGGCACATGAGTAAGCCAATACAGGCACCCGATCATCATGAGCGAATTATCGTGGGAACCATAAATACCGTTTAAACCCCAATTATCGATGAAAAAATTGCTTCCTGTCACAACCAACCTTGCTGCTGCTCGACCTTCAGCTGCCACAAGTACCGGCTTGAGTGCAGAATGCCTTACTCCTCCAGTATCTACCCATTCAGTTAGGGCCTGTGCAACTATGGTTTGATTCTTGGTCACCGATAATGTTGCGCCATTATAATCAAAGGATGAAACCAACTCAGTTATAGGATGTTCTATAATATCAATGACTTTGATTGAATTTGCTACACCATTCACAAGGAAGGTTGACATAGGGACACTATCAAAATTGAGAGTGATATTAAATATTGAGAGAAGCTGATTGGCCCCTTCAACATCGATAGTGAAATTACTTCCCCCAGCTATCATGATATTGCCTCCCTTATTCCAATATGTACTGTAGGCAGCCAGCTCCTCCACTGAATACCTAATGGACTGATAGGGCACAGCTCTTTCTTCGATTTCGATAAATTCCCATGCACATGGATCAAGAATGATGATGGCATCAAATGAACGGAGGTTCTCAAATGTTACATCCGATCTATCCCTTATTTCTTCAACTGAGATGCCTAGGGACGTTGCTCGCGAGTAGAATTCTCTGAACTGCCCATATATGGAATCCATCCACCAAGGTGTATGTGACAAGTCGAAGGCCACCTTGCGTAATGGTATAGTCATGCCAAAAGTCAATTTAGAGGAAACTGATCTATATACATTTGATTCGAGAGATATTTGAGCCTGAAGACTCGTCCAAGTTATGAGTGATTCTAATCTGATTGATATAGGAATTTCATAGGTCTGATTCATTGTAATCCTATCAGGCGCACTTATCCATGGACGAGCAGTTCCTGAGATTCTAACTATGAATGTTGCGTTATTGCTACTGAATACGCTAGCTCTAATTCTAACGGTTGTATTAGCAAACCACCTTTCGAATTCATATTCTCCCAAATCAGATGTCATATACACAACAATTGGCAAGTTGTCGATTTTCTCTGCACTATTGATAAGTTTTATCGCGCTATCAATATCAAGGAGTCCTGCACCAACTTGCCAATGCTCATAACCAAGATACTTTGAACTCTCCAAAATGGTTGCCTTGATCATTCCAGGTGTCCATTTCCATCCATTCTCTTTGCAGTAGTTGATTAGTTCTGCTGCACCTGCTGTTACATATGGCGTTGCAAAGCTCGTTCCATATAATGAAACACTTGTATCATGGAAATAACCTGGTGCGGAAATATCCGGCTTAAGGGTTCGGTTTACTAAGGGTCCAATTCCAGAGAAGGGATACGGTTTTTCGGATTCATCCACAGCACCAACAGAAATAACCTCGCTATAAACTGCAGGAGATTCTATTGAACTTCCAGTAATTCCTCCCTGAGCATTGTTGCCGGCAGCTGCAACAATAACTACACCCCGGGAGAACGCCCATTTGACAATTTGATGGATTCCGTCCAGATTGCTTGGTGTCCCTCCAAGACTTAGATTAATTACATCACATTCTTGTTCAATTACAGCCCATTCAATTGCAGCAATAATTGCAGCAGCTGTTGCCTTATTTGCAGAATTGACAACCTTGGCATTTATAATAGCTGCATGTGGAGCTTCTTCAACAATAATTCTGGCAACGTAATTTCCATGACTTGTACCGTGAGGTTTTGAGTCTTCAGTGGAGCTGTCGATATTCCTATATCCGTAGGTTGAATTGATGAAGCTAGCTTCGGCTACAATGTGCCCTACAAGAAAGCTGTCTTTATCCATCCCTGAATCTATTACACCCACTCTTACTGTGAGCTCTGGCGGTCCAAATGCTCTCGGGAGTATCAAGAATGCGAATGTTGTTGCAACAATGACCATTGATATGACCAGTAGTGCCTTTCCACGGTTGGGCCCATTCTCATCAATGATCTCGTCCATCAAAAGAACCTCGAGAGTAAATGTACTGATGTTAAGGAAATATATTCTCTTGATAAAGCATATGTGGAACCAGCAATAACGTCTATCTAAACGCTTATCTCTTGTTCCACTAGAAGTCTTTTGAGGTTGCCCCTTTTGGTTATGGATGACCCTGACTTTCACGATATGGATGAATACTACGACATTGAGATTTATGAACCAGGAAAGGTAATTGAGCGTGAAGTGAACTGGGATGTTCTATTTCGAGTGCTGCTTCTAACAGGTGTCGGATTCGCGCTGACTTTCGGAATTACATTTGCATTGGAGCTTCCTCTCCTTCTTTTCGGTTTTATTGATGTTAATTATTTTACTGGGCAAATTGAATTTGCCCCATGGGTGCTCATCTTACTGACCTTTGCGGAGCTTGGTTTCATCATTCCTCCCATTTGGTATGCACGTAGAAATGGTTTCGGATTGGATTCCCTTGGGATCAAGATTCCTCGAAGATTTGCTAAAAGAGTTGGAATCCAAGGTGTTGGGGATGGAGCTGATATGCCCCGTAGTGTACCAGTTGCATTTACGTCATCACGTTCTGAGGCATTAAAGGACATCGCCCTAGGTCTTGGCTTCGGAGTTTTAATGTTAATATCAAATATAATCATAACATGGATTGTTACTCTTGGTTCTGGTGCAGAGATTGATGACTCAGTAGTACTCTTTCAAAGCAGTGATGTATTAGAGCTGATTGGCTGGATAGTTGTAATGTTCTTGATAGTAGGATTCAGTGAAGAACTCCTTTTCCGTGGTTTCCTACAGAGAAGAATGGAGATTTTCTTCAGAAGCCGCTCAACGAATTTCAAGATGATTGCTCTAGTAATAACCTCAGCCATTTTCTCTATCATGCATCTTGATCTTTTAGGATTCGCGGCTCGTTTTGTCCTTGGGCTTTTCCTGGGATACCTTGCGGCAAGACGACAGTATTCCATCTTGGGTCCAACTGTTGCACATGGATTCAATAACGCAGCAGTTGTAGTTTTCGCATTCCTAGGATTCTAATCAGGAAAGAATTACGAGAGTGGAAAAAAATCCACTCTCAATTTATCATTGAGGAAAAACCTTATCCCTCATACTTGAAAGCGACACGTATATTCGCTCTGAATGCTGTAATCTTATTTTCCACCACTTTTGCGGTAAAATGATCAACATCGATTCCAACTATTCCGCGAACGCTTTTTGCCGCTACATCCAAGGCGTTTCTTGTCGCCTCTTCCCAGCTATTTGGACTCTCTCCAATAAGCTCTATGACTTTTACAACACCCATGAGTAAAACCACCGTATAGGTGATAATCAAAGGGATTCAACCCTTATTGCTGTTGCCAAATATACCCTTACGCTAACGTTGTTCTTCTTACGTATATTCCATATGCTATCATGATGAAGACCAATGACATAAAGAGGATTAATCCAATCTCTCGGGTAAAAAGACCAATATCGACTCCCTTGAATGCTGTATCAATCATCATAACGCGGCCTAAATTCAAAGGGTAGAGTTCATCAAGTATTCCAACGTCCATGAATCCTGTCCCAACAATGAGTGAACCAAATAAAAGGAATAGGAACGATTGATTCGCTTGGAGTCGAGTACTAACTACTGTTGAAATGAGAACTCCTAGTGCCGATCCAGATATCGCCATCAACATGAGGATGAATAGAAGAACAAAAATGCTCGTGTTCGGAACTATCGAAAACAATCCAATCCATAATGCAAGCAGGAAAATTGCCTGAATGAGGCCCACAACGAAATATCCCAGAGTTTTCGCCAGAATTGCCTCCATTTTTGTGGCGGGTGTCAGAAGCATTCTGTTAAGAGGGACATCACCAACAATTGCTTGAGCTGCAGTTGCCGAAACTGCGATGAATACAGAAAACACAATCATAAACACTCCAAAAGTCGCAGCAGTTCGATTGCCTTGTGGCTGAAATTCTCCAACTCGAACGTACTTTATCTCACCCTTTATCCACCCATGATCATATCTAAAATCATTTACAACTCTTGAAAACGCACCAAACACACTAGCCTGGCTCTCAAAATCCGTACTGCTAATATGAATGTCTACAAATGCTGGTATATCACCAGTGATGTTTCCCTCAAATCCATAGGGAATGACCGCATAGGCTTTGACAGTGTCTTGATACAATGCCAGCCGTGCATCTACCTCATCATCATAGATAATCACAATGAAATCGTCACTCTGTGTCAAATACCACGTGAAGTTTGCAGAAAGATCTTGCTCAGGAAAAGTATCAGTTGGATCTGCATCAACTACGCCAACTACAAGTGCACTGGTATTCGCTCCCGGATTCTGAAAGGTGCCCTGATTAATCGCAATATACATTGTGCCCATAATCATCAATGGTAATGCGAAGACAAGAAGAAGTGCGAACTTATCTTTGCGAATCAGTTGGAGTTCTTTTAGAAACATGGACCATATTCGCCAGATCTTGTTGTTCTTCTTCCCAATCGCTGCCAATCATGCTCACCTATTCATCAAATCTGTTTGTGAAATCTCACCTTTTATGGATTTCTTGATGTCTTCTCTAGCCTATGAAACCAAGAACCTCGGCACACATTATCAAGTAAAGGACAAGAGGACCATTTTCTCCAATCGAGTTGGACAAGGTGATAACTTCATTCTTTGAAAATCTCTTACCAAATGAAAACAGACGTCCCAATGCTTTCTGAACGGCTAAATCTGAATATGGAAAGACTGTGAAATTTCCCAACCCTGCTATCGCCAGTGCCTGAATTGTCCACTCCCCAATACCTCGCAACGGGATGAGTTGCTCATATACATCTTGATAGGGCAAACCGACCAATGCCTGGATCTGTAGTTCATCCTTTTCTATTAACTCACAGATGTCATAGAGATAGTCCGTCTTATATCCTAGTCCATATGATCGAAGCGCGCTTTTGCCTGCAGTGACTATGCGTTCTGCACTAGGAAATTGGTATTGAGTTTCGTGGTTTTCAAATATTTCTCCAAGGCCAAGCACTAACTTTTTTGTAATCACGTTTGCTGCTTTATACGAAATTTGCTGCTGTATTATTGACTTGATAAGAGCTTCATATGGAGTGTCCGCAAGATACGGTCTAACTCCTCTGATAGAATTGTGTATGCGTTCTAATACAGGGTCTTTTTCAAAGACTCTCAAAACTGGTTCTAAATTGAGATTCAAATTTAGAATCCAACGTAATTTCGACACCACACTTTTCACTGAGATGTTGTTTCTGTTGGTTAGTACTCGGATCGGTTCGCCTGGTTTGCTTTGCTCTAGGCAGATTGCGATTGAATCATTTCCAATGGTGAACACTCGTGAGAATGCACTATCCCGTGTCGTTTCTGGAACAGGTTGAATATCTGGATAGACCCATGAGTGGACCGATGCCATAAGATCGTAATGAGCAGGGACTTCTAATATTGCTTCCATCAAACATCCGTTCCTTGTCATAATGAAATAAAAACCATCTCAAAACACATGCGATTATGTTCAATAGGCATTGTTAAATTGCGTATGATTTCGATAAATTTAGTGCAAACCATGAATGAAGTAAAGATTCCAAATGAGAAAGCAAACCGAATCTTCATTTTTGGTATCGTGATTGCCGCTGCACTCCTAAATGTGGGCCTTTACTTCTTGCTTTACATCTTTACACCCTTTGTATCTGGAATTATTATAGGCTATCTGATAAAAAAATCAAAAGAAGGTGCATTAGCCTCGTTTGCAGGTTCGCTGGTTTCATTTCTGCCTATGCTTTTACTTATTGCTCCAGCTATAATCGATTCGTTAGTTTCGTCAGGGCAAGCAACGCTGGCTGAAATTTATGAAAATCTTTCGTGGTTCTATTTGCAGCTTGTAGTATCTGGCCTAATTCTCAGCGCAGTCGGATTCTTTGGAGGATATGTTGGTGGATTGCTGGGAAAACGAATCCGGATTGAGTAAGCTACGTATCAACCATAAGTCGCCCTGGTGAATAATCTGCATTTGGACCAACGGTGCTTCTTCGCATGGGATTACCAAAAAGAACCCACTCAATTGTCGAAACGGCCTCATCAGCTCGGAGAACAGATGTATCACCACGCCTGATTGCATTAATTTCTGCAGCTGGTCCTGGTCCGAGGTTTGCAGTGATTTCTCTATCTACACCAATTTTGACTTGTCCAATTGTATCTCGACTATCAAGTAAATCAAGGAAACCAAATTTCCAGCCGTCTGCATATGCGCAGCTTTGCCATTCATCGAATGGTTCAACATTGTTCAAAGTATCAAGAGTTGCTCCAATGTAAGCGGCTCCTTGATTTAGGAAGGCTTTGAGTAATGGACCTTCTTGGGCAGTACTGCAAGCCTCGGAATATACTACAGGATATCCTTCAAACTGAATCTGTTCGGTTTGAACACTTGTTAAAATATCTGAATTATGACTTGCCCATTTTTCAGGAGTTCCGTGTATTCTGGAACTGAACACGCCATCTGAGAATTGAAGAATAAACTCGCTCACACTCAGTAGGTTAGCGTATTTTTGCGAGAATTCCTTCAGAATCTCAACGTTAAAACCCAATTTTGTGAGTCCTTCAACATGCCTCATTGACCTTCCTGGTTGCGAGTCAAATATTACTGCTATATTGCTGTCAATAATTCGAGGGTCCAGATGATATAGAATTGTTTCCAATGGTCCAAAGATACGTCCGACAGGCGTATCAGGTAAATCATCCCCATCAACATCTTGAAAAAACCAATCCGTATATGCAAAGGCGCCTTCATAGCTAATCTGAGTGCCAGGCAATTCCTTGTTTGATCCAATTAGGAGAATGCCTTCATGACGCCCTGGATCAAAGCGCTCCCTAATTGTCTGTTGAATAAAAATCCAGGAATTGCGCTTTTCTCGCACAAAATCCACATTGAGTTCATTGGCTTTCCGTTCTATAATCCCTATGTCACTACTTTCCAAACGTCCACAAATAACTAGCAACTTTTCAAGGATGTTCCGTTGAGTCCTACCAAGAGTAAACTCAGTGGTTTTCTTGTCTTTGGAGGCCGTACCTTTGCTAGGCTTGATATTTGGAAGTGATCTCATCTCAGAGTTCTGAGTTGATAATGCTGTTATGATGTTTTCTCTTATATTGCTCTAACAAAGAATGGACTACTAGTTTACTAAAGGCTGCATACCATTCATTTCAATGGAAATCGAGTTGCACTCTACACCGAAACAACATATGCTATTGAGCAGGACTTTTAGTCCAAAGCGGTGCCTCAGGTTCTAAATTCGCCAGACATTCAGGAGAGGATTGACCGGATAGCGCTTTCAATATGATCTAACTCCTGTTGGGTGAGGCTTGGATGAACAGGGATATCAAAATGCGTTGCACCAACCTCTTCTGAAATAGGCAAGCTGACCTTTGAATAGTCGGGGTACTCAACGAACTTTGCCCAGCGCCAATTCTTAATACTGAGGTAGGTTTCCTGCTTGTGGCAAGGCAACGCGTATACTGTCCTTGCGCCAATATTTTGCTCTTTGAGTCTATTGATCATTTCATCTCTGTTTATTCTATTTGATTTTATTCTAGGTGCATACACATGATAGGATGACATGATTCCTTCTGGCTCTTTCTGAGGAGTCACGTCTTCAAATTCGGAGAATATTTTATTGTACCTCTCCGCGTTCTTCCTTCGAATCATAGTGGAGCTAGGAAGCCTCTTTAGCTGAACTCGCCCAAGCGCTGAAACAATATCCATCATTCTATTGTTGTACCCAATCTGAAAGTGGCTATAACCTCCGCCCTTGCCTCTTCCATGGTTCTTAATCATTAGCGCTCGGTCAAGAATTTCCTCGTCGTTTGTCGTTATCATGCCTCCTTCGCCAGTCATCATGTTTTTGGTGGCATAGAATGAGAATGCGCCAACATGTCCAATTGACCCTACAAATCTGTTCCCAACTTTGGCTCCATGTGCCTGACATGCATCCTCTATTACCATTAGATCATGTTTTTCCGCAATCTCCATTATATGCTTCATATCACTTGGTAAACCAAAGATGTGAATTGGCATGATTGCGCGGGTCTTCTCGGTGATTGCGGCTTCAATCTTGTGAGGGTCTATGTTATACGTAGATAAATCCACGTCAACGAAAATTGGAATTGCACCCTGCATTGCGATTGTATTTGCGGAAGCAATGAATGTGAATGGAGATGTAACTACTTCATCACCAGGCTGAATTCCCATTGCATCCAAAGCAGTACTGAGGGCAGTTGTTCCATTTGATGTAACAGTGGCAAATTTTGTTCCAACAAAATCTGCAAATTCCTTCTCAAATTCTCGAGATATCTTGCCCTCTGCAAGCATTCCTGACTCTAGAACTGCCTGAACGGCCTCTTGTTCTTCTCGGTCAATAATAGGTTTGGCGAAGGGAATCATATCATTCACCATTTGGCACGAACATTCAGATAGATTAAAACCCTTTGCTATGCCGCGATGTGCCCCTACTTGGTTTCTTTGTTGATTTCATCCTCAGATGCATCGACCAAAGCATTGGCGGCCGGCGGGCGGAGTTTGCTTTCCAACAAACCAACAATCCCCACAGCTGCAACCATGATTCCCAAAGTTATTAGCATGTAGAGCAGGTCTGCGAGTAGAAAGACAATAGCAAGCCCAACACCAGATAGAAAGCCTGTTATAAAACGAACGGAATTTCGTGTTTTTCTTGGTGAAAGCCTCTGACTCATCCAATCTACAACTGTTGAGAACCCTAGTACCAATGCCAGCATAAACCAAAGCCATGATGGCCGCATAGACACCTGCAAGAGGAAGATTGCCAGTACACCAATTCCCATACCTCCGTAGATACCACTGCATCTACTGCAGAAGTAAATAGACCGACCAAGGAATGAAACACGTAGACAATGAGAATAGAGTGATGGTGGATGGTGTGAGATGAGAGTGTGCAATGTTTCCTTTATGTCATCGCTTCTACTCCAAGAATACATTTCCATTTCTAGTTCGTCTTCTCGGGAGTATGGATCGGCAGTTTTAGCCATAGTTTTCATCCTCTATGTTTCTATTTCAGAATATCTGCAATGGCTTTGGCAAGATTCCTGATTAAACCAAGTTCGTCCTCTCGTGCTTTTCCATGAACCCTAACAACTGGTTCAATGATATCGTAGTTGCTGTTCTCCAGTTGCTCTCGCAATTTCTTTACTCCACCGCCACCCCAACCATATGTCCCGAAAAGACCGATTGGTCGTTTTGGAAACCTTTTGCCCTCAACTTCATTAACGAAAGCCCATACTTTTGGATACGGAAATGCATCATAGGTTGGTGTGCCAATGACAAGAACTCCAGCACGAACGGAATCTGTGATTATCTTGCTCATTTCGCTATAGGACACATTGTGAAGTTTTACTTGAACTCCCAGTTCAATCAGCTCTTTTTTCAGCATCATTGCGGCTCTGTGGGTGAATCCGTACATTGTGCCATAGACGATGGTACAATATTTCTCGAGCTCCGGACTGCTCCATTCTGCATACTTTTGAACAATCCACAAGGGATCCTTGCGATAAACCGGTCCATGACTCGGACCAATTACCTTGATGCCAATGCCGAGTTCCTGAACCTTCTTTATTCCTGCCTGCACGAACTTGAAGTAACTTGTGATAATTGATGAAACATATCGCCAGCTTTCCTTCTCAACGAGTTCCATGTTTGCTTCATCATCGAATATTTTTCCATTGAGGGCTCCAAATGCTCCAAATGCATCACAAGAAAGGAGAATCTCATCTTCTACAAGATATGTCATCATTGTTTCAGGCCAGTGAAGGAATTTCGCATGAATGAATTTGAGAGTCTTTCCTCCAAGAGAGATTTCTTCAAGGTCCTCAACAGTCTTTTCTGGATTCGGAACATCATAGAATGAATATCTCATTTTGGATGCAAAGGGAGTATAGACAATAGTGGCATTAGGGACAATCTTAGATAAATCCGGCAGCGATCCCGTATGGTCTGGTTCCATGTGATTTAGTATAATGTAATCGATATTAGAAGGGTCAACAATCTCTCGTATATTATCAAGCCATTCCTCTGCCCAAGGCCCCTTGACTGTTTCAACAATGGCAATCTTCTCATCTACTATCAAGTAGCTGTTATAGCTCACGCCAAAGGGGAGTTTCCACAAGTTCTCAAATAGATCTGTGTGATGGTCATCAACTCCGACATAGTAGACTCCTTTAGTTATCTCGCGATGCATTTTCATTCCTGTCCTGAATTATAGTTCTAGTTCCTGCAGGCAGGCAATAAAAGCTCTACCTTATGTGATTTGTCAGAAAGCCTTCGTTCACAAAACATATGAGTAAATGAGGCGAATTATTCATTGACAGAAATGCTTTTGGTAAAGCGCGTATTACTCGAAGGAATAATTGCCCTATTACTAATAATGCCGGTATATGGATTAGTTCAGTCGGATGAGATATCGGATATTGATACGGTTTCCTACGAGTTTTGGCTTTTTCCTTTGTCGACCAAGATTCTAATGTGCACTTGCCAGTCAGGTGACACATTGACTGGTTCTTTCACAGTAGCAATTGACGGAGACCTGTACTATGGCGACCAGCAGAAATATGATTTATGGGTTGGCTGGGGGGCGGGAGTGGACTTCTATGTATCAGATCAGACCAATATGGATTTGCTGCTTGCTGGAGAGAACTGCACTCCGCTATATTGTGCCAGTGATGTTACAAGTCTCTCATGGCATGTTGAAATTCCCTACTCGGGACAATGGTATGTCATTTTTGACAACGACTCATCTGTCTATGGGAAACAGATTCGCGCATCGATACTTCAAAACGAAGGACAGCTGAATGTCTCATTTATCATACTGATACTATTGGTGAGTGTCAGTACCGTCTCTTTCGTGTTTATTGCTGTTAGAAGAATCAGGAAAAATGCATGATGCTGTGGCATCGATCGCCACAGTCATCATTTTTGCCAATTCCTATTCTGTTGTGGAAGCACCTTTACTAGATTCTGCAGAGAGTTGCTTTCTATCACTGTCTCTTGTCAGGAATTCATCCAATAGTTCAACAAGCGATCTTCCAAGAAGGCCTCCAAAGCCACCAAGAAGAGCACCCAGGATGATGCTAATGACAATTACAATGAACCCTCCAGATATTCCTAAAAGCCCAATAAAGAACTCAGCAATTGCTAGCGCCTGTGCCGTCATAATGAGATAGATGAACAAGATAGTCCATGCTATTGCTACACCAAGGAATCCCGCAAAGAACGAGCTTCGATGACGTCTTGTGAAGAGTCCTCCGAACGCACCAGCGATAATCATTGTGATCCATGCTCCACTTAACTGCAAAGCGATTCCTATGACTACAACAATAATCATCGCAGGGAGTATTCCCACATCCGGAAATATATCATCAATCTTTGGCATTTCATTTCCTCCTATGGCACAAATGTAATGGTGCTTTCAATCATCGTTCCTTCGGCATCAGCTGCTCTGAACAAGGCGGCCGTGGAATAGAAGTAGATACTATGATACCCATACTGCTGAGACACCTCATCGAAGCTATATTGAATGTCAAATAGGTCCCTGAAGTGGTTGCTGAATGGATTTCCACTCTGTCCGGGGGAGTATACACCAAAAGAGTTCTGTATGTTACTCATGTCAGCTACTAGCCTCCAGGATGGTCCGCTAGTAACTCTCCATCCACCGGCATTCGCAAGAGTATTCTGACCCCTATGAGGAATTCCTCCAACTGAAATCAGATCTGCGAGATGATCATAGTACACAACATGCTTATTCCCGTAATTCCAATTTGCCATATCGCTGCCAAAGACAGGATCATTGGCAATGGCATCAACTGCACGATACAGGGCCCTAACAAGAATCTCATCTCTGGATTCAACAGAAGATGATGTTGTATGGTCATCGATGTAGTATTCATTATTCTCTCTCAGAATTTTCTCCAAAATTGGAGTTCGAGAGAGAGGCAGTCGATCATCGATGGAACGTATTTCATCGAATACTTCGTAGTGAATGGCATCTCTGAGGAACATCCATACACTTGGTGCTGGAATGTCTGTTTCCATGACATAGTTCCAGTCATCAAGCCAACCAACGATTTCTTCCATGGTAGTGTTTGAATCCCCAGCATTATTCCATGCTTCAACTACTAGTGGTACTATTTCTTGAGCGCGAACTTCCAAGGCATCTGCTTGGAACCGCTTCATATCGTCCATTGTTATGCTGTTATCATTTGCTAACAGGTAGTCAATCCTTCTCCCACGATATCCATCAGCAAACGGACCATGGATATCAAATCCATATGTCAATGGATCAATAGACAGCTGGTTTGCTGACTGAAGGTAGCCTTGAGCAGGATTGACACTGCGAGGAATATAGGCGTATGGAATGTTGCTAACCATTCCAACGGAATCATCAAGTGCCTGAACGGGATATTTCCCTGAATAGCCAGATCGAATCGGGAATCGACCGCAAACAGTTATTGCGATGTTCCCTTGATCATCGGCATACACTATGTTTTGTGCAGGACTATCCCACCAGAATATAGCATCATAGTAATCTTGAAGATTTTTGGCCTGATTCAGAAGCGTTATTGCCAGAATTTGATGTGAGATTGCGCTGCCTGTCCAGTTCATTGCAATATTCGGGTTATTTTCTGAATCCAAATCGTATGTGTTTGTAACAGAGTCTATCAGAGGTCCGTGCACAGATACTTTAACCTCGAACGGAATATCTACTCCTTCTAGTGTGTGAATAGTTTCATCAACGATCTCAAAATCCCTGTATTCGCCATTATACATGTACTGGTCAGGATTGCTTGGATTCAGCTGCTCAACGAAGACATCTAGTACATCTGCTCCGACATTAGTGAATCCCCATGCCATATGATCTGTGTGTCCTAGAATAACTCCTGGTAGTCCGGGAAGGGTTACACCTGTTACATCGAGTTTTCCTGGCACAACCAAATGGGCTTCGTACCAGAGACCTGGTGTCTGAAAACCTAGGTGTGGGTCATTGCAGAGAATTGGAAATCCAGTATCCGTCTTTGAGCCACTGGCAACCCAGTTGTTACTTCCAACCCACTCGAAATTACCGAATGGCATAACAATATTATTCATAATCTCAATGAGTGCGTCCAACTTCTCCTTGGGTATTATTGCCTCTTCGAGCACAACATCACTAAGAACTGCAGCAGGATTTGGAGATGCAGGATAGCCTCCGTTTGCCTCTGGATATTCAGCTATGCTCAGGTTGTATTGCTCAGGGATAATTGGAACTGTGTAGGGCATTACAGTATCTACCAGCTCATCAAACATCGTGTCATTATCCAAGGTAGTTCTTATCCACTGCCAATAGAGGTCCGATATGCCTCCCGACAATCCCCAAGTCATCATGTTTGCAAAGATGAAGATATCCAGTCGACGCCAGTGTTCTGGAGTAAATCCGAGTATCTTGAATTCAATCGGCATTGTTGCGCTTGTCATGGTGTCTATGAATGCATTTACACCAGCGA
>JBHLQM010000005.1:0-9171 GCA_048884785.1 Candidatus Thorarchaeota archaeon | reverse complement strand
GCCACAGGTCCTATTAAGGAGAGAACAAAATTCGCAAATTTACGTTTCATCTCTCTCATTCCCTTGAGCAGAAAGTTCCTCCTGCATACTTCAATCGCGCACTTAAAGCATGTGGCTCCCCGATTAGAATCGTGAGCAATCTTTTTCTTGAAGGATGGTTCGAGTTTAAAGGCTGGTGAATCTTAATGGTCAAAACCGAGACATTTAGAGGTAGAGATTTCATCACTCTGCTCGACTATACAAAAGAGGAGATTGAAACACTGCTTGATGTTGCAATCGACCTCAAAAAGAAATACGCTTTGAGAGAGCCGCACAAGCTACTCGATTCGCGAACACTCTTTATGATCTTCTACAACCAATCGCTACGTACTCGCAACTCATTTGAAGCGGGTATGACTCAGCTTGGTGGACATGCTCATTTCTTGGACCCGGGCAAAATCTATGCTCCTGCTCTAGAGGGCGATGAAAAGGCATATTCCACTGAACGAGTATCTGACGTTGCCCGTGTTTTAGCAAGAATGGGAGACGGTATTGCGATTAGATGCTATGGAGACCCGGTTGGGTGGATATACGGTAGGGCAAATGAGGTCATTAACAATTTTGCACACTGGTCGAATATACCTGTCATTAACATGGAAGATGACAAATACCATCCGTGCCAGGCGCTCGCAGATATGATGACAGTGAAGGAGAAGTTTGGGAAATTCAAGGATGTCAAATTTGTAATGAGTTGGGCATATTCTCCATCTGTACATAAGCCTCTTGCAGTTCCACAGAGCGCGGTCATTGCGGCAACAAAAATGGGTTGTGAAACAGTTCTTGCTCATCCAAAGGGCATGGAACTTGATGATGAGGTTATCAAGGCTTGCAAGGGATTCGCAGAGGAGAACGAATCAAGCTTTGAAATAGTCTATGACATGGAAGAGGCTTTTGAAGGAGCTCATGTTGTTTATCCTAAAGCTTGGACATGTAGAGATTTCATTCCGCCATGGAACAGCAAACCCGAGCTTGAGAAATCACAGCAGGTATTCGATAAGAACAAGCATTGGATATGCGACGATGATAAAATGCGAATAGCAGGCCCTAAAGCAATGTATATGCACTGCTTGCCTTGCGACCGTGGCTTCGAAGTAACGAACTCTGTTATTGATGGTCCTCAATCTATTGCGTTTGATCAAGCTGAGAATCGTCTGCATGCTCAGAAGGCTGTTATGGCTCTAACAATGAGATAGTATCTTGTCGGGTAGAACTTCGGTTCTATCCCTTCTTTTTTGTACTTATGCCGCTACTCTCGAATACTGGCCTAAAAAGGAGCTGACCTTAATAATTTCTCAAAAATGCCCTTTTCTGCATTGAGTAGTTTCTGGCGAGTATCCTTTCCCAAACTCTGTAGTAAATCCTTGCGACAAGCAAGTATGAAGTCGACATCAGAATTGCCATCACGAACTTCTCCACTGCTAATTTTCTTATGTCCGAGTTTCAACCTACTGGCAATTCTCGATTTTCCTGATGCTTCTATTACGTCTATGTCTGCAAATCTAAAAATCGAGGTCGCTTTCGCAGGATGAAGTTTTTCGGGAACGGAATCCAGATCGCAGTATTCAAGACCCATCATGAAACGTTTAATCATGTGAGATTCAACATTTGTGTCAAATACGCATCGAATAGACCTGGCCCATGAGCCTCCAACAGCTTGAGACGAAACCCACTCCCTCTTTACAAATGTTGAATTGGTGAGTTTTTCCATAATCAACATTATTCTCTCATAATTTTCTTCATAGAATCCATTAGCATCATAACATTCGATGTAGATTCGATTACTCTCCGACACATATATGACCTCGAGCTGCATTATCTAATCTATCTTTACAACATTAAAGATGGTAGTAGTTAAGCAAATAAATCCAGTGGAAACCAATTTGGTGTAAGACGATGAGCTTCATGAAGAGAAATAAATTGAAAATCTCAGTTCAAGACATGGAATCTTTTCTTAAGGATCGGGACATCTTAGAGATAACCGGCAGCGGTGATCCCCATGAAGAGTATGGGAAGGTTAGGCTATTCATTGAAAACATAAAGAGCTGCAATTCAGATGTGGTTTTGTTCGATGGGGATTATTTGGCAGAACCTGCCTATGCAAAAGAGGAATTAGATCTCGCTGAGGTCTCTAGGAGTTCTATTGAGAAGCTCAAACAGCTCTATGAGGTTCTTCAGAATGCTCCTGCGCCAACTCATTTTGTAGCAGGAAACTATGAATTACCTGGTACTTCATGTGATGCAATTGCTGATCTCTCCTCAGATATTCTGTTTGACTTGGGATGCGATAAAACAAAAGAGTCGAAAGTTGATAGGATCTATGATAAACCTGTATACATGGGACTTAGAACAGAACGAGAAACTTGGCCCGGGAAGGTGCATAATCTGAAGGGATTCACATGCATTGGAGTCGAAGGATCGAATCCGATCAATCAGACTTTTCCAGGAGAGCGCACTGAACAGAATTTGGAATGGGCATTAAGGGAGCCAATGAGTGATTTGAAAGTCGACCCTGAGAACCTTATGATAGTCACTCATAGCCCTCCTTTCGGAATTCGAGATAATTTGGGACGTTTCGGCGTGCCGCCGAACCTATGGGGTGCTTCAAAGGGTAGCACTGCACTACGAAAGATATCGGATGAAATGCGGCCATTCATGATTATGGTTGGACATATTCACGAATCATTTGGTGTACACGTACGTGCAATCCCCAAGGATTCAACTGATTCATCTCAAGAAGAGGTTCTTGACATGGATTTTGCTCGCCGTACAAAACTTGTAGTCGGATATGATACAAAGAAGACTACTTTGTCAATCACCTTGAATAAGGGCACTCTTGAGTATTGGAATTGGTCTAGGGTTCGAATTGCGCAGGAGGGGTCTCAAAGAGTAATTGACATTGAAGGTGAATGGTTGGAACGAAAAGGGACTCCAAAGCCATTCAAGAAGATCAACAAAATACTGGACTATGATGGAGTTCTTGAATCAACTGTTGCCAGCAGTTGATTCAGGATGTACCACTCCCAGTCAGCTTTCCTCTCTTTTTCTTAGAAGTGGAAAGACCCAGCGGTTGGTGGTTTCGATTTTCTCAACCATTTTCTGCTTTTGCATCCATCCTAGTAGAGATAGAGTCTTTGCATCAGGAAGTCCAAGATTCTGTCTTACTTCTTCAATTCTAAGCGTGCCGCCTCTTTCTGATGCAAATATGACAATTGCCTCAGCGCGTCTCAAATCTCTTGTTGGAACAAGGAAAAGAAGAAGAATCGCAAACGTGAGCAAAATGCTTGATTGTAGACTATTGTAGCCCATCTCTGTTGGTCCTTCGAGCATGTATCCCATTATTCCAGCAATAATCAGACCTGAAGAGATTATCAATCCGAAGATGTAATATCTCTGACGTCTGCGTTTGATTTTCATGACAAGTTGTTCTTTGCCTTCACTCATAGTCTATCAACTGCCGTGGTTTAAGAAAAAAAAAGGGAGAGGTGGTATATATCACCTATTGCTTCGGGCGACGATACCACATCAAGTATAGGAACATGACTAGTACTCCATATGTGAGAACCAGATCAAGTATGAATGAAAGAGCGGCCAGTAGATTGACTCCAATCAGTAGGAACCAAACGGCAAATAAAACGCCAACAATCGCAACGAGTATCAGCAGTACAAATCCGCCGTTAAATCCCCATCTTTCAAATGGGCCAAAAAAGATGTCCATAAGTCCCATCTCTATTCAACCCCCTTCATCTTCCACAGTATGAGTGCCATGACTATACATAATGCCACCCATATTAGCGGAGCGGTCAGTTCCATTATGCTGCCAACTGCATAGAATCCATTCAGGATTATGAAGCCAAGTGCAAGCACAATTCCAAGCGGTGAGATGATCTTGATTACCCATGTGTACCAAGATGGCAACTTGAAGTCTCCAGCTTCATTTGCCGCGTCAATTATCTTGGATCCACCCCAGACCCATCCCATTACCACCATCATGAATAAGGTAACAAGGACTAGTCCAAAGTTCTCGACATAGTAATCGAAGATGTCCAGCAAATACAATCCCCAAACAACATCCCCAAAACCCATTGGATCATCTAGTCCGAACCAGAGGGTGAATGGTACACCACCAAGGAATAGAATCAGGGTGATTATCATTACTGTTTTTGACCTTGGCCATCCGAATTTATCCATCACAGCTGTTACTATTGCTTCAACAAGGGAAATCGCGCTCGTAACACCTAGGAACACCATCAGTAGGAAGAATGCGAATCCAAGGATATTCCCTCCTGCCATTGTCATTCCTCCCGGCCATGCAACAAATGCAAAGCCTACGCCGCCTGCTCCTAGAACACCTGCAGCAGCTGCAATTGGGAATATTGCTAGTCCTGCTGTGAAGGCGAATGTTGTATCAAGAAGGCTTGTTGTGACAGCGCTATTAGTCACCTCACCACGCCTGGGCAAGTAGCTTGCATAGGCGGTGAGAGCACCCATCCCTGCACTGAGCTTGAAGAAGCTTAGTGACACTGCAGTTGACCACATTTGTGGATTGATGAACTGCTCAGGTGCAGGATCGAGATAGAAGTTAATTCCCTCTGTTGCACCTGAGGATGAAAGGCCAAAGAATGCCATGACAATCAGTATAACCCACATCAAGGGGAATAGAATCATGACAGACCTTTCGATACCTCTTGTTCCAAAGTAATCAATGGCAAACACTACAATCCATATTACTATCAAACCAATCAAGACTATAGGTGACATCAACATATTCACGAAGAATCCGGGTTGATCAGTGAATGTTGAAGGTCCCATTGGTCCATCTAGCGGAAGCATAGTGATTGCATAGCCGGCATAAACTGCAGCGTATGAAATAAGCACAGTGTAGAAAGCTGTGAGTATTGCAGTATTTACAAGGCAGAACCAACCGAGAAACTCACCCAACGGATGGATGCGTTTAAGAGCTCCTGGAAAACCACGTCTGAATGTGGAACCAAGTACGAACTCAGTAAGTACAACCGGAATTCCAACAAGCAGAAGCATAATCAGGTAAATGAGCACGAATGGGCCGCCACCCAAAACTGAGACTTTGAATGGCCAGTTCCAAACATTCCCAAGTCCTGTCATGGAGCCCCAAACTGCAAAGATAAATCCCATCCGGGTAATCCAAGTTTCTCGGGCTACCTCCATTTCGACTTTACTCTCTTCTTCCATTGCGTTATCCCCACGCAAATACTAAAAGAAATGTCTCTTTACACTCTGCTATCCCTAATATAGCAGTTTCGGTTTTTTGAACCATAGGGGACAAATTCTATATTATTTTGCTTGGAATGAAACATGTATTCTGAACATGTATATTGGATTCGATTGGTTTCGGAAGAAATACGGAATGGTGTCCTCTAAATTAAATGGCACTCCGCTCGTTCATGATTTCCTGAATGGCGTTCACTAATATTATCAAACCCTCACCATCAAGTAACGAAATTTCGAAATAGGATCTGAACTCGGGATGGTGTGATGCAAATTCAATACCATTGATGCTTTCAACAGAGCGTGTTAAATCACTTTTATTTCCAACCAATATGCACGCAGGCAATTTACTATTCCAGCGCTCAAATATATTCTGAATTTCATCAAACCAGCTCTTAATTGAAAGAAATGAGTGAAAGTTCTCCAATGAAAAGAAGAATACGATGATATCAGCTCCTCTGAGCGCCGCAACCGGTATGTGGTCTAAAGGATGGGCGTCGTCAAATCTTTGCCCTGCAAGATCGATAATCTGTATAGTATTTCCTTCAATTCGTGTCGATCCAAAGTCGATGTAGGGTGTTCGTTTAAGCCCTTCGTGGCACACCACAAGATCACCTGTCGCCAAATACCGTAAGAAAGTGGTTTTTCCGGTCGCTCCATCGCCAACAAGGCAAAGCTTGTAGAGTCTTTTTGATGATTTCAATGATTGTAGAAATTCATCCTTTGTTTCTATCATCCTTCATATCAGTTCCCCATTGCGTTGCTTAAAGCTGGAATTCGTCGTACCAAGTGAGGAGCAAGAATTTCGAGCTCTTCTGGTCTTATCGCTGACCTCAACTCAGCAAGCTTCTGGGGCGGCAGAAGCCGTTCAAGAATCTCATTTATGAAATCAACTTCGTTCATAGCTCCTGCGCGGAACACGATCATTTCAGTTGTGAGGTCCCTGACTGTTTTCTCCAAAAATTCAAGGCTTTTTTGAAGAGTATTCAATTGAGTTTCAATCAGTGCTTGCATTGCCCTCACTTCTTTTGCTGGGATTCCTCGAAGCATCTTCAAAAGATTGGACGAATAGTCGAAGAGGGTTCCTCCCGTTACCGTTCGATTTCGAAGTTCCATCCTTGGAGTGTTTGGAAGATGCTGTATTACCTGGCGTGTCAAGCCGCTATCGAAAAGCCCTATAACTCTAGAGCCGATAGCGGGCGATTTTCCGTACGCTTTTACAAACTCCTCAATTGTCGAAATCCATGGTATTATTTCATATGAATCTAAAGCAAAGCATACCTGCATAACCTGGGCGAATTTTTTGCATTCATCTTCTTCCCCACAAAGAGCAAATCCTGAACCTGAAAGAGATATGGAGATACCTTTCGCAAAATCATTTCCAAACCGCAAAACATCTGCTAATTTATTGAGGACAGCATCATCAATTCTTCTACTGCTTCTTTTCTCAGAGTGCTTTATGCCTCGATATCTCCCATCTGTATCAACAACAACCAAGTTAAGATGAACTTCGTTCTCATGGCATTGCGTTTCAATGTGATAGATCAGTAAATCTGACTTAGTTCCCTGGATTGGATTTTGTCTCTCAATGATTTTTGACCTCGAATCAGAACCAACATTGATTCGGGCACTGCAAACGCCGCAATTGAAGCTTAGCTCATCCATCCCTCTGGAATGCTCCTTTCGTATTTGAAAAATTATGACATGGATGTATTGAATAGAGTGTGACACGAAAGGAGAACTTCTTGTTCTAATAAAGGGTATTTGTGTGAATGGATGTCATTTCGTTCGCTCTTCCTTATGAACTGAAAGATGTTGTGATCAGCAATCATAAACTAGATGTAAGTATCGAATCCTATCTCCGCACCTCAGAAATCCATGACCTATTTACACACATTTTTCTTATTAGGTGAGTTGCCTCAGAAAGGATTGCAATTCGCGAAATATGGAGGTTAGATAATTGTCTGGTAAACCTACTGGAATTCTAATCCTAGCCATTTTGCAGCTAATATCCGCATTGTACTACTGTGCAATAGGTGGTCTTGCAGTAATTGCAGCAGCTGGTGCCGGTATATTTGGCATCTTCTTTGCCTTTGCAGGACTCCTGATGCTTATTATTGGTATAATCGGATTGATTCTGTTCTATGGACTATGGAATCTAAAGAGATGGGCTTGGTTCTGGACATTGATTGCTAATGCCTTGGGTGTTTTAGCAGGTATTATGGATCCAATTGCCAACATAATTGGTCTTGCAATCAGCATCATAATCATCATCTATCTCTTCGTACCCGATGTGAGAGCAGCTTTCAGGTAAGCAATTCTCATTCAAAAGATAGGTCTGGATTGCTTTATTCCAGACCTCACTTCTTTTTACAGCGAAGATGGCAGGCCCTTCGGTTTTCGTGTTCGTCAAAACGCTGAGTGTATTTCGGCAATCATGCTACTCTCAATTTGTACTATACACAATCTAGATACACCTTGCGCTGTTAATGACCCTTAATATAGAATTATGCAATAATAATGGTAGGCGGTTATGTACTATGCAGCGAGTTACCTACTGTCTTGAATGTGGAATGCCTCTGGTGAAACAGGAAGATTACGGCGGAGAAGATACTGAGAATAGGTACTGCTGTCATTGTACTGATGAAGAGGGCAATTTGGTTCGGCGAAGCAGAGTGCAAGATGGCATCAAGCATTTCTGGAATCAACGAGAGAAGCAGGATCGTAGAACCGAGATTTGGAGCGATAGTCGCTTTGTTTCAAGGATGGCAAATTGGAGAAGGTAATCCACTATTTTTCAATCCATTTCTCATAGGCTCTTCATCATTATGTAGGTGATATTTCATTCTCCCGATAGACCTAAATCCAACTCGTATTACCTCTTGTCCTCGTGATGACCATGGTCAATTTGAAAGGTCGCGATCTGTTATGTACACAGGATTGGAGTATCGAGGAACTTGAGAAGACTCTCGATCTTGCATTTGAGATGAAGAAGAACAGGTATGATCATCCTCTGAATAATTGTCTTAATCGACGGACATTCTTCATGTTCTTCTATAATCCTTCAGTAAGGACTCGTCAGTCATTTGAGGCCGCTGCGACAGAGCTGGGGGGACATGCACAATTCCTTGAACCTTCGTCAATGCGTCTAAAGAGTGCAAAGAGTGCAGGGGAAACCGTAGCGGATGCAGCTCAGGTAATGAGTAGGTATGCAGTCGGAATTGGGATTCGAACCCTCGAAACTGCATTGGACTATTATGGCCAAGGACATGAGCTACTGGAAGAATACGCAAGGCATGCTAGTGTCCCTATTATTAGCATGGCTCATGACAAATATCATCCATGCCAGGGATTAGCTGATGTGATGGGCTACCGAATGCACGGAGGCAAGAACCTGAAAGGCAAGAAATTCGTTCAGGTTTGGGGTAAAGGGGCTTTGGTGCGCTCATGGTGCTCGGTTCAGGAAAGCATACTAATTAACTCACGATTCGGAATGGATGTAACACTTGCCCATCCGCCCGGATACGATCTCGATCCAAATGTCATCAAAATGTGTGAGGAGAACGCCAACGTATCTGGTGGCAATTTTGAAATTGTTCATGATTTGGAAGAAGCCTACGAAGGAGCTCATTTTGTGTATTCACGAAATTGGATGACATCAGGATTCTATGATATTATGAATAAGAGTGGAGTGGACGCCGCCAAGAAGAAAGAGATTGAGCTTGCGGCCAAACATGATGATTGGATAACAACAAAAGAATGGATGTCCCACACAAACGACGCTTTCTTCACCCATTGTGGGCCAGTTGATAGAAACGCTGAAGTCACAGATGAAGTGTGCGATGGGCCGAAGTCCATTGTCTATGATGTTGCAGAAAACAGACTCCA
>JBHLQM010000004.1:0-105226 GCA_048884785.1 Candidatus Thorarchaeota archaeon | reverse complement strand
TTGTAGGCTTCATCTAGGATATTCCTATTATGCTCCTCTCTTGTGAGATGTTTTATCTCACTTACTCCACGGACGAAATGCTCTATTCCTAAACCAAGTTGGCCTAGGTAGACTCCATTCGCTTCCAGTCGATTGCGAGGATGGTTGCTCATAATTGGTGAACGACATTTCGAATATTAAAGGCTTCAGCTCTTTAGAAGTGAGAGATAGCACAATCGATTACAACTATCGATTTATGAGCCTCTATTATTATTCTAATAATGCAAGCAGATCGGCTCAAGTAATTGTACCTAACAGATTTTCAGTTGTAAGGATGTCGGCAAAAGTGGCAGGTATCTACTGTGATGAATCATACATAAAGCTCAGGCAGGCATCTCTCAAACGCCTAGTGGATTCTACGACAAATATAAAGGACACAAAGTGGGTAGCGTTGCAATCTCTGTTTGTCAAGAGGATGTGATACAATGACTCATTCATCCGAGATGACACGTGCTGTAAGTAAGCTAATGGATGACAGAAAGGCACATTGTGCGCAAGCAGTTTTCGCAACATTTGGTCCATTTCTAGGATCAAAAGAAGTTGGCGCTGAAACTTGTATGAAAATCGCCTCGGCATTTAGTGGCGGAATTAATGGAACTGGAAATATCTGTGGAGCATTGACAGGTGCTCTAATGGCTATAGGCCTTGAATTTGGCAATGGAACGCCATTAGATACAAAGGTAGCTGAAATCTCCACTCGATTACTTGAAGAATTCACCTCAATCAATGGGTCGATTCTCTGTCGAGAGCTGATTCCGTATGACGTGGTCACAAAGGAGGGAATGATGAAAGCAATCGAAAAGGGTGTTTTCAAGAATTGTACAAAATATGCTGAGGATGTATCAAGGCTACTATCAACCTATCTAGCGTGAGTGCTTTATTATATTGCTTTAGCAAGAATCCAGAAGTGCGTTTCTGGATTTCCCCCAAAAACAATCTCAGCATTTCTAGCAAACACAATCTGAAAATCAGCAGACTCGAGTAGCTCAACAGTCTTCGAGGGAGGATAATAGCTTGAATACATAGGTACAGATTGGAATTCATCCCACACCCAAGCTTCGTCAGCTCCAGATTCCTTAGAGCCGATGCTGAGGAGAAGTGCTCCTCCCTTTTTCAGCATGCGATGAAAGTCTTGGAAAAGACCGAAGTGCTCTTCCCTTGGAATATGAAAGACAGCATAAGTTGAAACAATGCCATCAAACGAGTCATCCTCAAACTGAAGTGCTGTCATGTCGCCAACTTCAAAGGTTGCTTCCGGTACAAGGCTTTTTGCAAGTTCAAGCATTTTCAGAGAGATGTCAATACCAGTTACTTGAAATCCTTTGTCAACAAGAATTCGGGCGACTACACCTGACCCACAACCAGCATCTAGGATAGGGCCACCGGGTTTTAGTAGGCTCATAAATTCATTAAGCTCAGTTTCGTTATTGAAAGATTCACGGTACTCATCATATTGTCTAGCAATCTTGTTGTATCCCTCTTTTACGATATCCTTTGGATCCTTTTTCATGGCATAACACAAGTGAGTGCGCCTGATAAACAAATGCATCTTTTATGACTTGAACAAGAGTGTGAGTAGTTAACATTCAATAACCATGGCAAAAAAGTCATAGCCCATGCGTTTCGAAATCAGCAAAGATTGGGGGATTAGCTGAATACCAGCAGTACTGGCAGAATCGAGTATCCACTAAGTGCTATTGCTACAATGTTTATCAGAACGTGAATAATAGCTAAGGGCCACATGCTTTTTGATGTTCTATACAGGAAGATGTAACCAATTGATATCGCTGTTTGTATGGGAATAAATAACTGACTGACTGGAAATACACTTTGCCCTTGTGGAAGAACCAAGATCCAGAATAATAGATGAATCAAACTGATGAAAGCAATGTACAATAAACCACCAAATGCAATCATCACCTTCCTCTTTGGGCCTTCCTTGAAAAACTCCGCATAGGAATCGAAAGTATAGATCCAGATGAGCTGCTCAGAAAATGCATTAAGTACAGGCCATATTGCCAGCGTGATAATAAAGCCCAAAAGGTTGAAGTCGGATACTTGCTGAAAACTGATGAACTCGAACCCTACCAGAATTAGCTGTAACGTTAATAGAACAGCAAACAATGGACTAACATAACCTATGAATTGCTTTCGAAGTTCGCCCTTGTTTAGTTCATACCCGATTGCTCCTCGTCTCCATTTGACGATAGCCCAACAGAACACACCGTAGTACAGAATCAGGGGAATCAATGCACCTGTTGCATTAAAAAGAAATCCAGCAGCGATAGGTAATCCAATTGCCGCCAACGTAGCCAGTACAAGATCCAACGAATTCGGTTGGAAATTATCAGGAACATCTGGGAGGAGTTTCATGATTAGTCGATGTATCTCCTGAATTCAATCTATATCATGCTTTGGTAAGGGCATTTTCTGGCTCATAAGTTGGCGGAGTGCGAAAGCTTTAACACAGAGGAGGCAGCCGGGATTGCCCAAAGAGCGTGTGGCGGGACTAGATAGAACATTAGATCACCGGTTCAAATGCATTTTAGCCATTCACTCTCCTTTTCGGGGAATCCATCATGAGTTCAAAATCTCCATCAACTGACAGGTTTATGAAAGGACTAGACCTCAGCCAGTTTTTCTATGAGGAAGCCGTTAGACCGCTTTTAGATACAGAGTATCCAGACCTTGCATACTCTGCAGGTCATCTGGGGGCGGGATCAGATGTACTAGGTTTTGATACGGAGCAGTCTAGGGACCACGATTGGGGACCGAAGTTGCTAATCTTTCTTGGCGAAAAGGACCATGAGAAATACCACGAATCAATAGACACTTTTCTAGGTCACAATTTACCTGCAGAGATTCGTGGATTCCCCATAAACTTCGGAATCCATGGAGATGATGGACCTATCTTTATGCAGTTCTCAGAGGATAGACCACTCAATCACGAAGTCAAGATAGTTACAATCAGGGACTACTTCGAGAGATATCTCACACCGAATCCACTTGAGAAGATGAGCCCGATAGATTGGGTTGTGATTCCTGAGCAGCGATTACGAAGCATTGCACATGGACGCATATTCCATGATGGACTTGAGCAGTTGCAGCCCATTATGGAGAAGCTGTCATACTATCCAAATGATGTATGGTTGTACATCTTGTCGACTCAATGGCGACGAATAGCTCAAGAAGAGCACTTCATGGGACGGTGTGGACAAGTAGGAGATGAGCTAGGCTCTCGCGTTATTGGTTCTAGACTGGTATACGACATCATGAAGCTCTGTTTTGTGATGGAGAAGCAATATGCGCCATATATCAAATGGTTTGGAACAGCTTTTTCAAAGCTCAAGAGTGCAAGTATATTGACGCCAATTCTTGAACGTGTATTTGAAGCGACTTCTTGGGAAGAGCGACAAGAACACCTTGTGAGAGCATATGAGATAGTGGCTGGCATGCATAATGACCTCGGCATTACAGAACCCATGAAAGCCAAGGTGTCAAACTTTCACAACCGACCGTTCTTGGTGATTGGGGCTGATGATTTCGCTGAAGCAATCTATGCAGCAATCCAAGATGAGGAGGTCCTGTCGCTCTCAAAGTATCTCGGAGGGGTGGATCAGTATGTCAACTCTACGGACGTGCTATCAAAACCGGATCGATATCCGAAACTCCGGAATATGTACTCGTCATTGTCACTAGAGTACAGAGTGTAAGCGCTTTCCTCAGTTCCGATTCCTACACAGAAAGAGCACTCAAAGGTCAAATTGAATTTACGGCCAATGTGCGCTAAAGCGTTAGATTAAGGGTACCTGCCGTTGTTCTTCGATGATAGAAAACTACTCATATTGGAAACTCTACTCACAGTGAAAAGTCGTTTCTAACTAGACACAGAGTCGCAAAAAAGAAGAAAGAGGCCCCCACACTCCCTCTTGTGGAGGCCAACTTTTCTTACTTATTGATATTATTGGCTTAAGGATGCCAAGACCTCTTGATTGAAACCCTTGACTATCAGCCAGACCCCTATTGCTACTTCGAAGAAGAGGGTAGGAAGCTCTAGGAACAAGGAGATATCATGGATTCCAAAGAGATTAAGGAATGAACCTGCAAATCCCAGTAGAGTGACAATGACCCCAAACACTCCAAGCCACTTAGGAACCAATCTAGTTCTGAAGAAGATGTAGCAATACATGAAAGCTCCTGCATTAAACGCAAACGTCGCAAAGACCCCTGTCATATCATTCATACTGAGAAAGGTGTGGGCTAAAATCTGATACGTCGTATCAACAGGAGATCCAGCTGCAACATATGCGTTGCTTACAATAAGCACTGCAATAAACAATAGGGAACCAACACCAAAGAGAGCGGTCTCTATCAGACGAAGACCTATAGCAGACAGTGCCATTGACTCATTATACTTCTTGAGAACTGGATACAGAAATATCGCAATGTTGGCAGTGAAGAGAGCCATAGATAAGAATAGTAGTGAACCAATTAGAACAGCTGTCTCATTCTGAGAGAAAAATGCTACATTTGTCTCCACTTGTTGGTAATCGCCTAGAAAGATGGCGCCTAATATTCCTGCTACTATTGCTAGTAGCCACATTAATCCTGCAACTTGTGCATTAAGTTTGTATGATTCAGTTTTACTCATTTGAGCACCTCATATGGCCACTTGAAGGCAAACCATAGAATCAGGATCAGACAAACCAATTCGATGCCAGCAAGCACTACATAGTATGCAGTGATTGTATTGAGAAATGTAGCACCCAGGAGGATGAGCTGAAAAATTGCTGCGATTATGTTGAGGATGCGATTCACTTTAGGCATCAAGATTATGGATAGAAACACCATGACAATTGGGATTGCCATAAGAATCGCCATGGCGAGTAGCATCTCTTGAGTCAGAAGTACACCAGCAATTTCACCAGTGAGTATCTCAGCTAAGTTGCCGGGAGAATAGAATCCCAGAACATCTGCATATGAATATGAGAACATCAGGGTTATCCATAAGGCAGATAGCTTGATCTTCACGTTTACTTTCAAATCTTCGAGTTTGGTTGAATTCATTCTTTGCTTCTCCATACACGCTTCATCCACAAATGTAGATGACAACGAGTACAATATTAGACAACATAGTATAAAAATCTTTACATTGTGTCAAATATTTATCTCTTTGCAAAATTTTGTTATCCATGTAAAACTATATATAGTCTGTAGATATATGACATAGTGAAATGACACCTGATAGTGATGTGGGACCGAAGAAAATGAAATTGCGTGCTAGGAAAAAAGAAAGAACCAGGCAAGCAATTCTCTCAGCCGCTGAGAAGTTCTTCTCTGAGAAGCCTTTCGATGAAGTCATTCTAGAGGACATAGCTGACGCGGCATTCGTCAGTCGAACTACATTGTACAACTACTTCCAGAATAAGGATGCTATCTTCTTTGGGCTCGGCATCGAGAAAATCGAAGAATTGACCAATCGATATGGTGAGAAGTATTCCGACAAAGCATCAGGAATTGAGCAAGTGTTGGAGCTATGTGACATTGATTTTACTCCAGCTCTACATAATCCACTTATGCATGTTATTATTCGAGAATTCTACAAGCGGATACAGTATCACAAAATATCTCTCGAGAGAATAGACACCAAAATGGCCCAACTCAGAGAGAAAGGACTTAGAATGAGAACTCCAGTACAGGAAGTACTACGCAAGAACTTTGAAGAACCCTACTTGATCGAGTTCTATATCACACTACAGAGACATACTCTGCTTTGGACTAATGCGATCAAGAAGGGAAAATCAGATGGAACGATTTCCAATGACCTAAACGCGGATCAGATTGTCGAATTCATATACATGTTATTGATGGGTCTGGAAGAAGAAATGATGCTTCGATCAGCAACTCTGTCGAGAATAAGACTTGAGAACACGACCGTACAAGAGCGTGCTATGAAGCTGATAAAGGAGTTCCTAAGGAATTGATAAAGCGATTTAGAATTGGCCTATCAAAGCCTATCAGATATATTTCCAGAGGAAGTATTTCTTTTCTCCAACTTGGAGAAGGAATCTCTGTTCAAGATTGAATCGGGATAAAGCTTTGATCTCTTCTGGTGATGGCCCCATCCCAAAGAAATACCAGCTTTCGTAGGGCCATTCCTTCTTCAACCATTTTGGTAATTCCCCCAGCAATTTGTCATAGAGATTCATTTTCCATCCATTTGGTGTTATCCAGAAGGAAATCCCAGGATCTGTCTCTTCTAGAGACATATATTCAATGATACTCTCGTTGAAGAAGGCAAATCTCAGAAAGGGAACTATGGGTTTGATGAAAATGCACCCATAGCATTTTGATTCCTCAACATTCAGTATTGTAAAAGCAAATTCCTCCTTGTTGTTATGATCTTCTTCATGACGAGATATTTGCTTTAGATTCTCTTCTTTTGGGAAGCCTTCTGGTCTAAATCCGCTTTCAATTACTGCATTATAATCAAGTTCATTATCACTAGCTCTCAATTGTCTAATCCGGATATTATCAAAAACTAATTCTTCTGGAACGGATTTGTCTTTGGGAAAGAATTCTGCCATTTGATGGTTTCCGTTTTAGAAAAGATATCTTTCTATCTTTCAAAGCAAATTTGAGGTTTCAGTTGCTCCGATATCAAATGCAATGCATTCACATTTGAACCAGCCAAATCCAATACCCAACATAGTCCAACCACTAGATAATATATCCAGTGTGGTTACGGTCTTTATCTAGCTTGTTTAGCTATCTTGATAACGGCGATTCGCGTATATTTGTTACATATGCTTATTAACAAGGACCACCAATATAGTTAGCCGAGTACTCACGGTACTTGAGGCAAGAAGATTGAAAAGAATCCTAAAGCTTCTTTCAATAGCAATTTGTGCCTACATCATGATTCCACTTTTTTTGCCGGTCTCAGCATCAGTAGTCTGGTCTGATGACTTCAACGATGGAAATCTTGATGGATGGACGACATTTGGTGTCATATGGTCCGGTGAGTCAGCAACAGAGGTTCCTGCCAACTATTCTCTTGAGGATAATAATCTTAGATACACAGGGGAATTTAGTACCTATACATACCATGCAAGCACAGCAAGCTCCGGACACTGGAGCTTCGATGTTGATTGCGTTGACAACGAAGATCACCATTTCTACATAGCGTTCATTTCTGATGGAGTGTTGGACCCCGATGATGTCCCGGACAGCGTGCCTGCAGAATATGGCCTAATGATCATAACAGGACCCCTTGCCGATTCCAATCCAGAGTTTCGTCTCTATAGACGAATGGCTGGCAGTACAGGCCTAGGTCAGACCATTGGCAGCTATTCCGCGTCAACCTCCTCGGGATGGTATCATATCGACATCAGTCGAGTGGAACCAGGCGACTTCGATATCTACATAAATGGAACACATCGATTCGACGGCAGATCGATCACACCTGTGACCTCGGCATACTTCGCTTTCTATGGGAGTGCTGGACCTGCGATTGACAATGTCGTGGTTGATGACGAACCGATCCCGGATCCAACAACCACAACTAATGGCCCACTGCTTTCCGATATGATGCTGATCATTCTGGTAGTAGGAGCAGCCATTGCAGTAGTAGTTATTGTGATTGTTGCTATGAAACGAAGAAAATAAGCAAATGCGAACGCCGCGCCGGACATTCCCTAGAGGATGACTATAGAATAGCACGGAAGAAGCATACATGTGGTCATATTGACTAGATATTCTGTTGTATCCCCCTCCTGCGATATCCTAACGAACGATATTATCAGATTAAATTCATTACAGTGGAACGCATACCAAAGTAGGAATGAATCAAGACTCAAGTTCATGAGAAAGAAACCGGAGGACCAGAAGTTGATTCAGGCTGCTAGTGTAACTAGGCATTTCGAAGATATTGTGGCTGTCGACAATGTTTCTCTTGATGTCCCCAAGGGAACAATTCTTGGTATGGTTGGTCCAAATGGTGCGGGAAAGACAACGCTTGTGCGTATGATGATTGGAATCTTAAGACCTACGAATGGAGCCTGTTTCATTGATGGGATTCAGTCAAACCGTCTTACCCCTGAACAGCGTGCTCGCACTGGCTACATGACTCAATTGAAATCGCTCTATCCGGATTTAACCGCCCGAGAGAATCTCGAATTCTTTGCTGAGAGTTATGGTGTAAAGAGCCATCAAAGGAGGAAGGAGTTGATTGAAAGGGCCGCTACACTGACTCAGATTACAGAATCTCTGGATCGTACGGTCCAAGTGCTCAGCGGAGGGACAATTCAACGAGTGAGTTTGGCCTGTGCGATAGTACACGAACCCGATGTCATATTTTTGGATGAACCAACAGTTGGTGTGAGTCCGGACCTACGTATGGAATTCTGGGACCATTTCCATAAACTTTCCAAGGAAGGAAAGACAATCGTCATGACGACCCACTATCTCGATGAGGCCACAAGATGTGACAAGGTGGCAATGATTTTTGAAGGTAAGCTAATTGCCCATGGACCCCCTGAGGAACTCATCAGTGCACTTCCTCTGGAGAGCACAATCTCTGGCACCATAGATGCAGCTCATGCCAAGGAGCTGGAAAGCGCGCTGGAAAATATCGCGCCTGTAGAAATCAAGGGCAATCGATTCTTCGTGTTAGCATCAAATAGTGACGTTAAATTCCGAGTCTTCCAAGCTTTAACTGATGTGAAATTCCAGATGGGAAACTTGATTGTAAAACAGCCGGGTCTAGAAGAAGCTTTTACATATCATGTCAGGAGGAGTCGGCAATGAGCAGTAGCATTAGTACTCATCGTGTCAATACAATTGTCCGAAGGATCTTCCGTCAGATTCGTCGAGACAGGCCAACCCTTGGTCTGCTAGTGGTTGCACCTCTACTGATTACTGTACTATGGTCATTCATCCTTTCAGGGTCTATTACAGGTGTATCAACAGCTGTGTGCATTCAGGATGCACCAATAGAAGATAGTTATGGTTCGGAAATCTCCTTACAATTAGATGGTAATGCAAATGTGACCGTCTTTCATCGAGCTCCTTCTGATGCATTCCTTGGCTATGGAGAGTCAATTCAAGCTGTTCTCCTCCTACCCTCCAATTTCACTGAGAGCCTTCTAACTGGAAGCAACGTTTCTCTCAACATATACATCAATGTTACAAGTGAATTGGAAGCGAATTATATAATGGCGGTGATAGGAAACGCAACAACACAAGCCGCTAGCGAACTCATAGGACGCAAAGGAGGAATTGAAGTTGGAGGAAACGTTACATTTGACAACCCCCTTCCTCCAAGTCCATTTGATTTATCATTCAATCTTTCTCTAGTGAATGAGGATATTGGATTCACCACTACTATAGGAGCACTCTTTGATGGAATCCTGACAGATAGTGGGAACTTGTCAATCATCTCTTGTGATACGAGAGAGGCAGTCATTGAGTCAGTCAACAGCCTATCTGCGGTTGCAGGAGTATACATAGGTGCGGGTTTCACGCAAGCCACGCTTAGTGGAGAGGATCGACCTATTGAGCTGATGGTAAATGGCATTCGGACTGCAGAGGCGGCATCAGCTTTGGCAACCATTAGTGGAGCCCTCTCTGATGCAATATCACAGTTCTTTGGAAGAGAGAATGAGGTCAGCATTGACATCACCTACGTCTATGGAGAGGAGGGAATGTCAATGATTGAGATCATGGGACCAGCGATTATTGGTTTTATGGGGGTATTCTTTGGTTTTCTTATACCTGGAATATTCTTCTTGCGAGAGAGACAGCAAGGTACGCTTGAGAGGATGCAATGTACTCCATTAACAGACCTTGAAATCATCCTAGGATATTCAATTGCATTCATTGGAGTACTCCTCGTTCAGACCACGGTAATTAGCAGTGTTGTGCTTTATATTTCTCCGCAGCTATTCTCATCCATCCTAACATTGGTCCCATTGGTTATCCTGCTAGCCATGGGGTCAGTCACTCTCGCAATTGCGATTTCGTATCGGATGAAGAATGAACTTCAGGTCATACAGCTTATGCTTGTATTCATCCTTCCACAAATGTTCCTATCGGGAATCCTATTCCCCCTAAGTCAACTGCCATCTTTCATTTCTTGGATCCCCTATATCTTCCCTCTAACATACTACGTGGAAGCATCAAGAGCTGTTGCCTTCTATAATGCAACCATCCTAGATGAAATTATACCAGTGATAATAATGGTGCTTTACTGCATACTAGGTATCGCTGCATCGGTGGTGAAACGCTCAGAAAAATGAATCAAGAAGAATCGCCGTGAAATCAAGCTGGGGGAGAGAGATTAAATCCTTGACTCTCATTAGGAGAGTGAATAATTAGATACTGCCGATTTGATAACCATGATTAGAAAAGCAGTTGGGGCTATTGTCTATAGAGGACACAAATTCCTAGTTGTGGGCAAGGTGAAGTTGATGGATATGCCAGGTGGACCAGAGAACATTCCACTTGAATGGAACATTCCAGGAGGTGGGGTTTTGGAGGTCGATGAATCGAACCATCAGGCAATTGCTAGAGAGCTCCGAGAAGAAACGGGATCAGACCAATTCATGATTATCAAGGAATACGAAAACAAGGTTTGCTTTGATTTCCCACCAAGCATCAGAGATAGGACTGGATTTGATGGGCAAGAATGCACAATGTTTCTGGTTGAATATCTTGGAAAAGGAGATGACCTCATACCCAATGATGATGAAATTGATCGCGTTGAATTTGTAGTCAGAGAAGAGCTATTCAAACGTATTCTTCACAAGGAAACAAAGGAATTCATGAGAGAAATGCTTGAGAGCTTTCCTCTGAATGAAATGGAGAGGTAGAAGACCATGCTCGGCGAAGAAGAAACACACCTTTTCGATAAGGCAATCGAACTTGCAATGAAATCACCTTACACATATCAGGGGTGTATCCCTGAGTCCTACGCCAATATGGTAGGTCCCTTCGGTGGTATCATTGTTGCAGTCATTCTCAATGGCATAATGAACCACAAAGAGCGTCAGGGCGATCCAGTTTCAATGACAGTGAACTTCGCTGGACCAATCGCCTATACTCCATTTGAGCTAAAAGTTCGCAACATGCGTACAAATCGTTCAAACCAACACTGGATTGCAGAAATCATTCAAGGATCACAAGTAGCTGCAACATCCACAGCGGTTCTCGCAACCCGACAAGATACTTGGATGATGTCCGAAGCACGGGCGCCCGTATCACCCAAACCTGAAGAAGTTGAATCTTGGCTTGCTCCTCCAGAACCAAAGTGGATACAGCGCTACGACTTCAAATTCATACGCGGTGAATTGAATCTATCAGGTGAATTGGCAGAAGACTCAGAAACAATACTCTGGGTGCGTGACGAACCGGAACGGCCTCTTGATTTTCTCTCGCTGGCGGCGATAAGCGATGTGTTCTTCCCTCGAGTCTTTATTCTGCGCAGCAATCTCGGGATAGCAGGCACAGTATCAACTACCATCCACTTTCATGCAGATTCTTCAAGCCTTGACCGTCAGGCATGTCGCCCACTCTTGGCCGCAGCAAGAGGGCAGCGGTTCTATCGTGGATATTTCGATCAAGTTGCAGAACTGTGGAGCGATGAAAGAGAGTTGCTTGTGTCTAGTATTCAGACAGTTTTTTTCAAAAGCTGAGTCACTTTGCGATAGTAGCCGCAGGAAGATTGCCGCTTGGCAGCGTAATTCTTCTCATTTGAAACATCTCTAACAGGATATAGGCGAATTCGGGAGCAAGAACATAGAAATCAATACAGAAAGGGGATTATTCGCTTTGTACGTTTCATATACTCTAGATATTCATCTCCAAATTCCTGAATCAGTAGCTTTTCCTCCAAAGCCATTCTTCCTCTACCAAGCGGGATGACAATGAGTAGCATAATGGCCAGACTGATAATACTACTAAAAGAAACAGTGTACCCAAATAACAGAATTAACGTTCCAGCGTAAATTGGATGTCTGATGTAATGGAAAGGACCTCTAGTTATTAATTTGTGATCCTCGTCGATTCCTATTTTCAATGTGCCATAGGTTCCAAGAATAATACGACTTGCTACAAGTGTAGTTCCTCCAAGCAGAATCAGCAATGTGCCCATTATCCAAAATACATTGGTTGCAACTGGAGAAAGAAATGTACTTTGAATGAATGAATATTCAAGATATGGAAATGCAATTAGAACAGGGCACGCCAAGAGAAAGAGGAGCAGGAAACGGGTTTGATATCGATCTCTTTTGCCCTCTTGATACATGAAAGGTCGGATGGCGATGTCCGCTCCAAGGAATAGATTGGTCAATAAAAGAGTTATCGAGAAGTTTGATGCCAGATAGACTTCAGGAAACAGGAGGATGAGCACTACATTCAAGAGAAGAAGCGAGATGACCAAAGCCACGATCTTCTTCAGCAAAAAGACTGCATCAATTGGCATATTGTCCACCACCACGATTTGATTACAAGAATCACACGTGCGGCAAGTAGGCTCAGATGGTTTATGCTTTATTATCAACGTATAAATCGAGGCAGTCCATTCACTAAGTTGGAAAAATGAACGTAGCTGAATTTGTTATAAGTATGGCCAAATCGACCAGAATCATGCGCGAGAGGGCATTCCAAGACTTGAAGGATAATGGATGTCTGGATTTGTCTTTTCGACCTTCCTCAGGCATGTCAGCCGTAGGATGGATTCTTGCCCATCAGGCAGCAGTTTATGATTTTAATTTGAACATGCTGATTCGAGGAAGTTCTCCCAAGAATCCTGACTTCTTCTACGCCTATAGGGGCGACTCAAGCGACACAGGAGAATGGAAAGGAACGCCAATCCAAGAGATTGAAGCCTATTTCAACTCATCCGAGAGTGATTTCCTCTCTTGGATTAAGAATGCCTCAGACGAAGAGATGAATCGCAGATTAGATGAATCGTGTTTTTCTCAATATCATCAGGGTATGCGCATTATCGATGTTATTACAGAGATGTTTGCACACTTGAACCATCATAATGGACATCTTAGTGCTATCAATGGTGACTGGTGTCGGCATAGAAATCGGGCGATCTAAGCTTATATCGCCCATGTAGAATGAAATAGACCAAACATCTACATGGCAACTAGTGGTATTGATTCAGCAAAGGCATCCACCTTCTTCTGCCAACCCTCTTCAAGAGGCCCCTTTATCCCAAGCACATAGACTCTCTGCTCTGCTACCTTATTGAGCCCTTTGGCCTGCAGAATCTCTCTCATTATTGGAAGAACCTTCTGACAATCTCCTTCCTCCGTTGACACTTTGCCTGTCTTCTTATCTGGCTGCGGCGCCATCTCAGTTGTAACGACGGCACATCTCGTTCCGGGGTTGAATTGAGCTTTCCCCAAAAAGCCACGTATATCTCCAATCGGTTTACCAAACCGGCCAGGAGAACTGAATACATACAAGTCAGCAGGGGGAATCTCTTTTGGCTTTGCTTTTTTGACATGATGAATATTCACAGTAACACCTTTTGCGGCCATAAATCTACTAAATTCCTCAGCGACTCGTACGCCATTGCCATACTTCGATGCGTGATAATATTCTATAATCATGGTTCCACATTCCGTATTCTTGTCTAACGTACTCTCATTCAAGATCAAATCCCGCTTGCACGATCTTCTTTGGATTCTTGAGATTTCGCGTTCTATTTTTGCCTTCGTGAAATCAAGAACAAATGAAATCCTCGCATTTGAGAGGAATCAAAGTGTTGTAGCACATTGACCAAAAAACGTCTTGGCATCCCATATATTAACTCCATGGTTTCATGAAACCGAAGTATATATTTCTCAAGTAGAGTGTAGGTAAGAAAGGCAGGTGGAAATCGCTTGAGTGAAGGATTATCATTAGAGCGAATACAATGTGCTAGGAATGGTGGAGTTCTCACTCTGCTCAGAATTATACTAGGAACTTTTGCTTTCTTGGCATTGGGTACGATGTTCTATTTTCCAACGGAATCAATGGTAGTGGCAATTCAGAGTGTTAAAGCCAACCTACTTTTCTTCATTTTGATGCTTTGCGCTCTTGTTCCGCTGTCATTCATTAGTTTGGTTGTTGCTTTTCCGCTAAACAACGTACTAACGAATGTAGACAAAAACGTATCACTGCTTGCGCTAAGATTGCGAATAATAGAGGCTTTGCTTTTTATCGCAGGAATTGTATTGATGTTTGCAGAAATATCACTGTTCTATCAGGTGTTGCTTGTTGGCATAGCATTCTATGCAGTTCATCTTATTTTAATTGGCTATTTGGTGTTCAAATCTGGCTATCTAAATGGATATGTCGGCATTATCCTAGGGGCAGGAGCTTCATTTGGGTATCTCCTAGAAAGCATCACTGGTTTTCTTGCTCCTACCTTTGTTTGGATATCGACTGTCGGTGTGGCAGTAGCTATCATGGCAGAAGTCGCTCTTGGATTCATTCTCATAATTGCTGCAAGAAACACAACTTTTGATGATCCGGATTCCAGAACGAGAATAATTAGGATATTGAGAAGCTTGGGTGAAGCAACGACAACGGAGATTATTGCTGAGGCTACGAAAGAATCAGGTGAGTGTAGGGACCGTGCTCCCCGAACCCTCAGTGCTTTGGAGAGTGAGAATCAAGTGAAGAAGAAGTTCTCAAAAGAGAAGAAGGGCTATGTTTGGTCTTTGGCTGAGTAGAATAGCCCAGGAGAATTACATTTGGAATTGCAAAGCACTTCATTGCTTGGTCAGAGGGTGATTCATCTTTCAAAGAAGTTGATCTAATTCCTTGATTCGATGTGTGATTTTATTTCTCAGCGTTTCAACCCCAAGGGAATCAGTGATATTCAATGCCTCTTCAAGTGTAGTTCGTGCATCCTGCGCTTGACCACAATTCTGATAGGATTCTGATTTCAGCAAAGCGGACGAGAATCTGCCTTTGCACCAATTCGGACGAGAATCTGCCTTTGCACCTAAATTTATGTAGAAGGTTAGCTTTGTAGAATGCTAGGCGATTTTAAATGAGAAAAATACCCTTTGTACAAACTTCGGTCTTTGTTGATAAGAGATATGATTTTGGAGGTAACCAATTAGCTACATTCTGGAATGCTGAGGCAAATCTGAAGCTGACAGATGAAGAAATGCAGGGTATTACTAGAGAGATGAATTACTCAGAAACCACCTTCGTTTTTCAAACAAAAAGGAAGGATTGTATCTCCAAAGTTCGCATCTTTACACCAGGTCTTGAAATTCCATTTGCGGGTCATCCAACACTAGGAACCGCCTATGTATTGCGTCGGCAGAAGATTGTCGACTCAAAGACCGATCATTTTCGCTTGGAACTCGGGATTGGACCAATTAGTGTTGAATTCCTAGGCAAGGACACAATCAGCATGAAGCAAAAACCTCCGGAGTTTCTTGGAGAATTGGAAAATCCACGAGCTATAATGAAGGCAATTAGCCTTCCAGAGAAATCAATTGATGAAGACTATCCAATTAGCTTTGTTTCAACAGGGAATGCGTTTCTGATAATCCCATTGAAATCTCTGGCATCAGTTCAGAAGGCATCTCCAAACCCCTCATCAATACTTAAAGCCCTTGAAGGAGCGATTTCGCAGGATGTGCTGATCTTTACCACTGAAACAGTGAATACCGATTCAAATGTACATGCCAGGATGTTTGCTCCCTCTGCAGGTGTAATTGAGGATCCTGCAACAGGAAGCGCAGCAGGCCCGCTAGGTGCCTACCTCGAACAGCATGATGTCATTACGTCACACAGAGGTGGGGAAGTAATCGTAATTGAACAAGGCTATGAGATGAATAGACCCAGTCAACTCAAAGTTCAGCTAGTAAGAAAGAAGCAAAAAACCGATGTGCTTGTATCTGGTAGAGTCAGGACCACAGCAGATGGTATGTTCTATTTGACTTGAAAAGAGAATGATAGATTCAGAGCCAATAACCCTTGGGAGCTCATGTAAGTAAATAGCAAATTGGCAACAAAAACGGCGTCATGATTATATCCGAAATCGTTTTGATTCACGGCGGGCGGCATGATTTCATGGATGAATCCCGAACGTCGATTGCTGAGCGTAGTGATCAAAAACTATTCTTTAACCATAGGGATATGGACTATTATTTTTCATGGATTATAGGCCGTGAGGCAACTGAAGGCAGTTTACGAAGAGAGTGTTTCGAAGTAGCTTCTCAAATAACTGATGGGGATTTTTCGACTTGGCAAAAAGCATGGATGACATTTGCAGAGGAAGTAGAGGCAGAAGCTATTGATGATTTGCATAGGGGATACCAAGAAGAAGCTCGGACGGGTTTTCTTCGTGCATGCACATATAATCGTGCAGCGTTATTCATCATGGATCCGCAAAGTCCATTCTTTCATGATATCGCAAGCAAAATGAGAACTTGCTTTGAGAATGCAGCATCATTATTTGACCCTCCGATTGAAATTATTCAAGTTCCATATCAGGGAACGACACTGGCAGGTTATTTCTGCAAATCTGCTAAAAGCACAGAAGAACAACATACAATGATAGTAGTTGGAGGAATTGAAACATTCGCAGAAGACTGCTATTTCATGATTGGTCCTGCAGCATTAGAGAAGGGATACAACATAATAGCAGTGGACCTTCCGGGTCAGGGGATGAATCCATACCAAGGTCTCTTTCTGGAAGCTAGGTCTGAAATTCCAATTATGGCAGTTGTTGACTATGCCCTGAATCGCAATGAAGTTAATGAAAACCATTTAGCTCTATTTGGATTTAGCTGGGGAGGGCACATAGTATTGAGAGGGGCACAATATGAATCCCGTATCAAAGCTCTAATAGCCAATCCAGCGACAACAAACATTTTCAGCTCAGCACTCGCACAGCAGTCCGGCCACGGAAAAGGTGACCCGATTGGTAAAATTGTGTTTGAACAAATCGCTTGGAGATTTGGAGTCAGAATTGCCCAGACCCTGAAACGTCTTGCCAAAGGATTGGGATTTTTGCGATTTGCCCGTGCTAACCCGAAAAAGATATCCTGCCCAACTTTGTGTATGGCCGGGGAATCAGAGGCAAAAATCACTTTGAAGCAAACGGAAAAATGCTTTGAGCTTCTACCAAATCCGAAAAAGCAGTTGAGGATTCTGACAAAGGAGGAAGGAGGAGCAGCTCATTGTCAAATAGATAATCTAAACCTTCTTCACATAGTTATCTTTGACTGGTTGAGAGAGATTCTATAATCAGCATTTCTAGCATATCTTTGCCTTGGTTGCTAGAAAAAAAAGAGGGGGAGTCACCCCCCTCCCCCACAATTTCGGAAACAGAGATTGAGCTTATTTCAAATCCTCGCCTTAGATTAACAAGTCAACAATCCATTAAAGAATGAATTCTGTCGCCTTTGCTTCGCCATTTGGAGCAGTGTAGTTACATCAAAACTGAATATTTATTCCTGTTAGAAGATTGGGAAACAAAAAGGACGACTTCCTAAATGGATGTGCATTTTGTTAACTGAATGCCAAAAATATCATAGATTCAGCTAGTTCCTTTGACCCCAGCGTTCAACCAAATCCATATAATTGCGCCAACGCTGAAATGTGAATATGAAACACAAAACCAATCCACTTGTTGGCGCAAGAGTAAAAGACCTCCAGTTTCTCAGCGGGACATGGAGGGGCACTCTCGGCAATAGTTATGTGGAAGAACTATGGACCATTGAAACCCGCAGCAATATGACTGGTATGTTCAGGTGGATTAGGGGCGATGAGATTTACATCTACGAAATTATGGCACTGGTGGAGGTTGCAGACACTGTTCAATTCTTCCTTCGCCATTTTAACAAGGAGTTTGTAGCTTCAGAAGAAAAGGATGAACCTTTGAAATTCCTCTTAACTGAATTAACCGAGAGAAAGTGTGTATTTGTTCTGGCAAAAAGCCCCGAAAAGGGTTTCATATCCTATGAAATCACGGATGAAGATAAGTTGAGATTCGCAGATTTTGAACCGGACGGTTCCCTATCGTTTGAATTGGTATTCGAAAAGGTGGCATGAATTTCTTAAATAACGATAAAGCCAGTCTGGAAAGATTATGCATCCAGTTTTTCCAGCTTCTGCCTAATTAATGTCAGCGCATCACTGGATTCGATGTCATCAGTAATGGAAAGTAGGACTTCTCGCAATGGAATATTTTCAGCTGGAACATCATTAATTCCCGTGGATTCAAAGAACCCTCTGATTAGGGCGGTACCATACTGCATGGGAACTCTACTAATCAAATCCAAGAGGCGAGAACGTACCCCTGCCCATCCATTTCGGATAGACAGTGCTGTGTAATCGAGCCACTCAATCCTTCTGTGCTCAAGAGCGTCTTTTATGAATAGATTTGTCGTCATTTGCTCTGAAACATACTTCAAAAGAACATCCATTGTCAAAATCTTGTCTTCTTCGATATGAAGTGTCCTGAATTCAGGGAGGAAGAAAAGCACCGAAATGTCCAATGAAGGCATTAAATTTCTCCAGACTCTAATCTCCTGAAGAGCTCTGCATTCGCCAAGGGGGTCAAGCTGCATTCGTTTTATTCGGTTCCTATCGAGATAGAGGATGCGGAGATCTTGAGCTGCTTTCAGAGGACCCAATTCAATTGACTCGAGATTATTCTTTTGAAGATAGAGCTCCTCGAGCTTCTTGCAATGTTTTAAGGGTGTTAGATCAATGCTTTCTAAAATATTCCCACTGATACTGAGAATCTCGAGATTGGCACAATGGCTCAGAGGAGATAAGTCAAGTGAAGTCAGATGATTATCGTTAAGCCAAATTCGCCTTAGATTATTGCAATCACTTAATGGGTCAAGAATTATTGATGAAATTTTTTTCCGTCCAAGTTTGACGGTATCTGAGGCAGTATCAAGAGGCATTGAAATAGTGCCTTTCCGACTGCTATATTCAAGGCTAATCCTTGTCATTCCAAGTTCCTCATTATATCCAATATGAATACGCCAAACTCTATTTATTAGCAATTCTAGTTAATTAATCGGAATTCCAATTCTAGTCACTAGTTCAAACCAAGACTTGCATCATTTAGCACTTCCATCTGCTCACGGGATAAGTGAACCCTCATTGAACCTGCATTCTGTATGGCTTGATTGGGTTTACTGGCACCAGGAATGGCAACGATTGAAGGACCATGGAAGTTGGTTCCCCAACTTAGGGAAACCTGAGCAGGAGTTGCATTGACTTCATTGGCTATTGCTTCAATTGCTTCGATCAAGGAACGGGTCCTTTCCAGATTCCGTTTCAGCATAGCTCTTCTGAATCTTGGCATGGTGTTCATTACTTCTGGATTCCGATGAAGATTCCCAGTCAATAGGCCCATCCCAAGGGGAGTATATGCAATAACAGTCACACCCAGATCCTTTGCGGCTTCGAGAACACCGTTTTTCTCAATGCTTCGATCAATAAGACTCCATCGAACTTGATTGACAGCAAGAGGAATACCTCTACTCTCCAATGTTTCCGCAGCTTCAATCATCTTGTCACGGGAGAAATTGCTCACACCTATTGCCCTCACTATTCCTTCATCTACAAGGTTCGCCATCCCGTCCATCTGGTTTCTAACTGAAGAGAGAGAATAAGGTTGATGGACAAGATAAAGGTCAATTGGATAAGGCTCAAGACGTCTGGAACTCTTTGAAGCGGATTTTGGAATAGATCCTGCAGTCTTAAACAGCGGGAACCACTTCGTGGTGATCAGCACATCACCAGTAGGCTTTCCGATAACCCTGAGCGCTTCCGAAACAGACTTTTCTGATGCCCCGTTGCCATAGATTTCAGCAGTATCAATCCAGTTTATTCCTGAATTCAGAGCGGCCTCAACAACATTATTTACTGTTGCCTGAGGAAGTGCAGAGAGAAAATATCGGAACATACCTCTACCGCCGGAGAACTGCATTGCACCCAAACCAATTGGTGTTACTTTCAGGTCACTCTTGCCCAGAGAACGAAGCTCTATTTCGGCCATATTGAAATCATTTCCTTGTATCTGTGACTTTTTTTAAACTAAATAACAATGGCGAAATAGGAATTCAAATCAGAAAATGTAACACACGAACAGAGTTTATTTTCAAATCTAATGCACTAGAGAGAAGGAGATTATCCAAAATGGGTATTGCAAAGAAACTTGGAATAGTTGTGCTGGCATACTTGATAATTGGTGTTATCTGGTCCATTTTGCGTTGGCAAAATATAATCCCTATTTCGCCTGGTGGATTAGAAGGACCATTGAATATTCTATACCTCATATTTGAACCAGTATCGCTCATTGTGTTCTTGGTACTTGGTTCATTGGGACTTCTTTGAGTCCAGATTATTTCACCCTTTATCGGTTCTTTGCACTACTAGCCACCTAAAGCGACGCTTCATCTGGCAAAAAGCCAATAAGACCACCAAAATACTAGATACTAGGTTTTGGAGCTCCAAACATTGATATCATGCGTAGCATCTTATGGCAATGCATGGCATCTAGCACCAAAGAGGCTGAATTGAAAGCAAGCGAACTTTTATCGAAGCTTACACTCAAAGAGAAATTCCAACTCTTGACAAGTCCCGGATATCTAAGGCTCTATTCAACCAAACCCATCAAACGCGTTGGTATTCCTGCATTTAAGATGACAGATGGTCCATTAGGGATTTCTAGGCTTTCTGGCGGTTTTAGGAAATGCACAAGATTTCCCGCAACAATTGCTCTGGCATCAACATGGGACAGATCACTTGCGCATAGAGCTGGTGCAGCGATGGCATCTGAAGTACGAGCCATTGGCAGACATATGCTTCTTGCCCCAGGAATTAACATTGATAGGACGCCTCTCTGCGGAAGAACATTTGAATATTTCAGCGAAGATCCCTTCCTAACAAAAGAGCTCGCCATTCCATTTGTTAACGGAGTTCAGGGTCAAGGCATTGGGGCCTGCATAAAACACTTTGCGGCTAACAATCAGGAAATTGACAGGAGATTTGTAAGCTCGGAAGTGCGCGAGAGACCCCTTCATGAAATCTATCTGAGAGCATTTCGCGAGGTTGTAAAGGAAGCCGATCCGTGGGCGGTCATGGCTTGCTATAACAAAGTGAATGGCGTTTATGGATGTGAAAATAGGTATCTTCTTCGTAATATACTAATGAAGAGATGGGGATACAGAGGTTTTGTTATTTCTGACTGGTTTGCATCCCGCCCAATTGAAACTACTGACGGGTGCATTAATGCAGGGCTCTCACTTGAAATGCCAGTTCCTTCGCGATATAAGATGAAATCCCTTCATGAAGCATTCAGAGAAGGAAAATTCACAGAGGAAACACTGAATGATTTAGTTCGTAGGTATTTGAGAGGAATGTATCTATGCGGGGCTTTTGAAGATCTAAAAGATCTACCTTCAGGAGCACTAAACACTGCGGAGCATCAGGAGTTGTCAAGAAGAATTGGAGAACAAGGGACTGTCCTTCTGAAGAACGAGAGAAACATTCTTCCTCTCCATCTCGATGAGCTTGATTCCATTGCACTACTTGGTCCAAACCTAAAGAAGAAATTCGGAAGACTGCTCTATGGAGGCTCTTCGGCAGTGGTACCGCCATACGAAAAAACCCCCCTTCAAGGTATTAGGGAGAAGATGGGAGATAAAGTAAGGGAAGCTGCAGATGTATCAGATGCAGATGTTGCCATTCTATTTGTTGGATTGAATCATGACAAGGGAATGGACTCTGAAACATACGATCGTCTTGGATTAGATCTGCCCAAAGACCAAATTGAATTAATCAAACAGACAGCAGAAGCGAACTCAAATACAATAGTTGTTATTATTGCAGGCAGCCCTATAGCGATGACTGATTGGTCAGAGAAGGTTCCTGCAATTGTAGTACCCTGGTACTCTGGAATGGAAGGAGGGCGTGCGATTGCCAATGTGCTATTTGGGGACTCGAATCCATCAGGCAAACTACCAATCACCTTTCCGATGAAACTTGCTGATTCCCCTGCGCATAGTTCTGGTTCCAGGAGAACATATCCTGGAGATGATGAGAAAAAAGTATACTATGACGAAGGAATCTATGTTGGCTATCGCTGGTTCGACGAGAAGAATATTGAACCTCTATATCCCTTTGGCTACGGGATGAGTTACACTGATTTTCAATACGAAAGTGCAAATGCAAGTAAGGAAATCATGGTGGGCTCAAAGGATAGTATAGCAATAGAAGTGGAGATTGAAAACACTGGAGAAAGACCTGGAAGTGAGATTGTCCAGGTATATTCCAACGATCTTGAAGCATCTGTAGATAGACCTCCGAAGGAACTTGTCGGGTTTGCAAAAACCAGCTTAAATCCGGGTGAAAAAGGGGTTGCTTTGGTCGAGATTAAAGCTCAAGATCTAGCATATTATGACGCAAACAGGCATGAATGGGTTATTGAACCTGGTACTTTTGAATTAATGATTGGCCAGTCAAGTCGTTCAATAATGAACAGAATTAATCTTGAATTCAAGTAGCAATTTCTATGAGCTAGCATTTCTCAATCTCAATCATCGTCGCATCCTCTGTGGGGAGAGAATCAGGGTTTAGCGATACAATCCCAATTGCAAGTGCCACAGGTCTAAGCAATGGCTTTTTCCAATCCCTATCTTTCATTGAATGCTTAGAATCAAATTCAGTAACTAGTTGGTGAAGTTTGGTTTGGAATTCACCAATCCTTTCTGCGTCTGCTAATCTGAAAACTAGAAACTTTGATACTACGGTACGTTCCACTTTTGGTTTGAGCTTCGGTTTCTGTGCAAGGAGCATTATCATCTGTGAAGTATGTTGATTCATTAGAAAAGGTAGAGCCTCGATAGCAGAAAGCCATGCTCTAATCAGATCAGATTTGCCAATTGCATCTGCAAACGCATGAAGCTCTTTTGTGTACAGATTCTTTGCGGCCTCGATGAGATCTTTGGAGATGTAATAGTGAAGACTGTATCTCTTGTCCTCCACAGATTTCACTTCCTGTTTCTTCACAAGTCCTGCATCGTATAGCATGGACAAGTTTCGAAACATTGTCGCTTTGCTTTGCTGTGTTACATCTCTCAGCTCAGCAGGAGTTGTCTTCCCAAACAACATAAGATAGGAGTATATCCTAAGGCAAGATTCGAGATTAATGATTTGTACGAAATCCTCAATCTGATTTAGTTTCTTGTTCAATCGCCCGGTATGGCTATTCGAGGAAGAAATGACGAATCACCTCACATTGGCAAACCTATCTCATTCACGAGGCAATTAAATGATTCGCCATCTCCACGTTGAAATCTAGTTGTTACTCATTTCATCGACAAAGGCGATTCTTTTGTTCGGATAGTCAATGTACAGCTCAAGATCCTTCAGAAACGGATAGCCGATTATGCCATCATGGACAGTTGATCCACAAGAACTCACTATATTGAGGTCAATTACCGCAAGTGTTGTGTTTACTTGAGTCCTTGAGCCGGCGGTAATCGCGTTTGCTTGGACTGCATACCCAGGTGCAAATCCACCAACGCCCTGACATCCGCTGGAACATCCCTCAGAAATGGGGGATTTGACTTGAACATCAGCAGTCTTATTCTCTCTGGTGAAGCCAAGTTTCTCAGCCGTCTTTGGAGTTATAACAGTTCCAGAAGAACCTGTGTCAACTACGAGATGAACTGGACCTTCGTTGTTAATATATACTGGAACAGTAATGAGATGGGTACCAGCTATATATTCAAAATCAATCCAAGGCAGACCATTATAGTTTGAGGGATTGCCTTCTTTTGATTTTATTAAATTCATAGTCTTTGTTTTGTAGTTGACATGAACAAGGTAATTCTTTAGAAAGGAATGGCCTAGAACTCCCGGAGTGAAACACCCTAGGACTGAATCGAAGTCGATTACAAGTACCTCGTCCTTTCCATGTACTTCAGAGCCTACCTGGATAGAGTCAACTGTGGCAAACTTGACATCAATTCTACCGCCACCAACTCCTGATGCCATCGCCTTTTCACGTTCATATATTTCAATGCCTAACTCAGCCGCAAGTTTAGGCGTTATTGAAGTCAGTACGGCGCCCGTATCAAGAGTGAATGTGAATGGGCCTTTTCCATTAACAAGTACAGGGATATGAGGATGACCAGATCCCTTCCCTATTTCAAATGGGATACTCATTTCTATAGCTCCTATCTCATTGTCAAGATATATCTATATACCTATCTCATTCATGAGATATATTAGGTTTTTCATTAGTGCCAACTTGGTGGCTTCATTATATACAATTGCAGGCGGAGGGTATTCATCGAATCTGGGTTATTCCAGACGATAATAGACATCATAGGGATCTGGGTCGCTATAGCCCAACTTCAACGCCAATTGGACTGAAGCTGAATTTGCTGCATCCCATTGGGGAGTCACACCTTTGGAAAGACCATCTTCAATTAATGCCGAACTCACTATTGTCGCAAGTCCTTTCCTTCTGTACTTGGGACTATTCAGGGTCGTCACCTGAACCTCAAAATCGTGTGTATAGGGAAATGCTGTATATGCAACACTTACCACTTTTCTCTCGCTCTTAATGCAATACCCAAACCCATTTTGAATGAAGTTTTCAAACGACCCAAAAAATGGAAGCATCCCTTCCCAAAAAAATGAATCCGAATCTAGCATTGTTTGAAGTTTAATTTCATATAGTCCAAAACCAGATGGAAGTGCATGTCTCAGACGGCGAATATGTTCTATGCTGAGAAGTTTTGGACTCATTCTTGTACGATGCTGGATATGAGTTTGGTCGCCCCATTCCTTTTGAATAAGAAAAGCCCAAGCATCATCAGGTGGAATCATGATATTTTGTGGCGGAATTTCCCAAATTAGGTCTATAGCGCATTCTGAGTCGCTATCCCCTGCAATGAAACATAGTGGAGGAAAAAAGAGTGCGCCTACAGAGGGATTTGGCTGTTTATCGACCAATATCTTACCTAAGCCTAGCTCCAGCCATGAGAAAATCATTGCCCTTCCCCTCTTGTGTACTTCAAACATGGCCGCTATACTTTGCCTATCTGAAGAATTCCATTCAGCAATCACGTTTTATTCAGAAACATCAATCTCGGACCATCCAGATAAATCAACCAATTTAGGCAAAGAAAGCTGCTTTCTTCAAGCTCTTTAAGTATCGTTGAGAGTTTAGTGTAGCAGGATTATGCCTATTTGCTGGAAAGCATATTGTTCATGGAAACTATGGAAATGGGCGTTAGGTGAGGACTATTGAGAATTGAGAGAATGAATGCTTTGTCCATGACAACATTGCTAGTCAGTTTAATCCTCATTGGATTCGGATTACCAATAGCAGGTACAGAAATGAAATACCAGAACCATACTTTCAAGGAGGCATTCTCCCCTCAAACACCGGCTCCAGACATGCCAAGTTGGATGGAGCAACCCGCGAATCAAACAATCGAACTGGGCGATAGATTCGAGTTAACTGTTAGTATCCTTGTCGGAGAGGTTGGGTATGAGTGGCGTGTTAGTGATGAAGAGAATTTTGTGATAGGAACAGGATCAGAACCCAATACTGCTATAGTACAAGATACACATGTGCTTGACATTGGAGTATATTTCCTCAGAATAACGGTATGGGATCTATACTATGATAGACTCACAGCAGATATCTACATACATGTAGAGGATTCTCAGGTCCCAGTGATCGATCCAGCTGAAGACCTTGAATTTGTTGAAGGAACTTTAGGACACAATATCACTTGGATTGCACGCGATGCAAATCCTTCGCATTATACAATAGAAATGAACGGAATACTACTTGAAGAGGGACCTTGGGAAGAGGAAATTTGCCGATTCTATCTAATAATATACAATCTAAAAGCAGGAACCTATACTTGTACGCTGACTGTTTGGGATTTGGGATATAACACAGCCAGCTCCTCTGCTACAGTTTATGTTTCACCAAATCCCAATGCAACAGACAACGCACACAATCCTCGATTGAGAAGCGGTGGATCTGAAAAAGTAATCTATGTTTCAAAGCCAGATATACTGTTTATCGAGATTTTTGCCGCAGTCATATTTAGCGGCCTAGCTGGATTGGTTATGATATCGGCGATAGCTGGCAAGAAACACGAATTCGGATTTTCATAATATCCCTCAGCCTTCTTCAAATGGTCTTTCAGTATATCGTGATTGGTTCTGAAGAAACCACTTGGGGACTCTTGAATTATCAACTTTGTCCGAGAAAGGCATGTACGGTTTTATGTCAATAACAGGCGTGCCCTCAATGGCATCAATTTGGTCAATAAGAATCCTAAGTTCATCTTCATCAACTCGCTTTATTCTTACTATGGATAAGCCAATCGGTGTTGGACGAGCCGGGGACCGACTTGCGAAAACTCCAGATAATTCAGCACCTTCGACAGGGGGATAATCGCGAAGGTTCATTCTGTTTTCTTTACTGTCTCTTTCATGAATCCACCACAGTACAATAATGTGTGAGAATTTATCAAGTTGAAGCACTCCAGGCCAATACTTCTCCTTGAATTCTATGTAGGTTGTACTAGGATTGGGTTTTCGGATTGTGGCGATTTGAGTTGCTTTAATCCGATTCACCTCCTTCAATTCATTTCCATCTTAGGGGTTCCATACCCAGTTTTCTAATCGCAAATGCAAGCTCTCCGATATGATGCTGAGAGTGCCGCAATAGATATACCAGCTTTTGAAAAGCACTATCAAACCAATCGAACTCATCTCTATCAAACAGATTTTCGGTTTGCTTGAATAGATTGTTCAATCTCGATTCCATGTCATCAAGATAGACGTTGATCATTTCTTTGCTAAGTTTTCCTAAGACATCAGTTTTGACATCTTCGGCGAGCTTCCAATCAAAGCCGCCTCTTGAACCCCATTTCATGCCCTCAGGAGTTGCCCTCGAGTAAAAATCAATGGTTTCAATTATGTGGTATAATGTTAGTGAGTAGTACCATTTGCCCTCACAAATGTGGAAGTTCTCATCAGGAATGCTTGCGATAGCCTTTCGCAGCATGGAACACATTGAACTATACTGTTGAAAAAGATGCGTTCCTACTATATTTGCCGCAGTTTTCACGCCATATACCCAGCTCTTTCATATGTAAATGAATCCTAATGAATCATTCAGTTGCAATCATTGGATTAGGAAATCAAGAACAGGCAATTTGTAGAAAACCCATTCAGACAATGAATGGTTTGAAGTATTCATTTTCATTATATAATCCTGAAGTGCAGTCTGCATCAGTGACTTTCATGCAGGTCTCATGAATCCCTTTTTTCGCAACCTTGTTCTTCTTGTATTTCTTTGGCATTTACTGAGCCTCTTCAATTTGCCTTAATAATATTGGTCATCCAATATTGTATATCAGATACATTTAAGTGTATTGACCTGAAAGCTATGATATGAATGAAGTTCCCAATGAACCGGAATGCTGTCCTCCCGATTGCTGCGATATGAGAGGATTTCTCACCTTCCAAATCATGTGGGAGCTGCGAAACGAAAAACTGAATGGTCAGCAAATAGCAGATAGAATCTGGAAAAGAAGAGGAGGAAATAGACCAACACCAGGGACAATTTACCCAGCACTGAAAGATTTGAAAGAACGACGGCTTATTCATGGTGAGAAGGAAGGAAATCAAATAATCTACCATCTCACCTCAGAGGGCGTGAAGGGATTGGAGGAGGCTGCTCGTTACTTCTACCAAGCATTCGGAGATATTGTTGAAGAATCAAAGGAAATTGTCGTTCGCATTGGAGATTGTGATTGCTAATCCGATTGCTGTCACCATCTGATCTTATAATGGCTCTTCTTATTTGTGGAGGCGCACCATTTGCTACGGTCCTGAGTCATGGCTTAGTTATTCCTAATGATGAAAAATGACCTCACAACTTGTGTTGAAGCATGCACCGCTCAGAAATCTATGAAATGCACATCCTTATTTTGATTAAGGGAATTCAGCCAAACGGTGCCAGATATGCGAATAAAGGCAGTTCTTCGCGACGAGGAGATACTGGGTTTAGAGTCAGGAAGCAAAGAGAGAATGCTTGCTGTAGCAATGAAGAATTTGGATAGAATGGTAAGCCAATCGAGTTTGCTAAAGGTAATGGGGCTAGATTCAAACCAGAGGATAAGAATGCTGCAAGAATTGGAAGGCTCGAATATTCACATTTGGCTCGGAAAGGAATCACAACAAGACATCATTTACTTGACAAAGGTAGAATTCCCGCAAGAATTCGATTCTATTGGATACCAGTGGCAATAGGCATCTTCTTTGCTTGTTATTCTCTCGAAGCCAGCGCTTCATTGATTGCATTAATAACCTCTCTAGGCAAGGGGCTTTCGTTTCTTTCGTTTCTTGAAGCAATGTCATCCATCTCGCCATATATTCGTATCAAATCCTCGTGTATATCCTGAATAAAATCCTCAAAATCAACTCCTGGTTCCAAAGCCTGCGCTTCCATTTTCTTGAGAACTGAATATTGCTCAATAATATTCGACGCGAAGTCTCTGAGATGACTAGAGCTTGATGGATTCTCGGCAACTTCATCAGCTAGGTCATCTTCAAGGCGATCGAGAACATATCTCAATGCATCATAGGCTTGTGGTTCAGATGGATAGTCAATTGCATGTTTTCGAGCCAGCCTAAGAGCCTCTTTTTCGTCACCATCATCGATTAGCAGGCGGCAAAGATCATCAAGTACAACATGCCCATGAGGATTACTTTGTAGAAACGTGCGATACAGAGATGCTGCTTCATCTGTTCTCAGAGAGTTGTTCAGAAGATTTCCTAAAGCTGATACTGCTCTTTCCAGATTAGGATTGCTTCGGATTACTCTCCTCAGTAGAGTTTCTGCTTTGCCATCATAGCCAAGTCGGGACTGTATAATGGCAAGTTCTGTTTGTAGATTAGGGTCATCTGGGGATCCTGAAAGTGCTTCTTTCACCAAGGTTTCTGCAGCCTTTTCCTCGCAAAGAGTACAAAGCTCTTCTGCCTTAGTTATGACTTCCTCCTTTTTCATGGTCACTCTCCTCGCAACCCCTCTTTCATTAAACTATACCTACTTATGAGTTTGAGGTCTCCTTTTTAGAATGCATCCATTCGCAAGTTGCAGATTCCACCACAGATATGTAGAAAATGTGGGCAATAATTGCAGGCTCCTTTTTATGAGGATGCTTCAATCTTCGCGAGGGTAGTGCTAATGCTAAAAGTATACAACACCCTGTCCCGGAAAAAAGAGGATTTCAAGCCGTTGGATGGAAATAATGTCAGAATGTATGTATGTGGTCCAACAGTCTATGATTACCCTCACATTGGAAATGCTAGGTCGTTCTCTATATTTGACACAATACGGAGATATCTTGAGTATAAAGGCTACCGAGTGTTCTATGTCACCAACTTCACTGATATTGATGATAAAATGATAAACCGTGCCAATGAACTAGGTATTGCTGTTAGCGATCTGGCGAGTCAATTCATTGCAGAATACTTGGCTATAGCAAAGCAGCTCAATCTTAAACCTGCAACAGTGAATCCTCGTGCAACTGAGCATATTGAAGATATCATTGAAATGGTTGAAAACATCATCAAAAATGGAAAGGGCTATGTTGTTGACGGCGATGTCTATTTTGATATTAGCGAATGGGAGCACTATGGTGTTCTTTCGAGAGTATCATCAGACGAACTAGATGCCGGAGCCAGAGTTGAAGTCGATGACCGAAAACAGGACCCTAGAGATTTTGCACTCTGGAAGGCTGAGAAACCGGGTGAGCCTTCTTGGGAATCTCCATGGGGCAAGGGCAGACCCGGATGGCATGCAGAATGCTCCGTCATGGGGAAGTATTATCTCGGATTGCCCTTCGACATTCATGGTGGAGGTCAAGATCTTATATTTCCGCACCATGAGAATGAAATAGCTCAGTCAGCAGCGGCATATAATATTGAGACTCCAATCAAGTATTGGCTACATAATGGTTTCCTGACCATGGATTCAGAAAAGATGTCTAAATCTGAAGGCAACTTCTTCACGGCAAGAGAGGTTCTCGATAATTACGACCATCAAGCGGTGAGACTCTATCTAGTTTCAGGAAACTACCGACAGCCCTTGGACTACAATAAGACTGCCCTTAATCAGGCGATACAGAGTCTTGAAAGGATTAAGAATGCAGCAGATACCCTTCGTGGCAGAATCATGATTCTGGAAAGGACAAGTGGAAGAAGATCCAAAGGAGATACCCAGATGAAAGATGCCATTCTAGCCCTTCAACAGGGATTCGAAAAGGAGATGGATGATGACTTCAATACATCTGGTGCAATGGCCGAGATCTTCACTTTCATAAAAACTGCAAACTCCTTGACACCAAATATCGGAAATGCTGCAGTCCTTCGAGAGGCACTTGCAATCCTAATTGAGCTGACTGGAATAATTGGCATCAATCTTGAAGCAACAGGCTCAACGGCAGACTCAAGTGAGTCAGCTGAGAAGCTGAAGGGAACCATCGAGCTTCTTCTAGAGCTCAGGGAGAGTGCACGGAAGGCCAAGGATTGGACTACTGCAGACCTAATTCGAAACAGACTTGGCGAAATGGGTATCGATGTTTCAGACACCAAGGATGGCCCCACGTGGAAAATGAGTTAGCCAGACCAAACCACGATAAAAAATGAATTGGAGACATGCTTTCGAAGGATGTCTCCTTCAAACCAGTTTACTGCACCTACCAGACATCTCTTTATGTGATAATGTAATCAATTGTGCCATTCATGGTTGAGTTGCTTGAGATATGAAAGGAATAATCGTCTTCGATGAAGCCAGTATTCCTCTGGCCTCAGTTGGCTTTGATGCACTTGAGATGCACCAAGGTCTCTTCACATCATTCATATCGGCAATGCAGAGCTATGCCTGCGGTGTCACAGGCGGTGAGGTCACTGAACTCGAGTACGGAAGTATTCGAATTATGTTTGGTAGGACTGGAAATGACAGTATCGTGACAATCCACTCAACCAAAGACAGGGATGCAGAATGGAATCATGATGCAGTTGTGGATCTCATAGCTGAAAAGGACTACATTCTGGATGATGGATTTCTGGCTCTTTTGAAGGAATTGCTGACAGATGATAGACTCTCGATTGAAGAGGCAAGAATAGGCATCGAATCGCTTTGGAAGGAGTAACAGTTTCATACTGTTGAATCCATTGAACTCGTTACGATCTGTAGCATTTTCCAAGAGAGTTTGGCTAAAAGCAAAGATGAGTGACCAGGTGGACTGGTCACTAGTTAATTTGATTCTTTACATTGACAAGAAGCCCAGAATCATCTAGAACATATACTCTAGGATTGCTAATACCAGATTCTCGAACGAATCGATTCATGATTTCGCGCAGTACTCTCTGACCATCTTCGGGTGAATTTGGGTTGCATGCTTCCATTCGATATACATTCTTCAATTCATCTGGATCAAGCTGCGTTACGACTTTGATATTACCTTCTGCAACATCCAATAGTATTCTGAAAAGATCTGGTGGCTTTTGATTGCCAATCTTGAAGGTCTTTTCCGATCCATAGGTTTCTATTACATACCGAAGTGCGTCACGGACTTCTAGGTCTTTTGCGGCATACATCGCTTCAGCATACGCTGGACTACCTATCCCGTCCTGACAAGGAGCAAGGAGGACAATCCACCCCTTTCTATCGTGACGGACCGCATTCCAAGCTGCATGAATTCCCTTCCCAGCTTGATAGAGATTGAGACCGAGTTCTCCGACTGATACAAATACGATATCACCAGGATGGTCGATATCAACAACTCGGAGCTTCCGAAGAGGCTCGGCAGCGGCTTTGTGACAATCAATTAGATCACCGGCTTGAACATATACAATTTCTCCATGATGGATTATTGTGTCGATACAAAACATGGGAAGCCCCTCACCTACTTTTGATGCAATTTCAATCATATCCTCAATAACAGGATTACCGGTGCAATTTCCCAATCTGCATCCATCAACAAATCCCTTTTGCAAGTCAAACATTCTTGGGTGATTAATACGAATAGTTTCCCGACCTGCAACACCAGGACAGAACAATTTGACTGTGCCCGCCTGTCCAGCAAAATAATGATACTCGCTGTCTGATAGAGGAATGAGCAAACATGCCTGCAGCACTCTCTCATCAATCATGATGGGAGTCCCTCTGGATGTGGATCCAATCTGTTTGTTGCCACTGTCACAATCATGAATCAGGATATTATCCTTCCACTCTGTGTAGAGTTTTGAGCCCAGTATACGATTCTGGATTTGCTCAGGAGTAGGCAATTTGTGAGAGCCAGTCGCAATAATAATTCTAATGTCTGATTTTGGAACACCCAGACTCAAGATTCGTTTGGAAATGAGAGGTAGTAAGGCACGTGTATGGATATTTGGACGAGTGTTATCATCCACAATAATCATGATTGGCTTACCTTTAACATAACGCGCTCTCACAACGTCATCAAACGGCTCTGATCCAATGGGATTGGCCAATACTTGTTGTAGCTTAGCTGCAAGGTCTATAAAATCAGGATGGAAATCACCTACTTTGAGGACTTTAACATTCTCAAGTTCCCTGGTGATGAATTCATCGACAACAATCTCGCCATATTTCAGCGGTGTCTTGTAGTAGGACATGGTCTTCTCCATCCTTTCTGAATGTGAAGATAATATGTAATCGTTGTGGTGAGTACTTCATTAAGACGACATTGACCTATTCAATATCCTTATATGTCATCACAGGTGGAATGTTAGACTTGACTAACATTTTTACAGCTCAGAGGGTCGATAATGTCACATAGCGACACAGCTGATTCACCTACAAAGACTGAAACCCTTAGTCTGGTTGAGATCCCATCAGGGCGTACTTGCAAGTTCGTAGGCATCGCACAAGACAGAAGACGTTTTTCAGGAGAACATGAATACCGAGAGAAACATCGGCGCAGTGGATATGATAATGAAGTCGGTATCGATAGAAGTTTTCATCTTGGTGGCAGGCGCATCCTAAGAAGACTGTTGGATCTGGGAATTACATCAGGCTGTGTTTTCGAAGTAATTCATGGAGGAAAGAGCGGGCCTATTCTAATACAGGTGCGAGGGACAAGAGTAGCACTGGGTCAGGGATTGGCATCAAAACTTCTCGTAGAGGTGGTGGAGAAATAGGTGCCAATTAAAGTAGCATTGATTGGGAATCCAAATGTAGGAAAGTCTGTTGTCTTCAATAATCTTACTGGATTAAAGCAGCATACAGGGAATTGGCCAGGAAAAACCATCGAGAGGAAAATCGGATATTTTGACTTCATGGATCATGAGTTTGAAATGATTGACCTTCCTGGTGTTTATAGTCTTAGTGCAGTTTCAGATGATGAAAGAGTGGCTCGAGATTACCTGATTGACCATCGTCCAGATGTTGTCGTTGATGTCCTAAATGCGTCTCAACTCGAGAGGAACCTCTATCTCACGCTTCAACTGATTGAGCTCCAGCTGAATCTTGTAGTTGTTCTGAATATGTATGACATTGTGGAAGCCAGGGGGGATACGATTGATGTACAACGGCTGTCTGAAATCCTCTGTTGCCCAATGGTAATTTCAACCGCCACAAAAAAGAAGGGAATGGACGAATTAAAAGAGGCAATTCTTGATGTTGTTCCAAATCATACACATCTAGTTGAAGATGGAGAAGTCGTTACAATTGGACATCTCCCTGGAGAGAATAATCAAAGTGATCATATGCATTACCATCCCAAGCATCATCATCATGGCCAGTTTGAAAAACTTAAGCCACCTGCGATAAAATATAGTCGGGAAATTGAATCGAAGCTAAAAACCATTGTAGCCATTTTAGAAGAAAACAAAGGGCTAATTGACCGCTTTCCTCCTCGATGGCTAGCACTGAAATTGTTTGAAGATGATGAGGAGGTAATTCGTTTGCTTGGCAGCCAAGACATGCTGAGGCGGATTAGGGAGGCAATCAAATGATTCCAAAAAACATGTCATCGAATGATGTCGTTGAGGACTTCGAAGATGATGAAATCTATGATAACCAGTTGATTCTTGCTGATGAAAGGTATCAGGTAATCGGAGACATCCTATGTCAAGTGTATCAACCAGGTCAAGGAAAATGGACCCTTAGCGATATGCTCGATAAAGTGTTTCTACACAAATATCTGGGTCTTCCAATTTTCCTCCTAGTAGTTTGGGTGATGTTCCACTTCACATTCGAAGCTAGTAAAGTCTTCATGTCGATGATTGAGGCTATGTTGGCATTGCTGGCAAGCTACACCACCCAAATACAAATCTCATGGCTAGCATCTCTCATAACAGACGGAATAATCGGTGGAGTTGGTTTTATTATCGTATTTCTGCCACCTATTCTGTTCATGTACATGACAATCTCGATGCTTGAAGATAGCGGATATCTTGCAAGGGCAGCGTTTGTCATGGATAGAATAATGATGAAGATGGGGCTACATGGCAGGTCTTTCATTCCCCTGTTACTAGGATTTGGTTGCAGCGTTCCAGCAATCATGGCTGCCAGGACAGTTGATGGTGAAGCCAATAGACTAACAACTATACTCGTGAGTCCACTAATGTCATGTGCGGCTCGTCTGCCCGTGTATGTTCTGATTGCGGGAGTCTTCTTCCCGGATTTTGCAGGAACAATGGTATTCCTCATGTATTTGCTGGGAATTCTGATGGCCGTGATTATGGCTCTTGTCTTCAAAAAGACCCTCTTTAAAGAACAAGCATCACCCCTTCTAATGGAGCTCCCAATGTATCAGGTTCCTACATTCCATGGAACGCTTACTCATGCCTGGGAGAGAGGAGTTCTCTTCTTGAAGAAAGCAGGGACCTATTTGGTTGCAGGTGCCATATTGATATGGTTCATTGCTAATGTTGGACCTACAGGATTTGGTGTCCCTGTGGAGGAATCCTTTGTAGCATTGCTTGGTACTACGATGGAGCCTTTATTTGCACCACTTGGATTCCCGTGGCAAATTGTGACTGCATTATTATTCGGCCTTCTCGCAAAAGAAGTAGTAGTTGAATCTCTGGGAATCATTTTTTCCACTCAGAGCGAAGCAGCAATCGCCATTGGCTTGACAGGTCTCCTAGGACCTGTGCAGGCATTGGCACTCATGGTTTTCGTACTTCTATATACTCCATGTATTGCCACAATTGGTACCATAAGAAAGGAAACCGGATCATGGAAATGGGCAGCATTCTCAGTATTCTATCAAGTTGCCTTGGCCTACGTAGTCGCTTTCGTTGTTGTTCTAATAGGGGGGATATTCATTGGGTAAAACTAGCTTGTCCAAATGGCCCTTTTACGCCAATGCAGTACTTGGGGCTCTTTATACGATTATAGGATTCTTGTACCTCATATTGGGTTTTGGCTACACATTTTCTCTTCCTGGATCAAGTGATATGATTTCCTCTCTAATGCTTGTAATTGTAGGCTCTGTATATCTCACCGGATTGAAACCACTGAGAGATAGACAGTTCGAGGGGTATGCATACACACTTGTTGCATCAGGTCTTGCAGCAGTCTTGTTTGCGCTACATCTCATTGTTATTGGCACAAACGCGCTTGGAAGACTCCTAGCTTTCGATGATTGGATTAATTGGTCACCACTGGACGATTTCTCCCCGGCCATCTGGCTGTTTTTCGTGATACTCATTGCTGCTGCATATCTCAAACTAACAGGAAGAATCCCTATTGAGAATAAGATGATGCATGCAGGGGGCTAAGTATTGCTAAAGAGAATTGTTCAACTTATCATGGAAGCAGGTATGAGGAGTAAACAGGATATTGCCTTGACAGTTGGCGTCCAACACGAAACCTTGGATGATATGCTGGACCTGCTCACTAGAAGAGGTATGCTAAGGGTTAGTGACTGTAGCATATCAGATGATTCACATTGCTCCAGCTGTAATACTTCAGCAGCCAACTGCACAGACAACACTTCTGGTAGAATATACTATGTGACTGAGAAAGGCAAACGATTCGCCTATTCCTAGCATTTCAGTTTATCCAATTCTGCTTGGCAAATTTCCTTGTCCTGTTTGTCTGTCAGATTGTTGATTAGATCCTGAGACATTTTTCTGAATTTCTTGCATTCATCCTTCTTTCTAGCAGCTGCATATGATTTTGCCATTGCTTCATATACAAAAGGCATGTCAAATGATTTCCAGTTGGCAGCATCTTCTTTCTCTGCTTTTTTAGCAAGACCAAGCATTATTTTGGCATAGTGCATTGCAGAATCCCCATGACCCATATGTGCATACACACGAGCAATCATGTAGACAGCACGAACATCATTTGTCAACGTGCCTACCTGTCTCCAATGGTAGCGAGATGTATGTGCCATTTCCAATGCATCTTCAAACCCAGCGGTGGTTGGAGTTGAATCATCCAGAAATCCCCAGACCCCACCATTGGTCTTGGCACCCATTTTCTTGTGAAACTCATTAAGAGTGAACTTCTCTTCTTCGGGCATAACTAGTCCTCATAGGGAGGTTGATAACAATAGTTAATATATTTTTAGGTATCCAGTATTCCCATATTAGTGAGTGGAAATTCCTTCAGAATTCCTAACTTTCAGCAAAGCCAGATACGCGGCAAAATTCTCACCAAATGAGGTACAGGAAATATGAATTTCAAATACATCATAATTGGAAGGCCTAAAGAGGAGATCAGCATCACCATTCGAATACGTTCTCAGCATCCTGCAATGCGGCGGAAACGATTCGTTTTTCTTTATGAATCGAATTGACTGTTGAGCAAGGATGAGGGTAGCCTCATCCTTTCCGGTTAATGCTCTCAAGCCATGTTTCTCGACAACAATGTACTCGGTGGAAACGAAGTTTCTTCCATCCGCCTGTTTCACGGGGATCTTACTTAGGATTATACCTCCAATTGGAACCATCTTCCAGACACGAAACATTTCTAGTCGTGCTGGATGAATATAGTAAGCCCATTCTATGGGGCACTCTAACCATCCCTCCAATTCACATGCACCTCAGATATTTGTATGACTATCAATATATTAAATCCGCATTTTACAGAAACCAGCCTCCTAAACCAGGTAATGCTCTATACTATATAGTGAGAATATAGCAATTCTCGAGCAAATATTAAAGGAGAATTTGCCAAATCTTGATTTTAGGAAGGCAGTACATGAGCTTTTTGAGCCAGACGCCCTCAAAACTGCACTTTTGGCTTAACAGAGGGAGTCAAAACTTCCTTTTCAAGCTCTTCGTAAGTTTTAAAACAAAATTCCCGCACGGCAACATAGCACAAGCTTCTTATAGAACGAGTTCAGTGGAACCACCGCAATGTTTATATACTATTGTATATAAGGTTTCCCTTGTAGCGGAACCTGACGAGGCGAATACTATAACAAAGCGCCACTTTCTGAAACGGATTTGTTGCGGCAAGGATGATTTCTTAGAAGGCGCAGTCAATGGTAGCCCAGAAGGTATGAGGTGAAGAGGGATGTCATCCAGACAAGATAAAAAGAGGCGTTCAGAAGGACGCGCACGCACAGATTCCGCAGAATTCACATGTCCTGAGTGCGGCGGTTCAGAAGTCGTGCAGGACATTGAGAAAGGTGAGAAAATCTGTGCCACTTGCGGATTGGTCCTTAGTGATCATAGAATTGACACTGGACCAGAATGGAGGGCATTCACCTCAGACGAAAAGGACGCACGTTCCAGGGCTGGAGCACCAACCAATTATGCAATCCATGACAAAGGTCTATCAACCATGATTGACTGGCGTGACCATGACTCTTCAGGAAAGAAGTTTTCTGCCAAAAAACGTTCTGAGATCTATCGTCTTAGAAAATGGCAGATTCGTACTCGCGTACATAGCTCTGTGGACAGAAACCTTGCTCAGGCGATGTCCGAGCTTGAAAGACTTTCATCTCAGCTTGGACTGACCAAAAGTATCAAGGAACTTGCAGCTTTGCTGTACAGAAAACTCATTGTGCGAAGACTTGCCAGAAGCAGGTCTATTGATGCAATGGTAGGAGCAGCAATATATGCAGCCTGCAGACTGAGATCGTCTCCGAGGTCTCTTGAAGAGATTTCGCGGCATTCGCGCGTGAGTAAGAAGAAGATTGGACAGCACTATCGATTGCTAGTTGAAAAGCTTAAGCTAAGAATGCCTATTTCGGATCCGGCAAATTATGTGCCGAGATTCATCACTCAACTGGGGCTCCCTGGCATCGTACAACAGAAGGTGCTCGAAATACTTGAACAGGCAAGGGCCAATAGAACACTCGTTACAGGTCGTGACCCGAGGGGGCTTGCTGCAGCGGCAATATACATTGCCTCAATACTCACAGACCACCGTGTGACTCAAAGAGACATAGCAGTTGCAGCTGGAGTGACTGAGGTTACGGTCAGAAACAGGTACAAGGAACTGGTGAACAAACTTCACATCACAATGGCTCCTTGATACGCCGCATACAAAAGACAAGGAAAAAAAGCACGCGACACGTGATCGCAATCACATAGGAGAGAGAACTAAACAAGATGGTAGCTAGTTTAGGTAATAGAAGTAAAATAAGTAGTAAGAATAGCCTTTCGAATGAAACCATAAAATCATGCTCAGATTGCGGAGGATCTGAGATCATTCGAGATAATGAGAAGGGGGAGATAATCTGTGCAACATGCGGATTGGTACTAAGTGACCACCGCATTGATTCGGGTCCTGAATGGAGGGCATTTACATCAGATGAGAAAGATGCACGCTCAAGGACTGGAGCACCGACCAATTTCGCAATTCATGACAAGGGTCTGTCAACCATGATTGACTGGCGCGACCATGACTCACAGGGTAAACGCTTTACATCATCTCAGCGTGCCCAAATTTTCCGGTTGCGAAAATGGCAGATACGTACACGTGTACACAGCTCCATGGATCGAAATCTAGCTCAGGCTATGACTGAGATGGATAGATTAGCTTCGCAGCTAGGCCTTTCTAATGGTATAAGAGAGCTAGCAGCTATGCTATACAGGAAACTCATTGTAGGCCGACTTGCAAAGAGCAGATCAATAGATGCAACTGTTGCTGCGTCTATTTACGCCGCATGCAGACTCAGAGAATCGCCAAGATCACTTGAAGAGATAGCTGTTCTATCGCCGGTTTCGAAGAAGAAGATTGGCGCTCATTATAGGATGCTTGCAACCAAACTCAAGCTTAGGATGCCCATTCCAGGGCCTGAAACATACGTAACGAGATTTGTAACTGAACTTGGACTCCCAGCAGAGGTACAGTCTATGACTTTAGAGTTGCTGGAGAAGGCAAGGAGAGAGAGAAATCTTGTGACAGGCAGGGATCCGAGAGGACTTGCAGCTGCTGCAATCTACATTGCTTCGATTCTGACTGATCAAAGAATCACTCAAAGGGCAATCGCCAAGACTGCTGGAGTTACTGAGGTTACTATAAGAAACCGTTACAAGGAGCTTGTAAAGAAACTTCAGCTGACAATGGCACCATAGTATATGAATGACTGCGGCGATTGCCGCAGTCACCAACTAATTTTCTGAATTCAATAGTCTGGACTACCAGATAGGTTCGAGTCCTATTCAAGTTCTCATACAGCTCAGCCAAAAGAGATTCTCAAAACTGAGCCTAATCCGAATCCTAGATGCATTTGCCTATCTTTTGACCTTCATGTAGCAGTACAAGAAGAGCACCATGAATAAAGCCACCAAAAGCAGCTCAAACCAAGCAGCGAACGGAGCAGTTGGGTATACTGCTATCATCCAAATCATCGATATTGTTCCAAAGACAGTCCAAACAATATCCGCAAGTACTACTATTTTCACCTCTTCCCATGATGAGGCCCTGTATCCCAAAAGACTTGCAACTGCAAATCCTAGAAACATGGATCCCAAAACCCTACCTGCAATTGGGTCTAAGAAAGGCCACGCCACCAAATCCACAAAAATCTCTGGACTCAGGAAAAATATGACCCCAAAGACCAAGCAGGCTATAAAATGAAATAAGAATGTATATTTCAAAATACTAGGAATTTCCACTTACGAACACCTCGCAGCCCCAATTGGAAATCAAATGAGGCCGCCCTGAGTAAACGTCAACTTAACTAAATACATTTCTATGCAAAATACCATTGTATTAATCAGATTTGCAAACTGATTATTTCCTATGTCAAATAAATTAAAACAGCAAGCAATAATGTAACAGGAGCATTTTTGGAGGATTTGAAGAATGGATAATTTCGAAGTCGATAGCAAAGGTGAATATGTCCCGGCATGGATATCATACCTATCTGCTGCTGTTGGCATCCTTCGCGCCATGGATGAAGAAGTTGACTTGGTCTATGCAGGCGGATATACAGGCTACGCATTCCACCTGAATACTAGTATTGATACTACCTGCCCATCAGCACCCACTGTGGCTCCCTTTGACCTCTTTAGGGAGGGACTGGAGTCGTTTGGGTGGAAGGTGACATTTGGATGGACAGGCCCTTCATATTCTCCAAGTGAAGATGAAAATGAGATTGCTAGAGCACGTGAGTATTTCGAGGATATCAAATCCAATCTAACTCGTACAAATAGACCTGTAGGAATTTGGGGAATACCTGTACCGGAATTTGGGATTGTAAATGGTTTTGATGGGGATCATTACATCGTCAGCACATTCAGACGTCTACAGGGTCAAGATGAAGACCCCATTAGATTCGACCAGTTGAATGCACCAGGAGGGTTATCGAAGATGGTTTTCGAAACCAAGATTGACACACCAAATCTCAACAGCCTCGATAAAGTGGCAATTAGGCGTGCAGTTCTAATCGCGAAAGGTGTCGATTTTGGGAATGATGAAATCAATGCGAGGTATGTACCAGGTCCTGATGCATTATCTCAGTGGGCAGGAATACTTGAATCCGGTGTGGTGCCAAAATCAGAAGAAGACTCCAAAAAAATGAAGGATGTAAAGCAGCTCAATTACCATGGGAACTCCTATGTCGCTGCATGCACTAAAGAAGGAATGGAGTTGGCCTCATCATTCCTAATGCGATTGTCAAGGAGGTACAAAAAACATCCTTTCGGTGAAGATCTTGCTGAAGCATCGCATCAGTACAAGCATGCAGCTGAGAAACTAAGGATATTCTCAGAACTGTTTCCATTTAGCGTTGAGAGAAATTGGAAAGGGGAGGAATTCACCGTTGAAAAAAGGACAATGGGATCCCAATTGCTGGTAGATGCTAAACCACACATCCTTGCAGCAATCGAGTGCATGGAGCGAGCACTGAGCAAATGGAATCAATAAATCGGGATAACAGGTATTCCTACTTTCGCTCACCATCTAGTGCTTCAAAGAACTTAGTTGTAAGGAAAGCCCTGTACGCAAAACCTCCCCAGCCTGAGTTCTCCATAAGCTGATTGATTGGTCCAAGCATGTCCTCTCTAAGAGACACCCTCACATCGGATATCTCATCGGTATCAATGGCCTTCATCTCACCGCCCACAGCTTCCGCAAGAAACACTAGAGACCTCCATGGAATAATTCCTTCGCTGCACTTAACTTCAAGCGAGATATCTACCATGAAATGCTTCAGTTCAATATCCAATCCAGTTTCTTCCTTCATCTCCCGCTCTGCCGCAATCTCGAGAGATTCGCCAAAATGAGCTCCCCCAGAAGGTGCTCTGAAAATTCCGGTCCCTGAGTATGCATGCTTCTGAATAGTGACCCACCCATCATCACGTGGAATGAAGCATGTTATGTCATGTTGTCGCCCCTTTGAGGAGCTTGATCGGACGAGGTCGCATTCAAAATCTAGGAATTTAGCCTCAAAATGACACTTCATTGGAGTGCCATATTTCTTACAGAGATGCAGGTATTCCTCATGAGTTACATCGTTCAGGTTTCTCGCCAAGCGCAAGACTTACTTTCCACCAAAAAGGATTGTGCTCTGACTAGGGTAGTCCCTGGGTTTGGAATGCGATCCCTCATGTGAGATATTTTCGCTCATTACAGCTATTTTTTTACGGAATGATGACATATTGAATGGACATTAATTGCTGAATAAATGCAATAGATGGTGGGTAACATAGGACAAGGGGTCAGAAAATGGAGTGGTTGTTCCAGGAAATATCTGTAAAGGCGCAAATGGGACCTTTTGATGATAAAGACATTGGCCTATCAGTTGCTACAAAGAACATAGAGATAGGGTTGGGCATGGGTATCACAATCCAAGAATCGAGTTCTGCAAGAAATAGAGACTTTTGGCCTTCCATATCAATGGGGGATCCTCAAAGAAGAAAGAATCTGTTCAATGCTGTAACAAATGCTCTAGAAAAGGCTGATTCGCTCTCTGAGAAATCAGTATGTTTTTTCACAACCGGATTTGAAACATCACGAATACCTAGCTGGGAAGTGGCCGAAGAGATAGTACGGGCAATTCACACACATTGTCAGAAAGGGTGTCAGATTGAGAAAGTAATCATTGTCGTGGGCTCGCCTACCCAGCTTAGCTCCCTTCAATACGCTCTAGACAATGCACATATCATTGCAGGCCCAGGGACATGAGAGGAAAACCACCTATCGCCCCTAACTCTATAGCTTTAATCTTCGACGTGCGGCATCAGCCGATTGGACCAATGGATCCCATGTGTCGCATATAGCCGGTGCATAGCAGTTTTCGAAGTCAAATAGATCTAATGCATCGATATTCTGCTGTATTCCAAGGGTTATCACATTAATCCTCATTGCAGCATCTTCCACGCCGAGGAGTTGTCCTCCGACGAGCTTGCCTGTTTCTTTGTTATAATATGTCTTCACTTTTAATTCATGACCGCCGACATAATATGGTGGCTTTGTTCCCCCCTTAATCGAACCCTTTGCAACTTCTACTTCAAATCGCTTTGCTAAATCTTCAGTAAGTCCGGTACTTGCAATCTCCATGCCAAAAAGCTTTGTTACTTTTGCTCCAACAATTCCAGGGAATGAAACATCTCCTCCTGCAGCGTTGATTCCAGCAACACGGCCTTGTCTTACTGCAACTGTACCAAGCCCTCCAGTCATGGGCTTTCGGGTTATGAAATCTACATGCTCAGCACAGTCCCCACATGCATACACCTTGTCGATATTCGTCATCATGTTTTCATCGACTATTATTCCTCGAGTTGGGCCAACCTTGACTCCAATTTTCTGAGCCAGCTCAGTTTTTGCCCTAACACCTGTGGCAACAACAACGGCATCGGCTGGGATTGTAATACTTTCATTTGTAACTCTGCTTTTTGCCAGAACAGCTTCAGGGGCATCTCCTCCGAGGATTTCCTGAGCTGCTGTATTTGTAAGAATCTCAATACCATGCTCAATGCAATGATCTTCAACAATTGTTGCATAATCGGGGTCCACCATTGCCAATAGGATATTGGGTAAGAATTCAATTACCGTTACACTCACACCTCGTTCGTGAAATGCCTCTGCGGTTTCCATGCCCACAAGACCGCCTCCAACAACAACAATATTCCTCGCCTTTTCGGCTTCAACAGCGAGTGCCTTTGCATCATCAAGTGTTCGCAACCCGTATACGCGTTGTTTTTCTAATCCTTTGATGGGTGGATCAGCATTTTCTGCTCCTGTAGCAAATATCAAAGCATCATATTCTATACTCCCTATTCCATCAGTACCTTCATAGCTTAGAACTCGTTTTTCATGTTCAATCTCTGTGACTATTGATCCGAGGTACGCTTCCACTTTGATTGCATTCCAATTTTCAGGAGCCATGAGGACCAAATCTTCAAACTCCTTGACTTTACCAGAGATTGTATATGGAAGACCGCATCGAGAGTACTGAGAATACTTCTCAGTATTGAAGATAGAAATCTTGACATCACGATTGAATTTGCGGGCTTGCATTGCCGCTGTCGCACCAGCAGCACCACATCCTATAATGGCAATGTGATTGACCATAGCAGTTCATCCCTTGCCCATTGCTGAATCTCCTCCCTAATCACTCTTACCAATATAGGACATTGCTATTCAGAATCCATATATGCCAAATGCCAAACGAAGTAAGGCAGTCGGGATAATCGGGAGTAAACCAACAGAGAAACCCAGGGATGATTCGGGGTATTAGGAATAAAAGAGTCAGATGGTAGCGGGGCAGGCTACCCCTGCTACCACAATAGGCATCTATTTCCTCTCTTTGTCAAGTCGCTCTGGAGGCAATGAATCTGAGTCATCATCAAGATCGGAATCTTCAGACCATTCTTCGTCAATCTCCTCCTGTAATTCAGATACTTCTTCATCCGCATAATCGTCAGATTCTTCGTCTGCTGTTTCCTCATCGGTTGCTTCTTCGTACGGCTCGTCCTCTGACGGGAGCGATTCAGCTTCAGGGATTTCATCTTTGGCCTCTCTCTCCGCCTCAGTTGGCATTAGCTTACCCCCATCCTCGACTTCAACTCTGAGCTTCTCGATCTGAGTTTTTCTAGCTACGTAGAGAGCTATGATAACTGCGAGAGAGAGCCCAGCACCCACAAATGTCAGTGTGGTCTGGAACTTACTTGCGGCACCACCAAGTAGCTGTTGCCAAGTTAGGATTAGAAAGATTAGACCACCAATATTGATAATAAAACTCCTGAATGGCGTGTCAATCTTTTGTATCTCTGTTACGCCAGTATCCACCATTGCAGCTCCAATGACTCCGGCGTTATACTCGTTGGTTTTGATTGCTTTTGAGAGTTTTTGAATAGAAATTGATTTCTTCTTCCCTACAACTTTGATAGCTTTCTCAGTCTTAGTTGAAAGGTACTCAGCGTATTCTTGCCGCCCGGTATCAACATCAATCTTGCACTTCTTGCAGGTGTTTGTTTTCTTGTCCCAGTCGCGTTTGCATCTTGGACATTTATCAACTTGCCAGGCCTCAGGAGCTGTTTCGCGTAGTCTTTGCCTGAGACGATATTCACTAACGCTATCAGGTTGATCTTCAACAGCATCTTTTCTCTTCTTTTTCTTAACTGAAACCATACTCGATAGCATAGAGAAAAGCAATGGGAGAGCACCTATAACCATTAGATTTGGAAGAGATCTAATTTCTCCCGTTTTCTTGTGAATACTTTTAGCTTTGTGAGCTGTCTGGATAGCCTCGAGTATCTTTTGTATATTCAAACCAACTCCACCTACAGCAGCAATAGTGGAGCCAGTTGTTATCAAACCTGCAACGGTGGTAATCACCTGTAGAGGATTCTCAACAGGGAGTATAAAATAAAACTCTGTGTAAACAGTATGTAACACTGATGAACGCACGGAATCAGAAGGATCTATTTCATAAAAGCTGAAAGATAATCGGGACTGGTATATCCCTGTCATCAAATCAACAGGGCCTACTTCAAGATAATCACTTAGATTGAATAGGTAAGTGACTGGGATAATGCCTAAAACTGGATCAACAGGCACCCATGCAGATTCCGTAACAGGATTCTGGATTTGAATAGGAAGCACTGGAATATCATTGAAGTAAAAAGTTATCACTCCACTAACATTAAGTGGAACATCATTGGTCACATTGATTTCTAGATGTAGTTCCATTGGTTCATTTCGAGGTATGACTATAGGATTAGATTCAGTTGCCGTAGTTGCCGACCTACCATCAAATGTCAAGAGGATATGCAGTTTTTCATCCTCATCTTCAATCCAGTCATCTCCGAAACTCTGTGCCTGCGCTGTTGACATAGAGCCAGAAATGAATAGCATAGCAAAGAATAGAGCAAATAACGCAAATGCAATTTTAGAGTGAGAGCGTGCCAAATCAGATACCTCCACTTATTCAAGCAAATCAATAGATTGCTGCATTCTGAAAAGGGTTTTGTTGATAAATCATGAGGTTTGTAATGCTCTAGCCGCATCTGCAATTCGACGAGCTATCTCTTTGAAACCCTCACTCTTTCTCATTATTCCCTTTACTCCAATAGTTGTTGCTGCTTCTATTAGTTCAGGGCTGATGTACGCTGTGAGAATATAGATATTAGGAACACCTAACTCCTTTAGTTTTGACGCAGTTTCAAGTCCACCCATTCCTGGCATTCTAAAATCGAGGACGGTGATATCAGGAATTCTGTCTAAGTAGCCACCCCTCACGATTAGGGAAATCTTCTCAATCGCCTTCAATCCGCTGGTTGAGCTCATGACCTCAAAATCATCAAGAAAGCTTCTGAGGTAGATGCCCACAAGTTTTGGTACCGCTGGTTCATCATCAACAAGAAATATGCGGACTGTCATTCGTATTCTATCCAGTTGTATGAGGTTTGGCGTATTTTAAGCTGAGTGCCTTATGAATCGTACTGAATTGCAGAAGTTGGAGCGAGAAGGTTCTAGAGCCAATTGTGTCGGAAAGTATAGGCGGAACTCTGAATTCTCAACGAGTAGGTGTTCTTAACCTCAGTAGAAGAATATTATAGTGTGGTCAATTAGAAATGCCTCAAGAAGAAATAGTAGAAAACAATCTAAAGATCAACCAACTAAAGATTACTAGCCACAGGATTTCAGTCCGTTTTAAGGTAGTTGAGCTAAACACGCCTAGAATAGTAAGGTCAAAGAAATCCGGGAAGAGCTACAGAGTAGCTCAAGCCAAAGTTGCTGATGAAACTGCACAGATAGACCTTATTCTTTGGAATGATGAAATAGATGAGATTGAGGTGGAAAAAGGCTATCTCCTGAGAAACGGCAGAATTACAGTATACAATGAATCAATGCAATTAGCTCGAGGATATAGCGGGCAATTTTTCGAACTGGAACATCCCATTGATACTTCCGATCATGTTTTAGATATGAGCAAACCATTCATGGGGGTCCTGCGGCGAAAATCTAAACACCACTCAGGCAATGGACGTACCTTCGAGGGAGTACCCGGAAGAGTTCAGAGAGGGTACTGTACCGATAAAGAATTCTAGTCCTACGTCATTAATACCCCGAGCATTGTGATCCCGAATACTGCAATGAAAGCGAGAAGTACCATCAGCATAAAGAGACGTAGATAGGCAAGTTTTGGATTTCGGGGTTCTCGCTCCTTCACAAAGAGCACAATGAATAGAAGAAACGAAGCCAATGCCAATAAAAGACCTTGATAATACTCACCGAAAACAAAAGTAAATGCAAAGCCCGTGAGCGCAAAGAATAGAGGTGCATTGAATAGATGTCGATATTGCCTATGCGTGAGGGGAAACATCACCCAAGACATCACAAATACAGCTAGGTAAATGCTTGCCAATACAGGGAATGAGGCTTCCACAGATACCATGTATGTAGCAATCGCAGACGATGCACCTGTCATGACCCAGAGAGGAGTCTTTACTCGATTAGGCATCAATCTGGAGTAAGCAGAGAGCAATAAGAGAAATAGACCAATCATTGCTGATACAGATAATGCAAGCGGCAGCAATTCAATAGGTGAACCAACCGGATAAATAAAACTGAATATAAGGACGCCAAGTGAGAGGGGGATTGGGCTCCAAATTGCAGAAACCCACCTACCCATTATATGGCGCTCTCGCATGAAAATCAGAATGGACAGGCATACGAGGATTACGCCAACTGCCGTTGATTCCAGCATAAATCCATGGTCAAACAGCCATGATGTCCCTGTAGTTGCTGCTCCAAAAAGTGCAATCATGAATGATGCAGAACCAAATGAAGATCTAACGGTACGTCTGATTATGGATATGCTCAGCAAAAGAAAACCAAGCACAAGAATTGGTATCCCTATGCTAGGAATCACATAGGCAAAACTCAGGGGATTCATATTGAGAAATTCGCTGAAGAATGGGTATGACAACCAGGAAAGACAGATAGTGAATCCAGCAGAGAAAGCAATCCAGTTGATATATCCAAAGCGAAGGAAAAACTGCTTGATTGCATGACCAAGCTTTCTTAGTGCATTTGAAACGAGTGTAGCTACATTTCTCAAAGCTCCAAAGAATCGTCTAATCTGGACTTCGAAGAGGGGGCTCTCAACCAGAAAGCTTGCAAACGAGGCTAGTAGTATTGACTCCAGGAGAGGAAATGCATTGAATATCATTAATCCCACCATAAGTGACGGCAACAGAAGAACTCCAGCAATCATGAGAGACCTCCTCATTGCCTCGCGGAAGCCAAGGATAAGATTTAGGAAAAACATCACAAAGAACGAGACTGCAGCAGAACCTGCAAGGTAGTATAAAACTAAATCAAACGCAACGAAAACCTCAGGAAGGTAAATGGCAAGCAGCAACACAAACACTCCTCGTCCCAGTATTGTTACTGATGGCTGCTTGACTCTCGATGAGAGATTTCCATTAAGCGTCATGCCTTCTAGTAGATAAAGGCCACCAACAGTAAGCGCTCCAATTGCCAAGGCTTGAAAACAATTTCTTACACCAATACCAAGAATTGCGGGACATGTTGTATCTAGAAGAAATGTAGCTCCAAACCATAAGCCAATTATAACTGGCAGACCTAGAGCGATGTTTTCACTATGTGTAGTGATAAAAGCGTACGCTCTGCGAAATAGACTGTAGGTAGGAGCTGCAAGTACTGGAAGGCCAAATAGATACCATACGCCAACGGAAAAAATGAAAGAATAAAGTGAGTCAACCCAGCTAAAAGTAATCCATGTGAAATAGGCAAGTGCTGTAGAAACAAGCATGTTAATTGCGATTTTAAGGTTGGAAGAGGGATTGGGATGCAATGTTACAAAAATAAGCGATGAGATGCAGAAAGACAGCCAGGATACCCCGAGCTGAAATGATGGGATTAACTCAAAGATTGCGGAGTACGCATATCCGAGAATAGTCCAACCAAGAATTGCAGGAGTCCATGTCAGATGACTCACTTTCTCTTCAGTCTGAAGATTTTGTCTTTTCTCGCTGAGATGAGTCACAGATAATGAAAAAATTGAGTATAGACTTAGACTCCAGCCCAAGAGAAGAGCCAAATTTGGTGGAAATGTCAGCGATGCAATATCCCACCCTGAGAGGATTGATCCGGTGCTTACAGCGATTGAGGCAGAGATTGCATCCCAGATCAATTCAAACTGCATCCAGCTAATCATGTTCCTTAATGGAAATCCAAGTAGGATAATTGGAAGTAGAGAAGCACCGAGAAGAATCAAACTCCCAGATAGTGAGAATATAACTACGGAATAAAATACCCAGATTGATTCAATCAGCAAAATGAAAGCCCCCACGAGAGGACTTGGACCCTTCCCTTGCACACTCCCGCCCCAAGGATTCCAGTAGGATAAAGCGATTGCGATAAACAGACCAGTTGGAAGTCCCAGTAAAATAGATTCAACCGTTTGATATACACTGAACCATGCCAATGAGATAGAAAGCACTGCAACGCCCTTTAGTGCGGTCCAATGATGACTTTGTGCGACACCTGATGTTGAAGCATAAATAAGTGCAGCAAAAATTGGCGGGATGGAAATATAGAGAACGAGCAACCAGTGTACTTCCAGCAGTGCCGACAAGAATGTGAATGATAATAGAGATAGAGATACTCCCGTGGCGTCAAGGAAGATCGTTCTTGATTTTGCTGATGCTCCGTTCCAGATTGAAGCTGAAAATACAATTAGGAATACTGTCAAGCAGATTTCTGCAACAAGCTCTACCGATAAGATTGGTGAGAGAATTAGCCCAGCTGAGGCAGTTAATAGAAAACCCCTCATGACACTCAATGCTTCACCGTATTCTGTGAATCTGTATTCTATATCAGGAGTCAGGTGAATCAGTTCAGTGGAAATGAGAATTGCGATAAAAGCTCCTAGATATGGAGCCGTATTCATGATTGAGAAGATGGCATAACCTATGGAGATGGAGAGCAACCACCACAGCTGCCATGATCGAATTTCATTCGGAATTGAAAGAAGTAGTGCTTCGAATGCAACACATAAACTAATAGTCAACCAAAGATCAGTAATAGGCAGTACAAAGTAGTAGAATACTAGGGCAATTGAAGATGCAGTGGCTATTGGATAGACGACCCGAAACTGGTTTATTCTACTTAAGAATGGTGCAGAAAGGACTGCAAAGCTGAATGCAAGAATACCAAGGGTTAGAGGAAAGTCTAGAGAGAGTAGGTCAAGACAGAACAAGAGAAGAGCTGAAAATGATACTGAAGAAGGTGCCTTTCGAGACCCTATTCGTTCGATTCCTGGCGTAGATAGTGCAAGGATGAATGAAGTTAGCGCAATTGATAGCAGGAAGGCTCTTAGAAATCCCAATGGCAAAAGAAAGCTAAGTGAAAGAGCACCCATCGAGCCTGCTATTGTTATCAATACACCCGACAACAAGAGAGGAAAGTCGCGATGCCGAATGAGCAGAGCGGGCAACCAGAGAATCATTGTCAGAAGAATGAAAACAAGCAACCTAGTTGTTACTCCAAGAAACCAGACTTGGACGTACTGCGGAAGGGCCTGCATTATAACGAATGAAATGGCAATGCTGAAGACTCCTGTAGCAGGAATGATGTTTGCCGCGAGTACGATCAATATGTATCTCACTGCAATAGACAATCTTTGTGCTATGATTCTCAAAGCATGCAATAATGCAGATGCCAGAATCCTGAATCCAGCTGCAAGCTTGCCCGCCAGGAATTCTAGACCGCTCGAGTATTGCCGATAAAGTACTGCAGCTGGAAGAGCTGCGATAACAAGCAGTGAAAGAACGTAGTCCGATGTATACATGAATGCCATGGCTGCTCCCGAAGGAACAGACAAAACTAGGTAAAGGAGGCTTGAAACGCGTGCAAGTTTGGTTTGAATCCTGATAGGCAAAAACCCAACTCCGGTGATAAAAGCCGTAGTTATAGATGCAACGACCAATGAGGCTTCAAAGGATGTCAGCCAGGTCATAAGGGAAATGGCGGAAAGAACTGCAAGCCATGTTGCCACAGGAAGAACATCCCTGGATTTTTCAGGCAACCCTTTTCGGGTTAATGTCCAGAAGGCAAGAACTGACGCGATGGATAGAGGAATGCGCAACCAGAAATGCAGAGAGGAAATTAGACCAAACACAAAACCGCCTAATGTAAGCCCAATTCCAATAATGACAATCTTCAGCAAAGGTGTCTTGTGTCGTTCTCTAAAATAGAGAGAAGGTGATAGAGCAATGAAGAATACTAGTGAAAGAGAAGAGAAAAGAAACCATGGCTCGTAGGTTCCTGTAATAAAGACAACATTGTATCCGAAATGTGCAATTGCAATGACAATGATTATTGTATATACGGCAAGGACGAATCTCAGAAGCTGGAGTCCAATGAATACTGCACCGCGATAGATGAAACCTCCTACACGTACAAGCACACGCCTAGCAGCTGTGGCGAAACGAGTTAGAACACTAATGATAACATGGGCAGCCCTCGAGATTACATTGTAAATCCTTCTACCTGTGGCAGCAAGTAATCTATAACTTGCACCGAGAAATCTGATATACTCTTTATGGAGAACAAGGCCAAGAAGAAGAATTGCTGAGGTAATGGTGATCCACGGATATGTGATAGATGAATAATTGTACTCCAATGGAACAAGATGATAGAGTGTTCCAAGAACTCCAAAAGCAACCGGAATAGAAACCAACGGACGGGAGAGGTTTGCTTTTTGCAGAGCAGCCATGCCAATAAACCAGAGAGAAGAGTACGCTAGGCAGGGCATTAGTTCCATATTAACAATGTAAGTCAGATACCAATATGTCAGCAAGCTACCTGAAATCAGTAGGATGGACCACCCTATGGAAGCGAATTGAATTCTCTTAGGTAGCATCCGTAATGCTGCAACTCCAGCCATAGCAATGAGAGTGAATAGAACTACTGAAAGTAGAAGCAAAGGTGCAATCATATTTGGCAGCGGATATAGAAATGGATAAAGAAATGACATAACGAATAATGTGATCACAGAATCTACCGCAACTCCAGTGTGAACAAGATGCCCTGAAATCCAGTGTCTTAGTTTTTTGATTTGGTACAGGAGTTCATATCCCACTCTTTTCCAGAGTGCACGAATTCGCTCAAAGACACCTGTTAGCCCAGTTATTAGGAGGATGAAAGAGAATGTAATAGACTGCATAAGAGAGAAAAACCAAAATTGGGTCCAAATGTATGATGCGAGAGATGCATCCAATACCATGAGAAGCCCGATTCCCTTTACTATATTGCTCTCAGTTGACCTTTGCATGATTCCTCCTAATCGAAAAAGAACAGGTGATGGAATCAATGTTAGAAGGAATGCCAAGAATGCGAGCGGCACGAACAAATTCAAGAAACTGGGTTCAACTCCCCAAGTTGTAGATTGGGCCATCCATAGAAAGTATACCGGAATGCCTGCCGCAATGGCGAGCATCGCAATTCCAGATATTGCCTGCGCGTGTTTTGACCTGATAATCCATTCCGGAAACGCATCAGGTAGCTCGTCTCCCTGCTCTGGATAATTATCGAGAATGCCTTCTCGATGTTTCCTTTCACGAGAAGATATGGTACGCAGGGATATTGATTTCTGAATGAATCGCAGAATCTGTGAAACTACAAACAAACCTCCTCCAAAACCAAGAAAAGCTACTGACATGCTCAATAGAATATCTGATGCTGGACACGTATCAAGATGATACTGCAATACTAGAAATGATACGCTAAGGGATAGGAACAAAGCACTAGCTGGACCCAACCGAAGGGCTCGAAGATAATACTGGCCACCTGCGGTGTATACCCATAGAATGAGCATGGAGATTGAAATTATGTGAGGAGCTTGCAGTCCCATACCTTGAAACAGAATAATCGACGCTAGAGGTGCTGATGCACTAATTGAGATTCCTAATAACGAACGAATCTTTATCCATCTCCAAGGCGGAATGACATGAACCCTATGGAGATAGCTTAGTATTCCCAATAATACGATTAAGTAAACATGAAGCACAGCAATCGAGCTGAAGAGGGAACTCCAAAAAATCGCTAGGGAAACAGCACCAAAAATGGCGGCTAGGGTCACAATCGAGCTTCCCAAAAGAGGACGCTCCATTCGGGCAACAAATCCACCTGCAATGCCAAGGCCAAATGTGAGGGAGAACATCATCCGAATCAAATTGTCGGGTATCAGTCCCATTAGCAGGTAATAAACAGCCAACAGAATTGCAGTTGGAATTATTATTACAAGAACTAAGATACGTGCTAAAGTCTGCATGACATCGGCAACGCGCGCGGCTCGCTCTGTACCTCTCTCAGTCATGATCATCCCACCCCCAAGGAATTCCAAAAACGTGGTGGCGTGCTATTTGTCTTTCGGAATTCCGGGACAAATCATATATGCAATATTAGAATTTTCAACTAATAACCTTAATCAGGACACCATATGATTAGCCTAGTAATTAGCTAATTAGAAATTGCTGGTATTTGCCTAAAAGATTGCCAAATAAAAGGGGGAAAAAGATGCCAGAGATTATCGAATGTCGATACTGCGGGATGGGAAATCCTAGTGATGCCGCAGAGTGTCACAAGTGTGGTGCAAGCCTAGATGATGGTTTCAAGCAAAGGTATTGTGATAGGTGTGGCATTCCTCTACATGATGGAGTGAACCCTGTTGGTCAATGCATAACATGCAACAAAACAGTCTACATGTGTGACAAGCATAAGGCAAAGATAATTGGAGAAGAGATACTCTGTAATGAACATGAGTCCGACTGCTTTATCGCTACTGCAGTTTATGGTACTTCACTTAATTCTGAGATCAATCGGTTAAGGTTATTCAGAGACGATTTCCTTCTTTCGAACTACCTAGGTCGATTCATGGTATTTCTTTACTATGAGATTAGCCCTGTGATTGCACGAAGGGCTAGAAGCAGTCAATATTTGCGAGAGCTGTTAAGACGCATAATTGTTGTACCTGCCCTAAAAACAGCTGACTCAATTTCTGGCTAGGGGCCAATCTATATATCCTAGTCCGCAGTAGAGGAGAATTTGAGGCCTCATAATGGTTTTCAAGAGAATGCCCCTTGAAGATTGGTTCGATTCATACCAATTCGAGGTTGATTATGACATTGGTGAAAGTGGTGTCAAGTATCTCTCAGTCAAGGACCTAAACATTGACCTGAATGAAGTGGAACTTCGGTATGGATATCATCTCGGTCACCCGAAGCTGAGAAGCTTGATTGCAGCTCAGTACCAGAGTCTTTCAGGAGAAAATGTTGCAGTGACCACTGGCGCAAGTGAAGCAAACTTCTGCATCATTGCACATCTTGTAGGACCTGACGATCACATGATTATTGAACACCCAACTTATCCCTCTTTATATGAGGTTCCAAGGTCTCTAGGAAGAAACCACTCTCTTCTGCGTCTTAAGTGGGAAGACCGTTTCAAGCCGGATTTGAAGGAACTACAAAAGATGGTGAAGCCTAACACTCGACTAGTTACACTTACTCATCCAAACAATCCTACCGGATCCCAAATCGACGAAGAAACACTTCTACAGGCGATAGAAATAGCGGAATCAAATGATTTCTATCTCATGGTGGACGAGACCTACCGCGATCTCACTTTCGGTCAACCGCCTCCGCTAGCAGCTACTCTAAGCAAGAATGCAATAAGTCTAACCAGTATGTCTAAAGTATATGGTCTTCCTGGAATACGAATAGGATGGGCAGTTGCAGATTTGCCAATAGTTGAAGGGATCAGAGCTGTTCGGGAACAAATGACCATCTGCAACTCATCACTCGGTGAGGCGATCTCATTAGAGGTGCTGAAGAAACGAGAAAAGCTGATTAAACCTATCAGGAAGAGAATGTTTGAAAACTATGCTATCTTGAAGGACTGGATGAATAACCAAGATTGGCTTGAATGGATTGAGCCTGAGGGAGGAGTGGTCGCGGCTCCAAGATTCAAGACCGGTGGCTCTACACGAAGGCTTTGCGAGCTTCTGGTTCAGAAATATAGAACCTTTGTAGTTCCAGGCTATGGTCTTGAGATGGATGAGCATTTCCGTTTAGGATATGGCGGCGAGAAAGAAGAGCTCATTCATGGACTAAAAATGCTTCAAAAGGCTCTAAAAGAATACAAGGGATAGTGGAGAAACATAGCAATTGAAGAATTAGCTTCTTGCAGTGATTGCGGAGGCACAAATCAGTGAATTGGAAAATTGACTCACTCCATCATCTTTTCAATCCAAGAAACATTGCAGTTGTTGGAGCATCTGATAAGCCCGAGCGACTGGGAGCCCTCGCTCTATTGGCCCTTCGGGGATTTGAAGGCAATACCTTTCCAGTCAATCCAAGAATATCTAAAATTGGAAATGCACAATGCTACGCTAGCATAACTGCGATTCCAGTTCAGATAGACTTGGCGTTAATCTGTGTGAGAGAAGTATTCGTACCACAAGCTCTGCTTGATGCTGCACAGGCAAATGTGCCTTCGGTAATAATCTTCGCAGCTGGGTATAAGGAGCTTGGACCTGAGGGAGAAAAGGAACAACAGCGCATTAAGCAGATTGTTGATGATGCAAAGATAGCTGTTGTTGGCCCCAATTGCCTTGGAGCAGGGAACATCAATTTGAATCTTAATGCAACATTCTTTCCTCATCCAATTCCCGTTCAGAAAGGAAGAACCGCAATCGTTAGTCAGAGCGGCGGAGTATGCGGCTCAATGCTATACAGCGCAGTGGATTCCAACCTCGGAATTTCGAAATTCGTTAGTGTAGGCAATCGAGTGAACATTGATTTTCATGATCTGCTCCAATTTTTCCGAGATGATTCAGAAACTAGCGTGATTTGCCTGTTCATTGAAGGAACTGAACTGGGAAGAGAAATGTATCAAGAAATGCTGCTTACTACCCCGAAGAAGCCAGTATTGGTTTTTAAAGTTGGAAAGACTCCTGTTTCTCGTCAGGCTGCTCTAAGCCATACAGGGAGCCTTGCAGGCCAGCCAGAGATATATTCCGCAGCCGTGAAGCAAGCAGGTGGCCTGGAAGTAGATAGCATTCAAGATATGATGGACACGGCGAAGATTCTATCGATGACCTCAAAAAGAGCACAAAGTAAACGGGTTGGAATTATAACGCATACGTTAGGTTTGGCGTTGATTGTCGCTCAGACTCTGGAGGAAAAAGGTGCAATTCTTCCGATGCCACCTCAGGAGACTCAGCGAAAAATTGATGCTGTTCTTGATATGCCAATTGAAATGGAAATTAAGAACCCTGTAGATCTACTCGCAAAGGCATGGGCAGAACCAAAAGTCTTCGCCAGCGCATTTGAAATCCTAATGAATGATGACACCTTTGATACAATAGTCACTGTGTTTGCTCCTAATTTTCAAGAGGGTATAGGAGGAGGAATGCCTGTTAGAGAAATCATAAACTCATCAGAGAATAGTGATAAACTTGTCATCAGCATTATGAATGCTCCAGTAGGAAGAATTCCTCCTGGACAAGTCCAGCTGGAGGAGGCAGGTATTCCTGTATTTGCTAGTCCACAACGTGCAGCTCGGGCCCTTGCCAATGTAATCCGTCTTTCTATCAAGCATAAAACAATCTGAACCAACATGAGCTTCTCCCTTTTGTGACGAAGCTAGGTCTATAATGCGATCAGTCTTGAATGATGCCTGAAATACTTCAAAAGGTTAATTGGGAACTTCAGCAATCTCATATCGATTTCAATTGTCTGGAGGCACTGAGCGTGAAGCCAATCGGAACTATAACCATGTGCTTTCCTCATGTCGATGATGAAACAAGATCCATACTCCAGTCAGTCATGGAGGAGTCAGAGGACTTTGGAGATTTCACAGAGAAATTATGCGACAGAGTCTGTGCTCAGCCCTCGCCTCCCTTGCTGGAGTATTTTGCCGTTTACTTTTCCTTCCGGACAGGCTACTTCATCCTAGTTGATAAACTGGAGTGTGCTGGTAGGGTGCCTGAGTTGGCGTCACCTTTACTGCTACTAATTAGGTCTATGAGAGATGAATCAGTCAAATGGGATGCCTTGAAAGAATCCTTGAAACGAGGATTGATATCTTCTCCGAATGATTGGATAACATGCCATCTCTATTTGACTTGGAGAATGGAAGCTGAACGATATTTTTCTGAGTTTGATGTGGACATCAAGCCAATTGAAGCAGTTACCAATAGTATAGAAAACAATAAGGACTTGGCATTTTTCAAAGCAGGTCTTCTAGCTATAGAAGCCATGAAGCATCATAGAGAATGGAATTTTGAGCAAGCAGTGGATAGAAGCAGACAGGCACTTACTATAGCAAGGGAGTTCGATGACCAGATATTGGTTGCAGGTCTCCTTTGCGATATTGCCAATATGGTGAAGGAAACAGACACAGAACAAGCGCTTGACCTTCTTGGTTCATCTCGGGAACTTGGCGAAAAGCTAGGATACAGAGATATGATAGGTATAGTTCAACACCAATTGGGCCATATCATGCAAGCTCGAGGAGAACTAAGTGCTGCAATCGATTATCAATTGGATGCTAGGGCAATCGGAGAAAAAATCGGTTTCCCACCGCAATTCTACAACATCGTTATTGCACATTTGTATAATCAAATGGGTAAAGGTGAAGAAGCTCTTCAAATGGCAAAAAATAGCTTCTACTCATCAAATCGGCACCGTGCTTCTTCGCACGTCCAGTTGGCTTGGGCTTTTGTCAACCTCGGTAAATATGATGAGGCTGAGGCAGAGCTTGCAGCTGCATCCAATGCTGCAGCGAGGTGTGGGGATTCAGGAACAATGAAGATTCTTCATCTGGTTGGAGGTATTCTTGAAAAAGCAAAGGGCAATCTTGATGGTGCCTTCAATGTCCTCAGAGATGAGTTTGAGAATCTGGAGAACGATTTAAAGCTGGTTGCCGGAAGTATTTGCCTCCTCAACCTCACAGAGATTGAGATCAAAATGCTCACAGATAAGTCTATGAAAAAAGGCACAGATCTGTCGGGTCCTTGGATGGCAAAATTGATTGAGCATGCCGAGAAGAATGACTTCCCCGGCATTGCGGCTCGTGCCCTGCTATTAAAGGCTGAGCTTCGCAGGAAACAGGGACGGTTTGATGATATGCATATGTTGCTGCGACAGGTGCAAGAAACGGCTAAGGCTCCAAGCATGAAGTATCTCAATGATCTGGCAGTTTCCATGTTTCCTGATATTATAGTGTCTTGATTGAAAAGACGGATTTAGATGCTGAGTTTCTGGAAGCCTTTCTGTTGTTGGATTCGTCTTTCGAAACTTTGTAGCCTTAATTCTCTTAGTTACTATTTGGAACATGAATCTAAGTTTAAAGAAGAATTCGTAATTTATTGGTTTTGCCTGCTTAGAACGCTTCTACAAAACAGTAAGGATTTATAGCCCATATGCACGAAACGAAACTTGTTGGCAAACAGTCTCCACATAAACCGGGTGAAAAATGTGAAGAAGCAAGTCCGATATGGAATTCTTATTACTTCGATTACTCTTGTTTTGGTTCTACTTGCGGGTTCAGCTTTGGCATACCCTAGTCGAAACGATGCATGCACTGCATCCCCTTGTCATGATAGCTCATCAGGGATGAGTGTTTCTGCATCCACCACTGCAATAAGCGTAGAAACTGAGGCAAGCTTTAGCATTGTTATTCAAGTCGTTGGTGTGACAGGAGAGAATGCTCTCACCCTGAAGTTTCCCTCAGCAGTTGGGGATAATGCCGAGTTCACCTATGGTTCGCTCGGATCTGAGGGTACAGTTAATGATGGAGATGCGGCAGATATGGATGCCGATACTGACCAAGTAGAAGTCAATTATACAATTACAGCCCCAACCTCTCCCGGGTCCTATACACTTCAGGCTTTTGGGGTGCAGGGTATACCTAATGGAATAAGTATCCAAATTGCTGTAACTGTTCTTCCACCTCCAGGAGCAGGACCTGCAATCCTGTTAATCAATGCTACACCATTGATTCCTCTTGATACCGAGTCAGTCGCAGTCCGAACAAATGTAACCTCCGAGGTTGGCATCAGTGAGGTCAAACTGCAGTATAGCACTGATAATAGATCGACATGGACAAATCAATCGATGACTCTAAGTAATGGATACTATGTTGGTACAATTCCCGAATTTCCATTGTATACTTACATCGTTTTTAGAATTGTAGCAATTGACACAGATGGAGTTGAATCCGTTTCTTGGGAAGAAGAATACATTGTTGGCAATTTCCCACCTGAACCGCTACCACAAATGCATTATGGCTGGCTTCTTGGAGGACCTGCGTTGGTTATTGCCTATATTGGTACGGCTCTGGAATATTACGATGAAGAACGATTCACACGAATGCATGGAATAATGCTCAGTATAGCCTATATCCTGACAAGCATCAACGTCATTTGGCTTTTCCAAGAAGATCCCTCAACATGGACCGCCATGAATCCTGCATATCTGATCAGTGTAGCCAATCTGACATTGTTTATTCATTCCTGGCATATTTGGCTTGGAATAGTGAGTATGATTTTGGGTACGTTGGCCTTTCTCACTCATATAGCAGGCTGGAAAACATGCAATCTTGGATTGCCTGCCGTGGTTTTGTGGACAATTTTGGGAATGACGGGTATGTTCCTGGGTATCTTCTTTGGGATGTGATAAAATGGCTGAAGAAAACGAAAGTACAACTCAACAAACACAGGCCCAAGAGCAACTCATTGATGTTCCGACCAGCAAAGTATCAGAGAAAGAGCTGATTCTCAAGAAACTAGCTGGTGTTGTGGGTTTCACAAACGCCTCAGATATGGAGCTAGAGAGAATTGTCTATAGTGGAGATCCAGCAGCTCTTCCACAGTTCCATTACCGATGGAAGTTGAGGTATCTAGCAGATTATGTAGTACGAGTTGAAACAACAGACCATGTGAGAGAAATCATAGAAATTGCCAGTGCGCATAAGATTCCAGTAATCCCGCGGGGAGGCGCCTCCAGTTGTCTGGGTTCCTCAAGCCCATCAAGGGGAGGAATCTCCTTGGATTTGAAGAGGATGAATAGGATTCTTGAAATAAATCCAAAGGAAGGAACCGTCACTATTGAGCCAGGAGTCACATTCACTGCTCTTGACGAAGCATTGGCAAAGCAAAATTTTGAACTAGGGATATATCCTTCGAGTGCAAAGTCAGCCGTAGTTGGCGGCTGGATCGGGTGCGGAGGAAAGGCCGGAATCGGAACCCCGTTATATGGCACTCTCAAGGACAATATCATTCAACTAAAGGTTGTTTTGCCTGACGGATCCATCTCGATAATAGAGGGGGAAGATATCGATATCTACAATGCTTCGTATGGTATTTTGGGCGTAATCGTTGAAGCAACGCTTAGGATACGACCATTGGCACCAAGAATCAACACCCTGAGTTATGGCTTTGCCTACCTGGAGCATGTATGTAACGCCATGAGGGGTATTTCAGGAACTACTCAAAAACCACTGTATCTCAAGATAGCAGACCAACCTTTCCAGAGCTTCAGCAATCCACTCGAGAAGGGAAGATATGTTCTAACGGTTTCATATGTAGAGAACAGCTCCAAGGCACCTCTCAGTGAGATCGAACAAATCGTCTCTGAAAGCGGAGGGACATTCCTCGGAAACGAGTATTCAGCGAAGGAATGGGACCTACGTTTTGATTGTGAGTTCAATCCAAAGGAGCATTGCCATACTCTGATGTTTCAGGAACTCTGGGTGAGTGTTGAACATGTCTACGACCTCCTGAAAGCCTATGAAAAGACCAAGAAGACACACAAGGTACCAGCTATATGGTTTGGGATGCTTGGTACATCAAGCATGATGCGACTTGAACTTATGGCAATGCTGAATCCTGACAAATATCTTGAATTCATTTCAAGCAAAGGAATCCTGCATAAAATGATGAAAAGGGCGATCAAACGAGGAGGAGGACCTTATACCATAGGTCTTCAGAATTCAATATACATGAAACGGGCATATCCAGAGAGACAATCCGTGATGAAGGAAAGAAAGGCGTCTCTGGACGCGAGAAACATTATGAATCCAGACAGAATAACCACCTGCATGACATCATATGGAAGGATGAACGTTCTGTTTGTTCTTGCTGCTGCCTTCAGGCGGCTTGGCAAGTTTGTAGCGAGGTGAAAATAAATGAAGGTAGACCTCAAGACCGATGTACTAAGACATTGTGGCTCATGTAATTACTGTCGGGACTTCTGTCCCATGTACAAGCAACTTGGTTCTGAACTTGATAGTCCTGGAGGGAAGATCAGAGCTCTTAGGGCATATGCTGAGAAGATGAGGAAGCCGCCTCAGGAACTCTTAAACAGACTCTATTGCGCGGATTGCCGGCGGTGTGAAGCGATTTGTCCTGCTGGAGTTCCGGTTACGACAATTTGGCATGATGCAAAAGCTAATCTTCTAGGAACAGGCGGGTCCTTATCAGAGGGGCTAATGAAGGTGCTCGAATGGCTGAAAAAAGAAGGAACGCCCTTCGTTGGGTTTGAGGCAGATGAAAGGACAGTGTGGGCTGAAGACCTCGAGCTTCCTCCCGAATCCAACACGGCAATATTCTCAGGATGCATGGGTTCATTCTGGTATCCAGATCAACCTGAGATGGTTGTAGATATGATGCAGAAACTCAAGGTCAATGTTGGATACGTTCCCAGCGAAGTATGCTGTGGTCTCATGAACTACTGGGCGGGAGATGATGAGGGATTTGAATCCATCATCAGAAAGAACTATTCAATGTTCAAGAAAGCAGGAGTTGATCACATAATTACTGGATGTGGTGGATGCTTTGGGACTCTTGCTGAACATTATCCTCATGTGATAGAGAATTTTGACATCAAAATCCATCATACTGTGGAAGTTCTTGCAGATATGGTAAACAATGGTGTACTTACCTTTAAAGGAAAAGAGGGGTCATACACATTCCACGATTCTTGCCATCTTGGTAGAGCGTTGGGTATTTATGAGCCACCTAGAACCATTATCAACGCGATTCCTGGGCTTGAATTTACAGAACTCCCAAACAATCGAGAGAACTCAAATTGTTGCGGGGGTTTTGTGAGTGTAATAGACCCAGATCTTGCAGAGTCAATTGGAAAGAACAGAGTGGCTGAAGCTGTTGAGATAGGAGTGGATGGAATTATAACCACATGCATATCCTGTTTCAAGAATCTCAGCTATTGTGCACGGGATACGAATCTGGAAGTAATTCAACTCGACGAATTGATTCTTGACCTTGCGCAATCGTCATTAGTCGGCGAGTGAATATAGTAATGAAATAAACCGAGGAAACATCAATGAGCGACACAAGAAAGGCACCAAGGGTTGTAATCGTAGGAGCAGGCATCGCTGGATTTAGCTGTGCACTTGAGCTAAAAGGGCTGAAAGCCAGATGTACAATCCTTGAGAAGGAACCGACTGTAGGGGGTCGTGCCAGATCTTTTACAGAATCGGGGTATGTCTTTGACCAAGGACTTCACTTCTTTGTAGGTGGTTTCAAGTCTCTTATACCGATACTTGAGCGCAGCGGAGTCCGCATGACGGTCGTAGGAGAAGGAGCAGTGTGGCTAAAGGCTGGCGAGAAACATATGATACGGAAATCGGTCGTTGATCTTGCCAAATTTGGGCTTGTAGGACCAACTGAACGTGTCACACTGGGACGGCTGGTTCAGGAAAACCTCAAACGAACTCAGGAGAATTTCTTGGAGTTGGATAAGATGACATTTTCAGAGTATGCAGAGGATCATATCCCAGAGTCCATACAAGAGAATTTCTATGACCCGCTTATTAGAACTGTCACTTTCATGAAGCCCGACCAAGTTTCTGCTGGTCAATACCTATACTCGGAGCAACTGAGGTTTGCCTACGAAGATGGATTTCAAGCAATGTATCCTGAAAGAGGTGGATTGGGAAGTGTTCCATATACACTAATGCTTCAGGCTCGAAATTTCGCCATTGAACCAAAAGTTAACTGTGCAGTAAAGCAGGTTATCATAGACGATGGGAAAGTTGTGGGGCTTGAGTATGAACAAGAAGGTAAAGACTATACTGTTGATGCCGATGCAGTTGTTGTCACGACCCCCATTGATCTGCTTCCGAATTTTGTTGAAATGAACAAGCTTCCGAGTGACTTCACATCTGCAGTCAGGAAGTTTTCGTACCGCCCGTCCATTGTGGCATACTTTGGTCTTTCCTCACGTGTGCTTGACTTCAATGTGGGCGGCTTTATTCCTGGAAAGAAAATCCACATAATGGCTGAAGCGAAACGTGTTTCAGGGGTCTTGGCACCGATTGGAGAATCACTACTTACTGTGACGTCAATTGATGAAGATCTACTAAAGATGGATGATAGTGAGGCAACACGTGAAATCCTGAATGAGCTAAAGACTCTGATTCCAGGAATTGAAGAAAAGATAACTTGGAAGAAGAGCTGGAAGATTTGGAGGTCCGTGCTCTCACAACCACCTGGAATAATGTCTCAGAGGCTCAAGACCAACCGCACCGGAGTTAAAGGGCTCTATGTTGCTGGCGCATATGCCAATTGCGGCCATTATTATGCCTCTATGGAAGCTGCATCCAAGTCTGGAATTGCCTGTGCTCAGGAAATGACCCAAGACTATGCTTAATTGCGACCAAAAAAAATAGATTGTCGGTGGTAGATAGCAGCTGCCACCGACAAAAGATTCCACACTAACACTTGGTGCTTATAGCTAGATACAATCGAAGAGGACCAATGATGAGTCGTCTGAAAAATCTCGAAGGGACAGGACATGAAACAGATCCATACATCTGCGCTTCGTGTGGTAATTGCACAATGGTCTGTCCTACATTCAGACAGCTTCGTTGGGAGGCATATGGTCCTCGAGGAAGACTTCAAACTACCAAGCTTGTGCTCGAGGGCAAGAAGAGATTTGATGAAGAATACGTAAGGAACCTCTTTCTTTGCTCTCTTTGCGAACATTGCTCTTCAATTTGCACAACAAGCCTTAGATTGGATAGATTTTGGGAATTGATGAGAGGTATTGCGTGGAAAGAAGGATTGGTACCACCCTCTATAGCGTTTACCTGTAAATCGGTACTCAAGTACGGAGACCCGTTCTCGATGGGACCACCTTCGAGGATGTTGTGGGCAGAAGGCCTAGATATTGATATTAAAGATAGGATTGAGAGTCCATCGAAGACCGCATTCTTCATAGGGTGTAACGCTTCCCTGAAACCAAGACTTCAGGGCATGACTCAATCGGTTATCAGAATAATGGAGCATGCAGGTATCGATTATACATTACTTGGTGAGAAAGAAGTATGCTGTGGCGCGCCCCTCATATGGGGAGGAAACCGTGATGATGCTCCAGAATTTGGAGAGAAGAACCTGACAATGATGAGAGAGCTTGGTGTTGAGAGAATTGTGTTTAGTTGTCCATCATGCATAAACCATTGGCCAATAACATTCACCCAATCTTGGAAGGTACCTCTTCAGCGTGAATTCGAACTCTTAACACTCTCTCAATTCATCAAGAAACTTAATTCCGAGAAACTTTTGAATTATAGAGATTTGCCCAATATCACTGTGACCTATCATGATCCGTGCATTTCCTCAAGAGCATTGAAGATTATACAGGAACCTAGAGAGGTGATTGATAGGATTCCTGGAGTGTATAATATCGACATGCTGCACTCAAAGGAGGACACGAGGTGCTGTGGAACACACGGACTTCTGAATATTGCAGACCCTTTACTTTCATCGCAGATCTCTGAAATGCGGCTTCGAGACATTTCTATTATGCCTGCATCCCGTGTAATAACAGAATGCCCAAGATGCATACAGGCGCTTGATGTAGCAACGCAAACAATGAACTATTCAATACAGGTTCAAAGCATATCAGAACTGGTTGCCGAGGCACTCGATGAAACAAAGGGGGGTTCGCCTTCGTGAAAATCAATGTTCAGAAGATTGAGGATATTGTGGGTGCAGATAATGTGACCACTGATGCTGAATCAAGAACATTGTATGCAAAGGACATTTCGAGTCTGCCACCCATGGCAAATCAAATAATCTCAGGTCAGTTCGATTTAGTCATTCAACCTGTCACAGTAAAATCCCTTATGCACCTAATCGAATACCTGCAGGGGCAAAAGATACCCGTTGTTCCACGGGGTAGCGGAACATCAGGATGGGGAGGGACATTGCCCACAAAGGGTGGAGTTTGCATAAGTATGCTTCAGATGGCAAAGATACTGCATATTGATGAATACAACTTACTTGTAACAGTTGAAGCAGGTATAACTTGGCGAGAGTTGCTGATGTTCCTCGAACGGGTTGGACTGACACTTCCGGTGTATCCTTCGAGTGCAGCTGCTGCAACAGTTGGGGGCTTTGTTGCTAGTGGTGGGGTCGGAATCGGTTCTGCCAAATATGGCAACATTAAGGACCAAGTTGTAGGGATTGAGGTAGTGCTTCCTAACGGACTGCTTGCACGAACTGGGAAGGTTGTACTTAGTGGAGAAGACCAACTTGCCGAGGATTCAGAAAGAGGAATGGATTGGCTAAATGCTAAACTTGGGCAAGATGATGATACAAAAGATATCGATCCCCATCAACTCTTCATGGAGACATATGGTGTGTTTGGATTCATCACAAAAGTCACTCTGCGATTAATCCCAAAACTCATGTTTAGATCATTCGCGTGCTCATTTGAAGATATTTCTAGCATGGTTGCCGCTGCGGCTGAGATCACTGCTAAAGTGAATCCCTATCATCTTCGATATCTTACCGATACCTATTCATCCAAATTACTATCTCTTCGAATCAGAAAAGCAGAGTTTGGAAAGTTCATACTCTCAGGGGCTCTACTGGATATCGTGTATGAGGTTGAGGATGCTGTTGAGAAGATTGAAAGCATCGTTGAAGCTCATAATGGAATTCTGCTAGACAATAATAGAAGTCAGTTTTACTGGCGAGAACGTCTGTACCCTCTCAGGATCAAAAGCCTCGGACCAAGCCTAGTGCCTGCTGAGGCAATCCTCCCATTGAAATCCATTCCTGAAATGTTTGAGGACACAAGTAAAGCTCTTAGGAATTCTAATGCAGCAATTGAAGGCACAATATCCAGAGATGGAGCGGCATCTTTCTTGGTCTGGATACTTGATGACGAACGCAAGAAGATTGCCTACACTCTGGGTTGGTACAGATCATTCGATTTGGCAAGGCTTGCAAAAACTCATGGAGGAAAGCCCTATGCAGTGGCCTTATGGAATGTACCCTTTGCAGACGAGTTTTACGGGACACCCTATCTACGAAAATTGAAAAGTGCAAAGCGCTCCATCGACCCAGAAAATCTAGTAAATCCGACTAAGGTTTTTGGGGGGAGAGTGAAGGCTGCAAAGGAGTCTCTAGCTTTTGGCTTTTTATCAGGATTTGCGGTTCTAGTTATTCTCCAAGCATTCGGTCCTCAATTTCTTGGCTGGACATGGCTATCTACTCTGCTTTGGAATCCAATTATACCTTCGATTCCATTGCCCATTGCATTCTTTCTAGGAATTTTAGGTGGTATCATAGGATTTTTGTTCATTCGCATACTTTCATTATCCACAGCGTTGAAGCTCGGAATACCATTACTACGCGGATTTAGCAGACTGCTACGTCTGAAGTGACTTCGGTGGTTTTATTCCGATACCCTAAAATACCCAAATTTGATTTCGAAACGAAACGCAGACATCGATATATCACTCAATTATTGAGCTTATGTCGAATCCCAAAGTTATCAGGAGCTCCAAAAATGAAACTAAAGCTTGCCAAACGAGTACTTCTCGTAACAGGTTTTCTGGCACTATTTGTAGCCAGTGCTTCTATGGCATTGGCATATCCAGCACAAAATGCTCAATGTGCAGATTGCCATACGAACACTAGTGTATTGACACTTGCTTCTAATGCAACAGGAACTGTTGATGCAATGGTAGGTGTTCCGTTCACGCTCACAATCGATGGATCAAATGGAGTTGATTATCTAAAGATTGTCAGCTCGTGGTCTAATAATGATCAGTTCCTTTTCTCAGTACTCGAGGTGCAAGATGATTCAGCAGACGACACAGATGTTGCTGAAGGGGAGATTGCATTCGATCTAATCGTAACACCAATAGCGGCGGGTACATATACAATTGAAATCTGGATTGCCGCCGCAAGTAGTTTGTCTGCAAATCTGCTCGTGAACGTTGATGTTGCAGAAAACACAGCTACAACCTTTACTACACCAACGACACCCACAACACCAACAACGGTTGATCCAGTAGAAACATGGACTATGTTGATGTACATCATCAATCCGATTGTTGCAGTCATTATGATTGCTTTTGCAGTCATTATGGTTAAGAGGACAAAGTAGGTGATATCAAATGGCATTACATCCCGTATTTGTACACTTCCACACTGGAATACTAACAGCGGCAGCAGTTCTGGCAATATGCAGCCTCATTATGAGGCTTGTATTCAGAGAAGGAATCAGGACACCTGGAACTCGAATGGCGAAGATCTTCCATGAATTTGATATCTTCATCTACTGGGGAAGTATAATCGGATTTCTCGGATTGATAGCTGGAGCAGTGACAGGATTCATGGACTGGCCAATGGAAGCACTGCTTGATAATCCATACATGAGATTTAAGATACTTTGGTCTGCAGTTACAATGCAAATCTATGTTTTCCTAATTTTCATCAGAGCTAAGCTTGGTGATAGAGTCTGGGATACAACTTCAGGTTTCTTAATCTATGGAATACTAGTAATCGTAGGCGGTGCCCTGATGATGATCATGGGTGCCATGGGCGGCATTGCAGTCTATAATACATCCATTCTCGAGCCGATACTAGATTGGCTCGGATTACCGTGGCCATAAGAGGAGATTACCAATGGGAACTAAGACCTTTGAAAAGCTGAGGAAAGAGGCTCTTGATGTCGAGCCTCTTGTCTGTGCAAGGTGCGGGTTCTGCACCTTTGTATGCCCAGCTTACAACGACACATTATGGGATTCACAATCTCCGAGAGGCAAACTATATCAGCTTCGGGAGCTCTTGCTGAAGAATAAGTCCATTCCACCAGATTTCGCAGATAGGATTTTCAAATGCACTTTGTGTGGTGCCTGTCAGGAGATATGTCAGACAAATATTCCTCTGCTTAGATTCTGGCAACAGATTCGACATGAAATCAATCAGCTCGGCGAATGGCCAGAGATTGTTAAATTCCTGGATACTTCTATCCAGAACAGCAGGAACATAATGGACCTCGATCAAGAGGATAGAACCCTTTGGACAGATATGGTTGACGACCTAACTGAAGGTAGAATTGGCGTTTCGGCCGAGGTCGCATATTTCGCAGGATGTAATATATCCTTCAAAGGCACTCTAGCATCGCTCGGTGAAAATACAATGAAGCTCTTTGATCACCTCGGTATCGAATTCACGATTCTTGGGCAAGAAGAGTATTGCTGTGGAAATCCCTACTTCGTAGGAGGTGAGTGGGATAAAGCCAGAGAGCTTGCAGAACACCACCTAAGTGAGCTTCGCAGACTAGGGGTAAAAACAGTGGTGTTCAACTGTCCTGGCTGTCATCGAGCATTCAGTGAGGAATATCCACACATGCTCGGGAAAGAATCAACACAGGGAATAGAGTTTCTTTCATTCTCCCAGTTCGCAGCACGGATGCTCAGAGAAGGAAAATTGAAGTTTGAAAAAGAATTCAATCACTCAGTAGCTTGGCATGATCCATGTGAACTCGGCCGTCATCAAAATATCTACAACGACTCTCGAGAAGTTCTCAACGCAATTCCTGGATTAAAACTCATTGAGATGAAACACACAAGGAATAAAGCAGACTGTTGCGGTGGAGGTGGACTGCTAAAGGGAACAAACCCACTCATGTCAGTCCGTATATCAGAACGCAGAATTAAAGCTGCTGAGAGAGTTGAAGCAGATGTCTTGGCCAGCGAGTGCCCATCGTGTACCATGTCATTCATGGATGGTATCGAGAGCATGAGTTCCAAGATTGAATTCAAGGACCTATCTCAGATTGTCGTGGAAGCACTGGGACTTTAACAGGTGGTTAAGATGCTAAGGGAGATACAGATTAGGCAACTTGCAGACATAGTTGGTGAGGATTTCTTCTCTTCGGAGGAATATATGAGAAAGCTCTACTCACATGATGTAGGGGCACTTCCTGGATTGGTCAATGACCTACTAAAAACAGAGGTTGACGCAGTAGCACAACCCATGAGCTCAGAGGTTGTATCGAATCTTCTGAAGTATTGCTTGAAAGAAAAGATACCAATCATCCCCCGAGGACATGGCACTAGCGGATACGGAGGCGCCTTGCCTACTAAGGGTGGACTGGCAATTGAAATGACAAGGATGAATCAAATCCATAACATCAATCTAGGCAACATGACTGTTGAGGTAGGTGCTGGAATTATCTGGGGCAAATTGCTGGAGGAGCTGGAGGATGAAGGCTTGACGGTTCGGGCATATCCCTCAAGCGCTCCATCGAGCACTGTTGGAGGATGGGTTGCAGCTGGAGGCACTGGAATTGGCAGCACTAAGTACGGCGGCGTGAGAGACCAGGTTGTTGACCTAGAAGTAGTGCTCCCAGATGGGGAGATCATTCGCACAGCGAATCCGCCACAGTCTTTCATCGAAACCTATTCCGGAGAAGATTACAGATTCTTCCCCGCTGAAGATGAGTATCAATGGGCAGTTGGAGAGGTGGACGAACATGAGATGGATGCAACTTCTCTCTTTGTAGATAGCAATGGTACACTAGGCGTCATAACCAAGGTCGTACTAAAAATCATGAGACTCCAGACAATCCGTCCTCTTGTGGCTTCCTTCAAGACAAAAGAACAGATGATATGGGCGATGCAAGATCTCATGAACAAGACGAATCCCTTCTATCTGCATTTCATAACAGACGGGTTCTATGATATGTTGCATGATGTCGGATTGGCCCCTGAAACCAGCTCCAAATGGGTGATTCTTTGTGCATTTGAGGGGTCTGAGAGCGACACTGCTTTCGAAGAAACTGTATTCAAACAAGTGGTTAAGGATAACTTCGGATTTGTTGAACCGGAACACATTGGGGAACATGAATGGGCTGAGAGATTCTATCCAATGAGAATCAAGCGTCTCGGACCGAGCTTGGCTCCATCTGAAGTCTATGTGCCTTTGAAGAATATGGTTTCATTCATTGAACGTGCTGACAAGCATTTCAAGGGTGAAAAATATGCTTTCGAGGGTGCTGTGACAGATGAAGGAGAAGTGGCGGTTCTTGCATGGTTTCTAGATGATGAGAGAAAGAAGATATCATTCCTAATGGGGTGGTATAGATCTCTGGACTTCATCAATTTGGGCTTGCGTGATGGCGGAAGAGCATATTCTATTGGAATGTGGAATGTAGCCCATTCCAGGTCATATTATGGAAAGCATGAATATGCTGGTATGGCACGTGTCAAGGGCAAAACGGACCCAAAAAGAATGATGAATCCATCGAAAGTCTTTCCTGGACCTATCCAGCTCTCGTTCCGTTTCAATATCCTGATCCTTGTCATTGCAGCAATTGCAGTTCCTCTGGTGCTTTGGATTGCAGGAATCCTTGTTGGTGACGTCATTTCAGCATATGTCCCCTGGATAATTGTGACTGACCTAACTAGTGCAATACTGGCCTTTGGCATTGGATTGATTATTGGGGTTGCAGCGATAGAAATCATAAACTGGATACCCATAACCTTCGTGCTGACAATCGGCGGACCATTCCTTAGACTGGGAAGAAAAATATTCCATTAGTGAACACACATCTCAACTCCAGTACCTTCTGCTAAAATAAGTAAAAACAGCAGAGATGTCCGGACATTATTATTCATATTAAAAGCCAGAACACTCTGTGTCGTGATAATCATCATGAATAGCAAAACAATAGTCAATGTACTGCGCACAGATGACGCTCGCTTAACATTGAACTTCAATTGACTTATTCCCCTCTCTTTTGAAGTGACCATCGACCGATTAATCGAAAGTTGTTTCGTGATTTGCAGAACTAACTAACAAAAGATGTGTATCAAGTTGTCTTGCATGTTTCTATACGTGCACGCAAATCCTTTCAGTACTTGAGAAATAATCCCATCTCCACCCAAAACCTTGAATGAGCTTCAAAGAAAACACAAATCAGTCGATAAGTATTACAATTTCATCAGAGTGAAGAGGAGAGCAATCTACGGTTTTGAGTCTATTCTTAGATAAGTTGACTTCTTGAAGATTTGCGCAAAATCCTAATGGAGTGAGATCAATGCTTTCAAGAGAATTCCCTTTCAAATTGAGAAAGACAAGGTCTACACAGGAACTGAGAGGAGTGAGATCTATCTCCTGAAGTTGATTTTCTTCCAACCAGAGCTCTTGAAGACTTGTACAAGAACTGAGAGGAGTGAGATCTATCTTTTGAAGCTGATTGTATCCTAATTCGAGATCTTGAAGAGAGGTGCAATTACTGAGTGGAGTAAGGTCAATGCTCTCTAATTGGTTACTTCCCAGATTGAGATACTGTAACTCAGTACATGAACTCAGAGAAGATATATCAATAATCTCAAACTGGTTTTTTGCTAAATATATCCAATTAAGTTTAGTGCATGAACGTAGAGGCGAGAGATCAATGTTCTGAAGCTGGTTCTCACCCAACGTAAGCTTTTGAAGATTACTAAATGAAATTAGAGGTGTGAGATCGATTCTCTTGAGTTTGTTTCGATCAAGAAAAAGCTCCTTAATGCAAACGCAAGAACTGAGAGGAGTGAGATCAATAGTCTGAAACAGATTGTGTTCCAAATTTAGAATCTCGAAAGCAGTACATGAGCTGAGTGGTGTCAGATCAATTTCTCGAAGCAGATTTCCATCTAAACTGAGATTTTTAAGGTTAGCACACGAACTTAGTGGACTCAGGTCGATGTGTACTATATCCTTTCTACTTAGGTTGATTTTTTCAACATTTTCTGAGAAAGTGACCTTTATTCGTTCCACTTCTCTTTGATCAAGTGGTAAATCCTGATCATTGTCCCCAGCAGTAGTTGTGAAAGTCAGTGCGATTGTCATCGACACCCTCCATCATTTCTTGAACTACAGCACAATATCATAATAAGTATTGGCCTGAGATTCTAATTATATTACCAAATTATTGAAATTGGTTTGGAATAATAGAAGATTAACCAATGTGTTAATGTCCAAACGCAGGCTTGAGTAAATTGAGTTTATCAGCTTTTGATTGAAACAAAGAACTTGACAATAATAATCAAGGAAATGGCGTTCTAGGCGAACTGGCTCCGGTCCCATGCATCTCAGGGCTTTTCCATTCACCTTGACTTTTCAGAAACTCCACCCTCTCCGCACCATCGTGGATCTCTGAAACTGTAGCCATGTACTCACCAGCCTCATTCCGTATCGGGTAAATGTATTCGTATGCAAATCTTCCAGCAAAGTTTACCCGCTAAATGGGACCACCCGTCACACTCAAAAGAGAATCAGTGAGTTCTAGAAGTTCGTCAACAAGGTGACCGCCATGAGTAATTATGCAGTTGAGGCAAAAGACCTGACACGAAGATATGGATACCGGGTTGCCTTGAAGAAAGTATCATTCGCCATAGAAAGGAAAGGTATCCACGGCCTATTTGGTGCCAATGGAGCAGGAAAGACAACTCTTATGCGAATCATCTCCACTCTTTTGAAACCCCATGGTGGCAGTATTCTGGTATTGGGAATGGACCCTGATGAAGATCCTGTTCCAGTTAGGGGACACATTGGACTTGTTGGCGATAAACCGCTCCTTTATCCGGAATTATCGAGTCGGGAGAATCTACATTTCTTTGGCAAGCTATACGGCCTTGAGAAGGACCAAGTTGATACAAGGGCAGAGGAGCTGGCAAAAAGGTTTGATGTTAAAACATGGCTTGATGAGCCAACAAAGAATCTCTCAACAGGTCTAAGGAAAAGATTTGATATTATTAGAAGTACCATCCATGAGCCTGAACTCTATCTTCTAGATGAGCCGTACTCGGGTTTAGACACCGAGTCATCAGATATCTTCTCCAAGTTTCTTGAGGAGCAAAGAAACTCTAGAACAACAATCTTGACTACACACAACTTGGAACGCGGTTCAGCAATTTGTGATACATTTCTGACGTTGAAGAAGGGAACTGTTTATGCACACGGAGCCATAGACAAGTTCGACTACACACTCTGAGGTAATTATAGATGACATCTTCCATCTCGGCAGCATTAGCAATTGCCAAGAAAGACATCCTGACTCAGATTAGGCGACCTTTCGAAGTCTTTGCTATGTTTCTGTTTGCCCTCATTGCAGTCTTGGCATTTTCCTTTGGTATGGGTGGTGACGTGGATCCTGAGATTGGAGGTGCAATGCTATGGGTCATCATATTCCTGACAGGTATGTTTGGATTTGCACCTGTCTTTCTGTCCGAGGTTGAAACAGGGACGCTCAAGGGTTTGAGCATAGCTCCAATCCCTGCATGGGCTGTTTATTTTGGAAAGGTGATTTATGGATTTGTCCTGATGGGGATTGTAGAAATATTTCTTATACCAATCACAATGGCTTTGCTGGGTTTCAATCTGAATCTTTTAGAGCCCATGCTATATGCCACTTTCATAATAGGAACCTTGGATCTCGCGGCTGTTGGTTCCATGGCATCTGCATTGACCATGCCATCCGAGTCCAAAGCGACAATATTTCCGCTTGTCTACTTTCCAACTGCAACGTCAGCATTAATATTGCTCGTAGAATTAACGCGTGGACTTGCTGTTGGACCTGGAATTATTGAACTCAGTTTCCTACTGGAACTTCTTGCAGGGCACATGTTTGTTATGGTCACTTTATCTGCAACAGTGTTTCATTACGCACTAACTACGTGAAATTGTATTTGAACGAAAGCTTCATATCTGAACCCTTTATCGAGCCCGTATTACGTCGGGACGTGACTCTGTGAGGTTACCACGAATCATATTATACCTGGTGACTGCGGTCGTCGGAGTGGTCTACATCTATATGACATGGATCTTTGCACCACCTGAGCTCAATCTTGGCGAACTGATCCGAATCTTTTTCCAGCACGTAGCTCCGGCATGGGTGGCATATCTTGCATTCGGAGTCACTCTTGTGTGTAGTTTGATGTACCTTTGGAAACAGGAACTCAGATACGATGTTTTAGGAGGCGCATCAATTCAGCTGGGTCTATTATTCACAACAATCACTCTACTTAGCGGAATGATATGGGCCGATGCCACATGGGGCTCGCCCTGGAATTGGGACCCGCGAGAAACAACTACTCTTATCCTATGGATAGCATATGCCTGCCTACTGGTATACAGGGCATCAGTCAGTGATAGAGATGTCAGGGCTCAATATGGATCAATATTCGGAATCGTGGCGTTCCCTGCAGTTGTACTTAGCTATATCTCTATACACATTTGGAATACGCTGCATCCTATTGTTGTCACACCGGGCGGCCTGCAGATGGGTGCTGCACATGGAATGACTTTGGGTGTAGCAGTAATAGCAATCACGCTGATCTACATAGTTTTGCTTGATTTGACATACCGTCTTGATTCAGCAACAGAGAAGTTTACCGAGTATAGATTGACAAGGAGTTGGTAAGATGCAGCAAATAGAATTGTTCGCAGTGGCTTCAATCCTTTGGGGCGGAATATTGATTTTCCTCTTCTACCTGTTTGTTAGGATGATGAGGCTAGAATCTAAAATGAAGAAATTCACCCAGAACTTGGATCAGGAGTGAACTAGGTGAAGAAAAGGACCAGAGTATTAGCTATTGCTGCGATACTTGTAGTGACAATTGTGGGTGTATCATATGGCATGCTCACAATGTTTGTTGATCCCTATCTGAGTGTTGACCTTGTTGTACAGAATCCTGATGCGTATATGGGTAGAACTATTCAAGTCAAGGGAAAGCTTTTACCAGGGTCACTCTCGCTTGGCCTTGAGAACATTACGCTTATTATCTATGGCGAGCAACATACCATTACTGTGCTTGTTGAGGGAGAACTACCCAACCTGACTGATGACCAAGACATAGTTGCAATTGGCCTTCTTCAATCAGCACACCTGATAATTGCGTCTGAGTTACTTGCCCAGTGCCCAAGTAAGTATGAGGCGACTACCACGACAACTTCATGAAGAATCCAGACCTGTAGTGGGTATGGGTTGAAGTTGAAGAGGGTCTTCTCACCCTATAGGAGTTATCTCCAGTCATCTCCGAAAGCTGGTCGATATTCACCATTCGGATGAGGTTGCATCCAAGGAAGAGGCTTTTCTTTGATGTATTTGGCCAGTACCGCAACACGATACCCTGCATCTTCTGCAGCCATCATTGCTTCAGTATCACCCAGTATATCTCCGACATGCAATGCAAAGCCAGAAGGCCAATATGGACTTCCGGGTACTATCATCTCCTTCACATACATAAAGAATAGCAATTCAATGGCTGTGATGTCCATTCCTGATCGTCTACCCACTACTAACGGCGCAGCAACTTTTCCTCTGAAGTTGGCAAATCTTCCGATTCGATCGAACATATTCTTCATCGGACCCGGCACGGATGCAGTATATGCAGGTGATCCAAAAATAATGCCATCAGCGACATCCATTGCCTTTGCAATCATGTTGAGATCATCATCTTGTACACATCTGCCAAGTTCATAACACTCTGCTTGATGCTTGCATGCCTCAATTCTCAATTCGCCAAGTTCAATTAGACGTGTTTCAGCGCCTTCCTTTCCAGCTGCTTTCAGAGCAGCTTTCACCATCGTGGTTGTGTTTCCACCTGTCCGTGGACTCCCCGAAATTCCCAGTATGCGTATCATTGAACTCATCCCAACGCATAGAAAAAATAATGCAAGACCCTCTCTTGAATGTTCGGTTTCACACCTACAGTCAGCAGAAAGGGTCTAGATAGAGATTATTTGTAACCTATTGCTCCTCCCTGATTTCCAAATTTTGGGGCTCATCTGACTCATCTTCCGAACCCGATTCGGTCTTTCGCAGATTCCTTAGTTCAATACCAATCATTGGTAGCATTGCCGCAATCATGAAGAAGGATCCTATCCATACAAACGAAACGAATGGTAATACTTTCGCATGGAGTGTGACTGCCAGAGTATTTGGAAGCGGTTGTGAGAATCCTGTAATAGCAACAAACACGTCTCTGACCGCATTTGATTGCAAATACACAGAATGAGAAACAGACCCCCATTCAGGATGTCCTTCAATCACGGCAAATCCTATTCCAACCGCAATGTCCCCTTCTATCACTATAACCGTTACAACCATTTTGAAATTCGTTTGGTCATGGAAGTATAGGAGGTTTATGTCTTCAACCATGAGGTAAATACCTGGACCAATCATCTTCACATCATCCTGAAGATACATGTCGTTTGATTCATAGGTGACATTCTCGCTCATGAAGACACCAAGTATTAGAATCACCATGCCCATATGCAGCATGACTCTACCCATTTTTCTCATGGTGAAGACGCCCTTTTCTTTTCCGGCCATGGTTCGTACGAATACGATCACGATGTAGGCAACAGCGCCAACTGCTATCGGGATCAGGATATTCGCAGGCCAGTAGTTGGTTGGCAGAGTCAGATTTGTATCAAGAAGCGACAAGATTCCCAATATTCCACCAATTCCCACCAGAATTGCAACCAGGATTCCTTTTACTTTGTTTGTAATCAAGGATGTATCCATACAATAGAATGCTGATGTCAACAAGAAAATGGTGCTGAAGTAGAATCCTGCTTTGAAGAATTCCAGGCCTACTGATACCATTTCCTCCATGGGCGCACTAGGATTAGCCAGGACGACTCCAATATTCAAAACAGCAGGCAATAGGACACCGATTGTCGAGCTAGTGGTGACAATAATGATGCCAAGGAGGGCAAGTTTGATTGAGAACCGACGCAAAGACGGACCCACAATAGTTTCAAGAAGTCCTTTTCTCTGAGGAGATTCATTGCTCCCCTCCTCTGAAGTTGTCGAGTCTTCATCATCGTCTTCAATATCTCTATAGCCTGACCATAAAGTCACAATGGTAGCGACAATGAAGTTCCCTAGTAACGTTGCCAGCATGGTCCAGCTGATAATTGATATTTGGAATCCATGCACGGAATTCAATACTCCGCTCCTTGTGACCCATGTGGCAAACAGCACAGTCAAAAAGGCAAAGACCAAGAAAGAGTCTCTTAGAACATCATTCTTCCTGAAAAGGGCTTTTGCGTGATAGTACCCTGTCAGTAAAAGCCAAGGTATCAATGATGTTGTTTCAACAGGGTCCCAGGCCCAATAGCCACCCCAACCGAGTACAATGTATGCCCAGTAGCCACCAATCACAATGCCAAGCGAAAGCATGACCCAGGCAAGCACTGTCATAAGGTTTGAAATAGACTCGATGATAGGAATCTTGTCTTGATTTCTATCATCAGTTCTTACCGTAAATCCTGCTAGCTTTATTGCAAAAGGAACCATAATGAGAGCATAAGCGATGAAGACAATTGGCGGGTGAATTGCATTCCAGAATGTTCTTAGTAGAGGATTCAGTCCCAGACCCTCACTCGGACCAAGGCCTTCAATCATCCTAAATGGATCAGCTAGAATTGCATTGATTGCTATCAAAACAGATTCAACTGCCATGATGATAGCCGCCCGATAGACAATCGTATCATCTTCATATCCGCGAGCAGTTATTCTAAATCCAAGATAGAGAACAAATGAGAGCATTGTCCAGAATAGTAGGGAACCTGAAGCTCCAGCCCAGAGTGCAGATATCTTCAGCATCGTATCTGAACTACTTGAAGTCGTCTGCCAGACGTATTCATACTGGAATTGATTACCAAATATCAACCCAGCCATCCAAAGTAATGCTCCAATAGCCGATAGGCCTGCAATGATACTCATTCCTAATGAAATCGATTCATAGCCACTGAGTCGCGGACCAATCATCATAACGGTGATATCAACGAGTCCGATAACCACAGCGATAATCAATAATATTGTTCCAAAATCCATCTAATTACCTCCTTCAGATCCACTGCGAGATCTTGATCGAGATCCGCCCTTTCCTCTACTTCTACGACCTCTCTTGCGGGCCTCTTTCTTCAACGTTCGTTGCTGTTCACGTGCGAACCTCTTCTTTGACCAAACGTATGCAACGCCTGCTCCTGGCGCAGAAACGAGGCCAATTGTTGCAACAATTTGCCAGGCGGCAAGTGGCGAAATATATGTGACATCAGTAATGGTGAGTCTATAGAAGGGGCTAACCCCCCAATTACCTGTTTCATCAACAGCCATACAATAATAAGATATCACATCGCCTGCCTGGAACGGACCAAGGTCTATCTGCCAAACAAGATTGTTTTCGTCTACTCCAACGAGTGTTGTGTTAATAGGTGCATATGCCGCGGCCCCCAATTTCCAATAGAGAGTGCAGCACAATGTAGCACTATGGATTGGAAATTCATAGGTACCAAACTCAAGCCGAACAATGTCACCTCCGTGTACGACATCGGGATATATTCTACGCAGCTCTATCAGCGGTTCAAAATTGTCAGCTCTTACAATGAAATAATAGACTCCAGCGACGTAGGCATTCCCAAGTGTATCATTTGCTATCACGTAGAAATTGACTCTGGCCGTATCATTAAACGTGCCAAACGTGCTATTATACAGACCTCCAATCTCAGGATTCGGCGCGAGCTGAAGTGAACCCTCTGAACTGGCTTCTCCAATTTCACATGTGTAATTCACATATACCATATCTATTCCATCATTGTCCAATGCGGTTGCAGAAACCCAAACATCATCTGTTGGCCTAGGGGAAACCGGATTTATCCTGACTGAGGAGATAATAGGAAGACCATATCTCCACATCCTCTGCAATGCAAGAACTGAAAGCGCTTGATTACTAGTGTGATGCCATTTCCAGTCATCTGTAAATGATTCCCAATCGCCATTGGCATTCTGAATAAACCCTCCATACTCTACATCCCATAGCCTGCTCAGAACCAAATCAAGCACATCAATTGAAATCCGAATGAAGAATAGGTTAGAAGTCAGCTCATACAATTCTTCCATGGTAATGACAAGTTGGAATTGTATTTCTGAATACTTGTAGAGCTTCACATCCTCATCATCAAGCGGGTCGAAGGGCTCACCATATAGTGTTTCTGCAAAGAATCCTCCTTTCTCGTCATCCCAACTATAATTCATTAGTGCATCAATTGTGGTTTCAGCCAAAGCAAGATAGGTTGAGTTGCCAGTTACATTGTAAGCCCTAAGTAGTGCCCGAATGGCGATTGCATTAACATCACTTACTACCGTGTTCCCTGGTCTAGTTCCTGCAATGACTGCAAGGTCATGTCCCGTTCTATTGACTGCCAATTTCAAACCGAAATAGTTACCCTGCAATGACTCCTTCATATGTCGAGTCAGAAAAGACATCGACGAATTTGCCATAGCAATAAGAGTTGCATTGTTCTGCTCCACACCAGCTTCGTAGAGCGCCATTGCACCAAGAGCGAGATGATCAAGCCTCTTTCCATCATTTGGATAGACTTCAAATATGTTGCCCGGCACAGAAAGCGAGCCATTCCTCATTGTAAAGAAATGAAATCCTCCGAACTGAGAATCATAAAGCATCTCGACAAGACAGTCAATAGCACTCTGTTTTGCCTCTGTGAAATCAAGTGAGCTATTCACTGATTCAGCAATCTTCAAGGCTTGATATGCATAAGCTTGAACCCCAGGTCGTTTTGTTGTTTGAACTACAGGGTGCGAAAAGAGATTGACAATATACCCAAGATACGCATCATCCTTGAAGTATTCAACCATCTTGTTTGCGAGTCGACTTAAGATTACTGAGATAGTAGCGTTCGGCGCACCCTCGACTACGGACACCTCATACATTCGTTCGAGACTGGATATTGCCCAATAATAGTCTGCAAGACTTGGCAAGAGGTCTATTATTTCCCACCTGTAGTCTGCAGAACGCCAAAGTGACCCGTCCGAGCTATTGTAGAGATTTTCCAACATCATAATCAAAGCGGCATCCGAATACTGGAGGTAGGTACTTATGTTGTATTCCTGGGCAATTTGAAAATTGCCGTTCTCCTGAACGATTATTTGATCTTCTTCATGGTTAGATACAATGGGAAAGGCATTCCCCAGTACCATTAGTACGATTATTGAGATTATCAGTGAATATCTATGCTTCATTTTCGTGTCTTCACCTTTTACGTGGGTTCTTCAAATTAATAAAAATGGAAACTAGAACATGTCAAAAAGCAGAACCCAATATATTCTACAGAACTCGTTAGAGAAAAAAGGAAGGGAGGGATGTAGAACATCCCACCGACCATACTATTCTCTTGTTTCGCTAAACTAGCGGCGTCTGCCAACTAGTACGCCTAGGATCAAACCGATGACGATACCACCAACGCTGCCTCCAACCAATAAGAGAGTATCTCCGCCAGGTACAGTGACTGTGGTTGTGGTAGTCACAGTGACAGTTACTGTGTCAGGTGGGGTATTCTCGTAGAAGTAGGCTTTTGCATTGAGTAGATCAACGTAGGCACCATTCAGGTCGGCCATAATTCCTGGTGCATCATGGAATCCACCAGAGAGGTCACCTAACTGTTGAGTAACAACGCGCTCAACAGAGTCAATGATGTCTACGACTTCAGCTACTAGATCGTGATCAGCACCATCTGTTTCATTGTAGGCAACTACAATGTCATACAGATCCTCAGCCTCAGTTGTAATCTCATCCACGAGAGCATCAAATGCGCTCTGGATGCTCTCAAGCTGGTTGAGAGCCCACTCCTCCATACCCTCATGGCACTCATCGCTCTGGCCACATGCAAGATCTGGCTTTACAACGAAGGTGTGATTGAGGAAGTAGGAGTTAGGATCAGAAACATTAACACGATCATAGCCGTGACAGTCGATACACTGAACACCTGCTAGATGATGAGGACCACCATAGAAGATGTTGTATGTAGTATGCCTTGAACCCACGTGGCAAAGACCACACAGTTCTGTGGCGTTCACTGCACGGATCATGCTAGGTCCGTCTTCAGACCATTCACTGTGGACAGAGTGACAGGCTGGACACCCAATTGGATTTGTACTCAAATCATTGGGGTCGAAGTCGTCATCCTGGTGAATGAATCCTTCAGTGGACATGCAGTGCATACAGGAAGAACCTGCATGACCGCTAGCTCTGAGGTCTGCGAGCGAGTTAGCGTGTTTGGAGTTCTGATAGGCAGCAGCCTGATTTGGATGTGTCGGTCCGCTCTGGCGGTGACAATTCTCACAGTTTGTGCCATTGTAGTCAATAGAGCCTGCTGCGTCATGACATGCAAAACAATTCACACCAAGAGCATCATACGTCTTGTCAGTCGTATTGTAGCCAGAAGTGTGACATTCAGCGCAAGATGCGTTGAAGAATGTTTCAGTGTAATTACGGGAACCTATGGTGACATAATCACCAGTCCCATTGGTAAATGATCCCATATGGGTTGCATGAGCAGTCGTGCTCCAATTGTCATACTGATTTGAATGACAACTATCGCACACAGCAGGGTCGGTTTGACTCCCTGGAACTGCTAGCTCGTGATCACGGCCGTCAGCTCCAATTATAGTAATTGGAATGCCGGCACCGGTTGGTCCTAGAAGTACCGCGAAACCAACGAGGCATAGGAACAGGTAATAACCCGCTACTAGGCGCCTATTGATTTTAGGGGAATCGGTATAGTATACCATTATTTGATTCTCCGGTCTTCTCGGATTTTGTTGTAACTGTTGAGTTACAATTGGAAATTTTTCGTACTAGGTACATAAAAAGATGTCCGTTTATTATTGTGAATTTGCTCAAATTGTTGTGTTTTCTGTAATTGGATGGAAATACATAGATAGAATTTGTAACTTGTGAGATATCCATTTTAGTATAATGTAAGTTATCTGTGAATTTGGTTATATTGTTAAATCAAATGTGTTTTTGAGTATTGGGTCGTCTAAATTGTCGTTAAAGCTATATTTTGTGAAATAAGCTCACAATTGCCACTTAAATTCATCGCTCGGTTCGCTACATTTATTTCATCGATGCAACGAATCTGGTTTTCGGAGAGAATCTCATGAGTGACATGAAGGAGACACTCGTCCAGCTAATTATGGATCATGATATTAGTGCCATTCAAATCCTTGCAGAGAAAATCGGAGCTGATGAAGACACAACTAGGTCACTACTTGAAGAACTGACAGCAGAGGGGAAACTGGATGGTTATCTGACTGAGGATGGACGCAGATACTTCAGAGCGAAAGTGGACGTCTCTCATAAACCCACTATTACAATGAAAGAGCCTACTCCCGAATTCCTGTCATACAATACTAGACCGGGACGGATTGTTGCAATCATCGGATTCATCATTATTATTGCAGGATTCGTGGTACTCTCGCTCTCGGGAGGTATTATGTACTATGAGAATCTGGGTCTGAGCATACTACTATTCGGAGTTATGATTGCACTCTCTGGGTGCTACTGGATTGGTAGAAGAAAGACACCGATCTGATCTAAGGAACTGTTTAAGTAGGAGACCTTTTCGCAGGCAATTGAGGAGCAGCCTATTTTGCAAGACATTGTCGTTGAAATCCTACTAATAGCCGCATTTGCAGTTGCTGTCGGCACCGTCTCATCCATGGTTGGGATTGGTGGAGGCATCATGAATACCCCGTTACTAATTATCATATTCGGTCTTACAGCACAGACAGCCCCAGCAACATCTCTGGTTGCCGCCCTTTTCGTTGCAGTTGCGAGCACAATTCCATATTATCGCCAGACCCCTCGTCCGATCATAATTAAACCGGGCCTTTTCCTGGCAGTGATGACAGTACCAGGTTCTCTCATCGGGGTTTTACTTCGTGAACTCATTATGGATGATTATATTCTCAGATTGATTTTTGGTGTTACACTGTTTCCTGTTGCAATCAAGATGCTGTTCGCCAAAAAAAAGGGGGAATCTGACGATGTTGCAGCTTTTGACTTTTCTAGAATATCAAGAAGTAGACTTGCCCTCTCATTGGTCGGAGGCTTTGTTGGGGGAATTTCAGCAGGGTTACTGGGAATCGGAGGAGGCGCGATAGTAGTACCGGTTCTAACAGTTCTAATGGGATTGCCAATTCACGCAGCGGCGGCAACATCAATGTTCGTAATGATTTTTACCTCTGCTTCTGGAACTGTCAGAAATTATTTTGGAGGGCATATTGATCCCTTTTACGCAATTGCGCTAGGAATCGGAATGGTAGTTGGAGCTCAAATTGGCCCCGCACTCGCATCCAGGGTTAACGCTGTTCAGCTCAAGCAGGCGTTTGGCCTAATTCTTGTGTTCCCCCTTGTGAAAATGATGAAACTGGGTCAGATACTTCTTGATCCTATGGATGAGAGTTTTCTTATCGCCACAATAGGTGATATCATCATTTGGTTGGCAATCGTTGTACCAATAGGGCTTCTAAGGTTATATCAAATAAGAAAGGAGCCCAAACTTTTAGCAGGAGACGCGTGCGATAGACCACCCCCTCAATAACAGTATATGCGTCAAGCAGCAAGGTGAAAACTACCAGGTTTTCAATCCACCAAGATGAAGTATGAGTTCTTGTATACTCAAAGCCACTAAGAATCACATCAGTTGGATTTTACGACACCGTATTGAGATGTTCAGAACAATGGGATGGAACGACACTGATCTTAAAATCACAGAAGAAGTTGCAAGAGAGTTTCTAGAGAACGAATGGACAGATGAGCCTGAGATTTATGTTCTTCTCAGGGACGAAGTAGTCGTTGCGGGGGGTGTCATTAGCTTCAGCCAAGTCCTACCGGATAAGCGAAATAGGACTGGTAAATGCGCCTATATTCTCAACATATTTGTTGAACCAGATTATCGGTTGAAAGGGCTAGCCACAGAGTTAATGGAATTCTTCATCAACATGTGCAAAAATAGGAATGTTGGCAAGGTTTCACTTCATTCAACAAGGATGAGTGAGAAGATATACGAAAGATTGGGATTCAAAAAATCGGAGAATTTCTACGACTTTTTCTTATCCTGACCAAACGGAATGAGGATTCAATTTCCTGGGTGCAGAAACACTTTTGATTCGATAACTGACGGACTACTTTTATACTGAATATAGATATCAGCTGAATCTACGAGCTGTTGAAAAACTTCCTTAAGAAACCACATTCAGCAAGGAGGCAACCACATGTCTTCTTCGTCAGTCATTCTCAAAAATCAACACACATCAAAGAGGTGGCTAATTGACAGAATCAGATGAGAGAAAAAGAAACACACAGCTTGTGAGAGAGTTCTTTTTCGGCTATCTTGAGAATGTAGGAGAAAAAGGAGATATAGGAGTAGCCAGTTTTCAAGAAGTCTTCACTGAATTAATGCCAATTCAGAGAGAGAAGCTCAAAGCCATCAGTGGAAAATCGTTTGATAGTTTATTCGAAAGAGGCTCGTTTGTATCCATGGCTATCGCCTATAAAGACCCCTTCATTGATCACATAGATGTATCCAATGAATCAGGGATTGATTATCAAAGATGGAATGAATATGCCAGAGAGTATCATCGAATCAATGGACTTCTAAACGAGCTCTCACGTGAAATGGCAAAGCGCTTTGATGGAATTCCGCTCTCTGCAACAATTGGAGGAATAATTAGTGATATCAATCATGTGCATGACTATTTCCCAATGGTCATATCACACAGGACTGTTGCTGAATGCGCAGGTTTAGGATGGAGAGGTAAGAATCAACTAATCATCCATGATAGGTTCAGTTGCGCGATCCGGTTCTCTTCGGCTATCGTATCACTCCCTCTCATTCGTGGGACTAGGATTGATTCAAAATGCGGCGATTGCACTGCCTGCGAAGAGGCTTGTTCATTCATAAAGAATAGAAGCATTCTGCCAGACTATAGGGAGAACTGCAGAAGATACATCCTCCATCTCATATCAAAAGGAATCGAGAAAGATATCTGTGGAAAGTGCATAAAGGCGTGCTATCGACAAAGCATTTTCAGAAACGGATTCAGTCTGTCAAGTTGAATAGTTCTTTCCATCTTTGAAAGCGTTGCCAACTATTTCTCCAATACTCCAGTAGTGGTTGTCAGGCTGTGTCAATACAAATGGGTCCAATTTCCTTGGATCAAGAATCCCGTTACTCTGATATTCTTCCTCTGTGTATGCAGCCTTCACCTCCCCCAAGACAATATCACATACTTCGAGGGACTCCATAATATCGACAACCTCAAGTTCAATTGTTAATGTGGCTTCGTTTATCATTGGAGCTGTACCAACCTTGCCATAGAACACATTGAAAAGCGACGACTTATCCACATCTCGACCAGAATATATACCACAGTAATCCGTAACTTGCATATGTTTGGTTGAAGGGAAGTTAATGCTGAATGTTCTGTTTTCCCTTATTCCAATGAGTGTATACTGCTTCTTTCCTATAGAAACGGCCCAAACTGGAGGCCGCCCATTCATCTTATTGAACCATGCAACTGCCATAAAATTGGGCTTCTTGTGGACATCTGCTCCAACCAAAACAACAGGCATTGGATATGGAGATACTCCAGGATTAATCTCGAGCTTCGACATAGCAGAACACCTAAGAATTGTGACTCTTGACTGCTCTTTTAGCATGATGATGTAAGCAAGTTTTACTTCCACAAAGATAACTTCTTCAAGGAAACATACACCAGGATTGTGCAAAGAGTACCTATTATTCGGAATAGGTTCTTATACGATAAGACTCTTGCTTCCAAAGGGGCTCGACTGTGAACGCCAGAGGTTCAGTATTCAAAGTTGTACTGGTGGGGGAAGGCGGAGTAGGCAAGACGAGTCTAGTTGTGCGGTATACCGAAGACCGATTTGATGAAAGCATGAAGATGACCATAGGAGTAAATCTGGCAACAAAGAAGATATCGGTGGGAGAAAATGAAGTCACTCTTCTGCTTTGGGACCTTGGTGGCCAACCACGATTCAGAGAAGTAGTATCTGACTACTTTCGGGGTTCCAAGCTTGCGATTGCAGTTTTTGATGCAAGCAGGCCTCTAACAATGTATGGATTGGATGATTGGATCGGCAGGCTCAAGGAATCTGTAGCTGGCTGTGATATAGTTGTTCTGGGCAATCAGATTGACGAGAGAGAACCAGGATCTGGAGTCCTGCCTGAACAAGGTGCTGAATATGCAGCACAGCTTGGCGCAAAGTATTTTGAAACCTCGGCTAAGACAGGGGAAGGGGTAAAGGAAGCTTTCCAAGCAATGGCATCCCTTCTCTTGGAGAAGCATATAGAAAAGGGATATTAGCATAATGGCGAAAATAAAGCTGCATCCATTTCAATGCCCATTTTGCTCGGAACCTACCCTTGTTTTTGTTGAAATATTGGAGAAATCATTCGAGAACGCCAGACGTTATCCCATGAAGACCAAAGCCAAATGCTCGAATAGCCATCAGCTTGTTGTTTTCGTTGACAAGAATAAACAGATACGGGATGTCGAATCAGCCGCTGCAGTAGCTCGAAATGAAAAAGATGCGCGGGCTAAAACAAAGAAGTGGCGAGAAACTTCTAAGTGATACTGAAGAAGAAACATCCTCCCACTCTCGCGTTAAAGTGGTCCTTTTTTTGGCTCTTTTATAGGTTTGATTTTGAGGAGAGCCATATAGAAGCCCTCCTCAGGAATCTAGATCCTATTGCGCATCAGTTTCTGACGCAACATTCAGACGACCTTCCCTCAATGTTTCAAAATCCGGATCAATATCAACAAAATAGAGAATCGCTGCTGCAATGATTAGGAATGGAGCAAATATTGGGCCCCACCATGTCAATCCAAATACATTGCTGCCAGTCGTGGCGACCGTTTCCGCCATGAACCATCCGAGGAAGAGCGAAGAAGCAGCCTGAAACATATTCAATGGTACACCTTTGAATCCCTCATACATTCCGGCCCTATCAACACCTGAAGTCAATGAGTCCACATGAACGATGTCCGCTGGAACAATATAGCTCATGAGATAATAGACTGCCATGCAAGCAGCAAGAGGCACAAAGAGAAAAGTGGCAACTAGGACTGCATCGGAGTTGCGGCCAATCTCTGCTATCCAGGGTATGATAGCCAGAATAATAGCCAGCACAATCATTGAAACGATAGTAGTCCTTCCTTTGCCAAAGCGTCCGATCGCTTTAATCCAGATGTAAAGGAATACCATTATTGATACTAACAGTGCCATTGCCGGAGGGAGCAGCTTACCCAGTGTATCAAGCAAGAGAACTTCCTGAGCAAATCCAACAATTTGGGCAGTTACTGCTGAGAATGAAAAGGACAGGAAGCCTACAACCAACATCCAACCAACATAAGTTCTGTTTTCCAGGACTGTCCTGGTTTCCGCAATCATATTGCGCTCTGGAATCACAAGACCATCCGGCTCACGAATCCAAACAATTGATGGAAGGTAGAATAGAATTGTTATTCCACAGAATGCCAAAATCATTACTAATCCTATAGTGCTCAAACCAGGTAGGGGTTCTGTAACAAATAGGAGAGGTGTGATGAAACCCAGAACCACTCCTAATCCATTGGCAATCCAGTTCGCAGTGTTTTGCATACTTGACACTAAGGGTCTTTCATCTTCAGTGGTAATCTCAGGCATCCAAGCTTGAAATGCCGTTAGTAGAAAAGCGTAGAAGAATTTGAAAGAACAGAGGAAGAGAAGGTAGTAGCCAAATACTGACAATTCGATTGTTGGATCTGCAGTATTTAGAAACCAGTTTGGTACAAATAGCAGGAATCCTGTTACTGCCAGTCCCGGAGCGCCCAAAATCACAAACGGTTTTCTCCGGCCCCATCGTGATTTGAATTTATCACTAAAATAGCCAGTCCACCAGTGGCTCAGTCCAATTATAACATATGAGGTGGCTAGAGAAACTCCTGCCAAGAACCAGTTAAGTTCGAACTTTGCCCCATATATGTAGAAGCTGGTCAATCCGGTGAGTGTCAATAGAAAAGAAGACCCAAACCGACCCATGCCGTATGCGACTTTTCTCGGAAATGATAGCACCAGTTTCATCCTCCGCAACGCCATTACATCGCGGAGGATGCCATAAGCAAGCCGAGATTTAAGTGTGCTCTAGGGTCTTCTATCTTGATCTTTATAGGGCTCTGGATTCGAATCAAATGTGTCCTTGCAATATTGCGCGCAGAAGTAGTATTTCTTGTCCTGATACTCACTAATCAGATTCGCTGTCGCAACATCCACATCCATTTTGCATATAGGGTCAACAGCAATGGTGGATACCTCTTCTACATCTTCCACATCTGAAGTATCAGCTTCTTGGTATTCCGATGGATTGGCATCAAAGGTATCTTTGCAGTATTGTGCACAGAAATAGTACCTCTTGCCTACCTCGATATATAAAACTATCGTATGGGATATATCCATCAGGATATGTATCGGCGTGAGCTGCAAGAAATACGATATACATGGGACAAACGCCTTTTCCTAGCCAATAAACAAGTCTGACTCATCGCTTTCAGCATCAGACATCATTTGCAGTAAGTCATGAAAGGTGTTTTCAATATTATATCCGGTCAGCGCTGACGTTTCTTTAAAGACGGCTGGAACTCCAAGCTTTTGCATGAAGTAATCTGTGAATTTCCTGCCTTCTTCTGCAGTCACACGCTTGTCAGGAGACACGCGTTCTCTGAGATCTGTTTTATTCCCAACAATGACAGTCGGAGGTAAAGGACCCATGTTATTGTAGGCTTCTACCAGCCATTTTGATGCGTTATCAAAGGAATCACGGTCAACAACGGAATACACAAGGACGATACCGTTGCAGCCATGATAATAGTGGCCTCGAACCTGTTTGAAGGATGGCTGACCTGCCAGGTCCCAAATGATGAATTTGACAATCTCTTGATTAAACAGAACCCGCTTTGTAGCCAGATCTACACCAATTGTCGCAATATGCCCTTCGATAAATTCATCCCCCAGATAATTACGCCTAATGCTAGTCTTTCCAACTGCTCCGTCTCCAATCAAGACTGCTTTCATTACTTTGCTTCCGTCGTCTTGATCTCTCATCTATTTTCATCCTCGATGGGCAAATGGCGTGTATTCATGATGATATTCCGATGGTCCCTCATCACGTCGTTTCTACTCTGCAGTATTGCATTCGACAAAATAAGGTTAGCGCAATGTGAAATTTTACGAGGTGTTCAAGAGATTTTGTTTGATTTCTTCTTGAAGAGATACAGGATACACCTTGCCCACCTCAATTGCCTCACAATAATGGAATGCTGCAAAATTCTTCATACCGATAATGAACCTATTCAGGGCCTCAGGAGTATGAAGTTCCGGTGATTCAAGATAGACCGATATCAGCTCTAAAGTTCTTCTTTGACGATGGACTTTGGCATCGACGCGTCCTCGAAGGTCGTTTTGGTCCAGAATTGGGAGGACATAGTATCCGTATACCCTCTTCTTGGGAGGAGTGTAGCATTCAAGTGTATAATCAAAATCCCATAGCTGGCGTGGATAGTGCCTCTCTCGAAGTATATTATCAAAGGGGCTAAGTAACTTAACTGGAGCCCTATCGCTGCTGGATACCTGCATGTCTTGAAGAATCCTTGCATATTTTCGAGTAGTGAAATTCCTATCTACGAATCCAGGGATTTTAATCTCTACGATATCTCCATCTTTGACTCTCTCATCCAAGTGATCTTCAATTCGATTCCTTCTACCTCCCCACAGCTCCTTAGCCGCCAGTGTTCCCATATATGACTTGATATCTCTGTAGCTAGCAATGCCTAAACTTGACAGAATTGTATCCACGAGATATACCGGAACCTCTTCCTCACTAAGAGGCTCATGATTGATATTCGGAGGTAGTACTCGCTCGGTTAGGTCGAAGTACTTCTGAAAACCCTTCCTGAAGCTCACCATGACTTTGCCCTCGTAGAATAGATAGTCAAGGGCCATGCGTTCTGCTTTCATGTCCCACCAGCCTTTCGAACGCCCTTCTCTCTTTCCAACATCTTGACTGGCTGTAGGTCCGTTTGCTTTCACAATCCGGTATACATCTTGAATGATATCCTGATTCTTACTTGCCCATTGGTTAAAATATGACCAGAGTTTCTCAGGGTATGATTTGGTGACCCAAGCATAGAATGGGTATGATTTCATAGGCATCAAACAGAGGGCATGCGACCAATACTCGAATAGCTTCTTTCGTTCCAGATATTTCCAAAGATCCCCTTCAGTATATTCTTGAAGTCGGTTGTAGGTTATGAGGTTGTGACTTCGACTCACTACTGATATCGTATCAATCTGGATATTGTGAATTCTCTTTGCAACGTCTAGAACTGACTTGGCAGGCTTTTCAGTTCTTAGACCCTGTATATCGAGAACGAATTGTCTGGCGAGATCCTTTGATATTTCAATCATTCTTTTTTTCCTCTATGATGTATGGAGATGCCAAATTCCTAAAGCTTGAATTCCTCCCTGTGCGCGTTCCACCATTCGCTCCAATCATGTTCAACAGTATCACGGCGCTGTTTCACAATGGCATCAACAAAACTCAGACCAGGATTCCCCAGTATTCTTCGAAGCAGAACAATCTGTCCAACATGGCCCATATAATGGAATGAAACTCGCTTGAATGATTGTAGCAGTGTTTCATAGTTCTCGCCTCCAAAGCCCTGATGAAATGTTTCATCATCCAGAGTGTGTAGAAACTTCAATGCGGAATCATACGTGTGAAGGTAGTCATCAATTAGCTCAAGAAAGGAGATTGGAGGGTTGTCAGCGAGAATCTCGTCCTTTGTGGTACCATATCTGTAATAGTGGCAGACCTCTTCAGAAAACACTCTCTCCTGCATATATGTAAGGTTAATCATCCAATGCATGTGAACAATGCAATGCCCAATAATCCAACCTATTGGATTCGCTTCGGGATGAATCTGCTTGTAGACATCCTCGGGTCGTAGACCTTGGAATGATTCCAGGAGGTTGCAGTGTGCAATCTCAAGCATCTCAATCGCGGATTCCTTTGCGCTTGCTTGTCTATGTTTGCGGGACATATTTCCGGAGGGATGAATCTTCAATATCAATCTTAGGAACAGCACAATTCACTAGCTAGTCTAGAATAGAAAACTGGCTGATTTAAATGAAAATATCCAAGAGCAAGCAGCACAATATGATCTAATCAATATGGGGGAATATTTGTTGAGCATTGAGATGCCAGAAATCAAAATACTTGCAATGCAAATGAATAATCTCTTGGTATCTAAGAAGATTAAGGACCTGCAAATCAAGAATTATGAGAAACTCCAAAAAATCAAGTTCTTTAATCAAGATATCAACGAATATGGAAAGCTGATTGGATGCTCTGTTAGAAATATCACTGGAAGAGGAACAGTGATTCGCATTAGCTTGACAGATTCAATGAATCTTCTTCTGGCACCTGAGATGGGCGGAGAGCTGAGATACCATGAAACTAACGATTCACTTCCAAAGAAGTTTCACCTTAGGATTGATTTCTTTGATGGCACATTCTTCACGGTTCAGCTAAAAGGCTACGGACTTGTTTATGCTGCAGATGATATCAATCTAGAGAAAAATTACTCTTACAGGCGAGATTTCCTGCAAGGAGTTTCTCCTTTGGAAGAGGAATTTACTGAGGATTATCTCAAAAAAGAGGTTTCAACCAAAGACAGGAGCCTTAAGGCACTCATGGTAGGCAAAGAAGCCATAGTTGTTGGATTTGGAAATGCTGGATTTCAAGAGATTGCGTACATTGCAGGTTTGCATCCAAAGAAGAAATCGTCAACATTGACTGGGAAGGAGAAACAAGCTCTATACAGAGCTATCAGGAAAGTAACTGAGGCAAGAATCAGCAAAGGAGGAAAAGATAGCTTTTCAGATCTCTTTGGGACTCGCGGATCGCATACACCTTTTATTGGAGGTCATCTTCGGGACAAAAACTGTCCAAAATGTGGCACTGCTATAGAACGTCTGATGTTTGAAGGGGGCCCCACCTATCTTTGCCCCAGCTGTCAAAAATGATATAGAGTATAGATAGAATGAAATGCATTTCAGCCTGACATTTGTGGGAGAAATATGGTTGAGCTATTCTTTGGAGAAATAACCTCAATTGACGTATTACTTGCTATGTTTACTGGGATTGCAGGGGGAATTGTTCTAGCAGTTGCATACAAACTAGCTGATAGCGGCGTTGAGCATTGGAAGCCGAGAAAGCTCGTTCACATTAGTATGGGGACACTAATCGCACTAACTGTACATAACTACGTTACACTCAGTGGTCCAGCTTTGGCTGGAGGCATCTTTCTTGTGATACTTATGTATTCTTGGGCACACAAAAGCAGCTTGATCTCTGAGCTGCTAGTTGCAGGGAGCCGAGAAAAGGAGAGTTCTCTCAATACTTTTGCATCGGGTTTCATGGGCATGATTGCCTTTGTGGTTGCGTTTCTATTATTCTTCCATCGGCCGGAGATTTTTGTTGCGGCCATTCTTGCGGTTGCCTGGGGTGATGCAGCTGGAGAAGTTGTTGGTAGAACGGTTGGGGGAAATATATCAAAGCGAAAGTTCAGGGGAAAATCTGTAGAGGGTAGTTTTGGAGTTTGGGGAATGACAGTCATTTCTATCCTGCTTGCCATGCTAATCTATTCAGTTGATATGTGTCCATTTTGTGTAATTGGGCAAATCGCGATAATTGGGACTGTCATCATGATAATCGAGCTATTCAGTATTGGATGGACAGACAATTTCCTCATCCCACTGGCAACTGCCTTTCTTATGTGGCTCTTAATATATCCAGGGATGCCGCTCTTCATCTTTTAACTATAGAGACCGAGTTTGGTAGAATGGCGGCTATTCCCATTCCATGATTCGTGTTATTCCGCTTTCTCCAAGCTCGCACACTAGTCTTAACTCCGCAAGAATGCTTGTCCACGCAACATCATATCCTATAACCGCTTCAGGGCTCTTGAATCCGTGATGATGCAGAGTGACTAATGTCTTATCCTCAACCTCTTCAAACCTAATATTCACGAGAGTCTCATATGTAAGTGTATCACCATAGACCCATGTGAACTCAATCTCCTTCTCTGGTTCCATCTTCCGAAATATTATAGGCCCTTTTCCTTCCGACCACCAAGTATAGATCCCCGCATATTGTCTGTCGACAACCGGACGATCTGCTCGAATGAAATGCTTCAGCTTTTCAGGGTTAGTCCAGACATCAAAAGGGAGTTGCGGAGGAGCCTTTATGAGAACACTTAGTCTGATTTCAGTCGGATCGTATCGAGTAACTCGAAGCGGATGATAATCTGTGTAGTCGAATTTTATTGCAGGATAATCGAGCTCTACAACTGATTTGAAGTTTGCAAGAAGAATATTCCAATGATCTGAGAGGTGGAGTTTCTTTGCTCCATCAGGAATGGCTCCGTGTTTAAGGTCTATCTGGGTTCCTGTTGGAATCGATACAAATCTTATGATGAATAAAGTAGCAACCCCAAAAATTCCCCAGCTGAAAAGAATTGCCCTTGGTTCTTTATACCGTTTGAGAGTCCAAAAATTCTCCATTTCAGGTGTTGTAGGTGCATTCTTACCAGAAAACCTAATCTGACCTCCTTCAGACATGTCTGCACTAATTTCGTTTCCTAGCCATTGGGTCATTATCACAGGATTGAGAAATTTCTCCCACACTTCCTCCATGGGTCTTGAAATCCTGACTGATAGATGAATTACCGGCATTACATCCTCAACTGGTTGTTCAGCCACAGCCTCCACTCTCTAAACGCTAGAATTTCCTTTTGCAAGAGATACTTATTTGTTTGATGATTTGTTGCGTTTGGAAAGAAGAGTGAAAAAGCTTTGACTGTTATACCATAACCTGCTAGTTTAATCTTCAAAAAAGGCAAATTTCATGGCAAATGTTCGAAATGAACTAGAAGAGCATAATACCCGATATCTCTCAAATTTCCTTTTATTCAGACACGTACATTGGTCGAAAAACCAATGCCATATCTGTATTGATATTGGATTCGCTACATGATCCAGACAGCATATACAGACATTGAGATGGTGAATGCACATGAAGCATAATGGGACCTCTGAGGATTCTATTGAAATTCACAACCCCAGAATTGAACATGAAGCAATTCTAGAGGCACTCAGTGATGCCATCCATGTAATAGATGGGAACATGGTGATTGCTTTCCAGAATGCCGCATTTTCCACCTGGCTTGAAAAGCTGCATCTCGATTCCAATATCACTGGAAAGCGAATCTCTGATGCGTTTCCATTCATTTCAAATGACGTAATTAGAGAGTATCAGGACGTTTTTGCCACCGGAGTTGTGCATACAAGTTCTGAGGAAAACCTCATTTCAGGCAAATCTGTTTTTACAGAAGTAACAAAGATTCCTCTGATCACTAACGGATCGGTGCAGCAGATTGTTACAGTGATTCGTGATGTTACAAAACAGCATCTTTCTCAGAGTGCAATTCAGATTTCTGAGGAAAGATATCGACTACTAATAGAGAATCTCGCAGATGCACTCTTTCTTACGGATACTACGGGAAACATAACTTTTGCTGGCGAAAAAGCCAAGGAATTGTTTGGATTCACACCTGAGGAACTGGTAGAAATGCATTTCTCGAACTTGCTTCACCCAAATATGAAAGACACTATCATAGAGGTTTTTAGAAAAAGGCTTGAGACTCTGGAGGATAACAAGGAAGGATTCGAGGCAATTGGACTTCGCAAGGATGGTAGTTCGTTCAATTTTCATATTGCTAATACCATTCGATTTGAGAACGGAAAAGCAGTAGGCTACCAATCATTAATCAGAGATATTACTGAGAGAAAGAAAACAGAGCAAGCACTACATGACGAAAGAGATAGAGCTCAGATGTATCTAGATGTAGCAGGAGTAATGCTTGTGGCATTGGACCATGATGGCAACATCCAGCTACTAAATCAGAAAGGATTGGAAATACTTGGATATGAAGAAGAAGAGGTCATGGGAAGGAATTGGTTTGATTTGGTTATCCCAATGGAGGACTACATCAGAACGATAGATGTCTTTAGAAGAATAATGAATGGAGAAGTGCAACTAGAAGATACATTTGAGAATCTAGTAATAACAAAATCTGGAGAATCACGACTCATTGCATGGAATAACAAAGCTGTTACAAATAAAGAGGGAGTCATTATTGGCACAATGAGTTCAGGGACTGATATAACCGATATGAGAAAAGCTGAAGATGAACTCAAAGCCTCTGAACATCACCTGAAAATGATTTATGACACAATATTGGATGGAATAATAATTACTGATGCAAATCTCAACATCACTTCATGCAATCCCGCTGCGGAGAAGCTTCTTGGGTATTCAAATGAAGAACTTGTCGGAAAATCCTATAGAATGATTATTGATGAACGCATGTTCGAAACCGAAAAGGCTGAAGATCGAGAAAAGGAACTTTTCAGAAATGGGTTTCTTGATCAGGAGGAATATACCTTCAAACGAAAGAACGGTGAGGTATTTCCAACAAGCTTCTCAGCTGCTCTCTTGAAAGATGAAAATGGTGAAATCAAGGGGATATTAGGAAGTATTAGAGATACAACTGAGATGAAGAAGGCCAATGAAGAATTACTTGCCGAGAAGGAAAAATACCAAGTGCTATTCAATGCCGCGCCTATCGCTATTGGTGTTTCTAGAGAAGATGGAGAAATTCTTGATATTAATTGGTCAATGCTAGAGATGCTAGGTTATCCCGAAGATGAATTCAAGCAGAAATCAGCATTGGAGGTATATACTGCCCCTTCTGACAGAGAAAGAATACGAAGAATGCTGAACAGCGAAGGAAAAGTCCGAGATTTCGACGCAAAAATGCTCAGGAAGGACAAAAGGGAAATTGATGTTCTTCTAAACGTAGACTATGTGCATTATGAAGGCAGTATTGCAAGACTATCAACAATGAGAGATATTAGTGAACTGAACAAAACTAGAAGAGATTTGGAGCAGGCTAGAGCGAGGGCTGAGTTCTTTAATGATTTAATGGCGCATGATATTAATAATGTTCATCAGGGAATATTGGTAGGGGCGGAACTACTACTTCGCGAAGAAGCGCTTCCTCCCGAAATCATTAGATACTCTGAAGCGATTCGGGATCAAGTAAGCAGAGGGATTCAGCTGATTGAGAATGTCCGAAAGCTATCAAAGATGGAGGCTGAAGAAGAACCCTCACTTCAACCTTTGGATCTCCATAGTGTTATGGCAAATGCAATACTTCTGGTGCAACATGCATTCCCCGAGAAGGAGATAAAGATCGATATCAAATTCAAACCAGAAGAGGTCATAGTTCTGGCTGATGAGTTTCTCATTGATCTCTTCTACAATCTTGTTCACAACGCCCTGAAATTTGATATAGGCAAAGAAACCGCAATCGATATTATCGTGGAAACAAGCAAATCCCCAGATTTTGTGAGGGTTGCAATTGTTGACAAAGGACCAGGAATACCCGATGAAAGGAAGGACGATCTCTTCAGCAGACTTGAAAAAGGGCGAACGTTGGGTTCAGGAATGGGACTTACCCTCGTCAAGAGAATTGCTGAGAGATATAACGGGAAGACTTGGGTTGAAGATAGAATTCCGGGAACTCATACGATGGGGGCAAAATTCGTCGTGGAGCTTCCAAAGCAGAACGAATAGGCAAGGATTGTCACAGGATGCTACAAGATTGAATGTAATTTTGGCAGTATCCTAAGCGACTAGTGGATTATTGGCATATTCCATTAGTGATTGTGAAATGCATTATTGGATGCTAAACAGCTGAGTGCTATCCCGCCAAAAAGGAGAATAGGAGAGATATAGATAAGCAAAAGATATACTGAACGAATCTAATAGATAATTGGATTAGCCTAACTCTGGATGTATTGCTATGAATGAGAAATCAAGTCAATCTCACCCTGAAGATATCATCCGTCGGTATCAAGCATTCATGGACATCACAAATGACGGATTTGGAGTTGTTGACGAGAGAAAGATCCTACTCTATGTGAACAAAAGGTTCTGTAATATCTTGGGTTATAGTCCGGAGGAAATGGTAGGCAAATCACTCATGAGTTTTGTCGATGAAGAAAACCGCATTATTCTTGAAAAGAATATTGGAAAACGAGAGAAGGGGATGGCGTCTGATTATGAGCTATCGTGGCTCACCAAGGACGGCAGTCCCAAAGCTACGATAGTATCAGGTTCTCCTATCATTGATGACTCTGGAAACCACAAAGGTTCCTTTGCGATAATCACAGATATCTCGGTAATCAAGGATGCACAAGATGCACTCGAACGCAGTGAAGCCAGATATAGGAAAGTTGTAGAGAGCATGGATGAAGGACTCATTACAGTTAATGCAAATTGGAAGATAACATATGCAAATCCCAGCTTTGAGAGAATGCTTGGATATTCCATGGATGAAGTAGTTGGAAAAGACTTTCAGGAATTGATAGTTGATGAGCTTAAGTCAGGCGTGGAAAGATGGAGAAAGGAGCGTCAGAGTGGAGTAATCAGAGGCTATGAAGTCGAGTGGAAAGCCAAAGATGGCAGGTCCGTGTATACATACACAACACCCAGAGGATTATACGATCAAAACGAGCAACTCTATGGTTTCATTGGCGTTTTGGTAGATATTACAGAAAGGCGCAAATCTGAGCAGGCATTGGCAGAGAGTGAAAAGAGGTACAGAACGCTATTTCAGGAAACTCCGATGGGAATACTTACTTGCCGACCTGATGGGACTATTACTGATGTGAATGCTAGGGCACTGGAAATCTTGGGTTCGCCCTCAGAAGAACATACAAAAGAAATCAATCTTCTAGAGTACCAGCCGCTAATTGATTCAGGTATTTCTGAAGATATCAGATTGTGCATTGAGAATCGTTCTATCATTTCCGGAGGAGCCCCCTATGTAAGCAAATGGGGGAAAGAAATCCACTTCAAGTATAAGATATTGCCAATGGAAACATCAGAGAAGAAGATAGAGTATGTGATAGTTGCTTTCGAAGACATAAGCGATTCGCTAAAAGCTGAAGAAGCGAGAAAGCAATCAGAGGAGAATTACAGGACTCTGGCAGAAAAGTCTCTTCAGGGTTTAACTGTAATTCAAGATGAAAAGTATACATATGTAAATCCCGCATTTGCATCAATTGTCGGATACACGCCTGGTGAAATCCTAGCAATGGAATCACAAACCCAATGGAATCTCATCTATCCGGACGACAAGAAATACCTATTAGATTTAGCCAAACGTCGAAACGCTGGTGAGCATGTACCAACTCCATATGAATACCGTTTGGTAAAGCGGGACGGGACGGTTCGATGGGTTGAAGCTTTTTCAAGCAAGATCCTCTTTGGTGGAAGAGAGGCACTACAAGTCCATGTTATAGATATCACTGATCGAAAAATCGCCCAGATGGAATTAAAGACATCACAGGATATGCTCCAGATTGTTTTGAAACATATTCCACAGCACATCTTTTGGAAGGACACAGCACTAATCTATCTGGGGTGCAACGAGAACTTTGCTCGAGTTTCGGGGGCAGGTACACCTGAAAACATTATAGGAAAATCAGATTTTGATCTTGCTTGGAGGAGAGAAGAGGCTGAGAGATTTCGTGAAATAGATCGGAGAGTCATAGAAACAGGCACACCCGAGTATGATAGAGTTGACAAGCAGCTTCAAGCCGATGGGAATGATGCTTGGCTCAGAACAACGATCATTCCGCTTCTTGATGATAAGGGTAAAATTGTTGGTATAATGGGCACTCAGGAAGATGTCACAGAGAAACTTGAAGCTGAGAGGTCCATAAGACGGTCAGAGGCAAAATACCGAGCATTAGCAGAGCAGAGCTTGCAGGGTCTCACGGTGGTTAGCGATGAGGGATTTCTATATGTCAATAAGGCCTTTGCGAATATGGTTGGACGAACAATTGAAAACTTGCTTGGTCTGAAAGGAGATTCAGTCTGGGATTTATTGCATCCCGAAGATAGGGATATCCTTCGGGAAAGAATAGAAGCCATGAGAAGCCGGAAGCCAGTAGGTCCTAGACACGAATATAGATTTGTTCGAAGTGATGGAGCTACCAGATGGATGGAAGCCTATGCTCAGGTGATTGATTACCAGGGAGTATCTGCAATTCAGACTGTATGGGTTGACATCACTGAGAGAAGACGAGCTGAAAAGGATGTCAGAACGGAGAAGGATAGAGCCACATTGTATTTGGATCTCATGGGTCATGACATACGTCAGCAGCTCCAAGTTATCATGAACAGTGCGACATTACTCAGAACCGCAACTGAAGAGGATGTACGCACATCATTCTTTGGTATAATTGAAGAAGCTGTTCAGAGATGCTCCAGATTGATTGAAGAGGTCAGGGCAACTGAGAACTTGCTTGCAATCCCCCTTGTACAAAAGTCACTGGCAAAGTCATTAATTGGAGTTAAACAAGCACTCGAGAATCGGTCAGCAAACACAGCCTTTCATACGGAAATCCAGAAACCAGACGCTCAAATTCTGGCCGATGACTATCTGGAACTTCTAATCACTAATATTCTGATTAACGCCATTGAACATAATAATAAGCAGTCAAAGAATGTGTGGATATCATTGCGAGAAGAAGACAATGGCTATGTTGTTTCAATTGCGGATGATGGACCAGGCATTGGCGACAAACGCAAAAAGGAGCTCTTTGACATGGCCCGAAGATATGGAGGCGTGGGACTCCATCAGTCAACACAGATTGTAGAGAAATATGGAGGAAGAATAACCGTTGCAGATAGGGTGAAAGGAAGACCAAGCGAAGGCGCAGATTTTAGAATATGGCTTCCGAAACCTGTCTAGGATTCAATCCTGCTCAATTATCATTATCTCATTGTCAGATTTTGCACCAATACCTAGTTCAACTGCATGGCGAATTTGGGGCAAATCCCACACACCCATATCCAGTCTATTCTTGGCCCCATGAGCCTGCAGCATTTTGACACCAACGACATCTATTGAAACCATGTCTCCACTCGCAAGAATCACTTCAGTGCATTCAACTTGTCCTGCCGTTGGACCACCAGTAACAAAACACTCTCTTGCATCCATTACTATCAAAGTTGGTTTAAAGTAAGATGCAAGGTCAGCAATCTTTGGTTCGAGATTCTTCATGTGCATCTTAATCCTGTCGCTCTTTTTTAGCCAGCCGACAAAGATCTTCATAGCACCTGTAAATCTAGCTAACTTGTGAGTCTTTAGGCAAGGAGCGACCACCAACTTTCCCGGGTTTACAATTGGTCGCCCTAGAGAGCCTGCTTTCATGTATCTTCCTTTTGGAAACTTGACCTTTACCCATTCATGCTCATCAAGAAATACAAGCTCTGCATTAAGGGAATCAGCCACCTCAAACAAACCTATCTGCTCAGCAACACCTCGAGCTGGGACTCGTATCGTGGAACTATCGACTATCCTGATTTTTGAAACTCCTGCTTCGAGAAGAAGCTCACCTAGCGCCTTGATGAAGTCTGGAGCACTTGAAGCTGGGTAGGGATCTGCAGTATTTAGATTGGGCTTTATTGTTACGGTGTCTCCAGCCCTGAAGCCTTTCTCGAATCCTCCAATAAGATTCACAGCCTTATTGATGGACTCTTTTAGATCTCCTGAAACCCTAACTTTCCCCACTAAATGCTTGCTACTCTCAGTGTAAATATCGTCCTGCATGTTTCTCCCCATGGAGATAACTATGAGCCCGAAAAAGGTTTCGAAATAAAGAAACATTAGAGGCATAAGCACGCCTATGGTTTTTTTCTTCCAAAGAAACCAACAGCTTGTCTATATTCTTCGTATGACTTGCCAAATCGTATCAGCAGGTCTCGCTCTTCGTAGACACAGAAGATGTACATTATTGGAATGAAAATGAATGAATAAAGAACCAAGAAAGTAGAGTGAAGAAGAAGGGCAAAGGGAAACCAGACAACTGATTCACCAACTGCCTGGGGATGGCGCATTCGTTCGTAAATTCCTCCATACATTTCATGTTCTTTTCTTGGTTTCAGAGTTTCTTCACCTGCATCCATCATTCCTCTGACCATAAGATAAACCGAAGGAACCCCGATTAGAACTGCAAATACTAAGGAAAGCCACCAGTCCCATGGCAATTGGTTTGGCAATGGCAGAGGTAAGGGGTAGAAGTAGTAGAGAACATAATTTACGATTGTCAGAAATTCAAAGACCCCCATGGCCAAACGGTATCTAGCACATACTTCCCAAGCCCTTTCTCCAATCTTCTGTTCTAGTGTTGCGGGTCCAACGCTTTTGATATAGAAGAACGTAAAGAGAATTGTGAAAACAACGAGTGAAGAGACATTCAGCCACTCTATCAATCAGCTCATCCTTCAATCAATAGATCTGCAATTTCAGAACTCATTACAGGGAGATAAAAATATAGCAGAAACAGAGATATCTTCTACATTATATGCACAATGGTTAATGTTGGTGTGGTTAGAATGGTGCAGTCGCTTGAACAAAAAATAGTTGAGGTTGTTGACAAAGTAATACCGAGCGTCGTCAGTGTCACTACGACCAAACTGCAAAGAATTAGTTTCTCGCAGGTTGTTCCCGTAAAAGGACAAGGTTCTGGGGTTATCGTAAGCGATGATGGATTCATAATTACAAATGCACATGTCATTGAGGATGTAAGAGATGTTGACGTGTCTCTGCATGACGGGCGGCATTACAAAGCGGTTGTCGTTGGTGAAGCCCGAACCCGTGATATGGCGGTACTGAAGATTAACGCTGATAACCTGAAACCCATTCAGATTGGTAAATCGAGCAAGCTGAAAGCAGGTCAATTTGCCATAGCTGTTGGCAATCCACTTGGATTGGGTTCAACTGCAACCTTCGGAATGGTTAGTGCGCTCGATAGGTCTATTGGAGGACAAGGGGTTCTACTTGAAGGGCTGATACAGACATCCGCTCCGATTAATCCAGGAAATTCTGGTGGAGCACTGGTTGATACAGATGGGAAGTTAATTGGTATTCCTACTGCCATGATCCCATGGTCGCAAGGCATAGGATTTGCGATTGAGATTGACAGGATTATGGATGTATTTGACGAGTTGGTTCAGACAGGAACAATCCAGACACCCTGGTTGGGTATTGTTGGAGTGACTCTAAATAAAGCAATTGCAGCAAATTATGGTCTGTATGCAGAAGAGGGGGCACTCCTTGTAGAGGTACCCAGAGGACCGTCCTTCAAAGCTGGTTTGAAACCAGGAGATGTCATTATTGGATTGAATGACGAAGACATCAAAAGCATGGAAGAACTCAGAGCATCCGTTCTTCGAAAGAAAGTGGGGGAGAAACTAAGAGTTCAGTTTCAACGAGTTCGAGAGATCTTTGAAGTCTATGTTGAATTAGCGCCAGCGCCATAGGCAATAAAGAATGATACTAAATTCCAAGTACAACTAGTACAACTCCAATAATTGTGGCAATCACTCCGAGTGAGGCTCGTCTGGTAAGATGTTCCTTCAGAAAGAAAATGGATATCGGAACCGCAAAGAGAGGAGATAGAGATGCCAATACAGATGCAATAGTTGCTCCTGCATACTTTACTCCCGTCACATAGAGTAGTGAACCAACCGCCATTCCAAGGAAACCCGCCGCTGCTACGAACTTTGCTGCCTTTCGAGTTGGTGAAGGCATACCTCTAAACTTTGCAATAATGAAGATGGGAACGAATGCGATTGAGCCTACAACCACTCGAATGAAAGTTGCCACGACTGCATCAACACCTTCGACTCCTACCTGCAGAATTGTGGTTCCACTCGCATAGAGGACGGCGGTCAGGAGGGCAAGAACAACTCCGACGCGGTCTAATCCGTTTTTCTTGCCTACATCATTCTCATCTATTTCCTGCTCCCAAGAAAGGACAATGATACCTGCCACTGCGAGAAACACTCCAGCCAATCTACTGAGTATCAATGCTTCGTTCAAGAATGCAATTGTAAGAAAATAGGTTAAGATTGGAAATGACATTGAGATAGGAAATGCGTGGGATACTCCTATACGCTCCTGACTCATGAGATAGAGAGTATCTCCAATTACAGCGCCAAGTAGAACAGATATTGAAAGTAGCATTGTCTGCTGAATAGAAACAGCTAGGGGTGAGGCCGTGAATGGAAGGAGAATAAGAATAGACATGAAACCTAGAGCAACCCACATCTTAATCGATGCTATAGCAACTGGCCTAATTCCATCTTTTTGGGACCTATATACCACTACAGAGCCTGCGTAGAGTGCAGAGCCAATCAGAATGGCGATACTCCCAAATATAACATCAGGGGTGAGTTGCATGTAGGCTTGCGAAACTATCCTCCCTAAGACCTTATCGCAATAGCACAGTTTAAACTTGAGCGCTGAGGTTCTTTTGGCGCAGTGGAAAATTCTTATATCAAATCTATTAGCGGAAAGTGAAGGGTGCGATTATGATCACCGGTGAACTCTAGTCATAGTCTGGCATTGATTCACTTGATCATGCCAGTCGCGTACTCGGGTCCTCCGAGAGTACAATACTAATCTAGGTTAGTCAGCTTACCCGACGATGAATACTGAAGTTAACCAATCCAATAATCTTGGGAGTATAGAAGGATGTCAAGAGCTCCGGTAGAGGTTGAAGACCTGTCAAAGACGTTCATCAGCGTCCACAGAAAGGCAATCATCATTCCAGTTGAAAAAGAGAGAGTTGATGCTCTCAAGCATGTTACACTTGACATACCAAAAGGCAATGTTTACGGTCTACTAGGGCCAAATGGAGCTGGAAAGACAACTCTGATCAAATGCATAGCAACGCTCGTTCTTCCTACATCGGGCACAGCACGCGTTAACGGATATGATGTTTTGAAAGAGCCGACCTATGCGAGAGCATCAATGGGCGTCTGTCAAGGAAATGAGAGATCAATTTATTGGAAACTCTCTGCTCGAGAGAATTTAATTTTCTTTGCAAAACTCTATAGGATGAATCAGAACGAGGCAAAAGAGAGAGCTGATGAACTCCTCGGGATGATGGGACTTCTTGACAAGGCAAATGAGAAAGCTGAGAATCTTAGTCATGGAATGCGAATGAAAATCGTGTTTGCGCGAGCACTCATTCATGACCCGCCTGTGTTGTTATTGGATGAGCCCACACAGGGTTTAGACCCAACATTTGCCGCTGACTTGAGAAACTTCATCAGAAACGAACTCCGAGAAAGGACAATACTGTTGACAACCCATTACATGCATGAAGCAGACATGTTGGCAGACAAGATTGCTCTCATAAACGAGGGAGAGATTCAGAAGTTTGGAACTCCCCATGAGCTAAAAGAAGATGTCCGTGACTATGATAGCATCCACATAAGGATAGTCGGAACGGCGGAGATTGAAAAAATCAAGGCACTTGACAACGTGATGTCTGCAGCAATCAACGAGCGAAATGGGCACTCAGAACTGATTGTGACTGCGCACGACGGGTACGAAATGGTCCATAGGCTTCTAAATCAATTGCATGAAAAGCCGGGAGTAAAAGTTGAACACTTTGAGATAAAAGAGCCAAGTCTTGATGATGTGTTTCTGAAACTTACAGGCAGGAGGATTGAAGATTAATGCAGACTTCGGACACCATTAGTGATTCCGGAGCGGTGGAGTCTGAGTATCTGGCGAACTTTCAACCCCGACTCATGGATTGGCATGCCGCAATTGTGTTTGCCAAGAAGAATATGAGAATTGCATTCAGATACCCGGCGAATGTCTTGATCTGGGGATTCCTGCCCATTCTCTGGTTCACACCATTCATATTGATGTTCAATGCGTTGGCTGGGTCCAGTTCGAGCTCCAATTTCACCGAACT
>JBHLQM010000003.1:66886-135495 GCA_048884785.1 Candidatus Thorarchaeota archaeon | reverse complement strand
ATGAAATACAAGCCATTTGTCCTTACTAATCACATCATAGAGATGGTGAAAGATGGATTGCTTTGCCGATAGAGCCGCTGAATCCAATATAGACGGTTTCAGATTGTGCGACTCCTCTGAAATTGCGAGCCTGAAGATATCATCGAGCATATCGCCATCATAGCCAATACGAACTAAATGATAGGGAAGATCACGACCGTTCTCTTCCATCCTATTTGTGGAGACAAGAAACTCATTCAGGTCCCGCACAAATGTGTCGACCTCATTATCACTATCTGTAACGAAAAGGGACTGGGTTGGAGTGCCGAAGGAGGAAACTACTTTCTCATAGGCTGCAAACCGTGCCTCCTTCTCTGAATCCACTTTAGGTCCTTTCCTCCTTTGGAGTTGGAGCTACAGATCTTGGGTTGGTTTCTCCTCTCTGTTCTCCGGTAACCCCCATGTCGAGAAACTCAATATGGTTTCCACTAGAGGGGCGCCTCTTCAGGCAGCACGCCTCAAACAATCTTGCGCATATATTCTTTGCCTTGATTTCCACCCTCAAGAATAGATTTAGATGGGATTGATTTTGATTGTATATATAGGTGACTTGTTGATGAAGCACACCTCTAAGCTAATAATAGGGAGCCTGAGCAATCTCTTGCATGAGAGGAAGATTACACTCTGCATTACAGGAAGTGTTGCGGCTGTAGAATGTGTGAACATTGCTCGTCTATTGATGCGCCATGGTGCAGAGGTGTATTGTGTCATGAGCAAAGCAAGTCAGAAGATCATTCATCCGCATTTGATGGAGTGGGCGACAGGGAATCCAGTCGTGACAGACCTGACAGGTCAGATAGAGCACATCACACTTGCGGGAAAACATGAAGACCGAGTGGATCTAGTGCTAATCGCACCATCAACTGCCAACACAATTGGCAAGATAGCAAATGGCATTGATGATACCTCTGTTACAACAACCGCCTCTTCTGCAATAGGAGCTAAAATCCCGCTGATTATTGTCCCCGCTATGCACAAGTCTATGTACGACCATCCAGCAGTGTTGGAAAATATTGAGCGGCTGAAGAGGATGGGAGTCAGCTTTGTGTCCCCCAGAATGGAGGAGGCGAAAGCGAAGATACCCGATGCAGAAACTATCGTGGAGCATGTCATCGGAAGACTTGGAAAACAGGATCTTGTTGGGAAGCGGTTTGTGATTACTGCAGGACCAACCAAGGGATGGTTAGATCGTGTCCGGTTTATTACTAATCCATCTACAGGAAAGATGGGTGTGGCTATCGCCAAAGAAATGATTATGCGCGGAGGAGAAGTCGCACTGATTCTGGGGCCCACCTGTGTGGACCCACCTATCGGAGCAAAAACAATCAGAGTTGAAACCACTGAGGATATGCTCAAAGCGGTGATGCAAGAGATCAAAGACGATACCACAGCATTCGTTTCATCTGCTGCTGTGCTCGATTATGTTCCTGAGGAAGTTGAGGATAGAAAACGTCCATCAGATCAAGCCTATGACCTAAAGCTGAAGCCTACACCGAAGATAATAGACGAGGTAAGGAAGAAGCACAAGAACCTGTTTGTTGTTGGATTTAAGGTTGAATCAGGGGTCACTGATAAAGAACTTGAGAAAAGAGCACGAGTGAAGATAGAAACAGGAGTATGCAATCTAGTTGTAGCAAACGATGCAAAGAGAGAAGGAGTTGCTTTCGGGACAGATACGAATGAGGTAATTGTTGTTGGTGCTGAAGGATTTAGCATAAAACTTGCGCTTGCTTCGAAAGCAGATATTGCGAGAAGTATAGTAGATATTATTGTTGAAAGACTTACATGACAGGAAACACCTATGCCTCTATAGAATCTCCAATAGACTCTCTGCCATGCGTTGCATATCCATGAAGATTAGGCCCAACTGTGCATCTACTTTTGCTAGAACAAGTAGTAATGCACTGTCTCCAACTGAGGTCATGAGAGTGTAGCCTTTATCGCCCTTAACATAAATCTCCATGAGATTTCCTCGGTCCAGCTCTCCAGTTGCCTTTTCACCCAATGAGAGCATTGCGGCACTGATAGCAGCAACTCGCTCCTGCTCACTCTCGGGCAGAGCAGATGATATCATAAGACCGTCAAGCGAAACCAAGGCAGCACCTTCGACTCCTGGGACGGTTTCAAAATCTCTTATTGCTGAGTTGATTCTATCCACACGACTAGACATGGCTGGAACCTCGATTCCCTTACAACACCCACTTTTGTCGGCCTGTCTATAAAGTATTCCTGTATAAAGGCTCAGGAAATTAACCAAAATGCGCAAAACGCTTTATACTCCGAAGAACTCCTTTGGGTCAATCTCTTGGTCCTCTTTTTCTCGACGTTTACGGCGTTCCTCTTCTTCTTTCTTTTTTATTTTGGAATCGTCCTTGGATGGTTTATAGAATGACTTGGGCCGTTCTTTTCGTCTGAAAAGAGGTTCACCTCTTCTGTATTTGCGATACTGAAAACCAACAACTACTGCTATGAGACCTGCTCCTACTATTCCGATCACAAGCCATGGAGATGCCCTGATATAGAAGAAATCAAGAAGCTCAACTGAGCATGTGTCATATCCAGCTTTACTTGCCATAACACGCAGAGAAAGCATGCCTACCTTTCCTGATGTCCAAGATTCATTCAATAGGATAGTGTATTCGCCCTCAGCAGCTTCTGTAACTGTCACAGACGTGGTGTTTATCCAAGCGGATACAGATGCTCCTTCAACGCCTCTTCCAGTCATGTCAGCAATCTTTAGAGTAATAATAACTCGATCACCCTCCCAGATTATTTCCTGGTTTTTGGTTGCAGACCTGAGAATGAGAGCAGGCTGATTGCTCCAAGACACTGCATTTTCTATAAAATCAGTTGCATCAGTGCCTGAAGGATTAAGGGTTAGTAAGGCAATCCTTCCATAGCCATAGATACCAGCGGCGGCAACAATATTCCCGGCACCCGATGCAACTACTGTAAGGTTCGATGACACCGATGAAAGATATCCTGTATAGTCAAGTGCTGTGCTAAGGCTGTTCGGAAATGACACAAGCGAGAAGGGGGGTTCCGCATAATCTACACCTGAAGAAGCTCCAGACACAAATACAGCACCCCATGGTAGCCAGCTGACATCGCCGTTAATGCCTGCGATAACCAGTGTACCTCCATTGAACACATAGTTCACAAGTTCATTTGAAGTGGGGGATATTGTGGGAAGCAACGAATTCCAGACACTAGGTTCAACAACTACTGTTGTTCGAAGATCAAGAAGCATAAGAAACTCCGAATAGTTATTCGATTCATAATAATCGTATTCAATTCCCAAACTGGTAAATGATTGAGGAAGATAATCAGATTGGCCAATTCCGGCGATTGAATCAACACCGTTACCAGGACTATGACCATCCAGAGTCATATTTGTTGGATCTTCAGACGGGATTCTTGGATGAGTATCTGGATTGTAGAGAGATATGTCAGGGTCTCCAAATAGAATCTGTTGATTCGCATAGTCCCGTGGATCACCACTTAGTGGGTCTGTGTAATCTTGTGAAATTTGCCTCAAGGCGTATGCAAGTGAATCTCCGGTTGTGTTGCCATCAGTAATTGCTTCCGTGAAGAGAATGGAAAGAATACCGGCAGGACGGAAATATACAGTCCGCGGTGCCGCTGTCACAGCTACTGCGCCATGTTCCATCAACATCACAGGCATCATTGACCCACCTAGAAGACAGGCAGTTAATACAACAATAGGAGACCCAATATTACCAATAGCTGCTCTAAGAGTTTCAGTTGTCCCAGTTATATGATGAGAGTTTTCAGGGGAGTACAAGACAGGATTTACAAGATTATCGCCATTTGCATCGCTTTCAGTATCACTCTCCTGCCCATAATCCAAATCCTGATCGCGAAGAGAGAATACTCCCAAGCCCTGAGGACGCTGCGGAGGGTCAGTAGGGTATTCAGTAAGAGTACCATGAGTACTGAAAGACCAGAAGCCCACCTGAGATGCAAGTGTTTGATAGACTGCATCCCTTCCTATATGAGGCGAAATTGTGAAGCCTGCATCAGTTAAAGCAGCTAGAGTATCCTCAATCTGTCTAATTGTGTATGGATTCCCGAAGTTATCTGAAAATGGTGCATTCAAGGTATATGCATATAGACTAAGAAGGGCTTCATCAGAATTATCGGCAGTCCGAAACAGAAACCTATGATGCGCGGCCTTGTTTATCATTGCAGCTGCAATTGGAATATTATCTGCAGGGATTCTTCCAGATGCAAAATGACTTTGAAGAGAACGATCAAAACTGACTTTGATTAAATTAGTAGGTGAAACAATTACTGCAGACTGTTCAGCCGAGGCGTTGTAGGCATGCCTTGCCTCAAGGAAATCCTTCACGCTTTCAGATGATTCCAGCATCGAGTATTTGTTGGGTATTCTCTCATCATACCACCCATTCTCTGCTCGAGTATTATACCTCTCACGAACAAAGATTTCAATTTCAGGTCCAACAAGATATGGTGCCCAAGTTTCTTCGGCTCTTGTTGGAATCGTATTGTCATCACCACATAATGAGAAGATAGTAGCACCATGGAAAGCAGCAGAATAGGCAGAGGGAGCAAAGAGCTCATCACCAGTTCCTAAAGGTACCGTCAGAACTACATCCATTTCTCCTGACAGCGATTGGATCCAATCGGCCAGCATAGGATATGTGCTAATATTGCTCAGAAGCATGATATCAGTAATCTCCGAAATGAGAGACGATGAATGAAAGCTAGTCGGATCTACTAGAATTGCAGATGATGCTCCAAGCCTATTGATAGCCCACCTTGTTGGATCAGGAATTGACCCAGAATCGACATAGAGAAGTGGAGCATTTAGTAATGAAGCCAAAACAGCACCATTTGCCGCAGATTCTAAATATGGCTGCAAATCCGAGGGAAGAGATTCAATTGCCCAAGAGACCTGAACATTGTTATTCTCCTCAACAGCATCAACCCATGATGCAATGAATGTCCAATCACCTGTCATTGGATATGGCATGTTCATGAATTTGCTGCCTGCGCCGCCAAGTAGACTCTCAGCAGGCGCCCACATCACCATTTTGCCTGTAGGATCAATCAAAGCCATGTGTACATTCGTACCTGCATTATCCCAGGTTGCTGTTACATTAAGCCATTTCGCTCCTTGAGGGACAGAGATAGTTTCAGAGAAGCCGGGGTGATACTTCACATTCACATTTATGACAATATCTCGATTTATTTGATTCTGAGGATTCATGGTGACGTTCCAGTCACCTGCCAAACTCATTGGCAACCAGAAATACAGAGGGAGAGGCGAGCTGACATAACCCAGTGCAGGATTCCGTTCAAAAACCACTTGGGAATAGATAGAATAGTCCACTGAGCGACCTAGCGGGTCTTTCAGGACATGAGTGAATATCTCACTTCCAGTCCAATTCAATGCCCCTTCTATCCATCCAGTACCTGATGGGGGAGTGAACTCGAATTCCTTTGGAAGCGTGGTACTTATCGTTGTTGAAGTGTCAAGGAGTTGCACAGAAGGGCTGCTAAATGTGTGGGAGAACTGCCCTGTGCTGATGGTAGGTTCTGCAAAATCATCTTTTGCGAGTGCCAGAACAACTGTATCAGAGGATTTCCAATCGTTGATAGCAATTTTCGCGGCAAGCTCTGCAGCGGATGTGCCAGTTATTTGAGGGTACACTCTAGCTCCTAGAGTTTCTTGTATCATCATAATCTGTGCTTTGTCAACATCACCAATGGAAAAAACCTGAGAAACGCCTCCATCAGCGGCAAGATATTCATTCCAGTCCTCGATTAGCCACTGTTCTGTAGATGTGCCTCCTGTGTACAGAAGAGGAGATACATACTTGTTTCCCCCATAGTAGAATATTGATGAGGGCACAGCTGCCATATAGGCAAAGTCGTCGATATAGGAATCAGGATCATACCCTACAAATACTGCGCGACTTAGAGGTATTGCATCATCAGGAACATCACTGATTTGCCGAGTACTTCTAAGTTGAATTTCTGAATCAGTCACATTTGAGATAGTGAACTGCATTCCAAGGGGAAAAAAGAAAGATAAGACTAGCATAAACACAGTGACGAGGGAAATTGCAGGCGCGCGTTTCTCATTCAAGCATGGACACTCCTATATCAACTAATCCTCAGGAAGATAAGATTTCCAAATAGGGTTTTCCCGCATGCCAATAGTATGCTCTGATTACTCGTCGAAATCTGTGAATTCAAGCAAATCCTCATCTATATCTTCATCATCGTCATCAGATTCGACTTCTTCCGGTAGCGCATCTCTCACATCATCTATGACACGCCTGAGTCGCCTTCTGGTTGCCTTGGGAATGTCCCACATCTTTTGCTCTGCCCGGTCCAATACCTCTCTGGCAATATCATAGATTTCAGCCTCGAGGTAGCATTGAGCTGCATCAACAAAATGCTCCGCTGCCTTCTTTTGATTATTCTTCATTTCAGCAATATCGCCAAGAAGTGATAGGGCATCCGCAATCCCTGCCTTATCATCAATCTCTTGGTAGACTGCAAGGGCCTTTCTGAAGGTCTTTTCAGCATTCTCCCAATCTTCGTGATCGGCGTATGCACTTCCCATGTCCATAATAGTGCTAGCAACGCCTTGCTCATTCTCAGCCTTTTTGTATGCCTTTTGGGCTTCTTTGAAAAGCTCAAGTGCCTGATCGAATCCGCCCTGGCCTAAAGTTGCGAGAGCTAGACCATAGACTGCATCCGCTTCTCCATCAGCATTATTCATCTTTCTAAACAAGTCTACAGCAGTAGTACATGTAGCAACTGCTTCGTCCCATTTTTCTAGGTTAATCTGAGCTACACCTAGGTTATACATTGTATCGCTAACGCCGGTTTCATCTTTCAGCTCCTTATACAGACCTAAAGACTTCTCAAAACATGGATGAGCCTCTTCGTATTCAGCTACAGACATGTAGATGTTACCAGCTGCGTTGTATATCTTTGCAGCAACTTCCTTTTCGCCAGATTGTTCTGCAGCTTCCGCCTGTTCTAATAGCTCAGCAGGATCCATATCTTCAATTGAGGTTTCATCATCACTCAAGGCTCACACCTCTATTGGCACAAAAGGGAAGGAATTGTAGTGCTTTTGTTTCTTTCTGCTTGTACTAGCGGCGCATAACAAGTACAGGATTCTCAAGAAGTGGACGAACTGAATCGTTGATATTAAAGACTTCGTCGCCAATTTGAACAGTCAACAGTTTTCTGAGTTCAAAACGACGAAGATAACCCACAGCCTGGTCTCTCTGAACCTTCAGGTCTTCCATAAGTTTTGAAAGACCATCTGATGCTCCGCTGTATTCCGCAAATTTCCCGAAGACCGAGCTCCATTGCATCATTGACAGATAAAGCAATGTTCGCAACATGCTATCGACATTTTTCCCAGTCTTTGCAGATACTGGAATCACCGGAAGGCCGGCGAGAAAACGCAAACTATCTCTTAATTGATCAACAGGTCTAGCTTCGGGAAGATCCTGTTTATTTGCAGCAACAACACAGGGAACTCCTGGAAGAAAGAATGCGATTTCACGGAAGAATAATTTTGCCCGAGCATCAGACTCCGGATCTTTCGAGTCTACAACAAAAACAATACCATCCGCACCAGAACTTAGAATCTTGCGCATTGTCCTGAATCGCAGCAGACCAGGCGTACCAAAGAGAAACACGTTCATTCCGTCGATGTTTGTAAGCCCATGATCCATTGCTATTGTAGTTCCACGTCTCTCTACATTGATACATGCACCATTTGTTAAGTGATGAATCAACAGACTTTTTCCAGACTCATAAGGACCTGTCACAACAATCTTCATGCGAACCATAGCCTCTCAGGAGTTTTCCTTATTTTCGTGGTTTACACCACTTTGATTGACTAGCACGTCCTGTGCTGTCAAAGCACTAAACTTGTGGTATCTATGTGTCGTTAAATGGTTTGCCGTACTCTACCCCCTTTGTTATATATCTTCGAATTATTGTAATAACGTATCTGGAGAAACAGTAGGTCATCTGACGATATGAATAGGAATCATAATATCGACAATTAGCGTATTATTATCTGAATATCACATTGGAGTTAATCGATTGATGGGTGATCCCAAACAGGTGGAGTATGAGGAATTCTGGTTATTCAATGACACAAAACCTGAGGAGATTCCGGAACTTCGGAATTCATCGATTCTGAATTTGATGTTAAGTCACTAGAGGGGATAAGTGACTTGTTTGAGAAACTGAATCGCCGGCTAGACGAGAAGTAGAAGAACGAGACCAGCCGCTTGCGACGGCAATCCTCAGACATCGACCCTCATACGGTTTACGAACATCTTCATGGGAACTCGGTCTCAATGAACTGAATATCTTCTGCAAAAGCGGCAGAAGGTTCTCCCACGGCTTTTTTCACATACCCAATAGGCCAACAGGGAAGCCCTCTTTCACGGAGGAATTCAATGAATTCATGTGACTTATTGGATTCAAGGAAGACAAGCATCCCTCCAGCCGTTTCGGCTCCAGCTCCGAGAGCCAACTTATGACCAAAGAATTCCGAAAGGCGGAGAGTTCCTCGGATCACAGGCACTGAATCAATTATGACATCAAGACAGCTGAGCGAAGCAACATTTCCAGCATGCCCAAGAATGCCAAACCCTGTGACATCAGTGGCCGCATGAACGGACACCTCCTGCATGGCTTGAGCCACTTCCAGATTGCTTTTAGTCATTATCCTGACAGCGATGTCCTGGATATGTTTGAGCGAGGCTTCCTCGAATGACTGAAGAAGCACGTTTCGTTTCTCATCCTGGAGATCACGATACGACCTCATTGCAGGCTGGATGCCGAGAGGTTTTGTCAGCAAAACAGCATCACCATCCTTGGCACCTCGCGAATAGACTACCTTACTTGGATGGATCACGCCCATACAGATTCCGCCAAAGACAGGAACTGGATTCTTGATTGTTTGTCCTCCAGTCAGCATTGCACCAAGGCGCTTCATGAATTCACTCATGCCTCGCAACACACCAACAGGTATTGCCTCTGGTAGATCAGGAGGATATGCAAGAAATGCCTGAAGAGAAACAACATCTGTAACACCCATTGCAAAGACATCATTTGTTGCATTGCACGCCACAATCTCTCCTTGAACAAAGGGGTCGTCGTGGATAGGCGTAAAGACGTCCACATTCTCAACAATTGCTGTGTTTGCATTCAAGACACGAACAACAGCATCCTCTCCCACAAGGTCATAGCATTGTGCGTTTTCAGGAAGCAATCCCGCCTTCTGTAGTAGCCGTGTCAAATCAGCCTGTTTGACCTTGCAACTTCAGCCGTGAGTATCAACCATTGCAGTAAGACGCACATTGGTCACTTATTGCATCAGACCTCCTTTTGCTGTAGGTTGAATAACCCCAGACACGTAGAGCTAACAGGTGCTATTTAACACTCACGTAAAATGACACTTCACAACGCTTATAGCACATCTAGGTGGATTGCCTAAATGCTGCCCATTGAAGGTGTATAAGAATGCAGATTCGCAAGATTGCTGACAATATTTTTGAAATTCCAAAAGGGACTCACCCTTGGATGAAAGTCCCTGCAAGAATCTACGCATCCGAGAATCTTGTAGAAAAGATGCGACAAGACAAAACATTCGAGCAGGCCGCTAATACTGCAAGTCTTCCGGGGATATATACTCACAGCATTGTTCTACCAGACGGACATCAGGGTTATGGATTTCCAATTGGAGGCGTGGCTGCAACTGACTATGAATCTGGTGTGATTTCTCCTGGAGGCGTAGGATATGATATCAACTGTGGTGTCCGCGCCGTTCGCACTAATCTCGATTATACCGACGTCAAGGATAAGATGAAGGATCTAATCAACCAGCTCTGGGATACTGTTCCAACTGGTGTAGGAAAGCAAGGCAAAATTAGTTTCTCAGGCAGTCGTGGTGTAGATGAGGTCTTGGAAGGAGGAGCAAAGTGGGCAGTTGAAAATGGCTATGGATGGGAGGAAGACCTAGACCATCAAGAGGCAAATGGCCGAATCGAACTTGCAGATCCAAGCAAGGTTTCTACAGAGGCAAAGAAAAGAGGCTTCTCGCAGGTTGGAACGCTGGGCTCAGGAAATCATTTCCTAGAGATACAGATAGTGGATCAAATCTACGATAATGAAGCTGCAAAAGCAATGGGCATAACAAGAGAAGGACAGGTAATGGTCATGATTCACAGCGGGTCTCGTGGGCTCGGACATCAAGTCTGTGGGGATTATATCAAGATCATGACAAGTGCAATGAGAAAATACAATCTCGATCTCCCCGATAGAGAATTGTGTAGTGCCCCTACAACATCTCCAGAAGGTCAGGCATATCTTGGGGCGATGAGTGCTGCGGCGAATTACGCATTTGCGAACAGACAATCAATGATGCATTGGACCAGGGAGGCATTTTCCAAAGTTATAGGTGGCTCTCCAGAGGATTTGGATATGCATCTAATTTACGATGTTGCCCACAACATGGGAAAAGTCGAAGAGCATGATATTGAAGGCAAAAGAAGAAAGGTTGTTGTTCACCGGAAGGGAGCTACAAGAGCATTTCCTGCTGGGCACCCTGAAACACCGGCTGAATACAAAAACGTCGGCCAGCCAGTTATTATCCCGGGTACGATGGGAACCGCATCATACATCTTGATAGGCAATCAAAAATCAATGAGCCTCTCATTTGGCTCCACAGCGCATGGAGCAGGACGTTTCATGAGCAGATCTAAGGCAAAGAAGGTTTACTTTGGAAAGGAAGTGCAGTCCGCTCTTGCAGGAGAGGGAATTCTGGTTAAGGCTACTTCAGGGCTTGTAATTGCAGAGGAAGCCCCCGGAGCATACAAGGATGTTGATGAGGTCGTACGCGTATCGGATGAACTCGGCATTGCCACAAAAGCCGTGCGACTACGACCCCTCGGTGTCATTAAGGGTTAATGTATCTCGTTTACGTTGCGCGGCGGCAATATCTGCCAAAACAAGAGAGATTCCAATTAAAATGACTGCAAACCCAATAAGAGTGAACGGGCTGGGAATCTCACCAAGAAATATCACAGCAAGAATCGTAGCTCCTATTGGCTCTCCAAGAACCGCGGATGAAACAACATAGGCAGGAACAAGGGTAAGAAGGTAATTGTTTACAGAATGTCCCAAGGCGGTTGGAAATATGGCTAGGGCGATGAATATGAGTATCTCTGTAGGTTCAAGAACAATGACATCAATTCCCAAAATCAAACACTGAGCCAATGTCACCAACGCAGCCGTTAGGTAAACAACAGAGGTATAGATAGAAATGGGGAGACCTTTAGCATATCGCCTTCCTCCGATGAAATAGACTGCCAGAAGAAATCCGCTTATCAAAGCCAACATGTCACCCATGACAGCTCCTGTTCCCGCGGATTCAAAATCGCTCCATGCCAAAACGATAGCTCCGGAAACCGCAACCAACACTCCCAGCCACGAGCGCCGTCGTAGTGCTTCTCCAAGAAACACAGTTGATAGAATTGCAGTGAAAATCGGTGATGTATTTACTAGCACGACACTGGCAGCTACTGTTGTCATGAACAAAGAACTGAACCAAGTTGAGAAATGAAAGGCAAGGACCACACCAACAGCAATAATCCATGGCCAGTTCCTCTTCATTATTGGACCCTTAAGCGCATGTCCATCCTTTCGAACCACACCAAGAGAAGCCATGACAATGGCTCCATAGAGAGTTCTCCAAAACACGATTACCAATGGGTCAGACTGACTGAACCTTATCAGAATGCTAGCAGATGATACCATGGAAACAGAAAGTAGAAGGAGAAGAATTACTTGAGACCGGCTCGATTCCACCTTCTCAGGAACTCGCTCCAAGTGCTATCCTCCATAGGAGCTGTATGCACTGCAACTGATGCAGCGAACCCGGTTATTGGTAAGCTCTCCAACTTTTGAGGGGCATAGGGGGCATGTGGAAATCGTCAAAGCAGTTAGATTAATTCCTTCAAGGTTCTCAATCACTTCGTCAATCGATGAATATTCAAACAATACCTTCCCATCTGCACCCAGCACCATTCGAGAGAGATTCTCAGAACTCCGATTTCTAAATAGGATCACAGGTTTTCCAAGCTCGATCGCAAGCATAATCTCCATTCCGACACCCAAAGAGGGATTCGATACTTCCCCAATCAAGAAATCGCACTTCCGTACTTGTTGCACATCACGAGTATAGATTTCAGCAGGATCATCGGACTTCAAAAACTGTGGGGCGAAAACCCTGATACCTCTGGATTCTAAATAATTGACAATTGCCTGATAGAACTCATCCTTCCGGAGATTGGCATGGATAATCGGCCCTGAGAGATACGCAAATGTCATACAGTCACCTTGCCGAGAACTATATGGTGTCACCGCGGTAACTGTCGGTTTCAGTAAGAAGATCCTTTGTTTGAGGCATGGAGCCATCATCGGGGAGCTCTTCCATTGTTCCGGCGCGTCCAAGGGTGAGCTGCATCTTTCCCTGCCACTCCTTTGCCCATCCATCTTTTATTTTGATTATTTTTCCTGCAGATAGGCCCTGTCCTTCTCTGAATCCCCAGAGGGACAAAATGGCTGTACCGGTTTCATCAGCTACCAGAACTTCAGTCAATTGTGTTTTTCTGCCACTCTTAGTTGGTACAATCCTAGCAGGAGCTATTGACACAATCCGAACGATAAGCTCGGGAACATTCTTGCCAATTTCAACTTCATTGAGCTTCATATACTGAAAAACCCGCTTTCAAAAGGGGTCGAACTGGCAAATCAGTCTTCCGCACTGGCAACTAATTCTGGATTATTCCAATGGTTTTTACTTGTCATCATCCCCAAACATCATCGCAAACAATGTGTCTAGGGCATCGAGGTCCTCTTCTACATCATCTGTGTCTGCTTTTTCATCCAAAGACGTTTGCTCGTCCACAGGACCCAAGATGTCTTCAAGTTCTTTCAAAGCCTCCTGGGCAATCTGTTCGGTTGAAACTTCGTTCTCTTCTTCATCTTTTGAAACTGTTTCATCACTTGAAAACGCCTCAAGAGCTATATGCAATTCATCTTCCGAAACTCTCTCAATTTCAGCCGCGATAATATCATCTGCATCAAGCGCTTCTGAGATTAAATCCTTGGCCATTCTGCGCGAATCATCGGATTCGACAGGATGTTCTCCTATTGCTTCTTCCGACATATCCTCTGTCATTTCAATAGAAACAGCTGATTCATCTCTATCATCAGTTGACACTGTAGCAAGCTCCCATGCCTCAGTTAATTTTGAAGCCTCTGGAGATGTTTCAAGGCTGGGCTCAGGAGTTGGTGATTCTTGTACTGTGATGTCTTCATCAACATCAGAATGTACTTCTTCTTCAATATCCTCAACCCAATGTTCAGTGGAGGTTTCGGCTGGCTCCTCCAGCTTGGAAGTGGGTTCCTCCTCAGCAGTCAAATCAACTTCAATATCAGCTATATCCTCTTCGGTAGGAGGTGCAAATTCAGTGATTGGTTCAGAGTCCGAAATCCTCGTGTCTTCGGGCTCAACAGGCATCTCAGCCTCATCTTTTGTGGCTTCAGTAGCTATCTCTTGTTCAAGCATAGCTTTTGGCATAGTGGGTTCTTCTTCGGATTCAGGAATTGCAGCCTCTGAAACTTCATCAGTCATTTCGACCGGAGCATCGAGCATCTCCTCTGACGAGGCCACCTCTAATTCATCCGCTTCAATTTCATTTGCCTCTTCATCGACTTCAATGACTTCTTCAACAATTTCGTAGTCAAATTCTCCTTCCATCTCTTCTGCAGTTAGAATATGACCCTCCTCATCGACGAAAACTTCCTCAACATCAGCTTCTTGTTCTTCTTCTTCAATCTCCTTCATTGAGCTTAGCTGCTCAGTCTCTATTGCACCTGCTGTTGCTTCATCAGTAAATCGCAGAAGTTCAGATGCTGGTAAGTCAGGAAGAACGACACCAACAAACTGTGCAGCAGCGGTCATTAGTATCCGCAGCATCTCATCTCGACGACTTTTGTCGATTGCTACCATGGGGTATGTGGGAATGCCCAATATCTTCTGTACAACCTCAGATCTCATCGCATTGGGCTTATCTTGTTTATTCGCAAGAGCAAATACAGGCACCTTAGGTGCATCGCGCTTAATGAGTTTGTAAATATCTTTGCTAATAATGACGTTCCGCAGGGATGAATCACATACTAGGAAGATGACGTCTGCTCCATGGAAGTAGAATTTCCAGAGATTTCTGAACCGTTCCTGGCCAGCAAAATCCCAAAGCACAAGTGAATAGTTTCCAAAACGGATGTTCTCAACCGTTTCAAGGTTAAGTGCGATTGTTGGTACGTATTGAAGTGGGGGTGTGTCCCCCATGAGGAGGTGAAGGGTTGTAGTTTTTCCGACACCACCTTCTCCAACCAGGGCAATCTTCAAACGAGTAATGATGGAAGGCTCGATGATAGACCCGAAAGTATCCAATACTTCTGGTAGGCTTTTCTTTGCAAGTCGCTTTCTTAAAGAGGATACTGCAGAATCTAGTCGATCTCCAATTGCAGATTCGTCCTCCCCCTTATCAGTCACAAAAATAAGAACCACATCTGTAGCCAAGTCCCGACCCTGAAATTTGTCGTCTCCAATAATCAATGGAAAGTTTGCCAGTGTTGAATCCTCTTTACGAAGTTCTTCTCGAGTTGCAATGAATTCATTCAGAGCTGCTTTGTCGACTTCAACAGGCCAGTATTGTGTGCTTGCTAGAATCTCGTTGGTCGAAGCTCGAATGAGGAATGTATTGTGGATCACAACATATCACCATTGGAAATAGTCGGCATGGCTGCGGCTACAGTCGTTATCAAAATTCTATCCCTCTGCTTATGAGATAATCTTGTCTATAATGCCTAATTTATCGCAGGTAGTATACACAGAAGAGTGGACTTCGATTGGAAACGGGACCGAAGTCCCGCATCCGTGGATGCCTTCAGCACTGAGCGCCCGGAAGAAATCAGTTATGCGCAAGTTCCGAGCTTTTACAGCTCAGAAGGGACCAATGCGTTAGAAACTCAATTAGGGACCGTAACCGTGTGTTGCGAATGCGAGTTCCTATGACGGGGGATCCGAGGCTCAACACTGTTGGCTTCGAAGGTGTATCACCTGAGTGATACATTCTGCAGGGTGAAACTTGCACATATGAACCTTCCTAGTGTTCCAAAATACGAAAGGACATCCCATAATACGTCAAGCGGTAAAAGGGAGTGTTATATTCTCACTTGTATCACCTTCTGCCAAATAATTCCAGCTCCCAAGATAAGATAAATAGTTAGCCAGAATGGACTCTCAAATGAACATCAAAGACCTGACCTGAAGAGCCATTTCAAAGGAGAGGATGTGGGTATCAAAGGAGACGATGTGAGTATACTTGTCTGCAGAGATATTGTGAGGGTGGCAGACCAACCCATTATTGGGTCTTCGGGCTCAATCCAAAATACAAAGACATAGGCACTAGGAGGAATAGGCTCTCCAGAGGGCAGTATATAGTCGCCGAGAATCCCGCCTAACCAGAAATAGTGGACTGTCCAGTTTTCGCTCCAGTCTCCACTGTGCATTATGTTGTAAACTTCAGTTATGTTGAAGCTTTCCTCAAACTGAAATTGTGTGAGCTGATAGAGAATCCACATGGTTGAATATTGAGAGAAATTCCCGCCGCGCTCTACGTCGAGATTAATACGAATCACTGCGTTTGAATCGGCATTCTCCACTGTGAAACTCGTATAGTAGTATGTGGGATATGCCTGTAGAGGTGTGTATTCCTCATTAGAGAGCAACCGTTCTCGGGGAAGTGCCACAAGTAGTAATCCAAGTAGAATAAAAATGACACATCCAAGAAATAGAAACCTAGTTCTCGTATTCATGCCATATCTTCATTGAACCAAAGAGAGTTAAAGATATTCATGCAAATGATACCTTCAAGGATGAAGAAGACTAATTGATTCCCTGATAGGGTGTGCGTGTCTATCTTGGAAAGTTATCCCTTAGCAGACGCAGATGTTGATGAACCATTTCCATCAGGCGCGAGTCATCAGGAGTTTTTTCTAAATCTGTCACAAGTGTGTTCAGGAAGTATTCTGGGAAGAACAGCCTAACACGAATATCATTCAGTAGGAATAGCCACTTGTCATACTCGCCCGAGGCGCCCTTTCTTCTCTTCTCGGCAACCACCCTATATTTCTTCAACAATTGTATCGCTTGTTTGAGCTCTTTGGGGGGAATTCCTAGTGTGGCTTCAAGTTCAGAGATATTGGTTGGTTGACGTCGCAGTACGCTGAGTGTATCGTACGCATCAGGATCAGCAAGTATTTCTGCGATGGCAACAGTATCCTCTGGAGTCTTCTGCCATTCGGTAAGAAATTCCAAAACCTCGCTTTTGTACTCAGCAGCAAGCTCTGGATCAAGGACAGAGGATGCTGATTCCATGGAAACCAGAGGTGGGGCCCTAAATACCTCCATATCCTTGATCATGAAGACGCAGGTTCTTCCGATCTCATCAACCCACTCGGTTTTGACAATACCAAGCTCCTCAAATGGCGCAACAATTGAATCAACGCTTACACTGGGCAGACCCGTAACCATCTTCAGCCATTCTTCAAGGTCTTCTTTCGTAATACCTCCCTTCCAAAGCTTTGGAAAGACAGCCCGGTATACTTCATCAGCAAAGAGTCGGGCCAGCCGCGACTCATCGGTCATGCCCGCCAAGCGTATAATTCGTCTGTAGGTATTATCTAATTCAGCTTGCAGTTCAGCATCAGTCATTGAAACGACTGCAGTGGTAATTGGAGACACTACTGAAGTAATCGCTGCCTCGTATGTCTTTGCATCTTCTGACGGGGTTAGCAAGAGCGATATGCAATACTGCTCTTCTTCCCTGACGATTCCAGTATAGTATGAGGCAACGTTGTATTCCTCGCCTCCGATGCGAACGCTCAACGACGAGAAACCCGCAGTCGCATCACCCATAGCATGTGAAGTAAAGATACGCATAATTTCAGTATTCAGATCCTCACGATAGTAATCAGCAAAGTCCCCTGGAACTTTTGCTTTGAGAACAGCACCAATCTTCGAATCCCAGTCGATTAACAGCATTGCGACAGGCATTTTTCAATTCTCCCGGTCCCATTGTGTGTTTTTGTAGGAGATAATCTCTGTAACGATGCTGAGTGTGTCACTAAAAAAGCTTGTCACTAGATAATTCGCATTTCCGGAAATCTCCATTATTAATCGCAATTAGGCATTATTTTCGCTTTTTGTAGAGAAATCTATAGAATGGACTCCAAGATTGCCTTCACAATCTCAGCTTCAACATTCTCAATGGGTTTTGTTGCATCTACCACAATATATCTTCCTGAATCATTCTCAACCATTTCCAAATACGCCTCACGCACCCTTACCAACCGTTCCAATCGCTCGAATTGAAGATTGGGCTCACCTCGATCATTCATAACTCTTGCAAGGCCAATTTCTGCAGGTATGTCGAGTATGAAAATAATATCAGGCTCAGGCGCGTGAATCTCTTCACGGTTCCGTCTAAGAATCTCACTCCAGTGAATTCCAGTGCTTGTGGATTGATATGCACCAGTTGCGAAGAAGTAGCGATCCATCAAGACAATCCTTCCAGCCTTGAGAGACGGCATTATTCTGTTCTTAACATGCCAATCACGGTCGCGTATGAATAGGTCCAGTTCTTCATAACTAGTCAATTCTCCTTTTGGCGAGCGAATCCGAATCTCTTGACCCCAAGGACTCTCATTGGTAGGTTCTCGGAGCCGAATTACATCAAGTCGTTCCTGTAGAAGATACGAAACTACCCTGTCACATATCGTTGTTTTACCGGCCCCATCAATGCCTTCCAGCACGAACAGGTATCCCGGGTATTTTCGCGGAACAATTTCGCTCAAATAGATGTATCTCCTGACTACTGCACGATGCGTTTTCCTATTAGTCAGTTTTAGATGCTTCGGTGAATAATCAGCAAAACTAAATATAGGGAAGATTCCAGTATCAGATTGCGTCAGGGGACTGATGAACGGGGAATAATCGCAAGATTATGGTTGAATCACTTCGATTCATCAGTGAAAAATCGACTGGACACTTCCCATGTTTGAAAGACTGCGATTGCGATTTGCGTCATTAGCGCAATCTGCATTCGTTCGTTCAATAGTACCCATTTTGGGTCTAAGGTCCCCTTGCAGAGTTCTTGTGTCCAGTCGATTCACAAATACCTCTATTCCTGGAAGCACCTTCTTACTGGATACAATTATCCTATTAGTAAGAGTTATAATCCAAATCATTTCGTAGGATAACCTATCCTACGATGAGCTGAATGATTGTGCTTGCTGCAAAACTGCTTACTCTTATGCTGATTATAGCAAATGCATCTGTTGTGCAATACCCAGTGGTTAATGAGTCATTTATGACTTCAATGGCAACGGGCATTGAACTCGAAGTTGATTTTGGAAATGGCACAATCAGTCACTTCTCAAACCTTGAAGGAACCAACGTCCTTAATGTGACACAGTCTCAAATGGATATAACCGTTGAATGGTATGGAATCTATGCATATGTTGTATCGATTGAGGGTGTGCAGAATGATGATGAGCTAGGTCTCTATTGGCAATATTGGATAAATGACCAATTTGCGCCAGTTGCGGCCAACCTAATGTCAGTTGAAAATGGTGATCACATAGTATGGAGAAGGACTTCGTCCAGTTTCACTCCGCCTACAACGTCCTACAATGATCCCACTGCCATCATAGGTATTCTCTCTCTGCTCATTATTGGACCTTCCTTCTTGGGAATACTCTACCTAACAACCATGAGGAGAATGAATCGATTATGAAAAGAGCAATATTCTTAGTACCTCTTCTGCTTTCGCTGATTATTTCCTTGCCAGTGGCGGGTTCGAATGGATATAGCAGTGCAATTGCCCCAGGGCCTCTTGGTAACGTGACAATCTCTTGGAGAGTTATCGAATCATCAGAGGTTCCGTTCTCGCTATATTGGTCTGGAACAGGAAAGTGGATTGCATCTGCCGACAGTGAAATGCTCTTCACAGTCACCTCGATTGGTGATGACGTTGTAGGGCAAATCACACTAGGCAATCATTCATGGGCGGCAAATGATACAGACATCGCGAATGACCTCGTGCTAGGCGTGGCTGGATTCACCCCATTCCTTCCCGGTTTTGTGGTCAAAAACAGCGCAGAGGACATCGATGAACTTACGACTATAGCCGAGGAATCGGCTCAAAGAGTGTATGGCAACTATTTGAATGGGACCATGGAAATATATTATCTGAACCTAGAAATCAATGGGAGAATGTCCAACTGGGTAGCCTTCAATTATACGCAAGATCCGACTGGATTTGGAGAACCCCAAAAAACCTTCCTGGCGTATGATACTGCAACGGGCATTCTCATGCAGGCAAATACATCCTATTCATTCGGTGTGCCATATTCCTTGGTGCTAGAGTTTGTTTCCATTTCAGCCCCGTCAGGATTGGTGCCAATAGCACTTGGTTCAGCGGGTATAGGTATCATCATTATTGTTGGAGTTTCATTATTGAGGAAAAGGCGGAAAGACCGAGGGTAGACGTGATGGCTGAAGATCGAGGCCGATTGACAACCGGAAGCACAAGATGGGTTGCAATAACGGCAACAATGACCGCGCTGGCTATTGTTGGCAATTATAGCGTAGTCTTTATTCCCAATGTGGAGTTCGGAACAATCGTCCTCTTTCTGACAGCCTATATCTTTGGGCTCCAGATGGCCTTCTGGAGCACATTAATCACTTCAATTGTATTTGGTACCCTCAATCCATGGGGCGGCTTCATACCCTCAATATGGCTCTCACAGGTCATTGGTTGGATCTATGTTGTAATAGCTGGTTCGATTGTAGGTCAACCAAGGAAATCTGTATACAAAGAATTATTCTCACCTATTGAGATTGGATGCATAGGTCTTGTAGTTACAGCCATCTTTGATTTTGTTACAAATATTGGGTATTCTCTCACTTTCAGTGTTCCTTTTCTTATTGCATTAGTAGCAGGACTTCCATTCATGATTGTGCATGTTGTTTCAAATGCAATACTGTTTGCATCAGTTGTACCTCGCCTGCATAGAGTGATTAGTGAACAATTCAATCTGGCTCTGGCAGAGGTGGAAAACAAATCTCTCACGCTAGAGGGAGAAGAATAAAAGTGATTGCTTGTGAATGCAATATGGAGCTTGTGATACTTTGTCTTGGTTGCAGGAAATAATACAAATTGCTCAACCTGCAGATGGTCGAGTTTCCCCCACTTTCAGACCACATCATGTAGTTGTTGCATTAATCATGATAGGCAGGGAACAGCCATTGGGGAGATACGAGCTTTGCGAACAGATGTCTGTCGGAGAAGGAAGCGCACGTACACTGTTGAAAAGGCTAACAGAAGCAGGCTATATAACGGCGGAAGGCAAGCAAGGTCAGAAACTTACATCAAAAGGTAGAAATCTCTTTGACAGGATAACCAACGATGTGCCGATTGGCCTGGCCCTCAGTCTTGGTTCTCTTGTAATTCATAACAGTGCTTATGCAAATCTGGTAAAAGATAAAGCAACAGCTGTTAAAGATGGTATTAGACAACGAGACGAGGCCATAATTCAAGGGGGAGGATATGGACAGGCTGGGGCAACAACGCTTGTTCAAAAGGATGGAATGCTTCTAATGCCTCCCGATGATTTCAATATACTTTTTGAATATGAGGCAGAGGCCCTTTTAATACTAGAGAGCCTACGTGTGAAGGATAACGATGTTGTTGTGATTGGCTCAGCAAATGATGAAAAACTAGCGAGAGAAGTCTCAATGGCAGCAGTCCTAACACTCTTTGATGAGGAATAGGGATGCAAACCGATCTCTTTGGAAATGTGCCAGAAGTTGTAATAGATGTTCATGAAACAGGTGGAAAAGGCATCAATTCAATAAAACACCTGATGAGCATGCTTGACAAAGATGGCATTCAATACGTTGTCCAAAAGATACCAATTGGCGATGTGCTTGGTCCAGATGGAATTGCCATTGAGAGAAAAACAGTCAGTGATCTAGTGAACACTCTGAAGGGTAGTAGTTCTGGAGTTCCAAGACTAACTAAGCAGCTGGATGCATTACTTGAGTATGATAGACCGTACGTGTTGATAGAAAACATACTGGCGATTCGCAGAGACCCGATGAAAGGATGCGTCTATGTGCCGTTCAGCACCAAAAAGACAAAGAACAGGCCATTCTTTGTGACTATGGAACGTGTTAGCTTCATACATCCCTCGTCACTTGATGCATTAATTGATAGTATTAGAGAGAGAGGCATTGAGATTATTGAAGGATTCAATGCATTGCATTCTGCAGGACTACTTTATGGAGTAATTACTGGTGAGGGTAAGTTGAAGGACCGTTCAGGGCAAAGGCTACCAGTAATACGAACTCGAAAGGGACTGGATACACAGAATGATGAGCAGGAATTCTTCATGGCAGGATTTCCAGGCGTTAATGTTGTTCGAGCTCGGAGTATTCTAGCGAAGTACAAGACCCCTATGGAAGCCATATCTCATGTAGATGAGTGGGGCGATATCCCTGGAATAGGTCCAAAAACAGTGGGATTGGCGAAGAAGCTTCTATTCAGCATCTATACTATAGATATAGAGCATGGCGCCAGTGATCAGGACCAAGAGCAAGCATAGGACCGTACCGCGAAGGTTTTAAAAGAATTAAAGTATTCTCTGGTCATATAATAGTGACTAAGGTGATACCATGGGTGACGTCAGAATCGCAATTGCAGGTCTCGGAAACTGTGCATCAGCTCTTATTCAAGGCACCCATTATTATAGGAATGCTAAGTCAGATGATGAAGTGCCAGGGCTCATGCATGTAGACTTTGGAGGCTATTTCCCAAAGGATTTAAAATTCGTTGCCGCGTTCGAAGTTAATCGAAAGAAGATTGGATTAGATATTGCAGATGCAATGTGGGCAGAGCCAAACTGCTGTGCCGTTTTCGCCCCTGATGTGCCAAAGATTGGAGTAAAAGTACTTCCAGGACCTATTTCTGATGGTGTGGCTCCTCATATGAAAGAGTCATTCTTTACATATGATGAAAATGAGATTGAACCCGTCGATGTTGCAGAGGAACTACGAAAAGCAAAGGCGGATATGCTTGTTTCCTATTTGCCTGTAGGAAGCGCTGAAGGTTCCAGGATCTATGCTCAAGCGGCATTGGATGCTGAAATAGGTTTCATCAATGCGATACCCGAGTTCATTGTATCTGATCCTAACTCAGAATATGCCAAGGCATTCGAAAAGAAAGGAATTCCAGCAGCCGGCGATGATATTAAGAGCCAACTGGGTGCAACAATCCTTCACCGCGTTCTTGCACAGTTGTTTGACAAAAGAGGGCTTATTCTGAAAAGCACCTATCAGCTTAACATTGGTGGAAATACCGACTTTGAAAATATGCAAGTAGAAAACCGGTTGAAGTCAAAGCGAATCAGCAAGACTGAGGCCGTGACAAGCTGCGTGGATTATGAGTTGCCAACCAAGATTGGTCCGAGTGACTATGTTCCATTCCTCGGGGATAACAAGGTCTGCTATATCACCATGAGATCGAAGGCATTTGGGGACCTCCCAATCGACCTCGACCTGAAACTCTCGGTGCAAGACTCGCCAAACAGCGGGGGCGTTATCATTGATGTTGCTCGAGCTGTGAAGATTGCACTCGATCGTGGAATTGGTGGAGAACTCTCGAGTATCAGTTCATATAGCTTCAAGCATCCTCGCTATCAAATCGATGATTTTGAAGCCCAAAAACGCGTTGATGAGTTTATTGAAGGAAAACGAGAGCGATAAAGAAAACCAGAAAGAACATCAGCCCGTCTTTCGACTGGTTGATGTCCTTGATTTGGTTCTATAGCGTGGAAAAGCTCTCGATGGTCTTTTGATCAAGTCGCTTAATTAGTTCCACTAGAAGCTCTACAGCAGCTTCTACATCTCCCAGGTCAAGCATTGCGTGGTGTGAGTGAATGTAGCGTGTCGCAATTCCTAAGAAGAGAGAAGGAGCGCCCATGCCAGAGAGATGTATTGCTCCCGCATCGGTGCCACCTGATTTGAGAAAGGCAGGTTGATGCTTGATTTTCATCTCTTCAGCAACTTCAATCACAAATCTCCGTAATTTCGGATTTGGTATCATTGAACCATCACCTGCAGAAATGGTCACACCGTGGCCCATTTTCTGCACGAGTCCCTTAGAACCGGGGGAGTCTCCGGAAATGTCAACATCAAGAGCAAATCCAATATCTGGTTCAAGCATTTGTGCCGCCGTACGAGCACCTCGCAGGCCTATCTCCTCTTGAACAGTTGATACTGCATAGACTATGTTTGGATGTTTAATGTTTCTTTCAGATAGACGACGGAGAGCTTCTACAACTATGAAGACTCCGATTCGATCATCAAATGCTTTTGCAATTGCCAGGTGAACATCAACAGTTTTCTCTTCAGCATTCTTGTCATCTTCATCCTTTTCCTTCCGCTTCCGATGAATGGTTCTAAAGAGGGACCTCGGCACAGCGGGGTCTCCAACCCGGATACCAAGCTCTTCGACTTCCTTCTTCGAGGAACATCCGATATCGATATACATGTCATCTTTGGTGACGATCTTCGTCCTCTGCTCGGCTGAAAGTACATGCGGTGGAGGGGCTCCAATTATACCAACTATTTTCTCTCCGTCTTTGAATGGACGAACAATGACCTCTTGTGTCAGTAGCGTTTGGTCCCACCAGCCTCCAAGCTGGTGGAATTTTAGATAGCCTTCTTTGGTGATTTCTGTTATAACAAAACCAATCTCATCAACGTGGCCCGCCATCATTATTTTCGGGCCTGCATTGCCATGCTTGAAGACAACTGAACCAAGTCTGTCAAAGAGAACTTCATCAGCATACTGCTTTCCATATTCATGAGCTACTTTCTGCGCCTCTGTTTCATGGCCACTAGGACCAAAGGAATTACAGAGGGCTTCGAGGAATTTCAGGTTTAATTTGTCCGACATATATCATCACATCTCAGCTACGATGTCTGTTGCCTTCGGCATTAAAAACAAGCCTATATTGTGTTTTGGTTGAAGACATATTTCTCCTATTCAGGAAATTGTATTCTGAGCGAGCTGCCTGAATGCTTCTTCGATGTTTTGTCCTGAAAGTGCGCTTGTTTCAAGATAGCCATTCAGATTATTCTCTTCAACAAACTGCAGACCCATTTCCCGAGAGATAACTCGATCCTCAACGATATCAACCTTATTTGCCAGCAAAACAATGGGGATTCTCATCCCGAGAGCGTTCTCGGTCTCATCAATCCATTTTGGTAATTCCATCCATGTGCTTTTTCTTGTTACATCATAGACAAGAAGGGCACCCTTTGAGCCCTTATAGTAGCTCGTCCGTATGAAATCAAAACGCTCCTGACCCGCAAGGTCCCAGACCAAGAGCTTGATTCTAATTGTATCCCCATGTCCATTAATGACTGCCACTGTCTTGACTGCAAACTGACTACCGATAGTTACAATATACTGCTCTGAGAACTTCTGTGTAAGGAATCGATTCACGATAGCTGTCTTCCCACTACCACCTGCTCCGATCATGCATACCTTTCTCATATAATCGAAAGAGTCGCTCATTAGTGGTTATCCTCAGTAGTCTACCTAGTTCCCAGTTGATTTATCGATATATTTGGTTTAAGAGTCACACTACCAAGAGTTTCAAGACGGGCAGCATATTTAGACTTTTATCGATTGGATACCCCAAGCAAAATGGCGCGAGTTCCCTTGCAAAAACCCATTTCTTCGAAGGGATTATATCAACTCAAAGGGACATTCAGCCTAGTTGGGTGAGTTCCTAATGGACTTGATTACAGTTAAGATGAGCGAGATATACGTAAACGGACTGGATCGCTTGGTTGAGCTGGGCATGTATCCTTCGCGCAGTGAAGCCATCAGAGTGGCAATAAGAGACCTGCTAATGAAGGAACTTTGGCCAAGAGAGGGCATGCCAGGTCAGATACATGTGACCTCAGAGACCGAGGAATAGGAATTGCCCTTCGGTGTTCTGCTCATATACTCGTACACGAAAGAATGATTAGGTGATAGCAGAACAAAATTATGAATACGCCACCACGGAGGATTGAAGTTATTGAATTTCAGGATTCTCTTTAAGAGTATGAAAATAGCTTTTCGCGCCAGGAGAAGGGTGATATTCTTTATGATTATCTACGCAGTCCTGTACATCTATGTTGCGCGGGGTCTCTCACAAACCAGTATGGCAGTTACTTCTTTACTAATGGCATTCATTGTATCAACAATTTATGCTATATTGATTGCACAATTTCGCCGACGTGATATTGCGATCTTGAAATGCGTATCATGGAGTAACTCAGAGATACTTCTTTTACTGATAGGGGAAGTAGTGCTCGTGTCATTTTCATCATTTCTTATTGTGTTCCAGGTGAGTGTTGAGATCCTTGGACTAATGGCCTACTTTGGCGACTTTGGTAGTTCACTGCTGCAGTCAATTCATGCTATGATTGCAGTTGATGCAGGTCCAATGGCGACAACATTGTTCTATATTGTAATTCTTCAAATACCGGGCTTGGTTCTTGCACAGCTAAGAGCCATGAGTATTCCACCCATGAGGGCTCTGAGGGAGGAATAATATCATGACAAATCCGATTATTCGTGTAGAGAAAGTCAATAAGGAGTATGGCAGAGGGAAAAACACCGTTGCGGCCCTCAAAGATATCAACCTGGAGATTCAACCAGGGGAGTTCATAGCAGTTGTTGGACCCTCCGGCTGTGGAAAATCCACATTGCTTCATGTCATGGCAGGCCTTGAGCAGCCAACAAGTGGACGAATTCTTCTAGATGGTGTTGACGTCACTCTCATCAGTGAAAGAGACCTTCCAAAAGTCAGATCGGAAAAGATAGGCTTTGTCTTTCAGTCCTTCCTTCTGATTGATGATCTTACATCATATGAAAACATCGAAGCCGTCCTTTGGCCATTTGAAGAACTCCACAAAGATAAGCAGGAAGAGATGACACTCGAGGTTTTGCGAGAAGTTGATATGCTTGAGCGACGCGACCACAGACCAATGCAGCTTTCAGGTGGAGAGCAGCAGCGAGTGGCAATTGCCCGAGCACTGGTGAATAATCCTCCAATCCTTTTCTGTGATGAGCCAACAGGAAATCTTGATTCTCAAACAGGCGAAGGAATCATGAAAATGATTGCCCACCTCAATCGAGAGAGAAGGATGACAGTTGTGCTAGTAACTCACAATGAGGAATTGACCAAGCATGCCAAAAGAGTCATTCGAATGAGCGATGGAGCCATCCGCTCGATTAGATGAGGGTCGCAAAAAAGCGACCCTTCGCCCATAATTTAGCCAAAGGTTTAGATGTATTTTGCTGATAGAATCAGCAGTCTGGGGCGCATGCAAGCATGGACAAATCTGATTGCACAAGAGCAGAGCAGAATGCTGATGCAAAAGCGAAAGAAGGTTTGAATGAAGGGGCCATTTTATTATTTCATACAGCGGCTAAATGCTGGTCCAGATGGGAATTCTTCGGTAAGGCGGCGGGAGCATTCGAAAGAGCCTATGAACATGCAATGCTTGAGCACCGATATACTGAAGCGGCAGAGTTTATGAGAGAAGCAGGAGACAGCTGGATTAGGCAGGGTGAGCATGAGAAATTCGAAATCGACTATCAAATCGCGTCAGAGGCGTACATCTATGCAGCTGAGGAGGACAAGAACCCTATGCTCTTTGTTGATGGTGCATTCTGTGCGATTGTCGGCGGTGATCTAGACCTTGCACGACAATTGATTCATGCGGCCGCTGAAACGACAAGAGGAAGAGCAAAAGAGCTGATCAACCTTGCACTAATGCTAAACGAATACCACTTTGGAGACGCAGACATGTACATAGATGCTGCGTTGACAAGAGTGCTGGATAAGGATGGAATCAAGAAAATCAGAGACCTTTTCCTACTGGCATTTGCCGGCTTTGTTCGAGCTTCCTTGGAGTCAGAAGTTGCTGTGACAATAAGCGGTCTTGTAGAAAGCACTGGGCTAGAAGAAACCAAAGTGAGAAGAATAGTGGAGAGGGGTATTGAGTTAGGTCACATTCCAGCATACCTAGATTCAGACTCTTCGGAACTAATAGTAGATAGCGATAGGTATGACCTTGCGGATTTATCGAGGAGAAAACGGCCAATTCTAAGTACGGATCTCGAAGATCCCGGAGCTTGGGACATGGATTTGGAAGAGTGATTGTCTTCGATTCTCAGAGGGTCCACCCATGCAAGATTAAAATTGGTTTTAGTTGATGATTTCTCATGCGCAGATTTCTTCATGAGCTGCATGCTGCTAGTGAGTGACGATAACGTTTTTAGTACGATTGCAGTCACTCACATTAAGTTACGCCTACACAAAATGGTGGTATTGATGACCGAAGGGCTGAAGTGGCTACAATGTCCAGTCTGCAAGGAAACTATTTCTTGGGATTTACCCAAATCTGAGCTGAAGAAAGTTCAGAGATTCCCAGCTCCAATCATCATCAAACATGACAATCACTATCTAATTTGCTATGTTGATAGCCATTACCAATTGGCTGATACTGAAGCTGCTTGCGCATGCATTGAAGGAAAATCGAAGAGTTAGGTCGGCAACCAGTTATTTCGTCTTTGCGTCAATACCATTGTCTAGCGCCCACTCCAAGACTTGCGCGGCTTGTGCGCTCGCCATTCCCCAACTCTGAAGTTTTGAAACTAATTCCCGTATGCCTTGGACCCAATCCGTCAGAAGCTCTCTAATTCTAAATTCAACATTTGCATCATCAGTTTCATCAAGGACGGGTAGAAGCTTCGAAACCAAGCTTTGAGAGAGAACAAGAATTGTTTCTAGGCGTGCAATCCATTCCTCTCTTGGCAATCCAGACAAGGTCTGTGCCACAGAAAGATGATAGTCATATTGAGCTGCAAAGTAGCGGAGACGCCAGCTAAGAAATTCAACAATCAAAGTCCTATGTGCATCACTTGGAGCTGTTCTCATAAGCAGTATCAGAAATCGCTCTGTCATTTCATCTGCGGAACGACTGGCATCATAGAACTGGGCCATTGCTTGTGAGTAGTTTTCATTTACTAGATTCTCCTCTGCTTCTCTCGCAGCGATTTTGAATCGCTGCAATATTGATCTTGTGGAGTTTAGACCATTCTCATCTTCCATTCTCATCGCAAACCTCCACTAGTTCAATTCACTCCTTTTCCATTAGAGGAAGAATCTCGATTTCGAGTACTACATTTAGGCCACGAAGCCATTTGATGAACTCTTCAATGTTGCTTCTTTCCTTGACAAGAAAATACCCTTCCCATATACAAACATTCTCAAAGGGACAGAAACCGGTAGAATGCAAGAGCCTCAAATCCATTTCTCGTATTGTGTCGTATAGCATTCTAGAGGTGCTAGTAAATGACGTCAGGTCAAGTGAAACACGTACATGACATGCTGAGCCACCACTTATAGGAATCACTCTGAGAAATCCACTTCGAGATCTGACTATTAGGACAACAGAACCATCCTGAATATTAACGCTTTCTTGGAAGTCCCTGATTGATATCATACCGTTTATGACCCTTGAAATTGACCCCTCAGTTAGTTCCTTCATTCTCTCCAACCCGTCAGTTCCTTGAGCACAGTGACACCATTTTTTGCAAGTATGTAAATATCACCCTCAATCCTAATCAGACCAAGGGTTTCGAGCAATGGAATCTTGATATCGAGACAGGAGGAGGTTATTGTGCTAAGTCGCTTGATTTCACTATCATTGCTACAGCCTTGTGCAATCATGGTCAGGATTTCAATGCCGAGCTCACCAAGTAGATAGCCCACTGTGGTGATATCAAAGTCATTGCCAATTCCCATATCATTCGATTCCATAGCAATTGTTCTGTTGATTTATTTGCCCTAAAACAAAGCTATGATGTCCTCAAGATTACGAAAATATCTGAGTTTATATTGGTGGCCTAGTCCCTGTTTTGTATTCATCTGAAGATGATAACCACCTTTCGAACTCCTGACTCGGAGGATTCGTTCTATACAATTCCTCGCGCGATGCTTCTAGAAGCGTTCTGTCTTGACCAGCAAGATCAGCCATGGTGCCTATTGTATGGCCGGCACGTTCGGCAGCTAGCTGTATTGGTTTAATCCACTGCTCCCAGTCTGTAGTTCTGAGTAGATGGTGATCAACAACCAAATAATCTACAGCAGTTACAAGGGTCGTTAGGGCATAGAGAGCTTCTTGGGATTCATGTTCTGAGAATTGTTTCAGATATATTGGCGGACCTCCCAGAATTACAACATGAGGGTCCAATTTCAGGAAATAAGCAAGTGTCTTGCGACTTATAGGCCCCTGTACGTCAGGAGCAAATAGAAATCTGCTATCCCCGAATTCAATCAAAGTTGAGAGAACATATCCCAATTTCGAGTCTTCAGGACCATGTGGCAACGGGAGAGAAAAAGTGATAGTAGTATCACCGAAGGTGAATCTCTTGCCATCAGCCCATTCAATCTCAACCTTTCCGCGCAAGTCCTTCTCGAAATAGAACGCACGTCTTCTTTGTGATGCATTCACATTTTCCCGGCCGTCTTTTGCAAGAATCTTCTTTCCAGAATATAATGAAAGGCGTTCCTCCCTAGTACTGAAGTTGTATCTCCAGTCAGTAATACCAGGTCGAACATGATCGAAATGATAATGTGACACAGTTATAATCTCTACATCCATGGCTACCTGCCGGATTCTAGACAGTGATGATTCTAATGCTAGATACTCATATGGGTGCGGATCATATGGAGGACGAAAAGCAAGTGCGGCTGAGGGATCAAGAAGAATCGAAACATCTGGCGTTCGCAAATACGTGCAAAGAGACCTTACACCCATACTCTCTGCTGCAAGTGGTACTATTTCGATTCCGCCAGCCTTCAACCAAGACCATCTCTGTAGTAGTTAAGGGTGTAATTGCCTTCATCATGCACAAGTTCGGCTTCATAATATCTTATGCAATTCTGATCAAGACTTCTGAAGGATGAAAACATCTCCCAATCAGAGGGAAGAATTGAATTCTTTATCATCTCCAGATCATTGAGAGTGAAAAGCGAAAGAACTCCCTCGTCATGCGTTTTTGAGAAAGAATCTAATTTGGCATCTCCAACGAAAATCAAGAACTGAGCCTCTAAACCCCCATCCGGTTTCACGAGACGCTCTGATACTACCCCTTTCATAGAGTAATCATACACATGTGCCGATCCAGTTTCTTCCATGACTTCTCGTTTTGCTGCAGTGAATATATGCTCGCCAGGGTTTACCTTGCCTCCAACAAGACTCCATAGATTCTCATATGGTGGATTCCGCCGCTTGAGGAACAGGAATTTCTCACCTACGCTAAGGATTGTTATTACAATAGGGATTATCTTTGTCACAATGCTCAGCCCCAGCTATAAGACAGCATTAGGGGTTCATGATATCTGGCTCTTTAAACCTACGCGAAGTTCGAAGAAGGTCAAGATTCATAGCGTATGTAATGTATCATGATATAGGTCGAAACAGTGCAAGAGTTCATTCCTCCATCCATTCGCAAAAAACTATTGGCCCGTATCATTCCACTCCAGGAGGAAATAGAATCTCAAAACAAAGCAATTCGCACATTGACCGAGGCCTTGGATGATTACTCGAGAGAGATTAATCAAGCATATTCATTCATTGAGCCTCAAGGTTCAACAGGCAAAAAGCAAACTCAGCTAAGAGGTGCTGGTGATATCGACCTTTTTGTTGGTATGGATCCAGAGGATTACAGAAACATACTGGATTCAGATTCGAAACAGAGATCAAAAGAGCTTGATAGGCAGCTTGAATTCCTAGTTGACAAGTGGTTCGTACCAGCTCTTCGGAAGTTAAAAATTCGCCACATGCAGAAGACCTACTCTCAACACCCATACCTTTCTCTAGAATTCATGGGAAATGATGTAGATATTCTTGTCTGCTTTGATCTATCGGCAGAAAGATTGGCGTCTGAGGGGCCAATTACTGCAGTTGATAGGACAGTTCATCACACTAGATATGTCAGCGAAAGAATCACTGAAAGGCTAAGAGAGGATGTAAGAATTCTCAAATCTTTTGCTCGAGCAAGTCATGTTTATGCTGATGCATGCGCCATAGGACAAATGGGTTTTACAGGATATTCCTTAGAAATCTTAATACTCCAAACTGGAAGTCTAAAGAATGCCTTGATGGCACTGAATAGTCTTGAAGAATGTCCTATTGATCCTCTGAAAAGAGATCTTCAGGTGCTGCGAGAACTACCTCAATTCAGAGACAACTCGATCTTCATTATTGACCCAACAGATACCAATAGGAATGTTGCTTCTAGTTTCTCCGATAGATCGTATCGATGGCTCAGAAAGCAAACGGCCGGATTGCTGGAGGTTTCGACAAAAACAGATGAAGCTTATTTTGATTTGATAATCGAAAAACCGGTTGCTGCGGAAAAGCCTCCAAATTGGTTCCTGGCCCATTCATTTGTATTCGAATTCGAATCCGATGGCACCGTTCATTACACGGTTTTGAGAGACAAGCTTCATCGGCTGGGAAGAAAAATAACCAGCATATTAGAGCATGAGAGAACTGGTGAGAGGAGATTTGGAGAAATCTTGTTCGAGGTCTACTTCGAGAGAAACCACTATTCCCTTGGATTTGTAGTTGAATCCCCTGAGATTTCATCTCACTACTCAAGGAAAGGGCCTCCAATTGATATACCAGAAGCTGAGGGCTTCAGAAGAGCACATTCTGAAATCTATGAGATTGATGGTTATTTATGGGTTGAAGAAAAAAGGGATTGGACAAGATCCGCAGATTTAACTAGGAGCCTAATAAAGAATCATGGAATTCGCGGCCTGAAATTACTTTCAAAACCCACTGATGTTTCTGCCCGGGTTCTGAACATATTGTACAGTTACATTTTGCCTCTAGAACAGGATTTCCCGCTAAAGGCAACAATTTAATCAAGTGGAATAAAAAACACAGCGAGAGGATGCAATGAAAAAAGATCGCATGGCTGTAATCACTCACCCAAAATCACATCACCATGTTCAACCCTTTCCTAGACCAAATTTGGAATCTTTTGAAGCTCCATTAAGGACTCAGATGGCAGAGCATTACCTAAGGGAAACAGGACTCCTGAATGAAGTCGATCAACAGAAAGCGCCTCGTGCGAATATAGAAGATATTCTCAAAGTTCATACTCCATATCTTGTTGAGTCTGTTCGGCTCATGTCCAATATTGGCAGTGGAGTCATAGGAGAGTCTGCCCATGCAAGCCCTGATCTATACAGAACCGCCATGATATCTGTGGGGGGTGCTATTCTTGCCGCAGAACTAGTAGCTAGGAACGAGGTGAAACACGCATTTTCACTGATGCGACCTCCTGGTCATCATGCTTCTCGGTCGACCGCGGCGGGCCTTTGCTACTTCAATAATATCGCTATAGCAACGATGAAGCTGATGGATTCCTCTGATATCAAACGCGTCACAATTTTTGACTTTGATGATCATTTTGGTAATGGGACTGCGGACATATTCTACGCTAATAAGAATGTACAGTACATCAGCATACATGAGTATGACTACGAAAACTTCGGAATCGGACATTATGAGGAATTGGGTTTTGGTGAGGCTGTAGGTACGAATATTAACATTCCACTCATCGATGCAACCTCAGATATGGTATATCGGGAAGCTGTCAAAAGAATTGCAATTCCATCCATTTTGAAATTTGAACCGGACATTATTGGACTGTCAGCCGGCTTTGACTCACATTATGCAGACCCTGTTGGAAATATGAATATCGATACATCGACCTTCTGGTATATTGGAAAAACCATTAATGAAACTGTAGAAAAGCTTGGGATTCGAGGATCATTTTCAGTTCTTGAGGGAGGCTATAACCCACTTATCATCGGACCTTCCATCCATGCCCTCCTCTATGGTCTGGATGGTAGGGAAATGCCAAAGCTTCAGGACCAGATTCAACGGGAAACTGTCAAGTCTTTGGATGACGCCAATCTTGGAGTTTTGGATAAAGTGGAAGAAATTGTAGGCAGGTTTTGGTAGGACCGATATGAACAAGATTTTAAGGCCAAACTGGTTGGCCCGAATTGAATCGATTCCTGGTGGAAGAGTATAATTGACTAAGAAAAGAAAATCCGGAGGCAGGTCGAAGGGAGCCTCAGGCAAATCAAAAAATGTGCAGTGTTCAAAATGCGGCAGAATCGTGCCTGCTGACAAGGCAAAGAAACGTACTCGAAGAGTGAGTGCTGTTGACCATCAGCTGGCCCGTGAGTTACGGCAAAGTGGTAGTTTTGTGCCAAGCAAAATTGTTACTGAAACCTATTGTGTAAGTTGTGCAGTTCACACTGGAAAGGTACACATTAGACAGTCAACTGAGAGAAGATCACACCTCAGTCGTCGGTAAATACAGCTGCAAAATGCCGCCCATTCAAAAACTATTAGTGCTTTAGACGTCGAAATAGCAAACTAGATGGTATTCCAAATGACTGACTCCACCAGTCTGAGATTCATCCTAATCTTCCCTTCAATTAATCCAAGAGGGGATTTTCTTTTCAAGGACCTACCTGGGTCAGGTATGAGAATAGATGTTCTTTGTAGAACTCTTGCGGCATGCTTTGATTGGGCACCTCATACGAATGCAACCTCAGAAATCGAAGCCATAGTCTCGATTGGGGAAAGCAAGATTCTTCAAATCAAAGCAGATCCGGTTTGCCTTGGTCGTGGTGAAGTCTGGTGGGCTCGAGTTCTAAAGAATTCGTTAAAGGGAAGTCCTCCAGATTTTGTCAGATTCATGGAAGGTCCCCTTGTTTCAGTTCTGGAGGGAATCAAAGATTCTAATCATTCATACTTGTATGTATTGGATGAATCAGGAGCGCCATTTTCCACAATCAAGCTTAAGAAAGGAGTTTCACAATACAGTTTTATGGTCGGAGACCATCGAGGCTTCGATGCTCAGACAAGAGAAATGATTGTGAAACTAAAAATCAAATCAGTGTCTCTGGGACCAGTGAGCCTCCTCGGGAGCCATTGTGTCGCATCGATTATTTCGCATTGGGAGAGGTCAAAGCAATGACTGGGGAATACGAATCAGGCGAAAAGCCTAGGGCGATTCATAGATTGGTGAATAAACTCACAAAGGAGATGCTATGGATATACATCCTCAGACTACTGCAAGAAAGACCTCACTACGGCTATGAGCTAAAGAAACTTGTTACAGATAGGTTTGGATTCTCTCCAGCAACTGTCAGCGGATATGCAATAATATACAGACTAATCAAAGATGGATTGGTTTCAGAGCAAAAGGCTACAGACTCTCCCAGAAAGTACTATGAAATTACGAATAATGGAAGGATTGCAATGAGAGAGGCTCGCAGATTCTTGTCTGATACACTCAACCTTGTTTTTGATTTAACTGAATAGAAGTACTATTTCACGACGACACGATCTATGATTGCTTGCTGCCTTTGATGTACTTCCTCTGGAATTATATCAAACTCCACACAACTGTGTTCCATGACAGTGCTTGCGGCCCCTGAAGCGAAGGCAGCTCGCTCGGTCATGTCATCTGAGCGGCTTAAATAAACCACAAATGCCGCTAGAAAAGCATCACTCGCCGCCATGATGTTTCTTACAAACCTCTTTTCTGTGGGCACAATTAGGAATTCGTTTCCATCATATACAACTGCACCCATTGAGGATAACATCGCTATTCCGATGTCAGCACCATTTTCTACCAGAAACTCTGCAGCTAATAGCGGATCAGTTTCGCCAGTGACCAGTTTCCATAGTGGTCGCTCAATCTTCACGATTGTAGCCAAATCAAGGAGATTCTCTACCAAACCTCCATTGAGATGAAATTCTATCTCTCGATTCTGATTCACACGACGACCAAGTCCCTGGGTATCTAGAATGATTGATGCATCAGAAGTGTTGGAAATCCACTCGATAATCTCCGCATTTGTTTCCATTAGCGACGGAGCAATCACAATATTCTCGGCTGATAGGAATTCCTCAGGAATGTCACGAATTCTTAACTCCCGAGCAGATTCTAGAAGAGAAAGAACAGGAAGGCCTTCATGGTGGCAATCGATATGAAACCCACCTGTTGTTGGAGATTCGATGGCATAGTATTCAGGAACGCCATAATCTTCTAAATCCTGAGCAAGTGCGTTTCGATAATCCTGTCCTATCGCCCCAATAAGAACTAGTTCATGTACTCCGAGCTTGGAAGCGACTCGTGCAATATTGCTGGAAGGATCCGAGAGGATTCTGTTCTGAGTCTCGAATTGAGGTGTTCTAATGATGTTATAATAGGGATTTCCTATCACAACAAGTTCATACATCTTTCGAGTCATCCTCTCATTTTTGTGTAATCATTTTCTTGGCGTAGACTAATCGCTGAACCACAGTAATATGTGAAAGGATTCCCACAATAACTATGAACAGAGTCAGAATGTTGGTTATGTTCAGAAAAACGAATAGCTGAACTGCAGATGATGATAGCATGTAAAGGAAATCCATCCATATATTCGTGGTTGGAATAGCCAGAAGCAGAATTCCTGCAATAGTGAGTATTAATTTCTCTTGCCGCTCGGCAATGCCAACTGCGCAGTTTTCCATTCCACCAACTGACTCTGCCTTTGCACGTGCAAAGCTCGCCATTATCATGCCAAAGAGTGTGAAGAACCCCCAGAACCATGGTACAAATGTATCTCCTGCAGAATATGGCCACCATGGGATAGATACTACGTAAATTGGGCCCATCATAAGTCCAAGCATGAACAGAAACTCTGCATACCTGTCTAGAGTGTGGTCAAATGTAGCACCGAATTTTGACGCGAGACCTGATGCACGCGCAACAGCACCATCGAACATATCCATGACAACAGTCAATATCATAAACAGAAGACCAATCAAGAGGTCACCCATAATGAAAAACCAAGCACAAACTAGTGCAACAACGACTGTTAATCCTGTTATCATATTGGGAGTTATACCTGTACGAGCGAGCACCTTCCCAACTGGCATCATTGCACGTTGGTAGCGTTCTCTTAAAGATCCGAGCATGAGTCTCACAAATCCAGCATCATGGGCCTACTTTGGCCGACTTTCATGCCGTTAATAAACGTGTTGTGCAATTCCTTCCATGCTATGAAAGAAACTATCTACTATTATTATAAAGAATGAATAACTGAGATAGATTGAAAGTGGTGAGCTAATTTGACTAATAGATTTGATTTCGGAGAAGAAGACTCAGACGAAATCATTGGTCGAGGTACTTGGATTGACAAACTAGCATTAGATGTCATAAACCGCAAAGACAATCTTATTGGTGAACATCCTGATGTGATAAGAACTGAAAGTGGACTGGGTGCATCAGGATTCCCTCACATAGGCTCATTTGCTGATGCGTCGCGAGCTTACGCGTTCAAGTTAGCAGTGGAGGATGTAGGTAGGACAGCGGAGTATGTTGCCTTCGCAGATGATATGGATGGCTTACGTAGAGTTCCAGCTGGCACCCCAGCTGAGTTGAAAGAACATCTAGGCAAACCCGTTTCAACTATTCCTGATACTTGGGGTTGCCATGGTAGCTACGGAGAACACATGTCTTCACTACTTATAGACTCGATACGCGAAGCTGGAATCGAATTTACTGCCATGTCTGCCTACAAATTGTATACATCTGGAAAGATGACCAAACAAGTAAATACCCTGCTCTCCAGCGCGCAGCTGGCGGGTCAAATCATTAAGGAAACAACGAATCAAGACAAGTATCTAGCAACCTTGCCCTATCATGCTATCTGTAAACAATGTGGGAAAATCTACACTACCAAAGCAATAGCGTATGACGCAAAGAAAAAGACCGTTGAGTATCTTTGTGAAGGGGATGAAATTAGAGGAAAGCTTCTGGGTGGCTGCAACCACCATGGTTATGCAAATGTAGCGAAAGGTGAAGGCAAACTAACGTGGAAAGTCGAATTCGCAGCGAGATGGGATCTATTGCAGATTGATTTTGAAGCCTTTGGAAAGGATATCTTTGAATCGGTCATTTGCAATGATCGAATCTGCAAAGAAATATTTCAGTATGAACCGCCAACACATGCCAGATATGAGATGTTTCTAGATAAGGGGGGTTCTAAAATCTCGAAGTCCAAGGGGAACGTACTTACTCCACAGATGTGGTTCCGATATGGATCTGCTGAATCACTAGCACTTCTAACATATAAGCGGATGACAGGGAGCAGGTCATTGTCAGTAGATGACGTTCCTAATTACATGAGGGAGCTTGATTACCTAGAGGACATATATTTTGGAAGAATAAAAGAAGGAAATCAGGCAAGAAAGAGAAAACTGTCAGGTTTGTTTGAATACTGTCATCATCTTGAACCCCCGGATGAAAGATCCACTCAAGTTCCATACACGCTATTAGTGAATCTACTATCTGTTGCGCCAGAAGTCAACAGAGAAGAATTCGTGGAATCTAGATTAAGGGATTATGGATATCTTCAGGAAGGCAGAGGTTTGAAAGATATAGAAGATAGAGTTCAATATGCTGAGAATTGGGTGAAGGATTTCAAACAGCTTGAAGAGATTCAGGTCGAACTATCTGAAGAACTGAAGACTGCCATTGCTTCACTCATTAAAGCAATAAAAGAGGCGAGCAGTGCAGATGATATTCAGACAGGCATCTTTGAAACAGCACGTCAATATGATATCAAACCTAGAGACTTCTTCACAATACTGTATAGGATTCTCTTGAATGATGATCGTGGTCCGAAATTGGGACCTTATATTTACACCATAGGAGCAAAGGCAATCATCAAGACACTTGAACGATACATCTAGGCATCATCCCTTAGACTGATAGGTCGTTGCGCTTTACTAGAATGTCTTTGTGTAGTGAGAACTCTTCATCTTGCCCAGTCATTGTCACTATTCCTTTCCTAGACTGCGAATTCGGACACTCTGAGGTCAGATTTACTTGAGAATAGCAAGTAGACAGGAATGGATGATAGTGCTATAACCAACAGCAGGGCGCCCAGCACAATTGCCGCTGATATTGGGATGTAAGCTAATGTCGGGATAGCTGCTTCAGGCACTAGAAAGAATAGACTGAAGACTATCGCGGTGAATATGGCAGGAATCCCAGCTTTCAGCCCAATATCAATACCCTCAGCCATCATAGTCTTTGCAATGAACGAAGGTTTTGCTCCAACAGACCTCATAATAACATAGTCTCTGAATCTGCTGAATATTGATATTAGCAGATAATACATCAAATTCAGAAAAGCTCCGATTAATGCCATTATAGGGATGGGTTGCATTAAATTCCAGTATGCGGCGATAATACTGAGATTGGAGTTTAGCACTTCCTGCTGATTGAATGCAGAAAATCCATAATCATTGGCAATAGCTTCAATTGTTGAGAAGATGTCTTCCGAGTATCTATTAAGTTGGACTAATAGAAGATTACCTCCATCGACACCGTAGAGATTCTGCAGTGTTTCTATGGGCACAAATGCAACCATGCCTCCATTGCCAATATCAAACGCAATTGCCTCTACATCAAAAGATGTTCCTCTCACACCAAGTGACTGAACCAGTGGATCCTCGAAGAGTGTTGTGGCTATGCCACCACCAAGCCATACCTCTGTTTGCTCATCGATTTCAGTTCCCTCGAAATACCAATTAGACACCGTAGTTTGCCAGTCGATGCCAACAATCAAAGCAGAATCAGCGCGGTCTCCTCCAATGCGTTCATATTGCTCAAGTGTTGGATTCCAAATTACGGCGGCTCCTTCAGATACTGTAGTATAGTCAACTAACCTCGATTCGATATTTACAATATCTGATTCGCCTTCGAGTTCAGTAATGAGTTCCGAGGGAATAATATCAGAGCTTTCTAGAAAGCTGAAGGATGCGTTTAATGGTGTTCCAGTGAGAGAATATGCATCATAATATTGGTCGAGCAGGTCAGGGGACCCTATGGCAATGATATTTTCACCCATTGACCGAACAATATATGCATCCATTGTTGTTTCAACGACTCCACCCCCAATCCAAAGCACAGAGGCTAATGTGAAGCTAAGAAATAGAGTGAGAATCGTCCGTCTTGTACCTCGCATTCTCCGACCTGTTCCTTTGGTAGCCATTTTGAAAGGGAGACCAAAGGTATCCAAATACCCAACACGGCGAACTTTCATTCCAATCTCTGGATTTAATGCTGAAATAGGCGATTCGTGCACTGCATCATAGATAGGCTTCTGAGCTGCAAAATACCCTGCAAACAGCAGAATACCAACCAGCACCGCAATTTGCAGTACTGGGAAGTAGAAAACAAACTGGACTCCAGTTAATGAAAATGCAATCCATAGGAGACCAAGAAAATACAATAGAGTTCCCAAGGCAATTCCTAGTACAATACCTCCTAGAAGCAGAATTACAGCCTGTGCCATGAAATGATCGTATATGGTGTCCATTAATGTGCCAATTGACTTCATCAAGCCAATATCCCTTCTTCGACTCTCAATCTCCAAGGATAGATTACTCGATGCAACGGCAACCCCCATTAAAAGGACCAGCAGCAGTGTAGCCCATATGAATGTGTCAAAGAATACGGTAAGCACAGAACTCAATCCAGAGCTAGTCAGTGAAGTTGTAACACCCAACATTACATTAGAAAAGAGAAACAGAAATGTGGTACTCGCAACAACAGTTGTCAGTGAGATGAGAACGATTGAGGTTCTGAATGGACGGCGTTTGAGGTCCTGAGATGCATAGTCTTGTTCAGGCATTCTCCTTCAGCACTCCTTTTGTCATTTTCAGATGCCTAGTGCCCGGAAGATTCATGATCTGTTCATCATGTGTCATCACAATCAAGGTCTTGCCTTCTTTATTCAAAGAAGCAAAGATCTCTCGAATCATTTTTGCAGAATCCAAGTCTAGATTAGCTGTAGGTTCATCGGCCAGAATAATCGGAGGATCATTTGCCATTGCCCGAGCCACAGCAACGCGTTGTTGTTCGCCAGAGCTGAGCTGCCAAGGCAAGTGGTCCATTCTATCAGATAAATTGACTCTAGTAAGAAGTATCTCTGCCTCTTGTTGAAGCTCCTTCCGCGGCGCATCAGTAAGCTGCATTGGAAACATAACATTCTCCAAGGCTGTAAGTGTTGACACAAGATTGTAGCTCTGGAAAATGAAGCCTGTATTATTGAGACGGAAGTTCGCCCTGAATGTTTCATCATAATCTCCAATGGGAACATCCATGACAAATACACGTCCTTCAGTTGCGTAGTCGATTGCACCAATCATGTTCAAGAGGGTTGTCTTTCCAGAACCCGAATGGCCTGAAATAACCACGAACTCTCCGGGTTTTACCTCCAGAGAAACTCGTTCCAGAGCATCAATAGTTCTCCTCCCAAGATTGTATTTTCGAGACACGTCGATCAAGCGAACAGAGAATTTGACCTCTTCAGGTGAATACTCAGAGATCTCATCCTCATCATAATCATATACTGTTTCATCAGGTCCAAGTATTGAATCATCATCCATTTTATTTCACTCCCAATTCAAAGATAATAGCTGCTCTGGTAAAGACACTCTGCCTTCAAATCGCCTCAGATAGGGTCGTATCAGCCGAGGCTAAGATAAACATGAGGGTATGCCTATCTGTCTATACCAGAGCCATATTCTGTATAATTGAATGCGCCCACTCCGACATTACAAGTGGACGTTCACGTCCAAATACTCGTACTGTGTTTAGCACATCGGCTTTTAGCAGACTGCTAGTATAATACGAGATTAGGCTCTTGTCCAGTGACATTGTACGGCTTAATTCAGCCTGAGTCACACGGCCCTTCGACATTACCTCCGAAAGGATTGTTCGAATGGTAGGATTCCTAGACATTGCACTTACCTTGAGAACATCATCGCTTGAGGAGTAATCAGAGGGAAAGAAATGTTTTGAATTACCCACTTTCGTTGATGTCACTTCACCGTCAGACTCCAAGTACCTCAAGTGGTACTGCAAGGCACCCATCGCACACCCAACAAGTCTCTGAAGCTCACGGAGATGAATACCAGGATTCTGCTGAATCTCACTAAGAATAGTATCTCTAAGCTTTGGTGCACGCTCCTCGCCACGACGATCAATAACAACAGTTCCAATTGCAAGTGTGAAAATCGTAGATGGAGAGAAGACCTCTGTTAGAATTCCGGGAAACAATACTGATGTTCCAGAACTAAATGGCGCAGAGAGTATTTGAAGATCAAGAGTGACTTGATTCTCACCCATTGAAAGTGATAAATCTCTAACTGCCATATCAGCATTTGTAGAAAAAGTGTTAAAGATGAAGAAACTGACGATGCCTGATGTGACTAGAGAAAGAACTAGCACGAGCAATAGTTTCTTCTTTGCCATTTTTTCCTTGCACCTACCGATGTGTTAGTTTTCGTTTATTTATAGGCGCTATGTTTGTAGTAAATCTGTACTATATGCATTAACCTTTTGGCGGATAGCTAAGTTTGATATGGAATGAGCAAAGGTCCTTCCCTGTCGAAATACAGCTATCTTCGGTCACATTGAGAGTCTCATATTCAATTCTGTTGTAATCAGTGAGATACTCAAGTACAGATTCTACGAATCCTTTCAGAAAATAACATGAAGGCTCCGGACTCTCGATTCCTTCTGCATATGGATTATCTTTGATTTCGATGATTGCTTCTTCATCTAGCCAGAGTTTGTATAGTTTGGCAATCTTGATGTCACCAAAGGGGACAATGAGGGTTTCCAATGACATTTTTATGAACTCAATAATCCCCTTGAAATCCCCCGGCGGTTTTTGCTTGCCAATCTTGAAATATTCACGCTGTGCTTCAAGGCCAGCTAAACGTCCCGCACTGTAGTACAGGTCTCGAACTCGGTCCGGGAACATAACAGCGATTCGACTTCCTATTTTGTTCCAAGTCTTAGAAAAGAATGCACGCATCAAATCTCTTTCTTTCAGCTTCCCGTGCCACCATGGAATAACATCTTCTTGCTTGGACATTCATGTTCACCTGACTAGCGGAACTCAGTTCTACAGTGCTGAATATGTGCTTTATGCAGATATATAGGAGTGCATTACGCTAGCCGGATGTTCCACACACACAAATCAGATCCAGTGGCTCGACTCATTTCTTGGAATACTTTTGCTTGAACCCCTTTGAATTCCAGAATCGCCTCCATGATGCCACTGAATATCTCACAGTAGCCAAATCCTCTCATCCCTTCAAGAGACACTTCTTGGCACCACACGCAGTTCCTGTCGCTCACGCGGATTGAACCTCTTGCAGAGTCCATATCGACATCTTGAGGTTTCTTTTCATAGAGTACTTTGTATACAACATCCACGAGCTTTGCTACATCCTCACGTGTATTGATTGTATCCTTGGTTTTATCCGCTATCTCAGTATTAAGATAGAGATGCGACCCGATTTCACGCCCTACGCCTCGAAGATGTTCATTCGCCTCTTCAATGTTATTCGTTTCCCCCAGGATTTTCTCAACCATGTGAGTATATATGGTAAGCAGCAATGGATTCTCAACTTTAGGCATGAGGAAAAGACCTCCAGTGTATTAGATAGTTTTGCCAATCATCTTAATGTCCTTGCGATACTTGGCAAGCACACTGATCACTTGAGATTGTTGGACTCCAGCAGTTTTGGCAATGTCTTCAGTGGATCTTGAGCCATTACAAAGCTTCAAGATTTTTGCATCATCGCCATCCACTCGAGATACATCTCCTTCAAACTTAGGGCATTTCACAAAACGACCAGTCCTCGTTTTCGGTGCTTCTCCAGAGGGCACCGCTGCAGATGGAACATCGACAATACCTTTTGATGCCGCCCACTTGAGACACTCAATCACTCTTTCAGTTGGCTGGAACATACTATCTGCAATATCCACAATGCCCATATTTCCATCCACAAGCATTAGAACATCAAATCCGAAGTTCCTGTATTTTGCCTTCATTTGATTATATAGGTCAGAATCCAAGGATAGGGAATTGGAATATGTAGAGCCTCTCATAGGAACCGTGCTTGAGGTAATTATGAAATCATCAGGAGATTTTTCTACGTGCTTTGGCTCTGGAGGTACTACTTCGGCAGGCTTTAGAGGTGCCATGGTTGCTTCCTCTGCGGCTGTCGATGCAGCTTTTATGGCAATGCTCTCCAGAACTTGTAAATTGGTTTCCGCTGATTCTTCAAACTCATCAGGCGGAGGCGGCAGCTCAACACCTTCTAGAAGCCTGAGAACATTCTTGGTCTTAGCAATAGCAAGACCCAGTTGAAGCTCAGGGACATAGAGAACCGTCAGAATCCAGTTATCATCAACAGGGGATAAAACAACCAATCCTTGTTCGGTGTCAATTGTCATGAGTCGTAGATCGGTCTTGTAAAGACTAATTGAATCCTTCACACGAGGAAACAATTCATCAGGAAATGCGAAACTTACAAATGGCCGTCCCTGTTTTGTCATAAGAGAGTAACCTAGTACTTGTTCGTCAAATCTGAGTTTTGACAATGCTCGCTCTAAATCTGCTGACATACTATCCTGCCTCACGGTCTCTAACGACTAGCGGACTTGCGCGCATAGGTTATTTTTCGAGAACCTTTGAAAAGCATTGCGGTTGTGTGGTTCTCTCTCAATGCGATTCAATACGCCGCTACGCATATACATTGGTCAGATACCATTAAGAGCTCTTGTAGTACAGACCAATCTGGATTTGAAGAGGTGTATGTGAACTGAGAAATCTGATTGCAGGCATTATAGGAGCAATAGCTGGCGCAGGACTATCGAATCTAATCATTCCAGAGACGCTCGGCGGATTTCCAATCCCATTCGATTCCATCGCCTTTCTTTTTGTGGGGGCAGAAACCCTTGTGGAAACACCTGGAATTCTTCTTGCTGGTGTCCAGTCAATTCGTATAGTTTTGCTTTGGTTTTGTGTTGGCATCATTACAGCACCTTTTGCTCGTTCAGAGTGGAATCAGGTTCGCTCACTAGTTTATGTAGGCGTGATTTTGGGAATTCTTTCTCTTTCGGGTATGTTGCTACAGGATCCCTCGTTTTGGGCTATGGCCGATAGAAATTACGTCCTTCTGCTAATGTTCGTATCAGGCACAGTCAGCTCCCTTATTTCTCTGATAGCAGCTCTCCCACTTGTTCTTGCATTCAAGCAAATTCGGAAAAGCGCTGATATTGCTCCTCCAGATGGAATTGAAACCGTCTGCGAATGTGGGACTGTATTCAAATCCAAGCCGATGCTTTGTGCAGTTTGTGGAAGAATCTTAATCGAGTCACCGTCGCTCTCTACTGATGCCGCCTCCGAGTAGACCCCCTACAAAAGCAGCGATTGCTGGATAGATGGCACCTCCAAGAACCACTTCAAGAATCAGCATAGACTCGCCACTGAACAAAGCAAGAGGGTCTGTACTTCTGATAAAGAAGACTAAAAGCCATGTGAGAAAGGCACCAAGGACTACAGCAAGAATGGCTGCAAAAATGCCCTGAACAAAATCACGGGAAACAAGCCCTGCAATTAATCCAGCTGTCCCCCAAGCAAGAAACATGAGAACAGTACTCCCTTGGGCTCCATAACCAACATATGTACCTAAATTGATAGTCGTCACACTTGAAGGGTATAGTACAGTTGCGACAACCGTCAGTTTCAGTTCCAAGTCAGTTCGAGAGAGAAAATCATTAACAATGCTTACGCTAACTACATCAGCAGGAATGAACTGACCAAAGGTCAAGATCAAGAACACAATGATAAAACCAGTGAGCAGACCAGCTAATATACCGAGAGCCTGTCCCAATTCATGTCCTCCTCTATCTTGGATATTTTGCCTGACACCTTTTATGCCTATGGCCTACAACCGTCACTTCTATTCACGAAGATTCAATGTCCAGGTACATGTATCATCTCCAATGGCTCTGCAAGCCTCTTGATATGATTCGGCACTGAACCCTCTCAACTTCATTACTGCATCGAACACACCACTGACAATATTGCAATACTGTAGAGCTGGCATATCAGTAATGACAACACCTGCACAGATCGGACAGTTGTCGTCAGTGAATTTTATGGTCTTCTTGTCTGGACTAATCCAAATGTTGGTGAATAACTGTCCTGAATTCACTTTGTAAGCCAACTGAAGTGTGCTGGCGAATTCAGAGAATGTGACTGCGTGTTCTCGGATTCTATCAGCATAGTCCATGAGTAGGGTTTCACCAACTCGAAAGCCTATGTCTTTCATCTTCCTGTTGATTTCATCAACGCTTGTACTAGTTGCCATCAAGAGATTCTGCAATTCGCGATATGTCGCTTGATAGAGAGTCTTTGAGATTTTTTCTGTCATAAAATTCCATGCTATCATTCCTTTGATTCCCATTATGCGTTACCTCCGTCACTCGTGAATTTCTTTTGACTTCCGAATGAATTGCACAGATTTGCCACGATAGGGCACAACGCTCTGCAATGCTTGGAAGTATTGAATTCCGAGTATTTCTGCTATTTCTTGGAGAGTTCTGTTTCCATCACAGAGTTCTAAAATGGCTCGGTGCTCCTTCCGTGCTTTCTTCAAATCCCCCTCAAATAGAGGGAGCTCGATGATCTCCTTGGTTCCCAATGCCTGCTCTTCAGGGCATTCAACCCGCATGATGTGATTCGATACACACCATGTCACGACTTCAATTGCTTGCTCAACGCCGCGTCCCAACTTCTCTGCCATTTTAAAGACGGTTCGTTTGTCGTCAATCATGAGGCAAAGATCTACGCCAAGATTTCCACACTTCTTTCTCAATTTTTTATTGAGCGGAGACTCTAGTTTCATGGCATCTGCATACAATGGACCTTTGAACACTGTGCAGCCATGCCTTACCAGAATTTCGTCTATTGGTATAGGGACAGTTTCATCAACAAGCAGGGTATCAACCAAAGCAGGTTTTGTATCAGTTTGTACAGGTTCGGGAGCAGGTTTGGATGGTATTTCTTCCGCTGGGCGAGAAGGAGGTGGTGGGAGTGCTACGGACTCCATCAAATCAACCACATTTCTCGTCTTTTGGAGTGCGCTTCCTAGTGATTCAGTGACCAGAAATAGGACTCCTAGCACCCAATTGGAATCAACTCTTGCTAGAACAACTATTCCCTCGCCTGTCATAACATTCATCATCTTGAGAGAATCTGAATGTATTCTCATTGTACCCTGAATCAAAGGAAAAATCTCATCGGGGAGAGAGAACGAAAGGAACGGACTACCATCATTTGTGAAGAGAGCATAGCCGCTAACAGATTCATCATATCTGAGCTTTGTTAGCACACGCTCTAATTCCATTCCGTGTAAACACATCTCCAGAGCATCGGATACCTTTGTTTGAGTAGTTACGTAAGCTTAAGTAACTTTTTGCCCTGTCTACTCAAAATGGGCTTATTTTCAAGAAATGATATAATCTCAGTTCGTGTAGGATGCTCAGCCGTTCCCATTGAGACATAGAGAGCCGCCAAGGCATTTGCCAATATGAGACGATCTTTAGACTCTAGCTTTGACACCAGCCCATAGATGTTACCAGCATTCCATGCATCACCTGCCCCGCACATAATTCTGGGTTCAACAGAAAAAGACGGAGTAGCTATTATTGAGTCATCATTAACTACAGCGCTAAAGAATGGTGTATGCAGGTTGATTTGAACACCTGTTTCTAGCGAAACATACCGCGCCGCTGACATCCATTTATCAGGCTCGCTAACTGATGCTTTCCACTTGTCATCTCCGCCGCTCACAGCCCAAGCAAACCAAGCTGCCTCGTTCTCATTCATTCCTAATATATCAACAAGCCCTTCTGAAAAGACATTGTGAACGAGCGGACGTAGTATCGCGGGACGCCCCGAGGGATCCCCTGCGTCCAAGTAGGTGATTGCTTCCCCAGAATTCCTGACATAGGAAAACAGGTCTTTGGTCAATTCGACTGCATGTGTATTGTGATTAAGATTAAAAAGCGCTACCAATCCTGCGGATGAAATCTCGTTCAGATCAGACTCATTGAGATTATTGAAACCAAATGATGCCGCTGAACCACTATCACTGACCATGAGGTTCACTCTACGACCTTCATGCTCAACCTCAATGGATACAGTTGAGGAGAGAGATCCGTCAGTGTGAACATTCTTCAAATCAAGTCTATCACTAGTCAGGGACTCAAGCAGTCGTTTCCCATACTCATCTGTTGTTACAATAAGCTTGGGAGTTAATCCCAGTGAATACAATGCCGATGCGGTATTTGCTGAGTTTCCTCCTCGGCGTATGAATTGATGTGTTCCTAGCAGATTCCCTCCACCTTGATTGGCAAGATGTCGGAGATTCTCAATGAAATCGTCAAGTTTGCCAGTTATGAGAAAATGGTCGACGAAGAAATCCGGTAGAATAACAATTGGCTCTAAACTAGGAGGATTCCTAAGCATCTCAAGAATTTTCTCATAGTCCAATATATCAGCCCCAGGTTAGGACCAATTGGCACGATTAAACCTTTTTCAGAGCTGCCGTGACCATTTCGGTAAGCCTATCGTCTGAGATACCGGTCTTGTTTGCTACCTTTTGAATCTCACAATATGCAAGGTCTTCAAAGGTCTTAATCCCTGCTGCAACAAGAGTTTCTGCTTCCGATTTTGTCACTGCCTTCAAACTAGATAGGGTAGCTATGGCATCAGATGCCTCAGGTGCCTTGGGTGCCTTGGGTGCCGCCTTTTCCTCTGCGAGAATAGCCTCGACTAACTCCTCCATTTCCTTAAGATATCTCTTGAGAATCTCAACATTCTCTTCATGGACTGTTCTCCGTCTTGTATCAACAATAAGGCCCATATTTCGCGCATCACTCACTGTGATTTCAACTGCCTTGAGTTCTTCTTTTGTGAATCCGCGCCCCTTACGTGGCTTTGCACCATCTGGGGATTTTACAAAGGGCTCTGCTCTAATATCGAAGCTCATACTATAGCCACCTGGCTTGGCTTCGACCTGTGGGTCTGCTTATATGGCTTTCGAGATGTACACGTCTTCATGTGTTAGGTAAAAAAGGAGAGAAAGGTAGGAAACCTCCTACCTTTTGTGGTCTTCAGTCCTTCCAATCCATAGATTCGAAGTCTCGCCACTTTTGCCATTGCGCGGCGCCGCCTATACCTGCGACTCCTAATAGTGATACTAAGAATACTGCAACGTTTTGATAGACATCGAAATAGTCTGCAAAGAACCAGAACCATAGTGCAATTGTTATTACCCAAGCGAACGCAAGACCTATAGAGAACCAGCTCTCAGGCCCTTCGTCTCGTTTTCGTGCCCACGAATACCACATTCCGCCTACAATACCGCAAAATATGGCGAATGAAATGAGAACTGCTGAAACATTCTGGTATCCTGTATACAGATCCGCAAAGAACCACATCCAAACAACTAGCGTAAGAATCCAAAGATATAGCATTCCGACAGTTGCCTTTGGTTTCCTTCCAGCCGCTATTTCTCTATCAATTGTAATTGACATCTCACCCCACCATGGTGCGACTGCCACAATTAACATCAATAGGAGTGATGCGAGGAAGATTGAAGCAGACTGATAGAAGGTTATACTGTAAATAGTTTCAGAAAAGTCGTTAGCAAATGGAAGCCAGAGCACAGCAAATATCATCCATAATACCGCTGCGCCTCCGCTAATTCTTCCTCCTCCAGAATCTCCTTCTGTTGGCATCCAGAGCATCATATTCAGGAATCCAATGAACAGTAACGAAGCAACAGCGATCCCTATGTTCTCATAGAATCCAAAGCTTGCTGCAAAGAAAATAATCCATACGATCAGAAATATGATCCATGCGACTCCACTGACAGCACTCGCCTTGGGACGTTTTCCTTCAACCGAGGGTATCCAAAGAACCGCATTCAACGCACCAATGATCAATAAAGCAATGAATACAATAGCTATATTCTCAAAGATAGAATACGTACTTGCAAAGAAGAACAGCCAAATTATTGTGAAAGCTATCCAAGCTACAAAACTGATTGTTGAAGCATATTCCTTTCCCTTTGACCTTCGCCTGTGTGATGAACGTCGTCTCATAGTCGGTGTTTCTGCATCAAGTGAGTCATCTGCTACATCGGAGTCATCCCTATTAGTAGCATCATCATCATCTATTGGTTTCATCATTCTAAACCTCTTTCAACATAAAGAGTCAACGGCATATAATCCCGTGACAACTCAAGGTATCAACCTATTGAAATCTCTTCATATACGTATATAAAATAGGGGCACAACTTGAGGACACAATTTGTTACTACCGTTCCCATGCACACAGCTGTTTAAGCATTCAAAGAGCAAAGCGTTTCTTCTTATCCAGCCAATATGCCACCAAGGCAAGCAGTACATACAGAATTTCCGATGTGAATGCGACTGTGAGCATATCAGGAAAAGATTGGAAGGGAGTAGCAATAAGGGTTCTGCTAGAAAAAATCCAAGGTGGTTTGCCGCTGAGAGAAAGCTTTTTTCATTTTCTCAAGTTTCTCATCTTGCAATGGATTACTTTTCTCCAATAGCTGAAGCATCTGAAGTGCATTGAAGGGTGCATAACCAAAGAAATGGTTGTTGAAATACCCTAGAATAGTATCAGTCTGACCATGTATCTCGGAAAGCAAGGGCCTCCATTTTTCCAGCTCTTCAAGAGAATACCGATATTTGTACCATATATCCTCCCCATGCCCATGCCATCGGATATATGAAAAATCAGTAGTCACGCGTGTGTCAATTTGCAGTTTAGGTTCATCTACAACACAGTGTGCAATTTGATACTTCTCAAGCATATTCCAAGTGTTAGAAGACAACCAACTTTCATGGCGAAATTCGATTGCGTACCTGAAAGAGGTATCAAGCGAGGCTAGGAAAGTTTCGAGATCACCCATTGTGCTAATATCAAAAGGAGGCAGTTGAATTAGCAAAGCTTCTAGACGTGGTTCTAAGATATGCATTAGTTCAAAGAATTTCTCCAATACAGCCCCGCCTTCTCCATTAAGGTGGAGTTTGCAGTTGTGGGTTACATCCTTTGGAAGTTTGGCTGTGAAGAACTTGCTCTCTGGGAGACCAGTTCGAAGTCGTTCTACAACACTAGGACGTGGCAGTGAGTAAAAGGAGGAATTAATCTCAGCTGTATCAAAATATGAAAAGTATTGTTGAAGCATTGGTGAGTGAGGGTGATAGAAAATTCCCTTCCAGTCTTCCTTGTAGGACCACCCACTAGTCCCTATATGTAGTCCTGGTTGCATTGAACTCATTCTGTATGAGAAGCAAGTATGTTTCTATCTTGCGTTTTTAGATTGTTTTAATGATGAGATTCAAAAGGGAGCGGCTCCAACCTATTGCTGAGGAAAATGAAAGCAGAAGAAGTCAAGGCTGAATTCGAAAACCTTGAGATTCATATGGGCGAATTCAGGGATCAGAGGTTCAAAATGAAATCTAATGTTACCTATGAGGATCTTATGCTTGTGATTGATGGAGGGAAGAGGATAGCTAGACTTCATGCACGAAATATTGGAAATGTACACCTTGAGAAAAATGGTATACGCATATCCGCATTGAATTTTGAGATAAAGGAGGGGGAAGAGGTTAGTGTTGCAACGGGTTCAATTAGACTTGAACTCAGGGATGATGCAGAAGCATGGTATAAGGAACTATGGGGCTAAGAACAGGTTTTTTAGTAGCTGCTATGCGATTTCAGCATGCCCACGGGCAGGGGCTTGACTAGATGTCTGATAAAATTGAGTATATTGAGCTTCGTACTGTTGATATTCTAGGTCGGCTTAAAGCAATGGTTGTGCCATGTAAACCGGCAGATTCCATTGCAGAAGTTGGCGAGGATCCTATTCTAGAGAATGGAACTAGTATTGATGGCAGTTCAATCGTGGGCCTTTCTCGAGTTGAGGCATCTGATCTTCGCATGAGTCCCGATTCAGCATCCTTGGTAGAGCTTCCATATTCTTTGCGTAGAACTGCGGCAGTGATGTGCTTTATTCGTGAAAAAGGGTCCAAGGGAACCAAGGAATACTACCCTACGGATTCACGGGGGGTTCTTCATCGAATATGCGAAAGCTTGCTGAAAGATGACACATCGCTGAGAATCAAAATTGAACCTGAATTCCACTTTGTAACGCCAGAAGGCGAAAAATTCGATACTAGTGCCTACGCCGATACCTATCCTGCTAGTCCCGCAATGGATGTTCTTCTTGAAATAGCAAGTTCCATTCAGGGAGTGGGTATGGTCCCCCGAGTTGCTCATCATGAGGGTGGGGAATCCCAGCAAGAGATAGAAATTGACTATGATGATATACGGACGATGGCGGACAACCTCATCGCATTCAAGAATATTGCAAGAGCTATTGCAGAGGATTCAGGAATTACAGTTAACTTCATGCCCAAACCCTTTGAGAATGCTGCTGGAAGTGGGCTTCACTGTCATCTCCAATTGTGGAAAGGCGAAAAGAATCTCTTTGGGGATGATTTCACAAATGACCTTTCAGATCTTGCAAGAAGCTTCATTGCAGGGCTCTTGGTTCATGCCCCTGCAATCACAGCTATTGCCAATCCTACAGTGAATTCCTATAAGCGACTAGTACCTCATCACGAGGCACCCGTTTACATCTCTTGGGGAATGATGAATCGTACAGCACTTGTCCGTATTCCGCTCTTTGAAACCAGCGAAAAGGCAGCTATAGAATTGCGGTCCCCAGATCCGATGACGAATCCATATCTACTATTCTCTGCAATACTTGTTGCAGGAATGGACGGTGTTGCCAAAAATCTAGTTCCTATTGATCCAACAAGCAAAGACATTTTCACCATGACAGAAGAAGAAAAAAAGAGTATTGGAATTGTAGCTCTCCCAGCTAGTCTTGGGGAAGCTTTGGACTCTCTTGATGCGGATGATGTGATAAAGAACGGAATTGGCAAGGAGATAGTTGCTAGGTTCATTACCATCAAACGCAGGGAATGGAACCACTATCTCAATGAGATTGTTACTGAGTGGGAGTGGGAAGCTTATTCGGAACTGTAGCTAGCAAAGAAGTTGGCTAGCCTGTCAAAGGCAGTATTCACTGCATCGGGTGTCAAAGGACCAATTGAGATTCTAACATGTCCTTCCCCGGCCTCTCCAAAAACACTCCCAGGAAGTACGAGGGTTTCAGTAGATTGCAGAATATCGAGGACCAACGCCCGAGAATCTCTGCACCCCTTCACTTTTGGAAAGAGATAGAAAGTGCCCTTTGTTTCGACTGTTTCGAGGGCATCGATTTCGCGTATTCTAAGGTATGCAAATTCACGTAGGTGACTCAAACGATTGATCTCGTCTTCTACCCAAGTCAAATCAGATTTCAGGGCTTCTAGGGCCAAAATCTGTCCACCGGTAGGAGCGCAGATAGAGATTGTATCCTGAACCTTGAGGAATTCCTCCATGAACTCATGTGAACCAATGGTATACCCAATTCTCCAGCCGCTTATTCCAAAATCCTTTGAGAAACTACCTAGGACTATGACATTTTCAGAAGCATCTCGTCTTTTTCGAGGGCTATAGTGAGTATGATCATCAAATACAAGCCGGGCATATGCTTCATCCGATATGAGAATAATATCATTCTGCAAACAGATGTCTACAATATGATCTACAGTCCTTTGATCGTATACTGCACCTGTGGGGTTGTTAGGCGAAACAAGAAGGACGCATTTTGTTCTGTCAGTGATTGCTTCCTCGATTGCGTGTGGAGTTGGCTGAAACTCATGATTGACAGGGACTTCTTTTACTATTCCTCCAGCAAGTTGAACGGCCATAACTGAATTGAAGTAGTATGGAGAGGGCATGATCACTTCATCACCGGGTTCCACAAGTGTAAGGATTGTACTTGCAAAAGCTTGGTTACCTCCGGCAGTAATTGTTAATTCTCCTTCTGGGTCAATGTCAATTCCTGAGGACTGACGAAGATAGAGAGCAAGCTCTTCTCGAAGTTCGAGATGCCCCTGATTAGGAGTATATCTGTGCGTCGCAGGATGATAAATTCGTTCACCCAAAGCAGACAGAACACTGTTCGGCGGTATATGGCCAGATACACCCTGTCCAAGATCTAAGAAGTTTGACGAGCCAATGTATTTTTTCGCAACCTCTGCAAGTTTGACTATCGGAGGTGGACGTATATCTCGAGTCCGGTAACGCATGGCAGTTATCTCCTATGATGGCTATTCATTGATTCACTACTCATTCCAAAAAGGAATCCTATGCCATCCTTTTCAATTCATTCCCATGATAAATCCTCGATTGCCCAAACTTAATAATGTAGCATATTACCATAGATAATGGAGGTCATTTTCTGATGAGTAAGGAGTGCGAAGCGAAAATTCTGGGAGCTCCGGATGCGCAGGTTGTACAGACAGTAGATGTTGATTTAGAACAGCCGCTATTGGTCTGTGGGTTTCCATCTGCCGGTGTTGTTGGAACAATTGCTGCAAATACAATAATTGAGCAATTCAAGATGAAGGAAATTGCGCACGTGAGATCCAAGTATATGCCCTCAGCATCAGTCTTCATCGATGGAAGATTGAGGCATCCCTTTAGGATTTATGCGAGCGAGGAGAAGAACCTTCTTGTTGTCACAACAGAGCTGCCTGTTGCAGAAGAAGGAATGTACCAAGTTAGTTCAATTCTTCTTGACTGGGCAGCCCAGCTTGGAGTTAAAGAAACCGTTGTACTCGATGGGATACCGGTTCAAGGTCTTCCTTTGAGTAGAAAGGTGCTTTACGCATCCGAAGAAGAAAAAATCAAGGACCTAGAGGCGGATTCCGAAATGGAGATTCTCCAGAAGGGAATAATAACTGGAATCGCAGGCTCAATCTTGTCAGAAACTCTCTGCCGTTCGATGGTTGGCTTTGCATTACTGACTCCAGCAATCATTATGATTCCAGACCCAGAAGGTGCAGTAAAGCTTCTCCAGGCCCTGAATAGACTTTACAATGTTGGTGTTGAAGTGACTGAACTCCAAGAGAGTGGCGATAAAATACGTGAGCAGATGGGAGAAGTTGCAGAAACTGTAGAAGGAATGAGAAGAGGGCAAGCTTCGCGAAAAGGATACGAGAGGATGTTTGCATAGAGTACATTGTGATTTTACAGGCTACAACTATTATTCACGGACAGACAGCGAGGCTATTTGCTAGTACAGGTATCGTAGGCCTCCTTAGCTCCAACGGCATTCTTCTCGCCAACTTTTCCGGGCCATCGTTCCTGGATGACTCTCTGAACTGTGTCCAACTTAACAAGACTTGTGGCTTTGGCAAATGCGCCTAGCATTGTAGTGTTTACGACGGGTAAACCCGCGACCAAGAGACCATATCGTAGCGCTATTCCAGTTCCATCATATGTCCACACTTTGGCTGAACCGTAATGAAAATCGGAGGGTTTCTTTGTTGTGTTGATAATAATTATACCATCTTCTTGGATACCTTCTGCAGGATCTATTAAATCAACAATCCCAGGATCAAGCACAGCAACAATATTGGGTTCGTAGATTTGACTTCTTACATTTATCTCTCTATCAGAGATTCTCGTAAAGGCCTTAACAGGTGCCCCTCGCCTCTCTGCTCCGAAATAGGGAAATGCCTGCACACCTTTGAAACCATCGTAATACGCTGCCTTTGCCAGCAACTCGGCAGATGTAACGCCGCCCTGCCCGCCACGGCCGTGCCAGCGAATCTCAATCATTGGCATCTTAATTGACTCCTGAGGAATAGAAGCCTCTTGACTAATCTTTGCCCGACATCGGTGTAACAAAACTGTTTCGTTCATTACACAAATCAGGGACTGATATCTCTTTCAAAGAAACCGAATCAGATATCTATCCTATGGAGGTTTCGGATTTGAAGAAATGAGTTTTGGTGCAGAGAAAGGAACTACATCCTTCGGTTCTTCTCCAATCTACTAAATCCAATACTAAGGCATAGCAAGAAGAATGATAGATCCCAGAAGCAATAAAAAGACAGGAACTAGAGAACATTGCAGGCAAGATCTATCATCATCTCGTGACCAAATCGACCCTGCTTTGATGCCGAGGAATCCTCCAGCCCAGCATCCAATTGCTGAAGCCAAATATGGTTCACTCCAAAATGCACTTCGAGGCCAATCAATCGCAACAACGTGGGATGAAAAACTGAGGTAAGTAGAAAACATCAGAAGGGGGATTCCAATTCCAAACAGCAAAACAGAAGGCACCAACCAGCGATATTCCTTACCACCAAGGCTGCCAATGATGAGAGAGATAATCATCCCAATGAAAGTGAGTAACACTCCAAGAGTTATTTCAGTTACCGGCATGTGATTATTTGGCTTGTTTTCGTGGATAAAAATGCTGCTTTTTGTGGGAAGATAGGATTCTGATGAGAACCAGGTTCACACTCAAAGTTGCCAGCTCAAGTAGACCTGCTATCGCAAAAGCAGCAATAAAATCTGAGAATAGAATCACTACTCCAAACAGGAGAGGACCAACGGTGATTCCGACATTTCCCAGAAAATTGAAGAACCCCATTGCCATTGCAGAATCATTCTGACTAGTAACATCACCAACCAAAGCCATTGAAGGCGGAGCTGTAACTCCAGAGAATATACCAAGAATGGCCAGCATTAGCAGGAGAACCGTAAAGCCAAAAGAACCTAGGTATCCTACCAACATCAACGTTATTCCATACCCAATGCTTCCAATGATTAATGGACCATAACGACCATGTTTGTCAGAGAATCTTCCCATAGGGTACTGCAGAATAATGAAAGGCAGGGCAAAAATGGCAAGCGACATTCCACGCAGCGATTCTGATACACCAAGTACTACAGAGAGGAATAGAGGCAGAGCAGTTAGAATGAAGCCTATGTGCAACCTATCGATAAAATTGAACAACCCAGGAATAAACAATCTCGGCTGCCTCCGAGCTATCGAGATGCTTTCAACTAGTGAGGGTCTGCTCTTCGGGAGTAGCGGTTCCCTTAACGCTAAAAATGCAATTAGGAGAACAACGACATTAATCCCGGACGCTGTGTAGTATGGCATAAAGACACCATAAGATGCAACTAGACCTCCAACTGCTGGACCCATTCCCATCGCCAGAGCCAAAAAGGCTCCAAAAACGCCCATGCTCTTTCCACGGTTCTGTATGTTGGAATGATCAAGCGCCATGGTCATCATCGTCTGCCATATCATAACCGTGAATGACCCTTGTATGAAGCGGTAGAGAAGAAGCAGGGAGTAGGATGGCGCCGTTGTCATGAGATAGTAAAACGGGATTGAACCAAAAGCTCCAACAAACACAAAGAGTCTGCGTTTCTTCCACCGGTCCGAGAATATACCGGTCAAGATTCCCACAATCAAATAGGAAAGGTAAAGCATGCTATCAAAGAGTGAATAATCAAACTCTGTTATACCTGGAAAACGATCAAGAATGAATTCTGGTTGGTTAACATGAAGTAGTGCCGCAGCTCCAATAGTAAGGAGAGTCAAAAGGCCCAATAATGGGACGGTCCTACTTACACCGTTTTGCAGTGTTTGCTCAGATTTTGACTCACTAAGTTCGTCCATTTCGATTGATTTCCTTTGTTTAGTCAAAGCTCAAGGCTCTATCCGCTTTCATTGCAGCTACTACACCTTCAGCTGAGTTTGCAGCTTGCTGCAAGCCGACTCCACTTCCTGCAGTGTCAGTCCCAACAATGTAGAGACCTTTGATGGGAGTTTTTGGCCCAGGTCTGTCAAGGTCGGTCTGTCCTGGAATAAGTTGGGCTCTTGTGGCATATGATGATTGAACATGCTCCATCTCTATATTCTCAAGAAGGCCAGGGTAGTATTCTTCCAGCCCATTTCCCTTAAGAATATCCACCTGTTCTTGGACTGTTTTGCCGGGTATACTCATCATGGCTATCGCAACAAGCTCCTTACCCTCGGGAGCACTTGAAGGGTCGAAGCTAGATATGGACACAATCCATCTATTTGGATTTGGATGAACAAGTACTCGATTCTTTCGGTCTCCAATAATGACTCTATCTAGGCCAAGCCACACTGTTAGTCCATGAGTAGGCACAATATTACTCCATTTCTCAAAGAACCTGGCGTTCGCTTCTGAATCCGAAGCCACGATCTTGTTCATTGCCCAGAGAGGAATATTGCTGATAATGCACTTGTGCTCAACTCTATTACCTGCAACGGTCAGCCCAACCACTTCTCCATTTGATTCATGAATCTTCTCAACCGGAGCATTTAGGACATAATCTCCATCGATGGCTTCGATGACTCGCCTGATGAGACCCTCCATTCCTCCGAGTACATATCCCTCATCATAGTCTTGTGTCCCAAAGAGAAGCCGCTTTGCAGATTCTAATTTGGTAGACTCTTTATCAGTATCCTTGAGCGTTCTAAGCGCTTCGTATGCAGATGCTTTCTCAATGCCAACACCTGCAGCCATGTATATTGCACTCTGCATTACATCAAGCATAACCTGATTTGTTGCCCCTCTTGATTTCATGAAGTCTAGGAATGATATATCCTTGTACTTCTTCATTTCATCAAGCTTCATCGTTTTGATCTTAGCCCCAATCCTAGCAAGCCCAAAACGGCCGCGTAGTCCTGTTAACGGCCAGCGGAGGGTTTCACCAATGCTTGTAGGGATAGTACCAACTTTGTCATTGACTCGAAAGTACCACCCATCATGTAAGATGAACTCTGGGGGCGGCGAGAGATATGTTCTCATGAATCGAGCGAAAGCACCTGTTTTTACGCGAGTTATAACATGCAGCCCATTGTCAACTCTGTAACCATCAATCCAATAGCTATGCCATACTCCTCCAAGTCGGTCGGCCTTCTCCAATACTAAAACTCGCTTTCCCTCGTTTGTAAGTGAAAGTCCAGTGAGAAGACCCCCTGCGCCTCCTCCTGCAATGATCGCATCATAGTTCGAGGGGTCGGCATCCTTAAGCTGAATTGGCTTCATGTTCAAATCTAGAACGATTTTTTTGCTACTTAAGGGTGTCTTCATGGCATCTTTTCATATATCATAGAATAGGTACAGGATGCTGTCGGTTTGATGATTCGTATGCGGCATCAACAACTCGATGAGCCGCAACAGCATCTTGTAGGCTGGGAGTTGGAATAGTATTGCTTTGGATGGCCTTCAGGAATGAGAAACTCATCGCCGCAAATCGTTCAGTACCTATGGAGGTGATTGCATTCAATGCTTCTGGTGAGATGTTTCGTGAGTGAAATCCAAGTTCTGCAAGAAGTGCATCATCAGCATTTTCCTTCCAAACACGAATTGGAGAATCACCCTCGAGTTGATATTCAAGGTACCTATTTCCAGTTTCAAGCCGGATACTGATGTAGCCCTTTTGGAAAAACATCTCAATAAATCGTTCATTTGGCCTATCAACCCAATGCCAAATAGAATCTAGCGTGCTTACAGTGCCGCCCTTGTGAGTTAGGATTATCGATGCATGATCTTCAACTTCCTTCTCCGAGAAATGGTTTACCTGAGCATAGACGCTTTCTACGTCCCCAAAAAACCAGCGAAGCAAATCAATATCATGAATACTGTGTTCGATAAGTGTCCCGCCACCTGCCTGCGCCTTAGTTCCACGCCATTGACTGTAATATATATAATCCACCGGAAATCTCTGATCGTCCCTGATATGAGCGAGCATGGGCTTCCCGAAATCCTTCTCTTCAATTAACTTCTTGGCATACAACAAGAACTGATCATATCTTAGTACTAATCCTACCGTAGTTTTGACTCCAGCGTCTTGAGCTACGGCAAGTAGATCTCTTGCCTGAGGGGCGCTATGTGCCAAAGGTTTTTCGCAGAATATCTGTTTCCGCGCGCCTGCAGCTGCTCTGACCATATCACTATGTTTGTTCGTTGGAGTACAGACATAGACAACATCCACATTATTATCCTGAACAAGGTCATTGTAGTCTTCATAGAGAGTTTCTACATCGAATAGTTCTCCTGCAGATGACAAAGCAAATGAATCAACATCGCATAAAGCAGTAATCTTCACATTAAGTAGCCCTGCTTCTCTCAAGGCTGCGATACCGGTAAGATGAGTCTTTCCGATATTTCCCGTACCTATCAGACCGACCCTGATGGGTTCTCCATTGCTCAATAGAATCCCTTACAATGAAGGGCTTGGAGGGAGTTATATATGAGTCTTCTGCGCCCGCAATACAAACACCAATACATGATGAAAATCAATATCTGCTCGAAAAAGATGAGAAACTACATGCTCCAGAGCAATTTCCAAAGGTGAAGCAAGTGGTCTCTGATAAAGAGAAGCTCCAGAAGGCGATGCAGGCAATTAAGGATGACAAGAAAGAGCTTGCTCTAAAACTTCTTACTCAGGTTGCAGAAAGCTTCTCAGCTAAGAAGGAAAACGAAAATGCTGCTCGAACATTTGAGAAAGCTGGGATTCTAGCAAAAGAACTTGGTCTTCTGGAAGATTGCTTAAACCTCTTCGAAAAAGCGACTTTAATGCTCATGCGTGAAGGTAAAGAAGAATATCATCCAGAAATAGTCCGGTTAAACATGCTAGCGGCTGAAACCGCGCTTTCAGAATCCGAATTCAGAATAGCTTCGGAATTCTTCTCCAGAGCAACTGATTTCGCTCCCGAGGAGAAGAAAAATAGCATCACACTCAGATCCGTTGAGGCTCTGGAGAATCTTGCGGACGAACGAGAAACTCAAGGAGAGCTGAAAAACACAATCGGACTTCTGAAGAAGATAGGCAGATTATACTATTCAGTCGGCGATGAAGAATTGGGTGCACGAGTCAACGAACGGGCCATGAGAGTTGCACAGAGATGGGCAGAGGAATCCAAATCGAATAACAACTATTTGGAAGCAGGTAATGCATTAGCGGAGATGGCTCAAATTATGCAGACACGCGATGAATTCGTTGAAGCCGCGAAATTGATGCTGGATGCAGGAGAGTTCTATGAAGAGATACAGCTATACGAAAAAGCTGGAAACATTTACGATGCGGCTCAAGAAGTGTATAAGCTGGAGCGCCTGACAAGTGCTAGAAATCAGGCGATGTTCAAAGCTGCTGAAGCCTATCTTAAGATGGATGGCGCCCCAGAAGTGGTTGCGCCGTTGCTTGTAAAGGCAGGGGATATGTTCACTGAAGTCAAAAGTCCAATGAAGGCTAAATGGTCGTTCAAAAGGGCAAATGAGCTATTTTCAGAGCTAGCTGAAACTGCTGCAAAAGAAGATGATAAAGAATCAGAGATGCGATACCTCCGTTATCAAGCAATGTGTTTAAGAAAATGGGGAAGTATCGATGAAGCAAATAAGATCTACAACGATGTGATTCAGTATTACAAAAACCAGGTTAATGACGAAGAAAAGGAGGAGAACAAGGAACTTCAGGCATTGGCTCTAGAATCTCTTGCATCTGTACTCAGCGAGGCGGGCAAGGAAGCAGATGCAGATGCTCAACGAGAAAAGGCTGTGGATTTGTACGTTGAACTTGCCGATAGGAACGCGGCAGCTGGAAGCCCTGAAGAGAGTTCACGTTTTTATACCAAGGCCGCTGATTGCGCTGGCGACCTAGGTAACTCTGAACGAAAAGAATCATTTCATTGGATAGCAAGCGAAAAGGCTGAAGAAGCCGCGAAATACTATGAAGAGCTTGAGGTATATGAATTATCTACTGTCTGGAAGCGAACAGCCGGAAAGGAAGCACTTCAAATAAATCAACCAGAGGTTAGAGAGAAAGCAACGAGTTTACTTGAGCAATCAGCTCAAGGATTCAAGATTGCAGGTGAGATGAAGGAAGCATTTGAAGACCTATTTACTATCTATGAAACTCTTTTCACATACAAACGGAGTGAAAACAAGCAGAAGCTTGCGGAGCTAGTACAGGATATGGATGACATTGCAAGAGCCACTCGCGATGAAGTTATGCTTGGTACCATTGCGGTCATTCAGGCTTTGCAGAAGGACAAGTATATCGCAGCTCTACTTGCATTACAGGAGAGAGAAGACGAACTTCTAGACAGGGGAAACCGACTGAGGGCACTAATAAAGAAAGGAACTGAAAAGCACGCGACGGATTAGTAATAAATCCTGAATACCATTACATAGTCAGTTTTTCATTAAAAGTCGGTAGTGAAAGTTATGGGAACGTACCATTCTACTCTCACCCTGAATACACGAGGGAATTGTGATATGCTAGATATAACCGATGAGGTTTCAAGAGTTGTGAAAGAAAGCGGTATGCAAAATGGGATATGCACCGTGTTTTGTCCTGGCTCCACGGGAGCAGTCACAACAATCGAATATGAAGATGGTCTTCTAAAGGACTTCCCAAACACAATGGAGAAATTGGCACCACAAAATGCGGTCTATGAACATCATCTACGTTGGGGGGATGGAAATGGACACGCCCATATTCGAGCCTCAATTCTAGGGCCAAGTCTTACAATCCCATTTGTAAATGGAAAAATGACACTGGGAACATGGCAGCAAGTCACATTCATAGATTTTGATAATAAGGCACGCAGGAGACAAGTAGAGCTTCTACTTATCGGTGAATGATTTCTAGAACTTCTCGTTGGGGTCGATCTCCCAAACCAACTCCCTCATGCTTGGAGATACAGGAGTCGAATCACGAATATTCAGAGCAAGATAGTGGATACGGAGAGCTCTTCTGAGTCGATGAAGCTGAAAAGGTGCATTCCATCCTGCAGGCGAATTTCTATAGTCATAGCTATTCATGAGGTCCTTTATCGTATCTATCTCACGCTTAACCTGAGCCTTAACATCATCGATCTCTCGGTCGATAGTGAGTGCCCTTCGATGACTCATTATTCTTAACCTCTCTTTATGAAAAGGAAATTCGTAACATAATGACGAGTATAACTGAGGTATTACTAATTCAGTATTCAAGACGCTTCGTCTTTTTGGCAATTCTCTTCATTCTGGTTCCGCAAATATCGCACTCGAGCATCCTTGTATTATCGCTTCTATGGCCACAAGCAGGACATTTCATTGCCCATTCAATTCGATGTTTCATTTGCCCCATAGGATTAAGTATTCCGACGCCAATATGGCTAGCCACATTCAATACTGCAAAATCCATGGATGCAAGTGTGAATTGGAATCCCTCTCGGTGCTTTTTAATCACCAATCCTAATAATTCAAGATCCGATGGAGATAGTACAGAGAGGTCACCTGTTTCTCGGGCTGAAACACGGGCTAGTTCAATCCATTTCTCCTCTACTTCTTCAATCACTATCCTATCAGTAGATAGAAGATTCTCCAATCGCTGAATGCTGGGTCGGTTTCTGATTTCGTTGGCAATCCGCCTAGTCGTTAATAGTGTTGATTCCGGTTGTGTCATGCTCCAGTTTGATAATAATATGCCAGTATCAACAATGAAGTATGAAACCAATCAGGTCACCTTTTTTGCTCGCGGCACAAGTCGAGTATTAAGTCGGTGATAGTAGTTGTCACTCAGCCGAATGAATCTGCTGACACCCTTTGATTTCTTTATCCAGACTACTTCATGGTATGCGACATCATACTGTGTCTGCCCATCAATCACCGCCAGTCCATGAGCGTCATCTTTTACTAGTTCAAGTTCGATCAGGCCATCATCGGGAATAACCATTGACTTTAGCTCAAATCTGGGGGGACATACAGGCACGAGCATTAGACCATGAACACGAGGAGTCAGAATTGAACCTCCTGCAGCAAGTGCATATGCCGATGATCCATTGGGAGTGGCTACCATCACACCATCAGCTCTTCCATAGTCAATCTGTATACCATCAACTCTGATATCGAATGTAAGCAACCTCCCTGGGATACGAGAAACAACATACACTTCATTCAAAGCATCCTCAAACCGACGATTTCCGACTCCAGAGGCTATGTTGACGCTATTCTCTATGATGCAATTGTTGTTGAGAATCTCATTCAATGCCGCTTCTGCATCTGTGGTGCTGCTCTCAGTCATAAAGCCAACAGTTCCCGTGTTGATGCAGAAGAGGGGAGTTTCTCTGTCGGGCAATTGCCCAAGAGTATAGAGAATGGTACCATCACCCCCAATTGTAATCACGAAATCCACATCCATCTTTGATATGCTGGTTACCTCTACCTTCTGGTGTACAGTCGTGCACGAACCCTCGTCACCCAGGACTTTGATACCCTTCTTGATCAGAATGTCTACAAGATTGCTTGCGGTTGCTTCAATATCTCGCTTTCCTGGTTTGCATACAAGGCCCACGGAGCGCTTCTTACTGAGTATCTGAGGATTAGTTTTAATTGACATGGATGTGCACCTGTATTCGTGCTCTATCTGGTTCCCTTTTACTCTTGTCATTTTCTGCTAGGTAGCACATCATATAAAGAAAGAAAAAGTATAATTAGAACTCCAAGATTTGTGAAGCCACTGGTACGTAAAACCAATGGAATGGTGATTGAATGAGTATCAAGAAAGCGGTCGTAAAAGGCCTCAAGCCGGGAGCATATTTTGTAATCGAGGACGAACCATGTCGCATCCTCACTATTGAGAAATCAAAACCCGGCAAACATGGAGCTGCAAAGGCAAACATTACTGCGGTAGGTTTCTTCACAAATAGAAAACGTAATGTTATCATGCCTGCAGACCGCATGGTTGATGTACCTCTAATTGACAAGCGAAGCGCAACGGTGATTGCGGATCTTGGTGATAACCTCAGTCTCATGGATTCCGAAACATATGCGACTTATGAGGTTGAGAAACCAGCGGACCCCGACATTGCCAGCAAAATCGAGAATAATGTAGAAGTTGAAGTGTGGGATGTAATGGGCAAGATGGTCATTGTTCGTGTGAAATAGAAATGAAGTCTATCAAGCCTATTAGCAAACCTCCCCTAGCATTTATCTCTTAGTAGGTACTCCCAATTCTATATCGGATGGGATAGCACATATGGGCTCAGTCGATAAACCAGATAATAACGATTTCAAAATTATTGATATGCTTCGAAAGAATGCAAGAAGCTCACTGAGAGATATTGCTAAAGAGGTAAATATGAGCCCCTCGTCTGTACGGAACCGAATTGAGAAACTACTGGAGAGGGGTATGATCAAGCATTTCACGATTGACGTGAATTATCGCAGAATGGGATATGAAATCCAAGTTATTGTTCTCATAACCTCGAAACCAGGCTCTTCTGAACAGATATATCAGGCTCTAAGCAAGTTCAATCAAATCCACGAGATATATTGGACATCCGGTCCAGCAACCTTTGTCTGTATTGTTCGAGTAAAAGACATGAATGAGCTTTCACATTTCATGACCGGGCAGCTTGAGAAAATCAATGGTGTAGAACGAGTGGAAAGCATGTTTTTGATGCCCGAACCTGGAGAAAGCAGCAACGAGTACTTGTGATGCAATTCTCAAACTGACTTTAAGGACTGATAGAGATTCCCAATCCGATGAATCTATGTTATTGGACTCCTTTTACGAGAACCAGTCCACATTGAGAGTAGGAGAACAGAATATGAGGTGGTGCAGAGGGCGAGATTTGAACTCGCGAACTCCTACGAGATAGGGATCTGAACCCTACGCCTTTAACCTGGCTTGGCAACCTCTGCATTCGGATGGCAAACCCTGCCAATTGGATGATAAGGGTTTCTATGAATCATGTCATAGATACTTGCCACGCATGAAGATTCACTCTAGAAAAACCCAAGGAATCATACAGTCTTGTGGCTCCTTCATTGCTTGCTGCGCCTTGAATTCAAATCAAAGATGGATTGTTGTTCTTTAGACGCTTTAGACCTTCAACGCTCTGCAGATTCTATTCCAGAGGCGCAATCTTGTGAGACTGAATTGTCTGTTTAAGCTTACTCCAGTCTCCAATGTTGTCAGTGACAATTCTGGCGGTGATAGCCTCACTGGTTGGACCATCATACACTATCTTTCCCTCCTGAATGACTGCGACTGAGTCAGACCAGTTCTCAATGAAGAAGCTGTTATGGGTAGTGAAAAGAATTGTAACGCCATCTTGGCGTAGTTTCTTGATGATTTCAATCATATTGATAACCATTCTGAAATCTAAACCGGAGAATGGTTCGTCAAGAACCAATATACTGGGACGCATAGCGATGACACCTGCAAGTGCAATCCGTTTTGCCTGACCGTGACTCAGTTGGTTTACAGGCCTATTCTCAAACCCTGTCATTCCAACCCGTTCTAGGGCCCACTGAACTCTCTCAGTCACATCCATTTCTGATAAACCAAGATTTCGAGGACCAAAGGCCACGTCATCCCATACCGTAGGTGCAAACAGCTGGTCATTTGGATTCTGGAAAAGAAAACCTACATCTTGCCTAATCTCCCAGAGATTCTTTTTCGTCAGTTTTTTGTCAAAAACAAAAATCTCACCTGAGTCTGGTTCAAGTAAACCAAGAAGTAATTTGAAAAGAGTCGTCTTACCGGACCCATTTAAACCAACTATTGCTTTCTGCTCTCCAACATGCAGCTTGAGGTTAATATCCTCCATCTTGAAGCTGTCATAGCTGAAGAAAACATGACTGAAATCGATCGCACATGTCATAGTATCAAAACCTCCAATATTAATGGAAAAACAAACGGCGAGATCGCGAATAATGAAATAATCAAGACAGGCAAAAGGGCATCTGCTTTTTTGAACCCGGCTCCAATGACCATACTACCTTTTCCAAAACCACGTAGACTCATTGCTTCATAGGTTATAATGCTTCTATCAAATGAGCGATTGATAGTAGTACCGAGCATATACCCAAGAGAACGTATTCGTTCTGTTCTTCTTCCCCTATCGAATCCACGAAGAAGCTGGGCATCCTGCATCCTCGTTCGCTCTTCAATAAAAAGAGGAACATACCTGAACATAATCAATAATGAACCCAAAATGGATGCGGGAATCCTCAGAGATCTAAGTGCACCCACAAAATCACTCAGTGTCATATGCGAGAGAGTTGCTAGGAACACGAGTAGTATTGCAAGCATTCTGGAACCAAGCAATAGACCAAAATATAGACCCTCAGAGTAGGCATTCAGAGGACCCCAAGGCGTCATAACTGTAAAAATAACTGTGCTACCATAGACAAATGGCTCGAAAATTATCCAGAAAAGTATAATCACCTCGAACTTGAAAGCCAAAGATATTACTCGACGCCAACGTGTTTGGGCAATCCAACCTCCGGTGAGAATAAGTCCAATCATTACAAGTACGACCGAGAGCGTCGCCTGTATGGAAACCAAGGCTGCCAATGCAATCGAAGAAAGAATCATACCTGTTGGTGAGAAAAACTGAGCTGCTCTTCTGCCGTTTTCAAATGGAAGCAAGAATCTGCTCGAATGTTTGTGTGTGTCTGTCTCATGTGCAGCTCTCCTGAACAGAAGTATTCCTAAACCTAGGGCCGCAATAATACCAAGAGCTCCAGATACTACTTCAGCAATACTGCTTTCACCGAGGAACTTCCATATTCCATCAAATCCAGCTTCAGGTTCTGGAACGCCTGCATATCTGAAAAGTGCCCACTCAAACCCATCAGGATTCGCTGAAGCTACTCCTCCAATAATCAATGCTGCGATCACTATAATTGAAAAAGCAACAATCGGAATGGTTTGTTTAACTGGAAAAATGCGGTCAGAAGACTGTGATTCTTGGCTCTCCAGAGATTCATCCCTTTCATCGTCTTCTGGCGTATCCCTCAGAAACATTACAAGCTGAGGATTTGCTTTTGCAAAATAGAGAAGTATTATTGAAGTCAGGACTGCTTCGCCAAATCCTACGATTATGTGCACAGCCGTTATTGCCGATAGTGCCTCGATCCCAAACCCGGGCACAGTTAATAGTTGAAGTCCAAGAATGAAGGCAGCGCCAATTGTGACGAAAAAGGATGCAGTTCCAGCAGAGAGTATGGTTGCTCGCTCTTTATGTACAAGACGTCTCAGCATTCTGAAGAGTAACACGGCCAAGCCATACCCAAGTAGAACAGAAAAGACACCCATATTGAAAACGTTTAGTCCATAGCTCAGAATGCCTCCGTCACCATATAGAGCTTGAACGAACAACACAAGAGCCATAATTAGCATAGCAACCCAAGGCCCAACCATCACTGCAAGAAGCGTTGAACCAACAAGATGACCACTTGAGAAAGGAGGTACTGGAAAATTCACTAGTTGTGCGGCAAAGATAACAGCAGCCAAAACCCCCATGAATGGGATTAGTCGTTCATCAAATCGTCTACTGATCTTCTTGAATGATATAGTCATCATAATGGCGCTTGCTATAAGCATGAGAATTTGCAGCCACAATGGCACTATACCATCAGGAACGTGCATCAGAGCCTAATCCACCTTTCCGAAATTTCCTAATCTAACCTTCCACAATTTCTATATACGTGTTACTTCTTATGAAAAAGTGCTACTAATTGAGTAGAGTTGTGTTACCAAAACTGGAGTCCAAGACGGAAGTGAAGACCAATGAGCCTCAAGAGATTCGGAGTGTCTATCCCAAACGATTTACTGAAGCATTTTGATGACTTAATCGAACAGAAGGGGTATATCGGAAGGTCCGAGGCGATTCGAGACGCAATGAGGTTGTTTATCTCAAAATACGAATGGGAAAGCTCGGATGTGCAGGGATTTGCAAGTCTGAATATTGTTTATGAACACAAACCAAGAGTAATGGCGGAACTTCTCAAAAACCAACATAATTCGGAAGCTGAGGTCATCTCGACACTGCATACTCACATAACAAAAACTCACTGCTTTGAGATAATTACCATACGAGGAAATGGGAAGGGTATTCAGAGATTGGCGGATAGAATTGGTGCGATAAAAGGTATAGAGTTTCTAGAGTTATTCACTTTCTCTCTACCGCCGAATTTTGAGAACATACATAATCACAGACGCTAGCGCTGACGGATTTTCAGAACGTAAGCTATCGCAACTATTGCCACAATTGCCCCTGCAAGTCCAGCTACAATGAAAAGAGTGTAGTCAACACAATTCTGACATGGCACATCCTCAAAGTCAAAGTCTATGATTGATCCAGCAGTGTCTATCCTCAATGTCCAACGTTCAGTTTCACCGACAAGGTAGAATCGCAGTTGCCAAATAGCATTCTGAGAAAGGTCAACAGCGGCACC
>JBHLQM010000003.1:0-66786 GCA_048884785.1 Candidatus Thorarchaeota archaeon | reverse complement strand
ACGGAATACATACTCGTAAGCTCAGATGTATCCTCGGGGGAAAGGCGAAGCTCTCGATAGTCAACTATGACTACTGGGTAGTCGTCTTGTGCACTGGCTTGTGGAAGCAATGCAGAGCATATCAGAATAATGGCTAATATCACGGACGCTCTTTGAATCAACGGAACCATGTATCCAGCAAGGTGTTCTCACGATAAAACAATGTTGTACGAAGCCAATTAAAACTCCAAAACCCTTGGAAGCACGCGAGCTTGAGAAATTGCACCTTCAGGATCAATAAATGAACGACTGAATTTCTTTCCTTTTCCGTTTAGAGTTGCTTCAAGGTCTGAAACCATTTCTTCAATATTAGCATTAGCAATCTTATCTAGAGTATCGTATCCAGCATCAGTAAGGATTAGCACCGTTTTGCCGCGAACATAAGGCAATCGAGCAATATCGGCTCTCTGCGATAAACCAACAATAAAGTCAAGCGGAATTTCGTCAAGGACTGCTATCTCGTTCCTCTTTTCAGGTGTACGACATTGTTCAAGCATATCGAGATTATTACGAATACCTCTATCTCTTAGCCTTGAAATGAACTCCAATTGCTCCTCATCATCCGAATCAATAAAATCTCTGATGGGTCGAGGGAATGGGAGTATCCATCTCATGAAGCAATTTAGGAGCACGATCAAATCCTCAAAGCTGACATTGGAGAACTCCGTGAAATTGACGCACTCCGTCTGATCTCGTATTGTTTCTACCAGCTCTGATATGTTTCTTATACCAAAAACCTCAACTTGCCTAATTATGCCCAATATTCTCTCACAGTATTTGCCGTATTTCTCATCATCTCTTGTCAATAGAGCCCCAGCAAGCTTGCGCGTTTTGCTTAGTTTGATGTCATATTCTTTCTGTACAAAGCCGTAGCTCAATACCTCGAGCATTTTGTCAATGAGTTCATCATACTGCCACAGAGTTATCTCCTTAACCCTGTTCCATTCAACCCCCATACTTTTCATTGAACAGAGGTTTCTAAAGAGTTTAGTGAATTCATTGTTACTCTTTCTAAACTATTATTAACTTGGATTTTAGCGTTTGAATGATTAGTATGTATGATGGAAAGACAACTAGGTTGAGAAGGCTGACTTCAGACGATGCTGAAAAAATGCTTCAATACTGGAATTTGTACGAGTTGCGACAGTATCTTGCAGCGCCGCTTCCCTCCACAAAGCAGGATTTGATTGAGTACATTGATTCAGTGAATAATGCCTTTGCAAACAGGAAGGGATTTACCTTCGGAATCGAGGTGAAGGAAACAGGGTTTCTTGTTGGAATTATCAACCTTGTCAATATCAGTTGGCTAAGCCGGAATGGTGAGATTGGAGTTTTCGCAATTCTTGATAAAAAGGACAGAGGAAAAGGCTATGCACAAGATGCGATTACTGTGCTTCTGGATTTCGCTTTCAACGTCATTGATTTACATAATGTATACCTCATGGTTGCAGGCTTTAATGACCGAGCAATTAATTTCTATGATAAAATTGGATTCAAGGGTAATGGTAGAATACGTGAAATGGCTTTTAGAAATGGGAAGAGGTATGATGTAATCATCATGGACATCCTCAGGTCCGAATTTATTGATAGGTACGGAATTCTTCCTAAAACAGATGCTCCATGATGCGAAAATTCGAATTTGCTTGCGCTGAAGTAATTACTATTAGTTCCTAACCATCAATTAGAAGATGAGGAAAGATGGAAATAGACTCACCATCCGGAACTAGCAAAAGACCAATTCGAATCAACTATCGTAGAGTGTTCCTAACGATTATTCTCACATCTTTTACAGCATACATTTTGTCAGTATTTGGATACCTTCCTGTCAATCCCATTTATGCAACAATTATGGGTTCACTGATAGGTTTCCTTTCTGTTATCTACGAGTTCTTTGTTGGAAGACAGATGGTAAAGCAGCTAAGGAGCATAAAGGAATCAGAGCAAGGATCAGAACTTACCTGATTCATGACGAGTGATTTAGAAGAACGCCCAAGTTTCTTGTAAAGATTGGAAAGTAATCCATAGAGATAGTAGGAGAATACCCTCTCATCTTTCTATTCAACTCCTTTAATCCATCCTCGTCAATAGTTCCTTGTAGTATGGCCATTGTCTCATCATGAGAAACATCTTCAAGACGAATAGGCCTTTGAATTGCATACTTATTGCCAGGACAGTCCGCTTGACAACGCATGCAACCCATTAGTGAATTGTGTGCTTCAGCAGGAATCCAATCTGGGAATTCTCCATCTATCTCATTATACAAAGTCACACATTTGCCAGCATCAATGACAAATGGCTCCCCACGAATCGCACCAGTAATGCATCTATTCTTGCACTTCCTGCAATTGTCACACTCATCTAGCATCTTAACTTCCGACCAATCATCCTTCTCAAATTGATAATTCGTGAAGTAGGCGAAAAGCGTGATGAAACTCCCCATCTCATTTACATAGGTTATGTTGTTTCTTCCATATCTAGCAAGGCCGCTCCTTACTGCAAGCCGTTTTAAGAGGACGGATGGGTTCGCCTTTTCTAAATTGTATCCTTCTTTTCTAATGATTTTCTTCTGAATTGTCGCTCTCAGTTGCTCCTCTTCCAAGTCACTGGAATAATACTGAGGCGGGACAACCAATTCATGTTGATGACCATTGTAATCAAAATTCACCAAGGCCATAGGAGTGAAGACTGCTACGACTATGATCGATTTGGCCTCTGACATTGACTCTGGAACCGAATAGGATCTGTTGGCTATATAGCTGCGAAAGGTTTCATTCTCACTAAGATGTCCCCTGTCGGCCACAGATTGAAAATCCTCTTTCAGCTCCTTTAGATGTGATGTAGAGATGATCCGATATTGAAAATCGGAATCGGGTATTAGCTCTATGTTTGAATTCATGGCAGGAGATTGCACATAAATTCCCTTTTGAAGAGTGATATCGAAGTAATTTTCCTACCATATCAAATCAGATTCAATCAAGGAAGAGGAATATGCAGAAGTGTGCGAGTTGCAAGTATGTTGTATGAGAGAATTAGTGATGCGCCCATACTGACATCAAAGGACTATAGTAAGATATACCAACAGCCACTGATAGCCAGTGAGAAAAACGAATGGGTATGGAAGGAGTTCTATGGGACTGGAATTTCAATAGATGAGCACCCCCTGAGCAAGACGTGTAATATTCATGGTTGTGGAAGTTGCAGGTCCGCAAATGTCAGTGTAATCTATGCGAAGTGGTGTGTAAGTACTGCGAGCGGTGATGCCTATTGGGACTACGAAGTAGTATGTAATGACTGCGGAAAGTTTACTGCACGGTCATTTTCTGAGAATGATTAAAATCCGTATCTTCTCGCGTATGCTTCTATGTCGAACTTCCTTCGTAGGCCTTTGTCATTCATATAGCGAACTTTGCCGAAGATGGGTCTTTCAGACCAAGCTCGGTCGTGCTTGCCAAAACACCAGGCAATTCCAGCATATCCGTTCGGGTCTCTTCCGTCCAGCTCGTACTTGTCATTAAGGTAGATGGCGATTTCGTATGCTTCTTTGGGGGCTTTTGTCCACTCAAGTATTTTCTTTCCCCAATACATTCGCATGTATCCATGCATCTTGCCAGTTGATACCATCTGTTTCTGAGCTGCATTCCAATAGGGATCATGTGTTTCATAATTTTCCAAGTCTTTTGCATTGTACAGATATTCACGCTTGTCTGTAACATGTTCATCGAGTGTTGAGCGTGCCCAATTTGGAAGACATTCTATGGAATCGTACCTTCCATTATAATAGGCAAAATTCATACTAAGCTCTCTCCTCACAATCAGTTCTTCAAGGTATGACTCTTCACTCGAACTCTCTGCATCTAATACCTCAAGCGCAATTTGAATTGGCGAAATTTGGCCAAAGTGAAGATATGGACTCATATTCGATAGGTATTCCAGTGTTGGATCATTCCGGTGTTCTGCAAATCCATCAAGTTTTTGCTTGATAAATATCCGAAGGAGATTAACGGCTTTTTGAGGACCACCTGTAAGCCAGTCAACTTTCTTCACAGATGCATCGACTATGAGCCTTTTTAGCACTCCAGGAATATCATCAGTTTCCAGAGTGGGAGCTGTGGGTATTTCACGAGTGGTTTCGATATTCTCAAGTGAATATGGCCTTAGGAATTGATCCAGAAACCTGTGCAACTTGGGACGTAAGGTTCCAGCAGTATATTCTTCCTTATTAGACACGGTTCCTATCGGAACCACAACATTGGTTTCTACCTGAATGAGCGGGCAACGAATCGATGCGGCAACATTCTTTCGCCACAATCTCTGTTCTCTTTGATAATCACAATCTACAACAACCATTGATGCATCTCTTGCAAGTCTAATCACACCTTGGTCGGGGGCCACTTTTTGTAGAAGGAACGAGGCCCCCTTCTTTTGAACTTGCTTCGATACCTCTCTTATTCCCTCAAGCATGAAGGCATAACTTCGTTCGTTTGCGGAAGGAAATTCTGGAAGCAACCCAAAAAACACGAGGAGAGGCTTCCCAAGCTTGTTTGCTTGCTCAATAGCAAATCCGAGAGCGTGGTTATAGTCCACTCGCTGCGACGCCTGCATCCAGTATAGTACATATTTTCCCGCTTGGATTTCTTGTTGATTCAGAAGGGTAAGCCTTTCAGGTTCGATCAATGACAATCAACTCGGTTCGCTCCGTTGCTTAACCAAACTTGCAGCAATGAATGTCGTAGCTTGTATGAGTAGTTGCCCGATTAGATACGTTACACCAACAAATGCAGTGCCACTGAGAAAAGATGCATCTCTAAAGCTTCTAATTGCTATGACCCAGTCCGACAAGAAAAAGAATACAAATCCAAAAGCAATTGAAAGTTTGAACAGGGGCGAAAATTCGCTAAACCAAAATGTGATGCTGAATGCAACTGCGGTAATCAGAAGGATTGCATAGCCCAGCGCACCGATGCTCATTACTTGATCAGCAGGATTGTACACAGTCAACATAAACAAGGTTACAGCAAACGTGATAGAGAGCATCCATATTGCTAGATTTCGAAGAAGAAGGGTACGTTTCTCATTGGTATGAAAAAGAAAGGGAGCACGGTTTCTCATTGCGAGCAGATACAAAACGTGGCCAAGACCAAAGTAGAGTATGCCATTGATTAATGCATTATTTGTAGGAAAGAAGAAGAGGCCTGGCAGGGCGAAATCACCAATTGAGCCAAAAACCATGGCAAGAAACAGGAATAGTGCATAAATCCTCCAGACTCCGATGTACTCATTCTCTCTCTGGTACTGACATACGATTAGGTTGAGGAAAGCAAATCCAACCAAACAGAGAGACGCAATTAGAAAACTGAATTGCGAACCAAAACCTGGTACTACTTGAAGAAGGGTCAATGCTACTATAATTATAATCATGAGCCGCTGGAGCATTCCTAAAATGTCAGTGATAGCTGAACCTACCATTTTCTTTGACTCCAAAGAAGACAATCAGTAGAATTGGTTGCACACACCATTGATTAAACCCATCGGAAGACAGTAAGCTACTTAGAAAACTCTTCATTCACATAGTCCACAACAGCTCTAGCTTCGTCATCGAGTGACACCAAGTTGATATCATCAAGAGACGATATTCCAAGACCCAGCTCGGCTGCCCGCGCCAATTGCTCCTGTTTCATGATGGAACCTTCAGCAACCTTTTGGGTTGTGCCAAAATGACGAAGAATAGCAACGCCAACAGCATCAATAGCAATCCGATCCTTGCTGAGAAGCAGGACATTTGGAGATACTCTCTCTCCTGCAGCAGGACCACCTGACACAAAAGCATCAATTGCATCCATCAAAACATAGGCAGGGGTATACACTGAATTGATTTCAGCAATCATTCTTCTTTGATGAGGAGACGAATGGAGCTCTTTCATGTAATTGTAGTTGTCTGCCGGGTCATATTTTGCAACCATTCCAACGGAGTTCTTGAGTGATAATGTGAAATGACCACCATATTGATGGGTCTTCAGACAACAGGTTTGGACAATAACATCTGCATCATGGAATAATTTTGCATATAGAAATCCACGAGTCCAGTGATGATTCTCTTTTTCTATCAAGACATAGTCATCTACGCCAAAATCATCGAGGACATAATATGAAACTCCAAGTTCATCACATAGTTCTACGACTTTGAGGTTTCTAAGGACTTTGATTGTATTGCCCATGCCACTTCTATCTAGCAGGTCTATTTTTGATGGGAATGCGCTCTTAATCTCCTCCAAGATAACGCGAATTGTATCTATGTGAGTCGAAGCAGGAAATGGATCTGCACTATTGAAATTCGCCTTGACCGCCACGTTCTTTTTTGAGAAGACTGAGGAATCTACCTGTTTCAGCAGCTGCCTGATTCCTTTAACTCTGTGTTTTCCTGATGCTATAAAGACCTCGGCCATTTTCAAGCGCTCCATGACTAGACTGACCTTCTATTGGGAGGTATTCAATCACAAAAGGATTTGGTATTGATAGGCATTTTCCGCAGCTGAAATCATAAGGCGTGTTGGTTCTGCGTCCCCATAGTCAGGGTTATATGTGAAGCTTCTTCGACCGTCCAAGGTTTCCTCAATGGAGAATAATGCACGCCCCGAAGTAGAGTCTCTACGCCCATTCGCCGTACTATGGGGAGGGCAAGCCGCCTCGCTCTTTGGTACGCGGATTGTCAGATTTGCGTTAGTTTGGTGGATCACGGATATCACGGGATCAGCAACTGTCCTTGCAATAGCCACGATTATGGCTTTGCTGCCCCAGGTGTTTGTAGCTCCCTTTGCAGGGTCATATGTCGACCGCTGGGATAGGCGTAAGATAATGATTGCTGCGGATTCGTTGACGGCATTGACCATTCTTGGTCTATCATTTCTCTTTGCAGTTAATATCGTTGAGCTATGGCACATCTTCCTAATCATGTTACTTGGAGCAACCTTTGGTGCCTTTCATTTCCCAGCAATGCAGGCATCGACTACTCTTATGGTTCCAAGACAACATCTTGCAAGGGTAGGAGGAATGAATCAGGCGCTAAATGGTGCATCAAACATAGTGGCACCCCCTTTGGGAGCAGTTCTCTATGTTCTTCTTCCTATGCAAAGTATTCTCTTTGTAGACATCTCATCAGCAGTATTTGCAGTACTCTGTCTTGCTTTAATCAAAGTCCCACAGCCAGTTCGAGCAAAATCTGTTCAGGAAACTTCGGTCCTGGGGGATATGAAAGAAGGCCTAACATTTTTGAGAGGATGGAGAGGAGGCTTCCTGCTTGTCATCATGGCAATGATTCTGAATATGCTCACTGCACCAGCATTCAGTCTATCTCCAATCTTGGTAAAGAACTACTTCTTGGGAGGCGCGGAAGAATTGGCTTTGTTGCAGGCAGCTGGTGCTCTTGCCATGGTTATTGGGGCCATCTTATTGACAGCTTGGGGAGGCACTAAACGGAAAATTCTAACTGCAGGAGGGGCTTTGGTTCTGGAGGGTGTGGGAGTAACTATGATTGGATTGGTACCTTCAGATTCATTCTTTGTGGCTGTTCTCTTCTATTCAGCTGTATCATTTCTGAATCCTATTGTTAACGGAGTACTGATAGCAATAATGCAGGCAACAGTTCCTCCCGACAAACAGGGTCGTGTTTTTGCGCTAATCATAGCTGGAGCAACAGCAATGTCGCCTCTGGGACTTGCTATTGGAGGGCCTATTGCTGATATTGCAGGAGTGACTGTATTCTTCCTTATAGCGGGGATTGGAACTATCATCCTAAGCATTGCTGCTTTCTTTAACAAAGACATAATGACAATCGAGGATTATGCTGAAGCAAGAAAACACGAGCAGCAACAGGTCGGTCTAATCAAAGAAGAGGATGAAATTAGGACCTACATGTCCAGTGTATCAGTAGACAAACACGACAGTTAGAGCGAACGCTAAAAATGCCTACTCCGGCATCCAGTAGTAATCAAAGTCACAGCAGTCATGCCCTTCCATCAGTGTCTTGGACCTTCGAAGACCCACTCTTGGATGAATCACAGGAGCTGCCGCAAAGTCATGTTTGCAGTATAAAATGTATCCAATATCGGAGGCATTCAGGTCATCGAACACTTTTGCATAGATACAATCTGTCACGATACAGATTGAATCAGTTTCAGTTTCAGTAGTGATTTCCACTGTTTCCATGTTATTCTCATTCAGGTCTTTTACCCATTGACGCATCAAGAGTTTGACATCTTCAAAATCATTAACTGCTTTTTCCAAGCTTTTCATGACTCCTTTGATATCATTCACTGAGTTACATTCAGCCCATTCTGAGACGATTTCATGCGCCTTTTCCTTTCCTAGTTTTCTTTCAAGTTCTCTAATCAATGATACCAACTTGGATGCAATTTCCCTATGATGCTGTTCAACTGTTAGGTTCATTTTGTTCTGAAATTTCTCTGAAGTATTCATTGCAGGCACTCCTTTGCTTGTTGAATATCCCTTCTAATATCTAGAGCTCTATAGAGGAACAATTGCTTCAGATTTGAAAGGAAAGAGAAATTGCTTTCGAAAGCTGCCTGTTTAATTTGAACTAAACAAGAACTGAAATAACCGGACAATCGATATGATTAATTACGGCCTCCGTGACACTCTTGTGGAGGATTCTTCTGTAGCCACTTTTTTTCCTCCGTTTCATCATAAAAACAAGGGAATATCGTGAGGAGTTTGCTTCTTCAATAATAGCTTCAAAAGCGTGCCTGGCAACTACTATCTTAGTTTTTACCTTGTATCCCTGATTTTGTAACCAATTCTGCAAAGGGGCTAGATTCTGCTCAGCTGTACTTCTTAGTTCATTTAGAGCTGCGTGCTCAAGAGGAGTAGAGATGGGGGTTTCGATAACATGGAAGAGTGTGATCATGGAAGTTTCAAAGCGTAGGAGTGGAAGAAGCGCTGCAACCATATCTGGGTACTCAAGATTAGCAGAAACAGGCATAAGAACATCCTCAGCACTATTGATTTGACTCATGAACTTCACCCCTAGTCTACTCGTTTTCCATCTCTTTTGTGAACATACATGACTACGCTGGAAACAGTTGTCTTTACTCCCTTGACGCATAGAATCTGGTTCTTGAGCATGTTTCTGAAATCAATAACATTCTCAGCTTCAAGTACTAGAACAATGTCAGATTCTCCTGTGATTTCATATAGATCCATAACGAATGGTAACGCTGCTAATTCCCTAGCAATCTCATCCAAGTCCCTTGATTCAATAGTGATATTCAGTAGTATACGTATTTTAGTCATTATTTTCTGACCACCATAAGCTTTCCCGGGGATAGTGCTGATATCATTGAAACCATGTCGTCAGATACATCGCGCTTCGATTTCTTAGACGTCTTTTCTCTCAGTATAATAATGAAATCATAGCTCTCATCTTTGACGAGTAGAGATATGACTTTGTTCAATCGACCCAGTTGCACTTTGATATCAGTTTCAAAACCAGATGAACTTAGCTCTCTGGCCAACTCCCATAAATCGTGTCTGGCAAGTTCTTTGTATTGTCTCGCAACCTCCAATGTCATTTGCCATTGATCGGGACGTATAATGCTCAACAGTGTCAACCTGAATCGTGTATCCAGACTGTCCCTGATTGCTTCAACAACATCCTCTTTTTCCTCAGGTCTGATTAGCACAATCGCATTCATTTTGTATGTCATGGGCAAAATGGAATTGCCAATCTCTTTGCTGAGAAGAGGTCTTCCTGTTTTCCATCGGTAGGCACTGTAGATAAGTACTCCAATTAAGGTCCAACTCAGTCCCAAAATTCGTCCTACTGGATGAAAGATAATCACAAGACTCCAAATCGTGGAACAAGCAATTATTCCAATGACGCTCGGAAGTGGAATATCATAATGATTTCCTCTAAATGGTACCTTTACACTCATAGGAATACGCCATGATCTGTGTGTTTCCCGATCGGTCTGCCTAAGAACTATGAGGGATATGTTTACCATCAGGTATGAGAGCAATGCACCAAAGTTATACAAATCCGCTACCCAATCAAGTGCACCAATAAGCGCCATTAAAGCTCCAATGCTACCAAAAACAAGAATTGTACGTATCGGCGTTCGGGTTCTGACATTGATTTTTGAGAACCATGCAGGAAGGAGACCAAAGTTACTCATTGAGAATACAACTCTAGATACACCAATAATACCTGTATTTGAAGAAACAAGACAAATTGCAAACCCTGTAAATGCTACGACAGGAAGAAGAATGGAGCCAATAACTCCGATTGTTGCTACAAGTGCAGAAACTGGAGCTTCAAGATTAGCTCTTAGACCAGTCCAACTGATCATACCAAGACTTAGTGCAGAAAGCCCGACAGCAAACACAATAACTGCAATTATAGACATCTTGGTTGCTCGTGGGATCGTTTTATCAGGACGCTTTGTTTCTTCAGCAGCTTGTGCGATGGACTCGATTCCAATAAACGAGCTCATTGCCAAAGTTACAGCATATAGAAAATTCTGCTGATTATAATTCTGACTCCATATGTATGATATATGCCCGAATTGATCAGGAGCTCCATTCACACTCAATTGCAAAAAGAACAAGTCCACATTGAAAGAAAGCCCGAGTCCAATTATCATGACAACCGAGAGGACTATCAGGTTTAGTGCCACCATGCTGATATTCAGATTTGAGGATTCTTTGATCCCCTTGATGTTGATGACAATCAAGAGAAGTACAATGATGCAGGAAACAAGACCTATTGCAGTAAGTGAAAATCCAAATCCAAGTATCGAAATGGTAAGTGTTGTAGTTGTCAAAAATGGAAAGAAGAATGAGAGATAGCCTGTCGTCGCGATTGCAAAGAGAGCTGTGCATACGGTATAATCAAGCATAACCAACCAGCCAGCCAAAAAGCCAGCAAAGTCGTTGAATGCCTTCATCGAATATACCTGAGCGCCGCCAGCATAGGGATAGGCAGTTGCAAGTTCGGAATATGCAAGGCCTGTAGCGATGTAGGTGATTGATGCTATTAGGAATGCGATTGGAGCCCAGCCGGCTGCATATGCTGCTACCAAACCTAGTGCCACGTAGATATCTGCACCAACATCAGCATAACCCATAGCAAAGGAACCAAACCAGCCAATGTCTCGTTTCAGTGCTGTCTTTGGCTGGTCAGAATTAGCTGCGCCATTGGGCGTCACAATCACCTTCTGTTAATAGTCCGATATGCAAATTAAACCTATTATCAACTTAATGAATATGACCAAGTGCAATCGTAGTCCCAGTTTTTACATTGATTTCATAAAACGACCCGAAACTGTCATAAAATGCAGCAAAGTGCCCTTACAAAAAGATATATCGTTTTGAATGAAAATCATTTAGCTAGTTGGTTGAACTTCAACGATGATTAATGGTAATTCATCTAGTAAAAACATTACTCAGTCCATATCTGAGATCTTCTCTCAGCTTGGACGACCTTGGACTATTTCTCTGATTCTTGCTCTTGGGGAGCGTGGTTCAACTCATGAATTGCACGAAATAAGAGACAGAATTAGACTGATTAGCAGCAGAAAAGTGCCTGAAGCCACACTGCACAACTGTCTATCAGGGCTTGCTGAAATTGGGCTAGTTGCGGAAGTAGTCCATGAAGAATCCCCATCTATTACAGAATATGGCTTGACCAACACAGGTCTAGAAACCTATCGACACATTGTTCGAATGGGCCTCTGGACTTTTGATGGATCAAATAACGGCGTGAACATCATAAACGATGTTTCTGCATGTTAGCCGGGTCTATACACACAATGCATCATGACTAGGGTTTCTTGACTGGAACTCTAGTCATCATGCACTATTATTCAGAATCAGTAAGTGGGGCCCAGGGGGGGAATTGAACCCCCTTCAAAGGAGCCACAATCCTTTATGCTGCCGGTACACCACCTAGGCCATTGCTACATAGGTAGCGATGCGTTGCACGACCCTTTTTTCTTATTAGCTTATCCATACATAGCATGAGTCTTTTTCTATTTCAAGAAGAAGGAGATCAAATGCGTATTTCAGAAATCTCCATATGTCGCCATGTCTATGCAACTGAGGATGATTCATTATGACCAAACTCATCGATGCCCTTGATAGAATCTCAACACCTCGCAATCTAGTCATTGGTGTAATCTTAGCCATCATTGTTGTGTCATTGATGGGAACTCTCACTCAAACCCTGGTGTATAGTGTTTATGGGAACGCGAATATGCCAGATACGAACTTTGGGTACACATTTGCACAAATCCAAGAGGCATTCGAAACTCTTGGAAGTGAGGGGCTCCAAGCATGGCTTCAAGTACATCTGCTCGATTTGATTTTCCCGCTCACATATGCATTTTCCATGACATTTGGTATTTTGATGGAATTGAGAGGGACCTTTCCGGAGAAGGACTCGCTGAGAGCTCTTGGGCTACTCCCGATTGCTGCTGCATTTGCAGACTATGTTGAGAACACTCTGATCGCATCTCAGGCGGTGGCATACCCTTCTCTCTCTCCTTTGATTATAGGAATAGCGAGCTATGTGACGATTTTCAAATGGCTGCTATTATATGCAGGATTTGGAGTCGTTTTTCTCTTGCTTTTGGTCTTTGTAGCAATGAAACTAAAACAGCGTTCAAGTTGAAATAGAGGCAAGCAGCGAGGAGTTGGAAGTTAATGGGTTGTTGATTTTTCCATCAAGTTTTATTCTTTGAACTTGTAATCTTTGTATTCAGTCACCTCTTCGGGGGGCCAACCTCTCTCAGTTGGATAATTCCGATAGAAGCGAAACATGCACGCCGTTCCGCCAATCGCAAGATTCTGACTGCGATTGAAACCAATTTTGATTGCCCTGTATACTGGATAGTCGCACAAACAGAGGTAGGGTGCCAATTCCAGCGCATTCTGGTTTTTTAGGAAATGCAGACCCGCACAGTTTGTGTAGTCCAATCCAAAGAGCAGATTCTCTTGGTCGCCTTCAACGAAAACACAATGGGAATCCTCAGGATCAACAGGAAGTCGTCTATTTTCTATCGTCTTCTTGATCTTCTTATGAGTAGATGAAGAGAGGTAAAACCTGCGCATTATGAATTTCATAAATGGATTCATATTTCCATAATACGCCTCGCCAATTTCAAAGATCATCTGCCCAATCATAGGAAGTTGAAATCCTTCTTCTTTTAAGGCCTGATAAAACGCCAAAGAAAGAACAGTCTTGACCATGTCGGTTGAGAATTGGTTTATTACCTTTCTACCGAAATCTGGGATTTGCGGCAACAGCTCTTCAAATCTCTGTTGCATGTTTGACTTCAATTCCTCTATTTTTTCGGGAGCAAGATATTTCTGAAGCACAGAGCGTTGAACCCTTTTATTCTCCATAATAGCGCGATAAAATTTCAGCCAATGGTCTTTTTTTTGGACATAGTAATTATCATTAGCTGCCATGACAAGCACGCCGAATTTGCGTGCTTTTAATCACTACAATCGAAGCAATATTCCCGACAGTCACCAAGACTCTCCAATCAAGGATTTTGAGAGATCTGTTGGAACTCAAAACAGACCTAAGAGGTGGATGCTTCCTTTAGATCCTCTATTTTATCTTCAAGGTCCTCAATTCGAGAGTTCAATTGATCAATTTCATGAAGCAATAAAGAGATGATGTATCCATAATTGACCTTGTATTGCCCTTCATCTCTACTGATTACCTTTGCATCTTCAAGCCTGCGAGCTGCATTGGTGATGGACTGTTTGGACGAACCCTTGAGATGTCCCCCCTTAACTCGAGATTCCGAATCCCAACTGAAAACATCACTGGGTCGTATCTTTGAACTTTGTAGAGAGTCCAAAAGAGTGTGCAATAAGACTAGACCGAGTCCCTTTTTCAGGAGAGGATTCCTCAACTTGGCTGCTGTGCTGTCTAGGTCTTCTTTCATTTCTCCACACTCCAAACTTTATACATCCAGAGTACACGTGTTGAAGGTGAAAAACCTTCTTATTGCCAATCTAATAACGAAAATGAATGTTATTCAGGAATTCGGCGCAATATAACGTTTACACGGTGAAAAGAGCGAATATGCCGAGTGGGAAAAGAAGAAAAGAAGCATTTGCAGGAAAAATCAAGACGTGAATTTAGTGCTTGAAAGAGTTGTATTTGTGCCAGTGATTCATACCGATAAAGAAAGTGTTGATACTGCACGAAGAGTGATTCGGGATACAAAGCCGAACGTAGTTGCAGTGGAATTGGATCGGACTCGTTTTAATCAGCTAAGTAATCCTAGAACGACACATCCTAATCATCAGCCTTCATCATCGGGATTTGAGGTGAGCAACCTAATGAATCAGATTGCACTGCTCCAGCAAAGCCTAGGCGAAATGACTGGCTCAAGTCCAGGCGAAGAGATGTTGGCAGCAGTTGAAACCGGTCGAGAAGTGGGAGCAAAGATTGCATTGGTTGATAGACCAATTGAACTCACTGCTCAGGCAATGGGACAGGTTCCTATGGATGAGATATATCGTTTTGCTGAAATGATTCCAAGTAATGCACAGGACCTATCCAAAGAAGGAGAAATGAGCTTCTTTGATTTACTTAAGAAGGAGGGAACGATTGACGAACTTCTCGAGGAGTTCACCAAGGAGTTCCCTACTTTAGCTCATGTACTTATTGACCAGAGAAATGAATACATTGCGAAGGCAATAAAATACATTCTTGGTGACGTTACAGGAAAAATAGTAGCCGTCTTAGGCGCTGGACATATCGATGGTGTAACTGAGAAATTAAAGGAACTTCTATCTGAATCTAATTGAAACTAGAGTCCAAGATACTCAATCAATTCCTGTACTCCTGCACCAGACTTTGAACTCACTCTAAAAACAGGAAGATTTGCATCTACTTCACGGATGTCTCTTACTAGGAGCTCAACATCAAATCCAATAGCTTCTGCAAGATCGATCTTATTGATAACAACCAAATCGGACCTCTTTATCGTAAGGGGATGCTTCCTAATCATATATGGACCTTCAGTCACACTGACAACAACCACTTTCTTGTTGACACCTAGAGAATATCCAGCAGGGCAAATGAGGTTTCCAACGTTTTCAATGAATACTATTTTGTAATTTGAGAGGTCAATATCTTTCAGAGCGACCTGAATCATTCGTGCATCTAGATGACATGCAGTTCCAGTGTTGATCTGTACGGTATCAACTCCATGTGATTCGACTCTATCAGCATCAATGCGTGTTGCTAAGTCTCCTGCAATCATGAGAATAGGGTATTTCTGGGATAATTTCTCACACAGGGCTTCAATCAACTGTGTTTTTCCTGTACCTACGGACCCCATAATATCAATCGATATTATACCATGCTTTTGAAACAGCTCAGCATTTTTTGCTGCTGCTTCCTCATTCGCCCCGAAGAGATCTTGTTTAATGTCTATGGAAATAGTCTTCTCCTTCATCGTGTCTACTGCTCCATATCAATGCTGATGTCACTGACCATGACCTCTAAATAGATATAGTTACCAAGTATTCTTTTGATAATTGTTCTGTCAATCAGTATGGCAACGGCGGCCCATAAGAGGGCTTGAATCAAATCCGCAACTGCCACAATCAGAGTTAGTTCAAATGATTCCGTGATTGCACCAAAGATTGTCATGCTTGGAATGAATCCGCCAATCAACCCACCTCCAAGTATTGCTATCAATGCATACTTTGAGCTATACCTATCATTTTCTAGATGAATGGCAATCCCAGTTCCAACTCCCAGAAAGATGTTGCCAACCATGGGCAAGAGAAAGAACTCACCCCCTGCCAATGCTCCTCCAAACCCAACAATTGCACCGCAGAAGATTCCCCCTGGAATTCCACCTACGACACCCCCAAGAAGCGAGAATAGAAATCCGGGAGTCAGTTCAAAGAAGCCGGGAACGAGTGGAATTCTAAGAAACATTCTTGCAATAATTCCAAGCGAAGCAATAATCGCCAATGTTGAAAGCAAAACAGTATTCCTTTGTGAAGTCAATTGCTGCATTTGATGAGCCTCAGAATAGTTCAAACTCGCTAATTCTGCGTCGGCCATGAATCCAACAAGAATCTTCTGGTTTCATTATACCAATCATCCAACTGCTGGAGAATCTGACTCTTAACTTCCTCTGAAGGATTGGCTACATAGATATGGCGGTATCCTCCTTGATCCAGTGAAACCTTCTCAGTTATTGCTAGATTGCTATCCACAAGCTCTTTCAGATATCTTTGAGCCACACTTCGGTCTCTTCCTATTAGTACTGATATGTCCTCAACTGTCTTTGGGCCTTCGAGGAGCTCAAAATACACTTTTGCAGAGCTATCTTTCACTCCAAATGCACAGCAAAGAAGACCGCATGGTTCAGAGAATTTCTTGGTGAGTAATCCCTTCATCGTAGTCTGCCCCATCAATTCGCATGTTGGTAACAACATTCGTTCAGATAAGAGTTGTGCAAGACGATTGCACATTCGAATTTGAGGATAATACTTTGTTTCAAAAGAGAAGTATAACTCTCTAAACAGGGTGCTATTATGGATTATAGACCATTCAGGGATGAATACGGTAGAGACCCGTGGTTGCATGAGGAGCGACCTCATTCCTCATCAAAGCCAATTAATTTGGCTCCTTTGAAAGGTGCGCTTGAATCAGATCCAGTCCGTTCAAAGATTCTCCGCATCTTAATCGAGGATGGTTCTTGGGTCACAACAGCAGATCTGTTGAGAGCTGCACGTCAAGTGCGGGCTGTCGTGGGTGCGGTCACAATAGGTACGATTTTGAATGGTCTTAACGAACTTGTAGATTCGCGCTTGATTCTCAGTAGGACCTCATTGTCAAGTGGTATTGATTGGGCTGAGTGGAGAATCAACCCCGATTGGTTGGATCCAACTCGCAAACTGCTTCAGATGATCAACCGTGTTCGCCCTAATAATCCGGAAGAGAAGTTTCATAGTTCTGTTCAAAGACTCCTCAAACAGGACCCAGATGGGTCTACTCATTATTGAGTAGTTTTCATAAATTGAGTAAAGTTTTAATACGGGTGTATTTTGAAAAAACCATAAGACCCCCTATTTGGAGGATTATTCTCTGTTGTCAGATACTACGGAAAATGAAGAATTCGAAGGTGAAGTCCTAAATGCCACCCACAAACACGTAGGAAAATCGAACAAGATAGCAGTTTCAGCTATCCTTGGTGCCCTCTCAATAGCTCTGGGATATACTGCGTCATTCATACCAAGGATTCCGGGTTGGGGGATTGCTATTTTTGACCCGGTTTCTTTGGTGTGGGTAATCGCCTTTCTTCTTGGGGGAATTGAAGTAGGGATGATTGCAACTACTGCAGGCTTCTTTGGCCTCTTCTTATTCGATCCCACTGGAATCGGACCAGTCTTCAAATTCCTAGCTACATTTCCAATGATAGTTGTTCCGTGGCTGGCAATGCGTTTATCAAAGATGAATCTAGATGGGGGTCATCTCTCGAAACCCCGAACATATGGCAAGTACATGTTCATTGCCTATTTGGTCAGACTTGGAATAATGCTTCCATTGAATCTTGTCATTGTTCCATTATTCTTTCCATGGGATACCGTCACAATAATCATCTATACTACGGTATTGAATACGCTCCAGAGTTTCTGGGATGCGTTAGTACCATTCTATGTTGTGTATTCGACTCGTCTTTTCGAGAACTTCAGGATGTGGTGAGCAGGGGGAGAGCCCTCCCCACATCTTGGAAACAACCAAATAGGGCTTAAATAGATAATAACTATCTTTCTTGTGAGCAAATCCCCAATAGGTTAACTTTGGAGGACTAATAGTGCGTCGATGTGAGTTCTGTGATTCACCAGTTCCTGCTGATGCAGTGAAATGTCCAGTGTGCAGAGAGGAGATTGGTGAAGAGTCACTTGAAAGGATACTTCCTATGTTAAGAAGACCTGAGACTCCAAAGGTCAGAGCTCTGGGCATAACAGGAAGATTATGGGGTGTTATCAGACAACCTGCACCAACATATCGGGACATTGCCCAAAGACCTGACTATGCAGGACCATTTGCAATAATAGTCATGAACGCACTGATCATGGCAGGATTCTTCCTCACCATTTCTTCAAAAATAACAAGAACTGTGTGGCTCAACCAAACATTAGGAACACGAGCTGATGTTAGTGTCCTCACTCTTTCGGATGGTAGTAACTATATGGTATCCGCCCTAATCACAGTCCTTCCGAATATTCTCATAGGGATGGTTTACCTAGGTATAGGTTCGGCGTTCGCACATTTAGCCTTCAAGGTCACTGGTGGAACTGGTAGAAAAGGCAGGACTGTCGCCATTGTAGGTTATAGTATGATTCCAGTCCTCATTTTTCGCCTTATTGGGATGCTTGTCGCTCTTGTAACACTCCCACCATATTATTTGGTCGGACCCTTGAACCCAACAGGAATGACGCAGGAGGCGATAGTAACTGCGATCTATAGTTCACAACTATGGTTCACCCTAGATATTCTAATGACACTATCATTTGTTTGGGTGGGATTTCTTCTCATATTTGGAATACGAGAAGCACACGATGCTTCCACAGCTTGGGCAATTTTAGTAGCAATAGCATGTATGATAGTATTGGTCTGGACCTTTTGGCAGGTTCACTAAAGGTCTAGAAGAATGGAATGAATACAAATGCGAGAAGACCAACAAGTGCTCCGATCTTATCAAGAGTGCTTCCAATAAGAAGTCGTTTTTTATTATCAGGTCCTGTTAGAGGGGCAATTCCAGCGCCTGATACCAAAGCCGCTCCAAGGATTAGGAATGGCCAAAGAATCATACTTGCATATTGCAGAAACCAAATCAGAACATAACATATTACACCAATGAAGTTGAGCGTCGCTGCTACTCCGGCAGCTGCTTTGTATCCGTATACTCTGGCAATTGTTCGCACATCCCTCAGAGCATCGCCTTCAACATCTTCAGCTCCCTTTATTGTTTCACGAGCCTGAAGAATCATAAAGGCTGTGATGAAGAATAGCCAAGTAGGGATTGGAAAAACAATATTCCCAGCAAGCTCTCCATAAACTAGGGAACCATAAATCACACCAAAGGCAAATGAAAATGCAACCATGAAATTCCCTGCAATCCCCAGCTGTTTTACTCTAGCCGCATATGCATATCCAATCACGAGAAAAACAACCACTACTATCATACCTATTATGCCATTCAAAAGAGCGAAAATTATGCCAAGAATACTAAGCGTACCCACATAGGCCCAAGCCTGACGAATGGTCATACGACCACTTGGCAGAGCACGATGCGGTCGGTTAATCTTGTCCACCTCAATGTCAAAAATATCATTCACTACATTTCCTCCGGCGGCAACAAAGAAGTAAGTAACAAAGGCGAACAGGAAATTCATGAATAAGGCTGCTGTGTCGACAGAACCAGTATCAATCTTAGACGCGATAGCTATACCGGAGATAACGGTTAGACCGCCTATAATGCAATTCTGGGGTCTGATTATTGAGAGGAATGCTTTTGGATCTGTTTCTCTGCCCTGCGTAGTGGATTCAGTTTCTGAAGAATTCATTTTATTGCCCCGACCAGAAGCTTGGCAGTCGCTTGATTGATTAAAGGCTTTCGGGATACCTAATCACTCATATCATGGAAACTTCATTCGAAATGTCAGGAGATGATGGATTTGTTGAAGGACCTTCCAAGAGATATCCTTGAGAAATTGGTTGATGTATATGCAAAGGCATGGCAGGCCATGGACGGTGCATATTTCCTATCTCTTGAAAAGAAGTATGGCATGGATATTGCAATAGAGATGGATAAAGAGGCTTGGCGCATCTTTTCACCAATTGAGGCGGAGAGGATAATGAAGGAGTTTGACATCCCAAAGAATGGCGGATTGTCTTCACTAGAGAAAGCATTAAGGTTCAGAGTCTATGCAGTATTGAATGAGCAATCAATTGAACGGAAATCAGAGAACAGCCTCTTGTTTACGATGAATGCTTGCAGAATCCAAGCGGCGAGGAATCGAAAAGGATTGCCTGATTTCCCTTGCAAACAGGTCAGTATCATTGAGTACGAGGAATTCGCCAAAACCATTGATCCCAGGATAAGGACAGTCTGCAAGTTTTGTCCACCTGACAACCATCCAGACAACGCCTTCTGTCAATGGGAATTTTCGCTGGAGGAATAAGCCTGACGGAGGTGCTTTTTGGTCCTGCAGGATATCCTTCAGAAGCACGAGGAAATCCAAAGAGAGTCTTCACAATCATAAAAGAAGCAGGACTTACGGCTCTAGAATATGCCGCTGTTCATGGGTTAAGGATCTCAGAAGAAAAGGCTGCAAAGATTGGACACTATTCCACGGAGTCAGGGATTAGTATGAGCTTGCATGCCGCCTACTATATCAATTTGGCATCAGCGAATCCTGCAACCAGGATAAAATCAAAACAGCGTCTGGTCAAAGCGCTGAGATTTGCGCCATTAATGGCAGTCAAGAGAATTGTATTCCATGCTGGAACTCGTGGGGGATTATCATCTGAGGAGTCGTATGTTGTGATAAGAAACGCGCTTCGGGATGTATGGGAGGAAGCGGGAAACACTGGAGGAGGCACGCTTTTAGCGCCAGAGATTGCTGGGAAGATCAAGTCATTTGGATCAATTGAAGAAATAATCAAGTTATGCAGGGAAGTCGAGGGAGTAATTCCGACAATTGACTGGGCTCATCTCTATGCAAGAAGTCAGGGAGCAATAAACGATAAAGATAGTTATCTGAAAATATTGGAGAGCTTTGAGAAGGAACTTGGCAAGCGCTTTCTGAATAATATGCACTTTCATGTTAGCGGGATTTCATATACAAAGGCCGGTGAAGCAAGACACTTTCCATTAGATTCCAAGTATGGTCCAGATATCCTCCCACTGGTAGAGATTGTTGATGAACTTGGTTATAAGCCAACATTCATTTCTGAAACGCCAGAACCATTGAGAGGCGCATTATATGTTAAATTCCTCCACGAAGAGCTAAAGAGGGCAAAGAAATGACGGACTTGGTTTTCATTCTCGGAAAGAATTGGTTGCTTTCACTTGCAGAGGTCATAGTGCTTCTGGAAGACAAGGGTTTGTTGAGAGAGATTAGGGATTATTCAAAGACATCGCTTATTGTCAGTACAACGCACGCCATTAAGGATGAAGTTATTGTTGATATTCAGAGCGCCCTTGGAGGGGCATTCAAAGTTGGCAGAGTGATCTACAAGTATGAGATTGATGAGGTGGCAAAGGCCTATCCATCCAAGGGATCATTCAGTAAGAGTGCAAGGCAGGATGTAGGAGACTGTCCGTGGCTTCATTCCGTATGGAGAACTGTTGGTGGAAAGAAAATCAAGTTTGGAGTATCAACATATCCATCCCAGGTTAGCGATGCACCAGTACATTATATTCACTTCACTAAAGGACTGAGCGAGTTCATCAAGAGGAAGCTTCTGGAAAAAGGAGCTCGAAAGGCTGATTATGTGATGTATGAACAGCCTGATAGACGGGTTGAGAAACGAATCAACACTTCACTTTGGCCACAATCACTGGCAAAGCATAACTTGCTCATACCTCCAAATGCAGAAGTCCTAGCAGCAATTACCGAATCAAAGGTATATATCGCAAAGACTGTGATAGCCTATGATTCGATGCTTCAGCAGCTGCGTGATGAATCTAGGCCTTTCATATCCTCTGAAATTAGCACGAGCCCTAAGGTATGCCGAACTCTCCTAACACTATCCGGTGCAAGGCCCGGAGATACGGTACTCGATCCTTTTTGTGGCACGGGAACTTTATTGATGGAAGCAGCTCTGCTTGATATGAAATGCATTGGTATTGACATTGATGGTAATACATCTGAGGGAACAAAATCCAATCTGATTTGGCTTGGAAGGGAGCTGGGCTCATACATCAATTTCACTGTCTTGAAGGGTGATGCCCGAGAAGTCAATAAACTTGTTAGTACGCAAGTGGATGCTGTTGCATGTGAACCGCATCTTGGGCCAGTGTTTAGGAAAAGACCGGAAAGACGCGATGCCGAAAAGCAGATCGTAGAACTCACGAAACTTTACCGTGATGCATTGAATGCAATAGATTTGATTCTCAGAGCTGATGGCAGAGTAGCATTGACTATTCCTGTGATTCTTACGAAGAATGGAGATGTTTCTATGGACATACGGGAGATGACTAGAGGAACTCGATTTCAGATATACAACCTTCTACCTGACCACGCCTTCAGAGGAATAGACATGAAGAGCAGGAAAATCGCCATTAAACCAAATAGACCAGTCCTTCCAGAGAGAAAACGAGGGCAGATAGTCCAAAGAGCTGTCGTCATGTTGGGACGAGGCTAAAACAGATGACGAATAACATCGTCTAGAATTGCGTAAGTCTCGATTCTGTTAAGGTCCCTTTTAACATAGGGCATTGCTTGGTCAAAGATCATCTTGCGGAAGGCGGATTTGCTAGACACTTCCTTAGTTGCTGCCGCTACAACCCTCAAGAGGTCCTCCAGCGCGTCTCTGAGTTTATTATAGTTCGTCTTATACACATCGATGCCAAGGACCTCGACCCCGGATTCATCGATTACAAGATTCTCAAGGCATGGATTAGCTTCTCGTATAGGTTCAACGAGTTCTTGAATTCTCTTGACCAGCTTCTGCCTTGTCTCCTTGTCAACCTTGACTCGGAGGATAGCTCTGAAAAGGTGGCTGTAGACCTCAAGACAGTCCATCGATTTGCCGGCAATAAGCGCCTCATCTGTTTCCTCGAATTGGTTCACCAGCTCATCAACAAAATTCCCAAAGCCAGCGAATGTCTGTGGAGATCCATGCCAGCCCTTTAGAATATTCTCAATTGTTTCATCCGTAGGCACCTGTTGACGCATAAACTCAGTGAGAGCATATTCCAGAATGAAACGCATGTGTCCAACACGGGCTGCCTTTGATACAACCATCACGAACAAAAGTTGATCATTTTCTTGCCATATGTATCGGCTGTTCTCCGTGTCTATAATCCGGAGGTTCTCATTTGATGCTTTGTCAATAAATGTATGAGTTGCTGAGAGAAAAGGAGCAATAAGATCCATGTCGATTTCAATCCCGCTGTAGGCTCTCGATACAAGATTCCTACCTGTCTGGCGTTCAATCAACCAAACTCCGTGAATTGCTCTGCGATCTGACATGGTTTTAACTCCATTAATCGATGGCTTCTGAATTTGATAAGCCTATGTATGATTTAACCACGTACATCTAATGCAGTTTAAAATGAAGAATAAAGAATGGCGAGGGATTATCGAGGAGAGCTCTCCCCGATAACCCCTTATTATGTGGTCGAAATTCCTAGCTTCTCAACCATCTCTTTGTAGCGATTTCTAACCGTCACCTCGGTCACACGGGCAGTTCTAGCAATCTCAAGCTGTGTACGTCTGGCTCCGGTCAGAATACTAGCCACGTAGATTGCTGCTGCCGCCATTCCCTTCGGATCCTTCCCTATCGTGAGCCGCTCTTCTCTTGCTAGGTTAAGGATATCAATTGCCTTCTTTTTCGCCTCACCCGGAATTCCCAGCTCAGTTCCAAAACGGTGGACAAACTCCACAGGATTGGAGTGCGGAATCTTCAGCTGGAGATAACGAAGAATGAGACGGACACAAAGACTCAGCTCCTTGCGAGTAATGTGTATTTGGTCGCATATCTCTTCAAGCGGCCTGGGCACCTGATGTACCCTACATGCGAGATACAGAGATGCCGCGATCATGCCGAGGATAGTACGACCGCGCGTCAATCGTTTGCGAAGGGCTTTCCTATAGATGACAGCTGAGGTTTCTCGAATTGAGTATGGGATGCTCAATTGAGAGCTTATTCTGTGCAACTCGGTCATAGCGACTGCGAGGTTGCGCTTGTCAGAAGAGTGCACCTTGGTACGAATCTGCCATTTGCGTAGCCTATGGATCTGTGCTCTTCTAGTAGAAGTCAGTTTTCTGCCCGAGGCATCAACATTCTGTCGTCCGATTATCGTTGTGAGTCCCTGATCAAATTTACTCCAGTCAGCAGGGCCTCCCACACGCTGACGAGAATTCTGCTCATCAGCGGTAAAGGCGCGCCACTCCGGACCCATATCGATTGATCGATCCGACAAAACAAGGCCACAGTCAGAACAGATAACCTCTCCACGAGTGTGGTCAATATACATTGTTGTAGAAGAACAAGCACTGCATACGTAGCTGGCCGTCCCAGTGAGCTCCTTCTGCTTCTTGGTTTTCGCTTGCTTACTGGCCAGTCCAATCATCTCCCTGCAGGCCTACTGGGGGAAAGTAGGAAGCTGCGTTAGAGCATTGTTACCGATGTTGCGTCTCATCATGGCGTATGAAGAAACGCATCGTAGTGAGGCGCGATATGCGAAGAAGTTCTCTCGAGAGAGAACACCTTTCTGCAAGCCAAAAAGATAAATAAGGCTTTGCACGTTTTGTCAAATAGATGTTTTATTAAATGGGTTTGTAATTTTTATTTTCTTCAAACACATCGTTTATATTCGATGTCTCGATATTGAACATTTTTCCTCGTGGCTTGTTCAAACTCGTGCGAATTATGGTTCTTCTCTGCACATTGAATCTGGAGTACGTATTCAGCGCATCGTTTATGAAGAAACATAACAAAAGTACATTATCCTGTGGTGACGGACTCAATGAATAAGGGTCAGGTGAATTCCAATCCTTGGAAATACTTTCATGACGAAGCAAGAAAATTGCTTGCCAAGGCTTCTTCAGTTGATATTGAGATTCTAGAGACCTTTATGGAAACACCGCCCGATCCTGTGCTAGGAGATATAGCAACCACTATTTCATTTCATCTAGCAAAAGAACTCAAAAAGAATCCAGCAGTCATTGCATCAGAAGTTGCTGCCAAACTCAAACCATTGATAGATGACAGTGATTTGTTTGACAGAGCTGAATCAAAAGGACCATACATTAACCTGTTCTTTAACAAGGCAGCATACGCCAAAAAAACGATCACTTCTGTTTCGAAAGCTGGAGAGGATTACGGTAGGAGTGGAGAGTATTCCGGAAAACGTGTACTCATTGAATTTCCGGCAGTGAATCCATCCAAACCATGGCATATTGGTCATACCAGGAATTCAGTGCTGGGGGACACTCTCGGAAATATCCTCTCTATAGTAGGATACGATGTCATCAAACTGGATTACATAAATGACCTAGGATTGCAGATTGCTCAGCTTGCCTGGAAATTAATGAAAATTGGCAAGCAAGAAACAGAGATGAAATACGATGAGTATTTGGGACATCTATATGTTGATGTTCAGAAAGAGTTCGAAGAAAGCAAGAAAGCGGAAGAGGAGATAAGAGAGGTCGCAAGACAACTGGAGGACCTCCACTCTGAAGAGTCACAGACAAGTCTGAAGATGGTCACAAGATGCGTAAAGGCTCAGAATCAGACTGCTTATCGTTTGGGCATCTACCATGACTACCAAGTCTGGGAGAGTGCTATTGCACATAGCGGCTTGCTGGAAACAGGAAAACAGAAAATGCTGGATGCGGAGAATATAATGATTCTTGAGGAAGGCGACAAGGCTGGATGTATCGTTGCCAGACTCGATGTATTTGAAGAATTCAAAGATATGCAGGATCCATACAAAGTTCTCTTCCGATCCGATGGAACCCGAACATACACTGGAGCAGATGTGGCTCTACAGATGTGGAAATTCGGAATCATTAATGATCCTTTCAAGTATCAACTCTTTGAAACCCAACCCAATGGCAAGAATGTCTATAGAACAACACTTCAAGGTGAAAATCGGAGTTTGGGAAAATTCGATTTGGTGTTCAATGTAATTGGAGCTCCTCAGGCACATCCGCAGAGATTGATCTATGCAATACTGGACCTACTGGGATACAAAGAACAGAGTGAGAATTCACATCATATTGCCTTTGAGTTCGTAGGTTTGGAAGATACTGAGTTCTCTGGGAGAAAGGGTACTTGGATAGGATACTCATGTGATATGGTTCTCGACAAAGCTTTCGAAATTGCTAGAGAAGAGGTCGCAAAGAGAAATCCGGATGAGAGTGATGAATTCAAGAATACTGTTGGAGAACAGGTTGCATCTGGCGCAGTCAGGTATTTTCTGCTCAATGCATCCCCTGATCGAAAGATCACATTTCGATGGAATGAAGTCTTGGACTTTAATGGAGATGCAGCACCGTATTTGCAGTACTCACATGCAAGAGCCGTAAGAATCCTTGAGAAAGCAGATTCCGTAATGAAAAAGCCAAACCTTAATCTTCTGACACATGATGCAGAGTATGCATTGGTGAGGGCGATTGCCAAGTTTCCAGAGGAGATTCTGGAAACAGTACGAGGACTCAAGAAGCAAACTTGGGGCACGAGTTTTCAGTCAAACAAGATGACGACCTATTGCTACAACCTTGCAACGCTCTTCAGCAGGTTCTATGATACCTGTCCTGTCCTCAAAGCCGAACCAGACATAATGGCCGCAAGGGTTGAGCTTGTCAAGGCATTCAAGAATACGATGGCAAATTGCCTCCAACTGATTGGAATACCTGTTGTTGACCGAATGTAGTTTATCCCGAAGTAACCTTTGCTGACTCAATGACTAAAGAGGGACTTATTATAGAGAATCCTTCTCTAACATCTGCTCCAATCCTACTCACTCGTAGTAGAAGATCACGCATATTGATTCCAATGAGTGTATTCTTGAGTGAGGAACCTATTTCCCCGTTTTCAATCAAGAAGCCCTCCATTATCATTGCACTCAAGTCACCTGTGGTCATGTTTGGTCGGTCGCCCGTATTCAGACATAGGACACCTTTGGTAATCTCACCAACCAAATCGTCAAGCGACCCGTTGCCAGGATTCACCATGAAGTTAGAAGGAGAAATCGAAGGAATTCCAGCATATGAAGGTCGACTCGCATTTCCTGTGTTTGGTACATTATCTTTGTTGGCAGAATAGGAGTTGTGAAGCAGACTCTTCAGGATACCATTCTCAAGTATTGGAGTCTTTTGAGATGGAAATCCCTCACCATCGAAGTTTCTTGAGCCAGTACCACCTTCCAATGTACCATCATCAATAATGGATAGACTTTCTGAGGCTATCGTTGAGCCAAACGCGTCTGAGATGTAAGACCGTCCATATTGTACTTCTTCAGCATTTACTGCACCTGCAAAGCCCCCTCCAATGATAGTACCAACTGCTAGTGGAGATAGAACAACAGGCATGTCCCCACCATCTATAGTAATGCCATCAAGGCTCTTCACTGCATTCTCTGATGCCGTTCTTCCTATCCATTCGGGATCAATCTTACGCAAAGATCTAGAAACCTGATACTCAAAACTAGCAGACTGGTCATTATCTGATTTGACTGATGGATAACAGTACATCATGATTGATGTGCTCTCTGCTTTTTGAGAGATTCCTAGTGAATTCACAATCGCTTTTGATCCCGCAGAGGTTGTGAGTTGTGACTCTGTTGCTACCTTCATTCCCTTCACAGAATCCTTTGATGCGTCTACGGACCTAATCACCATCTCTGCAGCTTCTTCGGACGATAGTTCAGCAACATCCTTGTCGAACAATCCATTAACAGCAGGATAAGACGTTGTCATTGATGGGAGTGAAAGAAAGTCAGGATCTGGAATTGATGCTTTGGCAAGTTTTACTGAATTCATGACTGCTTCTTCGTAGTCATCTTCTTGCAGTGTCGTGACATAGGCAAAACCGATTTTCTTGTCAATCACAGATCTGATACCAATTCCGGCGTCACGCTTCTCAACTGCGGTTTTGATAGCATTATTCTCCACCTCAATTGCGAAGGATCTGGAATATGCAGCATATGCCTCAACTTGCTCGGCGCCGAGCTGCAGTGCTTTTCTGACAGCTTTTTCAGCAATACTAATCAGGTCGACCACCTTACATTCCTCCTACAGGGATGTTTCGAATTCTTGCATGCGGTCCACCACTCATATCAGGAACCATCTGACCTGACTTTCCACAGGTTCCGGCATCCATTTCGAAATCATTACCAACAGCATCGATTTTCGATAGCACTTCTAGTATCTGACCTGCGAGAGACACATCTCGAACAATTTGGCCAAGTTCCCCGTTTGCTATCAAATACCCGTGACTAGCTTGAAACATGAATTGACCTTTCGATGGCTCTGTATAGCCATAATTGAAACTACAGAGAAGAATACCTTCCTTTGTATCCTGAATCAGCTCTTCAACATTCCAATCTCCGGGCTCCATGAAAGTATTGCTCATTCTTGGAACAGGAGGATACATGAAAGACTGTGCTCGTGCCGCACCATTAGCTTCCATTCCCAATCTTGACGAGGTTTCAAGACTATGAAGCAAGTCAGTAAGAACGCCATTCTTAACTAGATGCCGTTTCTTAGTCTTGGTGCCCTCCCAGTCATATTTGAATGAACCTCGCTCTCCAGCCAGTGTGGGATCGTCACTTAGATTAAGATGCTCAGGTCCAACGATTTCCCCGACCTTGTCTTCGAGTACTGTTGTATGTGCCGGCCAATTGTCAGCCTCACACGCGTGACCAAATGCCTCATGAACCATCACTCCGTTCAGAACAGGATCCATGATGACATCATAGTTGCCACCCTTCGCGGCTTCGGAAGCTAAAAGATCTATGACTTGCTTGGCAGCGTCTGTACCTATATTCTGTGGCCCTTCCTTCAGCATCTCTTCATATCCGCCGCGCACACCGATTGACTTGAAGGCACGTTGCCGGCTAGTTCCTTCCTTGGCAGTCGGAGCAGATATTATCCGTGGTAGCGAGTTTTCTGTGTATATGCGCGTACCAAGGGAGTTCACAATATAGAGTTCAGTCCATAAATCACCATAGACTGTTCTTGTATTTACAATGCGTGAGTCATAATTCCTTGCTTGATCATCAATCTCCTTGGCATACCTAATCTTGTCCTCAATAGGTATATCATTGAAATGCATTCGCAAACTGAACTCTTCCTTGCCATTGAAGGCAGGTCCTTCAATCTCGAATTTCTCGGAAACTTTGGTGCGAGTTGCCATCGCAAGGCGCGCGACAGATTCACCGGCATCTCGCATCCCTGATGGAGTCAAATCTGTTGTCTGTGCAAAGGCCCAGGCGCCATCAACAAACGCACGAATCCCAGCGCCCCTAAGCCTAGATGCCATTGATCTCTTGGTGACTCCGTCAGAAAGCTCTATGATTGTTGAAATTGAGTTCTCAATCCTGATGTCTGCAAATGTTGCACCTTCTTTGAGAGCCGCCTCAATAGCATTTTGAGCAAGTTCTTCCATGAGGAGATTTGAAATTTCAATCAGATATAACTAATACTACATTGGCATTGAAATCTAGCATCGATGTTTTCATGTAAAAAGCGAATCTCTGCTCCAAATAGGAATGAGCACCCACTAATACCCGGGTGATACACGACTTATTCTTGGCTATGGCACTGATAAGATATGATATTGGAGGCACTTACGTGAGAGAAGACTCGATGCGACCGACTTGTCATCTGTGCGATTCAAACCGAGCCACTCACTTGTGTGAGGATTGCAGTGCTACACTGTGCACAGACTGTCTGGAAACCCGGACAAGCCAATACACGGTCTGCAACGAATGTCATCATAATTTGGGAATCCCAATTTCGGGTGAGAAATTCGATATTTGTCCGGAATGCGAGTCTGAGAATCTTGGGAGGGGACGCAGAGTTGAAGAGATATGCCCCCGTTGTCATTCAACTACAATCGTAAGTATCGAAGAGAAGAAACGGGGACTGGCTCAGGATTTAAGACAAGCCATCATGAGCATCCATCATGGACACACAAAACTGAGAGAGTTCAATAATGCTCTTGTTTCCGCAAAACGTCTCCTTGTGTCATTGCGTATGGCCAATTTTCTACATTATAACTGGCTTGAAGAAAACCTTGAGAGTGTTCAAAACGAAGTTGAAGCTCTGAAGAATCGGATAACAGCGCAAGCTGAGATAGCTGCAAAGAAAATGGCTGCAGAAACCACAGGAATTATTGATTATGGTAGATGGTCCACAAGTCAGTTTCCATTCATTGAGGGAATAACAAACAGAGTAATGCAAATGGGAGAACACTACAAAATTAGTGTGGATGAATCACTGAAAGAAGCAAGAACCAAACTTGATGATGTAAAACGGCAGCTTGATGGTCTTGATTACTATAGAAAGAAGTTTTCGGGTTTCTTTGATGCAGCCGAATTAACTGTTAATGAACTCCCTGTATGTGCCCTTCCTGAAATCAAAGTAACGGGTAGCGATTTTCTTAGAAATGACAAAGCTACAGGATCTCTGTATATAACCAACAAAAGATTGGTGTTTATTGCTGAAACAGGCTTAGTCAGGAAGAAGATGGAGGTGTTGTTTGACTTCCCGCTACTCTACCTCAATTCCATTGAAGAAGATGGAAGGATTAGAAAACGGTTGGTTCTGAAACTCAAACAAGGAGAAGTGAAGTTAGCCTCTAGCGAACAGACACAAAAGGTTCTACCGGATTACATTGAAATTGCCCGGAAATTTGACAGATATATGCAGACCGATCTTCAGAGAGTCCGCAAGATAGAACAAGTAAACATCAATATCAGCGACGTTCGTATGAAGGTCGAGGGATTGGTCTACTCCCTGTTATCACCCGGACCGCAAATCCCAACAGATAGAGGCATTCCTCCGATACAGGCTCATTATTCGGGAGATGAATGGAGCAGAATATCATCTAATCCTTGGAGATACAGAGATTCCTCATATGCCACACCAGAGTTCAAGAGAGAACTTGGAAGAACCATTAATAATCGGGATAGCTATCGAAAAGAGGATTTCGTAATCGATTCCAAAGGGCCTGCATCACTTCAAAGAAATATAATGGAACTAGACCACGCATTATCGGAAACGGTCGAACTTCTTCGTAGTGGAAGAATTGTACCGATGGATTTCATCAGACGCTATCGTCATCTTATGAGGGACTCGTATAATGCCAGGAGAGAGATGGAAAGTATCCAAAGGTCATCTTCTGGATCCAGATGGTAATCAGACACCTAACTCGCGTTCGAGATTCTTTATCGCCTCTTCAAGCTTTTCGGCTTCTGATATAGGAACCCCAGTTGCGGCACCTTCGGCCATTCCGGCTTCAACATCAATTTCATGCATTGCAGCTGTAATATCCTCTGATGATAGCTGTGCATCTCCGGTTGAGTCAAAAGCCTCGCCGGTAATCCCGCTCTCAATCTCAAATTCCTCGAGTCTACGTGATATTTCATCAGCATTCGCTACAACTTTGCTTGCATCTGTTGAATCGCCGAGAAGACCAAGGATTTTTGCTACTTGCTCCAGTGCGATTGAGGCCTGTGCAGTACTCTGAGCTCTAGTTACATGAGCAAGAATCTTTAGAATTTGAAGGCGGGATCTATCCACTGAAAGCGCGAACCTGCGGAAGCGAATCATCTCCGTTGCATATGTTTTGTATGCTTCTAGGTTCCCGGACTTCCGTGCACGAACCGCTCGTGTCTTTGTGTCGCGTTCTTCTTTTTCCAACTTATTCCTCTGTCGCTCGAGCTGCTTTGATAGAACTCGGAGTTGGGATGTAACCTCATTGATGTCGGGTTTTCTCCGACCCCATGAAAACGCCTTTCTGATTGGACCCAAGGACCTCACCAACATAAGACAAAATATGTCTCAAGCAGCCTCATAACATCAGTCCATTTAACATTTCGCAGCCTGAGGAGAATACACGGCAATAGAATATATGACAGATAGAACACCGAAGTTCTTAACAGGATTCAATCCAAAGCCAAGTGAGGGAAAATGTCAGGAGACCGCATTGATCAGGGTCTGAAGAATCTATTAGATCGCGCCATCGAGCTCGATAACAGAGGGATGAAGAAAGAGGCCTGCCAACATTATCTGAAGGCAAGCAAAATCCTCATCAAACTATCAAATTCTGCATCCCTTCCATCCGTAAGGAAACACTACCTAAAGAGAGCTCAAGAATGTGTCGATCGTGTAAGGTTCATCTCAGGAATAAAGAAAGTGTCGAGTGGTTCAGTTGAAGGACTCTCAACCCCAGTACCGAGAGAGAATACTGAAATGTACCCATCGGGCACAGACAGAAAGGCAGAGGCTATTTCTGAAGAAGATGAAGACACCAAGAAATTGCGTGAGATGATCGAAGACACTATCATCTCTGAGAAACCAAAAGTAAAGATGTCTGAAGTAGCAGGTCTCAAAGAGGCAAAACAAGCTATCAATGATGCTATTATTGCCCCAATGAAACACCCCGAGCTGTTCAAGGGTAAAGCAAGGCAGCCGTGGCGAGGAATTCTCTTCTACGGACCTGCCGGATGTGGAAAGACACTGATTGCGAAAGCCGTAGCATCTGAGATCAATGCGACATTCTTCAATGTTTCAGCGGCTAATATTGTTAGTAAGTGGCTTGGAGAATCAGAAAGGCTGGTGAGAAGTCTCTTTGAAATGGCTCGTAGAAATCAGCCTGCGATTATATTCATTGACGAGCTTGATTCCATTGGCGTTGCCAGGTCAAGCGATGACGTTGGTGGGGAAAGACGCATGAAAACTCAAATCCTCACTGAGATGCAAGGACTTGCTAGCGATGTCGAAGACAGAGTAACGGTAATCGGAGCAACTAATCTTCCCTGGGAGTTGGATTTTGCGCTGCGTTCTCGGTTCGAAAAGCGGATTGCGGTCCCATTGCCTGACAAGACCGCCAGAAAGAGAATCTTCGAAATCCATATGGAAGATATAGAGATTGATGCAGATGTGGATTACAGCGAGCTTGCAGACTTGTGCGAAGGATATAGCGGAAGAGACCTAAGTATTGTATGCAGAGAGGCTGCTATGGAGCCAATAAGGGATTTGCAGATTTCAGGTAAGATGGAAGAAGAGGAGGAGATAGTCGAGCTTCGTCGAGTTTCGAGAGAGGATTTCTTGAGGGCGATTGAGAACATCCGTCCTGCAACCTCTCCGGAGGACTTGAAGAAGTATGTCGATTGGGCGGAGGGTTCCTAGGTCTTGGGGGTAAAAGAAAAGCGCAGAGAAAAGAAGTCCAAGACAGAGGAAAAAGTAGACGAAGTCAAAATCACAGAGGCTCCAACAATTCCAGAGGTCACATTGGATGTGGCTGAAGAAGAGAAGAAGATTCATCGACCCGAAGTAGTGATAACAACCCCCATTGAAGATAGTGAAATCGCTGCCGAAACTGAATCAACTGAGGTAAAAGAAGCAGTAGCTGAAGTAAAAGAAGAATGCATGCTGCCATCATGGGGGGATTCCTCCGATTCGGAGTGGATGTATCACATTCCAGCGAGAGATGAAGACAAGATTCTTTGGGCTGAAGAATGGGGAGATTTCCTTCTGGAATGGGCTCAGGCAGGTAGAATCCATGTCATTTCCGTTTCAGCTTTCCTTAAGGAAAAACCATTCAGCGAGATGCTAGGGAAGGTTGATGCTTTCAGAATGATAGGCGATATGCTGGTTCAGAAAGAAGTTGCAGACTGGCTCGATAGAGGCAGAAGACAGCTGAGAGTCTATTGGCGTCCGCTAGAAGAGTGGGCGGACATTGTCTACGAATGGGCTCTCAAGACCGGGAACCTGCTACTGGATGTGAAATCCATTGTAATTCAAGAATCAGGTGAGGATTTTGCACAGCTCCCTGAGGCTGATATTGAGATAGTTTTGGGATTCATTGTGCAAAAGGGACTTGCAGCTTGGGTAGATAAAAAGAAAGGAGCAATAAAAATCGAAATCTGATCAAGCGCCGACTATGAGTCCCCATACATACGGCTCGGATGAAATGCATCATTGGATTCTTGTGACTCTCGAGACCTTAGTCCTGGGAAGTAATATCTCCCTCCAGTACTGAACCTAATATCTGCAACTGCCATTCCAACATCTACAAGACTTGTTAATACCTGTCGAGCATGTTCCTCTGACCATTTCAATTGCATCATAATCTCTTCAACTGAAGTATAACCTTTGAGAGCTGCAAGATTGACAACATCGGCTTGGTCTCTTCGGAGCTCCAGCGGGCGAAGCTCGACTACTTTTACTCCCCCTCGCAGATTCTTGATTCCAGGTATGAGGCCATGTTGTGCAACTCTATTGACAGATTCAATCACGTCATTATAGCTAACAGATTTGAATTGTGGAACCCTCTTTACAACCTCAACTATCAATTCTGCCAAACCCATTAGTCCCTTGGATGCATGAATGGTGGCGACATCCAGAACTGCTAGACCTAGTTGATCGTAGTATTCATCAAGAGTGAGCCCATTCAGTGAAGATTGAGGTCGCCTTTCAAAGAGACTGAGAAGGCCTGAAGCATCTGGGAATGCTTCAGTAATCCGCTCATTTTCCAGAAAGGCACTGATATCAAGTCCCATCCGCCGTAGTTCCTCAATTTGTGTTTTCACTTCATGAACAAGAGCCTCTGACTCTTGGTGATATGAACGAATATCAACGGCGCCAAGATCATACATCTTCTTTAGCTGATCAAGTGTTGCTATTGAAGCGAATAGTTCGGATTGAATGGTTTCGTACATTGAGCGCCGTTTCCTGAATAGCTATAGATGCCACTTATTGGCAGAATAGAACTCTCAGGTTCTCCTTTAAGAGAGAGTATTATCATGTTTGCACCCAAGAAGCAGTACGATCACAAATAACATGGCTGAAACTTATATCATTACATTTCCAACAGGTCGTATGAACGAAGCAATTATGGTAGTAACACTACCCCATTTGCCAGGCTATCGTGTTGTGAGGATAATAGGAGTTGTCCATGGACTGACAGTAAGAACTCGAGGTGTAGGTGGAAAGATTTCTGCCAGCATTTCAGGAATACTCGGAGGCGAAGTGCACTCCTATACGGAAGAATGTGAAAGGTCTAGAGCTGAATCGTTGATGAGACTGAAAGAGAATGCACAACGAATGGGTGCCAATGCAGTAATTGGTGCAGACTTTGAAACAAGTGATATTCTTGCCGGGACTGCAACCGTGTTTTCCGCTTATGGGACTGCGGTTATCGTAGAAGCTGAATAGTGGAACTCAGTGATATAGTCATCTGAAAGAGAATGAGTATCCAGCAAAAGCTGCATCCAAATCCTCAATGGCAGAAGAGAACTCTCAGGTTCTTGTTTAAGAGAGTATTATCAACAGTCTATCGGAAGTATTATCAATAGCAGTCCGAACATGAATTGGAGGTTTGCATAATGGGAATATTCGGAACAGCTGCACCCATAATTGTTGATTTCAATCTCATCCTCCAGTATGTAACGTTCATACTGCTGATTGTTGGCTATGTCAAAAGAAAACCATTCAAGAATCATGGATATATCATGTTGACTGTACTACTAATTACTGTAGGGACAACGTTGACAGTAATGGCCCCGCGTCTACTTGATGCACTGGCTTACATTGGACTAGGCGTCATCGGTCATGCTGCTGTAGGGATCATATTCATCCTTCTTGGAACACTGTTTGCAATTCGATTCATTACCGCTGTACGAAGTGGCAAGCCATTGAAATGTGGAACCAAGAATATGATGCGAATTGCATTGGTACTGTGGATAATCCCTATGCTCTTTGGGACACTGCTTTACATCATGGCGTATGTTCTATAGAGCCTATCACTGCATAATCCAGGGGATTCTAACTCATAGGTCTACGGTGTAATCCGATCTCTGTCACGTGGAAGAAGGGTAGCCTCACGTATATTCTCAATTTCCAGTAATTGCATGGTCAAGCGCTCCACACCAAGACCAAGTCCACCATGTGGAGGAGCACCGAATTTGAAGGGATCAAGGTAGAAACTGAAAGCATCAGGGTTGAATCCCTTGGCCTTGAATCTTTCAACAAGGAGATCATAGAGATGAATCCTCTGACCTCCTGTAGTTATCTCCATTCCCTTGTAGGTGAGATCAAAGCTCTCCGTCATGCCTTCATCAGTGATACTAGGCATTGTGTAGGCTGGCCGAAGTTCCAAGGGATAATGAGTAAGAAACACCATATCTGTCCCATACTTCTCAGGAAAGATCTCTCCTAGAAGTTTTTCGCTCTCGGGATCTATGTCATCTTTCAATGTAAGTTCCTTTCCAGCATCGTTGAGAAGACCTATTGCATCAGCATATTTGATTCGCTTGAATGGTAATTTGGGAACAGTCAGGTCAACTCCCAGGAGCTCAAGCTCTGCACTCATTCGCTCCTTTGTATTCTTGAATGAATGATGAAGCATTTTTTCCTCCATCTTCATCACATCTTCAACGCCGCTTATCCAAGCCATCTCATAGTCGAATGATGTGTATTCGTTAATATGCCGCCTAGTATTGTGCTTCTCAGCACGAAAGACTGGAGCAATCTCAAACACTCGCCCAAATCCCGCAAGCAGCATTAGCTGTTTATAGAACTGCGGACTCTGTGCAAGATACGCCTTTTTCTCGAAGTACTTAACCTCGAATAGGTTGGCACCTCCCTCTGTAGCTTCAGCGACTATTTTGGGCGTGTGAATCTCAACAAAGTCATTTTTCTCTAGAAACTCTCTGGCATACCGTACCAGAGAATGCTGAATTCTGAAGACCGCGTTGATTGTTGGTTTTCGAAGGTCCAAAACTCGATAATTCAGGCGAGTATCTAGGTCTATGTCTACTTTACCCTCTACTACATCAATTGGCAGTCTATCAGATGTGTTAATTATACGAATCTTGCTGGGTATGACTTCGGCACCGGTATCTAGCTGTGTAGTCGCCACGACCTTTCCATGAACTGCTACAGCCATCTCAGGTTTTAGAGATCCGGCAATCTCGAATGTTTCAGCAGGCACTTTCTTCTGAGGCAGAGTGATTTGGACAGTCCCCTTTTCATCGCGCAAAATGAGGAATTTTATTTTCCCTTTGTCTCGCAATATGTGAACCCAACCAAGTAGAATGACATCTGAATCAACTGATTTGCCATTGATTTCGCTACTATAGTGTGTTCGTGAGTGTTTGCCTATCGGTTCAACTCCTGCCTTTTCGTAATAGTTCATAGAATTCACCATCAGGACTGGCTCATGTTGGCGAACAGATTTGATTATGAGGGTTTTGGATTGTGGGAGAGACCTCTCGGAATAAACCCGAGACAGTCTCACCGCGCCCGGTTACATCGGAGCCGATGTCAGCACATAGATCCGCTCCCTGCCATCCTCTTCGTGTTCTTCTTCCTCAATTAGACCTAGGGCCTTTAGGCGACTAAGACCATAATTTACTGTTCGAGGCGGAAGAAATGTGCGACTTATCAGATCCTGCCGGGACATCCGGCGGCGATTCTTAAGAAGCACGTAGAGGAATTTTGCGGAGGGCGGCATGGCTAGAAAGGTCCGTTGTGCAAACGCGATCCCACCTGTATGTTGATGCCATGATGAATTAACCTCCGTTTAGTTTTGATTTAGATATTCAGAAATGCTTGATAAGTATTAGCATTCAATCAGTGCGGAATCCAATAGAGAATGTTGCTTAGGTCGGCTTCACTAGAATGATGACCCATTCTCCATTCATCCGTTCTCTTCGTGGAATCTTAATGAAGTGACGAATTAGACCTGAGAAGAAGCTGCGCTCAATTTCGAATCCGACATCGTCAGATGATGCTATCTCCGAGAGGATTTTTTGTGACTCAATCCGGTGCCCTCTGACGAGATTATTCCCAATTGCTATGCAATAATGCCCGCCCGGTCTAAGCACTCGATAAGTTTCCCTGAGCTGTTTTTTCATATCCTCAAAAAATTTGAAAACAATATAGGAACGACGAGAATCAATTGCATGTATTTTTTCCAGTACTGGATCAAGAGTATCATATCCACTGATTGTCAGCTTCTCGTATTCTTCCTTATAGACGGTTTCTGTCCCAATGTATTTTCGTTTCATTCTTGAAAGTGGTCCTTCTTCATTCAATCCAAGCCAATACATCTCTAGCTGATGTGTTCGTGGATAATCTACTGCATTGATATAGGGAGGAGAGGTCACGGCGAGATCTATAGAAGAGTCCTCGAGATTCATATCCATGGCAGATTTTCCAGTTAGGATAGGTGCATGGTGGTGTTGGCCATATAAAGAATCTACAAATGCATTCATTGCCAGAGCTTGTTGGTCCAATGCTTCACTGAATTTTGCTAGCGTGTCTCCCGGAGAGATTTGACGAATGTGTTTTTTCCGGATTACTGTCCGAGTACAATGAGGATCAGCATTGGAAACATCTCGTATTATTGATGAAAGCGCTACTCGGTGAAAATCATACATATCGTCGGGCGCGCCCAAGCTACGGGTCTTTTCGATTGAATCTCGAATTATTGCAAGCTCCTTGAGAACAAACGGACGAAACCATTTATCCCGATAGCTGAATTCAGGAATAACGGTTTCTTCAATTTGGCCAACATACCTTTCCTGAGTTTCGTTGAGAAGTGTCTTGTTGAATGCATCAATCAAATCCGAGTTTATTGGCGTTGTTTTTACTTTGGTAATTAATCTCGCCATAGGATCGATATCTATTCCTATCCCTCTTCGCTGGCTGAGCAGAGATTCAAGCACAACTGTTCCGCTGCCGCACATGGGGTCAAGAACAGTGGCATGTCTAGAGGAATATCTCTTGATTAGATATCTTGGCAATTCTGGAAAGAATTTGGCAGGAAATTTGTGTATTCCATGTGTCAAGAATGATTGATCTTTGCTGATAATGAGAATCTGAGCGGCATCAGGAATAGTGACTTCTGGCGATATATCGCCAATAAACTCTAGAGTGGGCCCTGCTGCTTCGGTGAATTCTTCATCGCCTATTGTCAAGGAGATTCAGCTCTCTATGGATATAGGCATGCAACTCCCATTTTAATGTAGAGGGGCTCCGTACCCTTGCTTACCGGCAGACGCCAAAATCAGGAACTCTCAGGTTTTTTCCAGTGTAGTTATATATCAGAAAAGCACTTCATTACAAAGCCCTGAGGGGGATTGCGCTCCGCTATTTTATTAGTAGTATGAGTCAAATCAGGTCTGTAATTTGACCTATCATTAGCAAAACGTTCCCCCTTGGAGAGTAAATCGAAAATGGAGAATGATGTTTAGAAATGTCAGATATGAAGGAAATTGCCAAGATTCTGTTCATATTAGGTGGTGTGCTTGGAATTCTTTTTGGAATTCTCACCATGGCCAATATGGGTATCAGGTTGATTTCTCTAGAAATCTTGGGAGCTGTTGGTCCACTGATTTATGGAATAATTCAGGTATTACTGGGTCTAATTGTACTGGCGACCAGTGGAGTGATTAAAATCCCTGCTCTTAAATTTGAGAGCAATTGGATTCTATATCTGATCTTTGGTATCCTCATGGTTATTTTTGGATCAGACTTGGCAGGAATCTTAGTTATAATTGGAGCAATTCTCCTGTTAATAAAATAGGATGAAATGAGCACTCATGTCAATCTTTCAAGACATGAGTGTTCACTCGACTCTCTTCTATTGTGCAGCTTCTTCAGTGATTGCCCTATCCAATCTTCTGACTGCCTCGTCGATATCATCGTAGGAGATCACAAAGCTTGGTGTGAAACGAATAACATTCTGTCCACAACCTAGCATCCATAGATGCTGCTTCTGTACAGAATTTCTAACAATTCTATCTCGCAGTTTCGGAGCCTTTATTCTCGATGCCTTATCTCTTACAAACTCTACACCTATCATTAGACCAAGCCCTCTCACATCTCCAATGACTTCATGTTTATCCTTGAGCTCGTTTAGCTGCTTCATCATGTAATCCCCTTTCTCTGTGTTGCTCTTCAGGAATCCTTGCTCTTCAATGTGTTTTAGAACCCAGAGAGAAATCAATGCCATCTTTGGCTCAGCAGAGAATGTTTCAGAATGACGAGAAGGACCAGTGTACATAGGTGCAGGTCCAACACAAGCACCCATTGGATATCCACCGCCCAATGCTTTCGCCATTGAGATATAATCGGGAGTGACGCCATGGTGTTCTATTGCACACCATTTCCCTGTCCGTCCCATTCCAGCCTGAACCTCATCCGAATGGAAGAAAGCACCATTGTCCTTGGCAATCTTGTATATACCCTGAACCACGTCTGATGGAGGGACGATGAGCCCACCCTCTCCTGCAAGGGGTTCCATGACAACAGCAGCGACATCATTGCCCTCTACCTGCAATGCATATTCCAATGTTTCAAGTAGATAGTTTTTGTAATCATCATCAGTCATCCCTTTAGGCTTCCTGTATAGGTAGGGATAGGGAACTCGAATCACGTCGACACCTTGAGGAAAAACATTCTTGTGTCGAGAGTTGGAGGAGGTTAGGGCAAGGGCATAACCTGTCCTCCCATGAAAGGCTGGTCTAAATGCAACGAATCTTCGCCGGCCTGTCAAATCCATGGCAGATTTCATGCATCCTTCAACGGCTCTTCCTCCAGAGGTGGTGAAAAAGACTCGTTTTCTGTGACTCCCTGGAGTAATCTCAGCAACTTTCTCAGCTAATAGTGTTTGTGGGATTGCATCAAAATCCTGACCAGGAAGCTCAAGCATTACATCATGCACTCTTTCCTCGAAATCCATTTGGGGTTTATATCGAACTCCAAATGCTCTGACTGCAACACCTCCAGTAAGGTCAAGATAATCCGTACCTTCAATATCAAAAATCTTCACTCCTTCTCCACGGGTGTGATCAACGCAGCCGTAAACGTCACGATCTTGGGTGGAGAGGGCAAGGGCTTCAACAGCCCGACCAATCCAGTATTTATTGGTCATCTGCTTTGGGCCTAATTCAAATCCCAGTTCTCTGAGAATCTGATAGTGCTTTTCGTCCATATACTCACAGCCCCATCGATTGCTGAGCCAGTCGCAGAACAAGTACCATTAAGAGATTTGTGATGCGGGTACATTCTTTTTCGGCTCTCAGGAAGAAAAATCGCAATTGGAAATATTCTAGAAGAACATTAAGATGGACCCGATAACGACAAGGACACCGCCCAATGTGCCGCCAAAAACATACATGGCCACACCAAGGATTAGTAAGACAAGTTGATTTCTCTCAAATGTAATCGTTGGAATCTTGATGATTCCATAAGTCGCCAGCGTGATGAGTGAGAGAATTACTAATATTATTCCTAGAAGGAAATTCGTAATAGCTCCGAGAATTCCTGCAAGATTCAGAGAGGGAAGAAAGGTGACTCCAACCCCTACATTCAGGAGATAGAGTACACCAAATATGAACGACACAATGGCCCCAAAGACAACTAGCAGCTGGCCAACTAAGTAGGTGTCTGAGGTTTGCTGATCGGACATGAATCTTCCCGGTCACATTTACTTTCTGAAGATGAGTAATAGGCCTCCTAAGAATATCATAAATCCCGCAAGAGTTCCCAGACTCATTATCCAAGCCAATGGGTCAAGAAGAATCCCTCTGCTAACTATGAAGATGCAAATGAGTCCAAAGATTGCCACCAGAACCCCTGACTTGGATACTTTCCAACTAACAAACCCTGAGGCGTCAAAGGCGAGAATAACCATTAATATCAAAGTGATTCCAAGAACAATCTCAATTAGGGAATTGAGATCAATAGCCCCAGATAATTCACCAAGGATCATCTGTATTCCAATTAGTAATAGCACTATTCCACCAAGAACAGTGTAGCCTTGTGCGGCACCTTCTGCCTTACAACCCATGTTGTATATCTCCTACTGAATAAATCAGGTGCTTTCGAGATTGCAGCTACTGCAAATAAGCTTCTTGATACTCGGTAGAACTACCCCCGTAATACATAGGGTTCTATTCCAAAACCCACTCTTCTATCTGTATCAAATATCAATGGGGTGCCCATAACGAGATATCCAGACTACGGAGAAAGACGCGAAGAAAAGCCTGTCAGACTTGATCGAACAGAGGGGACTGTGATCATTGAGGGAAAGGCATATCCTGCGCGAGAGATTGTTGAAGCACTAGCACAATCTGGATATTCAGAAATCCGTTCTACTGGAGATGCTCTCATTCTTGGGAGACGAAAGATCACGCCAATTTACAAATCAAGTCAGGAACGCGCGATGGCAGCCCTGTGTCACAGCAGTCTTTCATACTGTTGTCCTATGACCAAAAGATGTGCAGAGAGAGACCGCGCTCTTGAGATTCTTGGTCTTTCTATTGAGGAGTATGAGCAGCTAAAAGGAGATGCTCATCACAGGTTTCTTGATGCATCTCGGAGTGGTTCATCCGCAGCGTATGATTGGGGAGATGTTCCTCAAGCCAGAGCTGCAAACAAGCCGGCGATAGACAGAGGTTTCGGTACGGATGACTATAGAAGGGATTTTGATGCTCTAGACCGATCTTTCGAGAATCGGAGCAAGCCACTCTCTGCAACCGATAGGAGAGATAGATGGGATCGAGAGAACAGTGCTCGTGGCTACGAAAGGTCATCGTCTGACTACACATCTCGCGGAAGAAGCGGTTCTTTTACAGATGTACCAATGGATGGAAGCTTAATGGATGAGATGCGACACGCGACGCGCGAATTGGATTCTAAAGGAGTATGTCGAATAGGAACGGATCCAAATCTGGAGGGCATAGGTGCGCTGTTTTCCGAAGGTGAACTTAGTCCCTTCACTGAAGAAGCAAAACGGGAGAGTGGGAGGTTGAGTTTCTGTTTCTCATGCGGAAGAACCTTTGAGCCTAATACCAAGGTATGCCCATATTGCGGAGCACCTCAATAAGACAAGTAATTCTAGTAGTTACCAATTGCGGATTCTCTGCGTCTGGAATAATCGCCCGGATAATTGAAGGTTGTAACAATCCTATCAATTCCTGCATCACGTGCAAGCGTCTTTAATTCCTGCACTTGATCGAGCGTTGTTACTCCCCAGCGGAACAGCGATGCACGCCCACCTCGTCTAGAGAATTCGTTTGTGAAGTAAAGTGATTCAACAAGTTCGGTATATTGATTCGTATTTTTCTCAGGCAGCGTAGGTGACCACGGAAACATATTGATTAGCACATTTCCCGTTATCTCTCCAATTCGTGCATAATCATATCCATATTCTCTAGTTGCACCTTCAGACAATCCTGTTTCAGGATCGAGTAAAACTTCAACAGCCAGCCTAAGAGGCTCTTCTCTCTCAGTTGCTTCATCTGTTTCACGTGCTGCAGCTTGGAGTACTGTGAGCCCTTCATGAACCTTATCACTTCTCCATTTGTGCCAGATATCATGATACTGTGGATTATCAGTTATGTACGCATATGTAAGTCGATTGGGCTCTTGGTCAACCAGGGGTGCAACCTCAGTTCTGCATCGCTCACAAAAGCAAAAATGATCCCGAATGAACCCTGTTCCAAACAACATGATTTCTTCGATTGGGTATGAACCAATCTCCTTGATTACCTCTGCACTGTATTCCCAGAATTCCGGTCTATTTGGACAGATTTGATGCTCCATTTTGACTCCTTTGTCGGTCATGGCAATGTACTTGGGGTCCTTCGCAAACCATCCATCAGTATAGAGGTCCATTCCGATGACCCCTTTGATTCCCAAAGCATGAGTAAGCTCAACCCATTCCTCAAAGAAAGACACATACTTTTGCTCTACAGGAGCAGTTTTGCTGGGGTACATTGCATAGCCTGTTGGTGCTTTCCCTACCATACCCACACCATCCATATAGGAGGCAAAGGTGGAGAGAAAATCCTTTGCAGACATCTCAACATCCTCGGGTTTCAATAGGATGACTGCCTTCTGCATGAAGAACTCACGATAATTTATCCGGACCATGTATGGAGCCCCGTCACTGATTGTTCAATTCTTTAGGATGTTAGGTAGGCTCTAGCTCAGCGTTCGCTAAAAGGCTTTCTTCGTTGGACCTCAACTCATCAAAAGAACTGGTCGAGAGTTGTGAATCCCATTAGCCCTTCAAAGTCGAGACCGACTGCATCTAAAACCTGTTCAAAAACTGACTTCAGTGTATCAATATACTTGTCTTTGTCAATCCAATATGCCTGTTTCCTAGCAATGTTCAATGGGACAACTCCATCATTATCCTTGGTCTTGATGTACTCAATGATAGATCCAGGGCCTACTTCTTCGCCGCTAAGAATTGCTGCACGCACATGCTGAGGTTTTGAATCACCATAGCTATTGAGTGGCTTTGTTAGTTGCACCCGGAATGCCAACTCATCAGGAGGATATTCCTTTGCCTTTCCCTCTAGCTTGTCCAGTACTCGATGTACAATTTCCTTAATCTCCTCTCTAGCAACCTCAAACCCTTTTGGACTGTCCACCTTGGCAAGAACATCCAGCATCTCTTGGAATGCTTTCTGGGCAAAGAACGGTGTATTCCTCTTCTTTCCACTCAATCCTTTTACTTCAACATACCCTGATTTGTAGACACCAATGTAGTTCTTCTTTCTCTCAGAGAGTGCAACGTATTTGTATGTCTTTTCAACTTCCAAATCAATCCCCAATTCTTTGCTAGACCACTTCACAAGTTCATCCTGCTGTTCCTTTGAGGGATTGTCAAGAAAGACCGAATCGGTGTCACCATAGATCACTCGAACGCCCATTGATTCGGCTTTTTCTTTTGTCCGAATTATAGCATCACGGCCATATGCCGTAACACTCTCAGCGGCCGGCATACAAAACAGCTCGAAATGTTGGGCTCCGGTCACCCCATATGATGCATTAACAAAGACCTTTAGCGCTTTTTCCACAACGCTGTACCAATTCCTTGTTCTATCATCGAGGGATTTGTCTTTGCTTTTCTCTTTGAACCAGTTTACCCGAGTGTCGCGGAAGAAGCCAATGGTTTCACTAATCATTCCTTTATTGAGTGTACAGGTCCAATGATTGGTTTCAGGAACCCGATTGTTGGTTGCGCTCTTACAGGCATCATGCGGGCAGTCAACTGTTTCATAGCTTATATTGTGGGTCTTCATAATAGTCGGATATAGGCTGGCAAAGTCGAGAACAGTGGCATCGAAATGAACTCCAGGAACAGGCTCTATCACAATAGCTCCTTTGAATGCCTTGTCCTTGATCATTGCTTCTGTCTGAGCCGTAGATGATTTCCGGAGCTGAATCTCATACTGTTGGGGTATCAGGTAATTCCGTGAACGGTGTTCCTGTCTAAATAGGGACTGGATCCAGCTTGAGATGCCCAAGCGAGTCACATCTTCCATGGAGAGACGAGAAATACGCATCAGGAGTATAATGAGTCTCAAAAGCAGATTATTCTCATATTGAGTGATCTGCATTGTTATCTTTGAATCGAGCCAGCAGTAGTGGGCAAGCTCATAATACGGTAGTTTGTTTATTGAATCACTCAGCTCAAGCTTCCCTATTCCCAAGAGGCCCTGTCCAATTGCTTCAAGGCTGCTTCGTTCATAGGCTCCGGAAAGAGCATACAGGCGGATTGACGGGTTCTTGAGAAATCTATACAGATCAATATGGACACCGCCGCGCATTAGGGCAATATCACGACCTAGTCTAATAGGGCAATGACGATTCAGGTCAATCTTCAGGCGATTTGCTCTGTTGTACAAGTAGGTCAAATCAAATGAATCACCAACAAAGGAAAGTACAATTGGGTAGGTGTCCATGACCCGAAAGGCCTGAATCAACATCTCAGTTTCATCTTCGAAGAACACAACATCAAGTTCCTTGGGATAATCCGCACTCTTCTTTCCTTCAGGATGTCCACGCCTTCTCAGGACGAAGCATTTATTGTACGACTCGTTGTCTGCAAGACCAATTGCGGTTATCTGCTGTTCTGCAAGCATGGGGTCTGGTATCCTGTTCTCGATTGGTGCGTAGACTTCGATATCCACAGCAAGTCTACGAATATCTGGGACTTCAGTGAAGAACATGGGTGCATATTGATCGATTATCCGTTCGAGCCCCTTTTCGGCCTTGAACATCTTCTTAAATCGAACAAGCACATCTTCGTCTACTTTGGGATCACAGCGAATTAATTCACCATTTTCTATTACATAGGGCAGTCCCGGAATGATTTCTCTATCATAGGTGTAGCAATTTCTATATCTTATTGCAGCTTCCCATGCATGACTTATAGTTTGCATATCTGGAGTGTGCTCAATGAGTACGTCTCGAATTGCGTCTTTCCCGCCTCCAATACTGAGAGGGTCATCAGCAATGATTTTTGTCATTTCACGAGGTTCATCACGGAGAAGGTCTCTGACCTCGACTTTTTGCGTTCCAACAAATCCCTTATGATTGCCTACTTTACTCTGGACGACCTGAGGAGGGAAATCAGTGTAACAGTATGGCTTATGATCAGTATTATCATACCACAGGTAAATCTTCTTGGTGGCAGCATCATACAATTGAGCGAACGCCTTCTTCAGATGCCCAGCGTAATCTACTGAAAGGAGATAGGAAGGTCCGAGATTCTTAGGTTCATCTCTTTGTCCTGCAACGGGTTTCCCCTTGCCTGAGGGGGTAGGAAGAACAGAATCACGAATCTCCTCCAGTTCATTAGAGTCTATGGCCTCTTCTTCCTCTCCACTATCGCCGTTTTCATAATCAGGGATTTCACTGGGAGGCTTCTTAGACGATTCCTTCTTGTGTGAACTGTTTTCCTTCTTTGCTGATGAGGTTTGAGATTTGCTGCCAGAACCAAAGAAATCTTCGAGACTGGATTGCTTTTTGTTCGGGTCTTTTTGTTCTTCTTCCAATAATATCCAAAATAGATGGTCTATATTGCATTGATAAGCACTTCCAATTTGACAAGTGATTCGGCTTCATCGCTCTCTTCATTAGTGGGTTATTACATTTCATCGCTATGGTATCTATTCAAAAAACCCGAACAATCAAGACAGTAGTTGCCAGGATGGTACCAGGCGAGGATATCCTTGAAACCCTTGAAGATCTGGCAAAAAAACTGGAAATTCGAGCCGGATATCTTATGCTAATCGGAGCAATATCAGGTGCCACTCTAGGATATTTTGATTTGGAGAAGAAACAGTACAAGAGCTTTATCATTGACAAAGACCTCGAGGTCACCTCTTGTATAGGAAACATTGCAGTGGGGAGAGATGGCAATCCTATTGTTCATGCACACATAGTTGTCGCTGATGAACAGGGAAAGTCCTTCAGTGGTCACTTGATGAGAGGGTGTAGAGTGTCTGTAACCATTGAGGTGATTCTTACTATTCTAGATGGAAAGCTCGAACGAGCACCTGACAGTACGAGTGGACTTAATCTTCTGAACCTATCGTAAGGATTTACTGAGATTTCCTGCGATCCGATTTAGTTCCTCCCTGGAAGCCATTTCATCCCGATAGCCAGGAGGAAATCTAAATCCAAATGGTTCCCCCTTCTTCTTTGGAATTACATGGAAGTGTAAGTGAGGTACTTCCTGTCCAGCATCAGGACCGTTGGCGGCAATGTTCAAAATGCCTGCAGGCTTGTAAACATTGTAAACCATTCTACTCAATTCAGATAGCTTCTGCCCCAACCTCTCTGCAACTTTTGGATCAACATCAAGCATATTGGTAAAGTGTTGTTTCGGAACAAGCAGGCAATGACCTTCTCTGATTGGAAAAACATCCATAAATGCCATACACATATCGTCTTCGAAAATGACAGAAGATGGTATTTCGCCTCTTATTATTTTGCAGAATATGCAATCTTGACCGGACATAGGAAAAGAAATAGCATCGTCTGAAATAAAAGGTTCGAAAGCTTAGGAATAGCTATCCCCGCAAGTCTCATTAGCTCATCCTACAAGAGTGGTGATGTTTGGGCCAGAAGGTGAACCCATTGAGCGGACGAAGATATCTTGTGTATTTTGATCAGACTCAAAACGAGAGAGGACGGTTGGATTCCACCTATTCCGAATTGGCCCAGTTGCTTAAAGACAATGATTTTGATGTGGAGCCTTACACAGAATTCATGATTCTCCCGAAAAACCTGGAGAATGCTCAAGTCATTGTATTCGGTTGTCCCAACAGCTCAAAATTAAGACAAGCAGAGATTGATACATTACAAAAGTATGTGAAGGACGGGGGGGGACTTTTTCTTATGTCTCTGTCAGGCGGAGACAAAGGGCTAATGAATAATATGAGTACCCTTTCAAAGATTTTCGGGATAACATTCGAAAACACAGCAGTAAAAGACGATAGAAATAATGCAGGACTGCCAACCATGCCACTGGTCAAGAATTTCTCAGGGCATCCTCTTACAAATGATGTAAACGATATTCTTTTGCCATCGGCTTGTACGCTAAAGATAGCCGACAAGGCTATCGCCGTTGCCAAGACAAGTGACAGTGCAGATCCTCCAAGTCAACCAGTTATTGGTGCAACTCAATTTGGGAAGGGTAGAGTGATTTGCTCAGGAAGTTATGAAATCTTTAGGAAAGGTGGAGGTCTCAAACATAGAGGCAACATTCAGTTTGCATTGAATGCGTTCAAATGGCTGAGCGGTGGGCGACTTGACACATCTATTGAGGAAATCGAAGAAAACGATGAACTGGTCACACAGAAGAGGGACTCAACAATGATGAAGGATTCAGGTTCAAAGGAAGTGGAGCAGACATTAAGAAGACTGGTAAATGCAGTTTTTGACCTTCAAAAGGATATACAGAAAGTAACGCAACAGATTACTGACATTGAGAAGAATATTGAGAGTCTCAGAGACCAATTCCAAAGCTTTGCCGAGAAGACCCAGGATCAACTGGGTGTAATGATTCCATCCAAGCAATTCATGAGCGAAGAAGAGAATCGAGCAGAGGAGTTAGAGAAGGATATCAAATCACTTCAAGCAGAGCTCAAATCAGTTGAACAACTCAAGAACCACATTCAACAGCGACATACATCTGGTGCAATGCCAAGAGAAACCTACGATGAGCAATCCAGCAAACTTGAAGAACGTGTTCAAAGCCTTGCCAAGAAGATTGAGAAAAAGAAACAGGAACTTGAATCACTTCTGCAGGCCTGAAATTAGTACATAGTAAAACGAATCAATTCAAGGAGATATCCTCCCCATTTCTTCGAAGCCGGATATCCAGTGATATTGTGCTTAGATGATTTACTTCATAGGTAACCTTGGTTTCTCCTTCCGTGATAACTAGATGATGAGATAGACTCTCCAATGGTTCCCCATCTTCGCTCCAGGCTTTAATTCTGCATTCAGATACAACTTCGTTATCATAGAAGAGTCTTGAAACAAGGATTTTCTGTTTTCGGAAGATCTGATCTAACGCTCCGATAAACTCCACACGGAGTGTATGTCCTTCGTATGAGAAAGTTCTGGATTGTCTTGGACCTCGCTTCTCTCGAATGCGATTGACCATCGGCATTTTAGAGGAAAAGAACTTGGATAGATATCGAATAGGCGCAGTTAGTGCACTCCAGAATACTCCAATCTGATATGCGAGTAGGTATCCAATGAATAACAGCAGTACACAGAAGAGATAGATTTCCCTTTGAGGAATGACTATTGCCAGACTCATCGCAATGGGCAGCCACAGCATGGAGAATGAAAATGGAACAGACTCCTCAGTACTTGTTACCATCTTCGAGGATGCAAAGATTGAGAAGAATGGTGCAAATAGCGTGAAGTAGTACTTGTATACACCTCTTGGACCCATAAGGTGAACCCAGAGCATTAGAAGCAAGGTGAGGAATAGCAAGCGCCGCATGTAGTATAGAGGACGATCAGATTCTCTCCGTTCCAGCAACATGATACCCATTGCTAGAATGACTCCAAATGAGAGCAGAAATCCATAGTATACAAGAAAATCGAGAAATTGAGCCAATTCTGGAAATCCTGCCGCCACAGCAAGCACTTGTAACCGCATTGGACTTCCATACCCTGGCAGTTCAGTGAAGGATTCAAGCGGAAAGCCGCCCGCGGCAAGCGAAAGGTTTCTGAGAAAATTGGGCGTTGCCAAAATAAAGGGGAACATTATTGCAAGCCCAAAAATAATCACCATTACAGCACTGGAGAGAAATCCTCGAATATCAAAATACTCCACTGTTGCTTCCAGAATGGGTTTTTTCTTCTTATCCGCCTGTTCTGCTCGTTCTTTTGCTGAGTCTTCTAGCGGCTGCTGCTCATCTGGGGATACCACAGTTAACTCTTCAACAATTTCCTTTGATTTTGGCCTCACGAGCAGGTAAACAACTAGTGGAATTCCAAGAAACCAAGCAGTCTGCTTAAAGAGTGCCGCACAGACAATTAGAATCGTCCCTACATTTTTGTGACCACGAACCAACATGTAAAAACCTGCAAAAAAGAAGAAGATGAAAGGTGCAGGATTCAACCATGCGAATACACTATGGTAGAGCACATTAGGATTCAGCAGGTATGTAAGAGCGGCAGCCTCTCCGACATGTCTATTCTTTGACAATTCCTTGCCCAATCCGTATACAGGCAATGCAGTAAGGTATCCGAAAATAGCAATTATGAACCCAATTCCCCAGTTATCAACAGGAATAGCCATACCTGCCGCATAGAGATATGCTGAAAATGGAGGGAACATATAAGCCCCGTTTTCATTTGTGAATCCATCGAGGACGATATAGCCAAAATCATTATCGTAGGGCATCACACCTCGCAACATATTGGTTCCCCAATGCACGTAGTAGAAGGAATAGTCAGTGTATCCTTCAAACTGATACGAGATGGTATATCCAAAAAGATCAAACTCACCAGTACCGAGCCATACCCCCCTTATACGCCAAATATTGCTATCGAGGTAGTCAACCACGGCAAGGTTGAACAGCTCCACCCAAATTGCAGCACCAATGATTAGAATTGCAAGTAGAATGATGTGATCATACACGAATTTTGCTACCTGGTCACCTTTGGGTAAAGTGCTCATATCCTCAGGAAATAGAATTCCTCTCATTAACTCTTTCCTTTGTAGAAAAGGGAAGGTACTATTCTTCGGAGTTTATCTGAAGCACAGCCTCACTCGTGCTTCCAGTCTTACTCACTTCTATGACAGGCACTCCTTGCCAAGACTGGACATCAGTATGTGTAATCAACAGAATCTGTTGAAATGACTGATCATTGATTAGGTTTTGAACAACTGAAGTTCTTCTGTTTTTATCAAGACCTCCGAGTGGTTCATCTAGAAGTACACATCTAATCCTTGGGGAAAGAGCTGGACTGTCCTTCAGGGGACGTATTGCGCTCATTGTTCTGCTGATTCCAAGTCTTAGACCAAGACTGACTGCGGTTCTATCCCCATAGCTCAACTGAGTGGTCTTCTTCACAGCATCATCTCGTTTATCTTGAATCTTGAGCTCAAGTCCGGCGCCTCCACGTCCTTTCGCCTTTGTAGGGATAAGATCAATGCCTGAGTATTGACCATTTGTAAAAGACCGAACATAAGGGTTTGTAGCGCCTTTAATGATGCCAATCAGACGCTTCTGTATCACATAGTCTGCAAGGAATCCACTAACAAGCTTCCTTCGCACATACTGCGTATGCTCAAGCAGCGACTTCAGATTCAATATCTCTGCGCCTAACTGTTTCATGGCGACAACATCATCTCCAAGTTGGGATAGCCGTTCTTCCTCATCATTAATTGACTTCTGAATGATTTCATATTCGCCCTTGAATGATTCAAACTTCTTCTGTTCACCAACCAGTATTCGATGAAGTTCAGCAATGTCCTTTGCATTAAACTTCTTCAAAATGGTCTGAATATTCTTAATTCCGGCTTTTGCCAAGGTTTCATTTAGCTTGGATTGTGCTTGTTTCAGTAAATCATGAGTGTGGTCAATTTCCTTCTGAAAGGCGATGGCTCTGTTTATTGCCTCAATAACTCTACTGATCTCTATTTTCTTGTCCCCATATTCTCTAATCTTCTCGGCTAAAAGAGAACGCTGATTCTTCAATTCATCAGCTCGTTTTAGAGCGGTTTTGATTGTTGTTTGGTATTCCTTCACGATTCTGTTACGCTCTTCAGGGCTGATTGGTTTTGAACAGGTAGGGCATTTTACCTCATCCTCTGAAGATTCCAAGGTTTCTGCAGCTTTCTGAAGTCTGGTTCCTTCACCAATTAGGGATCCAACTTCGAAGTCGATTTCAGAGAGTTTTTCCTTTGCGGACTCCTCAGAGCCATCAATCTTCTCGCTTTGTTTTTCTAAAGAAGACATCCTCGCAAGAATCAACTCTTCGTCTGCCGATAATATGGCAGCCGTTTTCAATTCGCTGTCACGAGTCTTGGTGATTCGTTCAATATCGTTTCGTTTTCTATCAGTTTCTTGAGTGAGGTCATTCAATTGCTCGAACATTTGTGAGTCGGGAAGTTTCTTCAGAGCATTTTCAGCTTCATTTACTTGCTTTTCCTTCTCAGCTAGCTGATTGTTCTGATTCTTGATGCTCTCTTGAGCCAACTTGATCTGTTTCTCAATATAATCTGGATTTGTATATCCGCGCTCTAGTGCGTCTATCTGGATTGTGAGATCTGATTCCAAACTACCTAGATGATCGGTCATCTTCTCCAAAAGATTTAGATTATACACCTCGACCAACATTTCTCTGAGAACAGATGGAGTTGCATTGGCTATCAAAGCGACCTCACCCTGTCGAACAAGCAGAGTGTTGAGCGCTTGAGTGGAACTGATATTGAGAATAGATTCTACCTCCGTTTCAACAGTACGGGTCTTGTCAGCAGTTCTTTTCCAGGAACCATTCATCCATGTATAAAGAATCACATTCATTCCCGTTGCAGAATCATACGATCTCTCGATTTTATACCGACTCTTGGACACCTCAAATATGAGGGTGACTTTGCAAAAGGAGGATGCAAAGCTCACTAGATCATCATTTGTCTGGTTTGTTCCAGTGAGACCTGATGGACCCCATATAGACCATAAAATTGCCTCAAATAGAGAGGATTTGCCAGTTGAGTTTGGACCTTTTATTAGAATTAGACCATCAGGCAATTCTCCCTGCTCAGGAAGACTCAGACTCTTGAAGGGTTTGAAGTTCTGAATCTCAATGTTGAGAATCTTCAACCTGATTCATCCTCCATGAGTGAGTCGAGGGTGAGCTTCTCACCATCCTGAGTAACGGTCTTTTTCATCGCCTTGACAGCAATCTTCGTCAGGATCTTTTCATCATAACGTTCATCCAAATCAACAGTCTCAAGATATTCAAGAAAATCACTCTCTGGGTTTTCAATCAAATAATCTGCTTCTATTTCAGGATAGGCTGCGGCATCATGTTCGATACTGGGAAGTTTCACTGACCATTTCAACTGTGAGATGTTGTATGCTGAATCACTCCCTAGGACATTCATCCGCAAGGCTTCCATTGCTAGACTAATGTCAAGATTGTTGAATCGAGCTGAGTTTCCCTCAAGAACCAGTCTAATTCTGGCGGCTGATGTTGGATCCCATTTTGATTTGACACCGACGTTCTCAAAGATTTGCTCAATCTTGGCCAGAATTGATTCCACCGTATCATCCAGCTCAATAGAAATTCTTTCGCTTATAACTGGACGAACGAAGTCTAGGTGGTGTTCAGTGACCGTCGTATCGTGACTATCAGAGATGTCAATGATCAGGAATCCTTTCTTGTGATTGATCTCATCGAATCTCCAGCGTTCAGGAGCACCTGCATACCATGCGTTTTTTGCATGTTTGTGCTGTCGATGATCATGACCTAGCGCAAAGTAATCATATGGTAGGCTAAACATAGAGGAATATAGGGTTTCATCCAAATCCATTCCATGTGCCACAGCAACCGATAGCCGCTTGCTGTCAGGTTGCTGATGAGTGAGAACCCAGTCATTAAAGTCTTCCAGCAGACCTGAAGACACAAGGACGTTCTTCTCAAGAAAAGGAAAGCAGTAGACATCAAGGTTTTCGAATTTCTTGACAAGCGGTTGCTCCATGGCGAGGGCTTTCTTTAGGTCCTGTTGCGTAGCAACCTCCAAGCCAGGTACTGCAAGTTTAAGACTATCGAGGAGGGAAACTTCAAGTGACCTATATAGACCATGATTTCCTTCAATTATCAAAACAGGGATTCCTGTGGATTCGATAAAGTCCTTTAGTATCGATATTGCAGTTTCTTGGGCGACTACTGGCGGCTGCTGAGGATTTCCTTCCCATGGAGAATTATAGAGGTCCCCCGAGTGAATCACCAAGTCCACAGGTGGATCCATCTTTGAGATTGTATCAAATAGCTCAGCGAATCGCTCATAGTAGTCATTCTCAAGCAGTCGTGTCCGCATCTCTACCCCCCACACATTCTGCTTAACACCATCACTTGGTTTTGCGCCAAGATGTGTATCAGATATGTGAGCTATACGGGCAGGCATCTTTCAATTCCTCAAATCACATGTTTGTCTTGTTTTGGCTTAGTACCTTTTGGCTTGTAACGATCTTTGTCTCGTTCGAACACGGTATCAAACAGAGGAATCTTCACGGGCAATGGAAGTTCACGGTAGGAAGCAGTGAGAATTGCCTCTCCTCTAGACATCACTCTGAACTCATTTTCAAATCCCGTGATGTTGACACTCGCATTCTCTATACAGGCGCGTATCTCTCGCTCGTTTCCAAGTCGAAGATTAATCTCTGTGTTCATCTGAGAAAGAATCACATTATCAAGGACACTTACTTGCTGACTCACTACAAGTAGACCAATATTGAATTTACGACCCTGCCGAGAGATATCCTTGAACACAGAATGGCCGCGCATCAAATCAGGATTTAATATCGATGGAGCCTCTTCAACAGTTACTTGAATCACTGGAAGATTTCGAGGATCTTTAACAGGACTCTGGTCATCAGAACCAGACTTACCATAGAAGGTCCGCGCACGGGCTATAACTCTTCCAATGAATGACGTAGGTAGACGTAGTCTGGCTTGTCGTTCGAAGTCGCCCAGGTTACCGCTGCTCTTCAATGCTCTGCGCATATCAGATAGCGTACGTGTTACAATAGTTGTAAGCAAGAATTGCTCCATGTCACTCATTAGACTTGTATTGACAACCAGAATTCGACCTGTTTCCATGGCATCAAAGACTTCATCCAGAATACTTGTGCCACTATCAATGAAGATTGGACTGCGCTGGAGGAATCTCAACCTCCGCTGTACACCCTTCAGAGTTCCCTGGGGAGTTCCATCAGGATCATCTGCCATATCCAAGATTTCGGAAATCCAATCCTCTCCATGATGCCCATACACTTGGTCAATAAATCCAGCCATCTGCGGAGTGAATTCCGTGATTGAGTACAGGTCTCGTGGCTGAATCTCATTCCATAGAATTCGTATCTCCCTTCCGTATCTTCGTATTTCACGCTGCGTTGCAGAAAGATGTGTTGTGAGGTAGTAGAAATCTCCAAGAACCTGCTTTCTTGTCGAGGCGTCCATAGACTCCACGACATCCTGGATGCCATATTGATCTGTACCCATGGCGAATTCATCATGCGGGTCGATACAAAATGCCGAAACTTTAGGCGTATCAGTTCTAATCCCCTGATTAATCTCAAGGTTTGAGTCAATCATAGCCTTGATGAGGACCATCATTAAATTGCTCTTGCCAGAACCTGTCGACCCAAAGATGCCAACATGCATTGGAAGAAACTTGGACGGAATCATTACAGGGACATCTAACGTAGACTCTCCGACCTGAAGGTCTCCAACATAGATTTCGCCAGCAGTCTGAGTGGCAAGCATCTCCATGACATGTTTGTCAGACGTGCCCTTGACTGGCCTATATACATCTGCAAGATGGTCAGGCAGCCTTCTCGGGGATCGGAACTCCCATTTCTTGTCGACCTTCTCGGCATAGCCCAACATCTTTCCATCAACAGATAGTAGCATGTTCCGCTCAATTCCTGAAAGATACGAATCACCCTCTACCATCAGCGTGCTTGCGACTCGGGCAATATCATCAACCTGTCGAAGGTAGTTTTGAAGGCCAAGAACGCGGAAAAAGAACACGCGTTCATGGGCATCTCTGCAGGAATAAATCATGAATATCTCCCCAACGCTAACATCACGGTTATTTCCCATGATTCCTAGCATGGTCTGATCGCCAACGCCCACCTTTCCATAGTGTTCGCCCAATTCATCTTTATTCAATATCATTTTTGCATCTCTCAAAGATTGTAATCCTCTCGAAGTGGATCTGTTCGTCTGGGATCGTGTCCCAATTGATGTCTAACATCACGCACTATTTCTCTAGCCAGTCTTATGTCCTCATAGCTCATCTTGCATGCCTCATGAGCAAGGCCCAACGCCACAGGGTATCCATACCATCGAGCGTCACGAGATAAGAATTCGAGGTCTCTGAAAAGCTCCTTTTCATTTGCTCTAGTTGCTGTAGGATTGCCTGGAACAAAGATATTCTCCTTCCACCAAATTCTGTCGAAATCAATCCGGGATGGACGGTTATCACGTGAAAAGCTAAAGAGGTAGGGGACTGCCAGCACTGGAGGGATATAGGTTCTGTCTTCATAAATGTGAAGACCTTCACCAGGGTCCTCTCTGCTAGGCAAGTGGCAGAACCATTTTGCATTCGATCCGAATTTCTCAGCCGCCATGTTAGCAATTCTATGAGCAAAGGGGATAGTATGATTTTTACTCACAGCCGCTACTATGATTCCTTTCTTTCTGGCTAAGGAACACAATTCACGAAGCAGAAATCCGCTAGGCATGGTTGGATACTTTCGCACAAAGTGCATGAACACAGACATTGCACCATCAAGTAGAAGGTACTTCGGATTTAGATTGCTAGTAATCACATCCCTCGCAGCTGCATATTCCTTCACAGTTCGCAACTCATCATGAACTATTGGATTCGTCAGCATTTGTTCTCTTGAAATCAAATCCTTCATGCTCTTTAGATTCTCAACGAACTTTCCATATTCAAGCGATTTGCCAATATCATTCAGTGTATTGATACTACCATTAGTATGATCTCGAAAGAAAGGCAGGATGACATCTGCAAGATCCTTCAGTGGATAGATGTGCTCCAAAGCCTCAGCAAGTTTCTCTTTCGCGTCACCACGGACTCCGGAATGCCAATGAGAATCTAGATGCGGCTGATCGCCTAATTCTGATTCAATGATCTTCCGATTCAAAGGCTCGAGTAATTTTCCGGTTTTTGTGCCGGTATTTAGCACAACGGCGGCGGAGCTAAGAAGATGAACCCTAATATCATCAAGAGTTACTAGGTTGGAATTCCCAGAACCATCAACTGCTGCAACTAAGAAATCTTCGTCAAGAACTATATTTGAGGGGTAGGTATCAACTGTATCGAGAAGCTCCTCTTTGATCCGCAATTCATCTTTGGCAAACTCCTCCTCATCACGTCGGTCCTGTTGATTCTGGATGTCCGTGAATGTTGCTTCGAGTATTCGTCTAAACTTCTCAGTCAATATTTTCTCTAGCATGCTGCCCCTCTTCTATCCTCTATGATTAAACATCATGAATTCGTACTGACAGAATCATAAAAACCTAGCACTCGGAATTACAGAGAAGCATAGAAACTGACTCAAAAAGGCGCTCAACGGAGAGTTTTGGAATATCAGTGCGCAATTTCTTTTTAAGAAACCACTTAGGAAGTTCCAAATAGCGCATACCTGACTTGATGTTGTCAGGCGGGACTTCGGGAAGTGATTAATTGCTAAAGATGACTTACTATGGTCAGACCACATTTAGATTGGAAGTGGGCGAAAACTCTGTCCTTCTCAATCCGGGAATAATGAACGGAGAACCGCTAGTTCCAAGCGACCATGATGTAAGAGTCATTATAGCTACAAATCATGCTGATGACGCACTGGGAAACGCAATAGAGATTGCCATGAATGCTAAGGCATGGATTCTAGGAAATGAAGCTACTATTCAGAAAGCGCAAGCACAAGGTGGAAAATCCTGGTTGCTTCATACTCTTAGATCTGAGGTGCCCTATGAGATTCCAGGATTGAAGATTATTCCATATTCTCTTCAGCGACTGGATCCGGCTACTGGTACCAGATATGAAAATTTTGGACTGCTCATTGAAATGGGCAAAATGAAGATTGCTTATTTGGGAGATGCAATCATTAGAGGTCCATTTGGGAACCTCGAGAGCGACATCATGATTATGCCAATTGGAGGCCATGATGTCTTTGAGGTCAAAGATGCTACTAGCCTGTGCGTTGATGCAAAACCCAGACTTGCAGTTCCGATGAAATGGACATCTCCAGATCAGCCAAATAAATTCTCCAAGTACATTGACCAATTTGGAGGAGGTACAGTACCACTTCTTCTAAAACCAGGTCAATCTGTAGATATTGAATGGGCTGCTGGAAATGAGTTTAGATACACAGTAAACTGATAACATTAGGTCACGAATCTTCGATATGAGTAAAGCATAGGCACACATGATAAGTAGGTGACCACTATTGAGTGAACACAAGTCAGTCGTAATAGATCTTGAGGAATCCGAAAAAACAAGTCTTGGCGAGTTCGGCGAGCAGTCAGGCATAGAGGTAAAAGGTGTCCTCAGCGTTAAGAATGTCTCGGAAAGATGCAGAATCTGGAATGTAAAGGTGCTAATACCTTCAGGTCGTGAAGGGACCAATATAGGTGAAGACTCACTCTCAGCCGGTGAAATTGAGGCTGGAGGCAAGTGGGATTCAGGCTACAGAGTGGAAGCAAGAGCACCAATCGTCACACTGACTGAAGTATTTGATACCTGCGGAGATGTCCCTACAGAGAAAGCTCATTGGGCCTATGTTATTGCACAAGATAACCCAGTAAAAATCACTCTCACATTGAAGAATGAAACCAACGGTCAACTCGAAAATGTTGTTCTAAACAAGACAATTCCACCGGAACTCTCTAATGTTGTCATTGAGAGTGCTATGTCTGGGAGTGCGGAATTTGATGAGGGTACGCGTCAAGTTGTCTGGAAGGATTTAGTGATTTATCCAAACGAAGATTCCACTCTAGTAATAAGTGCCAACGCAAACGTAGATGACTCAGAAGTTAGGAATGCCGGACAGATTGTCATAAGCTACAAAGCAGAAGGGCAGCAGAGATCATCCTTGGCTCCAGACATGAGTGCTTTGACTGAGTTTCTGACAGGAATAGAAACAGCTGAAACGGAACCGAATGAGTGGGAATGCACTCTAGAATGCTCAAATGAAAGCGACCTCATGGTAAGACTTGACAGAGCAGAGGTATATTTGATGCCTGAGAGTGGCGGAGAAAAAGAACTCAAGATAGATGAGAACCCTGCAGTCAAAATGATACCCGGTCAGGAGTGGAGAGCAAAGTTTGAAGTGAGTAGCAAATCGCCACCCAAATGCACTCAGGAAGTTGTCTATACTCCGATGAACGTGGTCAAGAAGCGTGTGTTGGGAACAATAGAAAAGAGAACACAACCAATCCCTGTTGCAGCAATTGGCTATACAAAGGAATTTGATCCTCCCGAAGTGAACAGCCTTGACAAGACGCCTGTTGAAGTAAATATTGAAGTTAGAAATACAGGTACTGCAAAACTAAATGAAATAAAGATCATAGACAGCCTGCCTGATGACGTGATGCCTCCAAAGAGAGAACATGTCACTGTCTGGGTGAGAGATGAGCAGTTCTCTGGTGAATATAATCTGATTATCGATCCAGATGACCAGAATCCAGAAGTCCCACACACACTTACAATTGAAATCACGAATCTCAAGGATACCGTTGGAGAATTGCGGCCAGGAGATTCCTTCAAGGTTAACTATGCAATTATGGCTTGGAGAAATAGACCAGAGAAGGAATACCCGAGTCCTATCAAATGTTATGCCAATACAGACCCTGCCGGAATCACTGCCGATGTATTCAGTGAGAAGGACACACACAAGATAGGCATTATGTATAGAAAACGAAGAATATCTGCAAAGAAGGCCATAAATAAGGGATCTGGCGCAGGTGAATTCAACATCATGCTTGTGGTGGAGAACAAGGGAGAAGTAACTGTTGAAAATGTAAAGGTCAGTGATTGGATTCCTGCTGGTTTTGAATACGTATCAACAGACCCACTGGAAGAAGAACCAACGACAAAGGCTGCATCTGATGGTACAGACATGATTTGGGTCTGGACTCGAATGAATCCAGGAGATCAGAAGAAACTCAGGGTTACTGTACGTGGAGAGGGCGAGTACGAGCGCCGCGAACCAGAAGTTACCTCTGACTAGATTCTAATAAGTAGTTGAAGGGGCATATACCCCTTCAGTCCTCTTCTATTCATCCATTTCTTCTCTTTCGATTTCTTGTAACTCTTTTTGTATCTCCTCAAGTTCAGCGTCAAGCACATCTAGTGGAACATATTCGTCTCCGTTCTCTGTTGAAACTGTAGAGAGAGCATAAATCACCTTGTAACCGGAAAGCGTATCATGAAGCGCATTGGAAATCTCGATAATTGATTCCACTAGGTCAGAATCACTCATTTCTTCACTTGATTCATGAGTGTATACAAAATCATAAGCTCCTCTTACGAGCCTAAATCCCATCTCGAGTAGTTTTGTGATTACTACTGCTGGAGAAGCTCCTTCGCTATTGAACCAGATTGAAACGCGAGTTTCGTATACCATTGTAACAGACCCCAGCTTTCGGAATATCGTGACGCGTCAGTGTTCGGCTTTAAGCCTTTTCGACTCAATTACTCGTCTATCACTATATACAAGTAATGATGTATTACCATGTTCAAGAATATGTTTCCATTGTGATAAGCATTCACACTGAAATCCTTCTAGCCTTGTTGGGTCTTGAGAGAATGAGAAGCTGCGAATTGCATCAACAATGACCTTGTCACATTTTCCACAGTTATGAACTCCTCTTGCCTTACCAGCAGCAACAGGATCACAGATGAGATTGATTCTGCTATCCAGAATCGAGCGACCCTTCTTTAGAACCTCTAGAAGACTCCACAACCATGGAGGTCTGTACTCTCCTTTGCTCCATAACTCCTCTACAAGGGTGTGTTTTTGGACATTTACAGGATTGACAGAAACTGTGCTCACACCCATTAGGTTACAGTCGCTGATTGTTCTAATTGTGTCTTGAAGTGCATTCTGTTCAGATAGAAATGGAGGTTTCAGTAGAACATATGCTCTGACTCCAATTTGATGATCCCGAGTAATTTCGATAGCATTTTTGAAATCTGAGATATCGAATCCCTTATTCACACACATCTGACGAATTGCATCGTTGCTGCTTTCCAGTCCGATTCCAATCTCAATTGTTCTATCCCCCAGACTCCTCCGCAATTCGTCCATAACTTCATTCGTAACATATTCCGGGCGGGACTCAATAACAACTTCTGCTATGCGATTGTCTTCTGATATCATTTGCACTATCCTCGACCTAGCGTCGAGAGACACCTCACTGGGATCTAAGAAACTCCCGCTTGTGTAGATTTTGACAGCTAGTGGTCCAGAGGCATCTGCCAGTCTAGTCATAGCCTGGTTGAATTGGGTTGTGATTTGCTCATCAGTGGGTGGTTTCTCAGTTCCATCAAGAAGATATGAGCACATTGTGCATCCACCCAATTCGCCTCTAGCGTGTGAGCAACCAATTGTTGCAAAAACAATTGAAAGGGCCTTGCCAGTAGCCTCACCAATTCTAGTTTCGGTAACCCATGCTGCAGCTGGTTTTCTTAGATCCTTCGTTTTTCTCCTTGCGATAGAGTCTCTACGCGATGCCAGACTGGCTTTGAGAATTAGGTCGTGTACTGATTCAAGACTATTCGCCTTCAAAATCCTCACCGCTCCTTATGACGCACCTTTACAGCAACACCATTATCAAAATCGCACATCTCGCGTCCAGACATCTCACTTCTGCCAGTAGCAATTACATCGTCATTTGAGTTCAAGATAATAACTTCATCACCGGGTCTTATTCCGGAATACGCAGAATTGATTCCTATAGCAAAAATGGAACTTCCTTCAATAGAAACGCCTTCGAATCTGACCCAGTATCGATTCAATGGGCCAATTCTTTTTGCGCCATCTAGAGTAAGTGAGATCTGCCCGGTTGCACCAGCAAAAGAACAAGTCTGTACACCACTAGATCGACAGATGATTGTGCCGTAAACTTTGCCTCCAACTTTGGCACCATCAGGTACAAGTGCCTCTCCTGCTCCAGATCCAAACTGATAGTCGGCTGTAGCTCTCAGCGTGTCTTCAAGTGCAGATCTTTTTCCGGATAGCGGATACAATTCTGAAAGGTCAGAAAGGGTTTCACTTAGTGCCATGAGCGAAGATGCACTCGTTGGGGATGCATCATGAGTTGTGTATATCAAACTCTGTCCGATTTGATCTTCCGCCAACTTCACAACGGAGAGATACCCTCCTGATACATGGGCAACAACAGGAGTATTCTCACTAAACTTCATTAGATGTCCTATGAGCGCCTCAGCTGCAATTGATGTTTCCTCAGCATCCCAGTCGCCAGTTACAGGAATATCATAGTTTGCGGATGGATATGACCTCTCTAACTCTCTTGGTACAATGCCTAAGGGTGATGTAATGATAGTTTCCGCAACTGAATCTCTTCGCGATCCAAGAGTTCTATCAAGTGCATGAGAAAAACGTCTGTGCGTCTTTGATTCGGAGTATGGCTTTCTTGCGGAGCAAGGAAGGAGTACCACGATTTTCTTCGTTGTCGGAGGGGAGTATCTATCCTTTACATATTCTCTGTATCGTCTGACTTGAGGCGCATTATAAGATTCAGGACCAATCAATGGCAATTCAAAGGATACGCCGGTAGGAGTAAATTCCTCAAAGAAGGAGTAGTTCTGCGCATCCGCCATTCTGAGATAGGAGAGAACATTGGGACCTCCATGAGTTGATGATTCGACAAGCCATCGAAGGGAGCCGGTTCTTGTAGCCTCTTTGGACTCGGAGAGGATTGCTCCATAGAGAGCCTGGTTGTGTTGTGAGATGATTGATTCAAGCTCTGAGGTATTGGTATCTGTTGTGATTCTACTGCAATGGACACATGGACAGAAACGTGATGTCTGTCCTGCGCTTATCTGTTCCTGACTTAGATGTGACAACCGTACTAATCTTGTTGCCCTTTCTAATCCATAACTGATGTCAATGATGTCAAATCCTGCATAGTAGAGAATTGGGAGTACACTGGGACGAATTCGACCCAGAGCAATTGCTAGCCAGTTCCTTGGCATTTTTGATCTCAATGCGATATTATTGAGGTCATGTTTTCCAAGTTCATCATTGAAAAGGAATGATGCACCGATGACTTGAGATTGCTGCATTGTTGGTATTAGGTCCTCCAAATCCTCGGGGGGCATGGAGGAGGGAATCCGTATTATCGATGGTCCAGGATATGCCGAATCGGCCAAAAATTGGATTTGGCTCTCTACTATCGTTTTTGCTATGCTTCCCCCTAATCCTGGTATGCCAGGCAATGAGGGGAGAAGAACGAAGGAGTTTACTGGCACCTCGTTGAGAAGTGAGGGATTGCTCTCCAAAAATGTCCCCGTTGAAACGAGGCTGGGAGCTGAGTCACTGATTGGAAGTTGGGCAATCTCAATCATTTTTAGACCCGTATGTATTGAATCCAGAGGGCCAAGTAGTGTAGGGACTTCGACTTTACCATCTGCAAAGTCGATTGTACCTTTGCGAGCTGGGCCATCGTGCCCCCGATGTATAAGCAACCGCACCATTTTGTTCACTACCTGCTAGACTACGGGTTGATATCCTAGGTAGTCCTTTGTGTCAACATCTGTTTCAACCTTCTGTTGTATCAGCTGAAGGCTTTCAAGTGCTCCAAATCTAAAGAGAGGCTGGTTGTTGTTACCACATTGATATGAGTATGTGCATAGGGGACAACCATCAACTGTCTTGCAGTCACATTTGGCCAAAATGGTCTCAGAGCGGCGAATTGCCTCTTCGAATCTCCCAAAGAGAAGCTTTGAAGCACCATTACCTCCAGGACTTCCATCATAAACGAATATGTAACCGGAATCGCCCATGGATACTCCACCTATCTCTCGAGCACTTCCACCGGTCAACATATCACTTGATTCAATTATTACATGTTCAACAGCATGGAATGTACCACCTATAAGGTCGGCTGGGCCCATCTTGGGACCTTCTGCGTTCTTCAGCCGCATACTAAGATAGTCATTGGTAGATTTTGTCGGCTCTGGAGCCTTGAAAACAAAACCACGGGTTAGATATTGATATACCAGAGGAGAAGGCAGCTCTGATCTCTGTATTACGCGCCCGCTTCTCGTATCTTTTTTGACATAGCCATATACTTCTTGAGTCATCTCAAGCGTGCAATACTTGAGACTCATCCCAAACGCCTTTCTCTCTGTGTGCACCTCAATGATACGAGGCATAGTGGAATAGAGGGGCTTAGTATGTGTGCTGCGGTCTTGGACTGGGACTACAACGGCTCTACCTAGGCCCGGCTGGTATTTGAAATCAACTGACATGTAGTTCTTTCCGCCGTGAAGATACATAGCCCCAGGATGGAGTTCTTGGGCCGCCATAGGCATAGACCGCTCACCGAGTTTCTTTTCACCTTGCTTAATCTCCACGACATCCCCAATACCTCGAATACTGTAACCTCTCCATTCTTTTTGCGCCTGCTGGAAGTCAAGGATTCTAATGCGTCCGCTATCATCAATGCGGATGAGGCTCTCTTCCGCCAATTTTTCAATGATATTCTTCTGCTTTGGAAAGTCGCCAAGTTTTAGTTTTCCACTCATCGCTGCCGCAAGTAATTGATAACGCCCTACCACTTCATTTTCAGGCTCCATATAGGCGGAATCTACATCAGTGAAGTATTTGTCAGGCTGATTTCTATAGAATGATGAAATGGGATCATTCTCTCTGAGTGCAAGTATCGCTACGCTCTCCTGTCCCTTTCTGCCAGCCCTTCCAATTCTTTGTGTTAGTCTTGTTATGGAAACAATCATGCTCACAACTGAATCTAGGTCTCCAATGTCGATGCCAAGTTCCAAGGTTGGAGTGGATACAAGAACTGGCAATTCTCCAGATCGAAATTGGTTCTCGACTTTTCCTCTATAGCTTTTGGAGAGACCGGCTCGATGCACCATTGATTTGATACCTGTATCGCCTATGAGAACATTCAGAACCTCCGCCTCTGTATGCGTATTTCCAAAAACCAGGGTTTGGTATTCCCCACGGTTGAGAGCCTGAACCAAGTCTACTATCATGCTGTATTTACTTCTTGCACCGGGATAATACATTAGGAAGTGAATTGGTCCCCGCTTGGCACTAGTTGATTCAATCAGCTGAACATCGGTATCAAACAGAACTTCTGCATACTCCTTTGGATTAGCAATGGTTGCGGATGCGCCTATCTTCTGAAATGCCCCTGATTCCATTTGTAGACGTTTCAGGATGTAGTAGATGTTGGCTCCCATAGATCCCGTATAGAGGTGGATCTCATCAAGAACAACATACTTCACTGTTCGAAGAAGAGAAACAAGGCGAGACTGGTCCCATCCGAGATGATAATGAAGAACATCTGGATTCGTCAAGAGAATATCTGGCGGCGACAGGTACATCTTTTGTCTCTTACTATCAGCCACATCACCATCAAATATCCCGACTTTGAGTCCTGATGTTTCGCAGATCGCATGTATTTTCTCATACTGATCACGGGCAAGTGCCTTCGTTGGATACAACAGAAGCGCCTGAACACCAGGCTTTCCGAAAGACTCCTGAACTGACAAGAGAATCTTCCTAATAATTGGCAAGACAAAAGCCTCAGTCTTGCCCTGGGCTGTGGGAGCTGCGATGATTACATCTTTTCCAGCGGAGATTGCGTCATATGCCTCCTCTTGGAATTTGTAAAGCTGTACTATGCCCTTCTTTGTCAGATGTTCTTTCAGGCGTGCAGGAAGCATAAGATTCTGCACTTCAATTCCATAATCCGCATCAGTTGCAGGAATATGACGATAACTGACAAGATAGTCTCTTCCTCGAGATACCATCCCTCGCAAGGCGTCGGGTAGCTTGTCCAAAGTTTGGCCACTGGCAGATAGTATCCTGTTGATCTCTGGCTCAGATTGAACCCTATCCAGTACACTGGAGGTTCTCCGACGTCGTCTACTTGTATCCCTGTCAGGAAGAGCTCGAGGTGTTTGTGATGCACTTGATGATGCTCCGGGCGATAGTGTACCGTTCTTTACCGCCGTGATGTAGGCATCATATGCATCAAAGAGGTCCTTGCTCCGTCCGTCTACCATCAGCTCTACATCGCATCTGTGACATCGTACTGTCCATATTGGCCCACCTTTTCGAATATCGAGTTTTGAACCGCACTTGGGACAATGTAACACGGGCATCATCTATCACTTCGGACAACAACATCCTCCGGAAATCTGGGACGGACTTATGAAACTTTGTCATTATTATCGTAGGCAGCAGTTCAAAAAAAACATCTACCTGCTATTGGTTGTGCATGGTTGTTGCACAATTCTTATAAGCACGGTTTGTGTGATTTCGATTGTGCATGATTATTGCACACCCGAATACAGGGAGATAAATTGATGGTTAATGAAATTAGTGCGGAAGATCTGGATGGCATTCTGGCAGAGAATAAGGTAGTATTCGTAGACTGCCATGCAGTATGGTGTGG
>JBHLQM010000002.1:33043-135671 GCA_048884785.1 Candidatus Thorarchaeota archaeon | reverse complement strand
GATAGTCCTCGCATTCTTCGCCTTGATGTTCATAGCTAGTGGTATCAAGATTTTGAAGGAATGGGAGCGAGTGGCCATTCTTAGGCTTGGTAAATTCAAGCACATTCGCGGACCAGGAATCATATGGGTGACTCCTTTCCTTGATAAGGTTGCCATGAGAGTATCTCTAAGATTACTCACATACGCTTTCAAAACTGAGAGGTCTCTCACAAAGGATAATGTACCTGTGGTTGTTGATGCTGTGATGTATTTCAGAGTGATTGATGTTGAAAAGGCAATCCTCAGCGTTGAGAGATACACTGTTGCAGTGGAGCTAGCAGCTCAGACAACACTCAGAGAAACCACTGGTAAAGTGACTCTGGATGAATTGCTGTCCGACAGAGATAGAATTGCTGCTCATTTGCAGGAGCTGATTGATGAGAAGACTGAACACTGGGGTGTGAAAGTAACAGCCGTTGAGATACGAGACGTGGTTATCCCAACCCAGCTGCAAGATGCAATGAGCAGAGAAGCACAAGCGGAAAGAGAGAGGCGTGCGAGAATCACTCTTGCACAAGCTGAGCTTGAGGCTTCAGAGGCCATGCTAAAAGCGGCACAGACCTATGAGCGTTCTCCCTCAGGTATGACACTACGTACCTGGAACATCATGCAGGAGATTAGCAAGAACGCCAATCTAATCATCATGGTACCTACGAACATTCCTGAGGTTGGTATGTCAGCTGGAATGGCAGCAGCCATAACGGCAGGAACTGGTGGTATGAAGATTCCCAGAAACAAGGGAACGGATGAGGAGAAGTAAATCTCACCGTTCAATAGAATCTAAGGAGTTGAAAGAATGGACGCCTGGATAAAGATCCTCGTCGTCATGATACTCATGTCAGCGTTGAGCATGGTTATTGGTATTGTAGTATTGAATCCCTTTTATGGGCTCATCCTAGTCGGGATTATACTCACACTCATGGTATTGACAGTAGAACCTGCAACAGGAAAGGCAATGGCGCAAGTGACTATTCCGATAGTCATCGTCCTTTTTGTCTTCCAACTGATCTATGTTGGAGCAGCGTTTGTGTTCGACCCGATTATGATATTCATAGCAGGTGCTTTCCTTTACATTCTATTTTCTGTTTTCACGGGAGGAGCAACTGGAATAGAGGGGGGTATCATTGACGCAAAGCTATCGCTCAAGCTGTTCCCAATATATGGAGTTGCGATATTCGTGGCATGGTTCATTGACCCCACAGGACACATGCCTGTATACATCATGGTTGGCACAATCCTGAGCCTGATGGGCTTGTACATTGTATTTCTGAGGGACTATGATAAATGGCCACAGTACGAATATGCCAAGATGAGGAATATTGTTGCGATAACTGACATCAATCCAAAGGGAAAGGTCAAATCTGGAGCTGAGATATGGTGGGCAAAAACAACAGGTCCACCAATCTACGAGGGCGAAACCGTGAATGTTCTTGGCTTGAGTGGCATGACGATGGTTGTCACAAAAGGAATAGGAAGCGAAATCGCATCCGATCAATAGTTGCTATGCCTATAAGATTGGGTTGGTGATTCCAACCCATTCTACCTTTTTCTTCCATATTGTGTGATTAACATCCAGATTATGCTTAGTCCGAATAAGAATCCTACAATTGTAGTAACACCCCATTCTATCTGGAATATCTCAGGCAAAACAACAGTTTCGCGAGGATATACAGGGAACAGGATGTACGCAAGCATGTTCCACATGAAATGAAATCCAATGGGAACCCACAGTCTCTTGTCTGACCAATAGTATGACAATGATAGAAGTATGCCCCCAATGGTCAAATTAAGGATGAATATTAATACCGGCACCAATGGTACAGAGCCAAGCGGCACCCACCATCCGAAGTGAAACAATGAGAAGAATAGAGAGCCAATTAAAATACCAGACCCCTTGCCCCAGATATCAACCATTCGTGGCATCATATATCCACGATAGGCAATCTCTTCAAAGATAGCAGTTGGAGCAGTTATTACAATTTCGCCAACAATAAGGTCTACTGTGACTTGATCAATTGGTCTAAGATTCCCTCCAAAAACCATTGCGATGAGAACAACTAGTCCAGCAGCGAGTGTCCCTGCGACAGCTCCTATCGCTAAATGGGGGATCATTCTACTATCCTCGATTTCAAATCCAACTTCACTTAGGGATGGCCTGCCTTCTAATCGCAAAAACACCAGAACTATGATATAGATTAATCCGAAATTCAGAAAGAACAATGCAGTTCCAACAAGACCATACATCTCAGTTCCTGCAAAGGGTGCAGTTAAAAGTGGGGACATTAGAACAAGGAGAAACATAATTCCTGTAAAGAGTAATACACGCAATGTTCTGAGATCGCTCTGTGTTGTCATATTGTCAACCCAGTCGTGAACAATCAATCCCCGTTAAATCTTGTACGATGGGTAGACACCAGAAGCTATTATCTAGGAATAGATTATTTTGGTGATTGCATTTGTCATGAGAGGTGACTATGTGTTGCTGTCACATTGTTTTTCAAGAAGTGAAAACAATACATAGAGCCAACTCATTTAAGTGATAGAATCAAAACGAGCATTAAACCCTCATCATAATATGTCTATACGTGTGGAGAGGCAATCTATGTCTGAAACTAGGAGAATGCTGCTAGATTTCCTAACCGAGGAAGTAGGGGTTCGCGCGCGTAGTAATTCGGCCGTTAGACAAGCACTTGTGAAGGCAATATCAGACACTTCGGACATCGTTAGACAAAGAGCTTTGATTGCAACGCTCGAGCTTGCAGATCCAACAATTGTCAAGGATGTTGTACAAGCATTAAAGGATGATGAGGAAGAAGTCAGAATAGCTGCAGCTGAAGTTCTGGCTTGGTACCAACAACCGTCTACAATCCCGACTTTGGTTGAGGGATTGAAGGATCCAAGTACTTGGGTGCGATCCCACTGTGCCAATGGACTTTCAAAACTAATAGCAGGACCCATTTGGGCACGATTATCAAAAGACAGTGTTGACAAAATTCTTGCTGATTTTCCAGAGATGGATGAAGAGCAAATTCGCAGTTTCCTTCTCGATATCAAAGTAAGGCCAAAGCAAATTGATCGCTTCATGAAATGGAGAAAGCAGAATTACGAGGTTGAGATTGACACTTCTATAATAGAGGCAATGGAGTCAGGACCAATTATCTTGGAAGGCGCTGAAATGGAATCACCAATCCTTTCTAAACCAACTGGGATTTCCCCTGAGGTAGAAGAAATCCTTTCCGAACTCCCCGATGAAATCAGAGAAACACTTCCTGAGGAGGACCTGAGACGACTAACGCCAAATACAGCAAGAGAACTGGTGAATTCACTACTTGCTGCGGCTCCTAGCAAAAAGGATAAGGAGCTCAAGAAAAAGACGGTAAAGGTCACCAAGGTAAAGAAAGTTAAGAAGAGGACCGGACCATCCAAAGAGGATCTACTTGAGCAAATCCCTGAGGAAGTAAAGGCATCGCTCCCCGAAGATGTTCTGGAAGGTCTCTCAATAGAAGAACTTGAAGCTGTCGTGGCATCAAGTTCAGAGATTGCTCCTATGGCTCCTGTTGATGAGGGAGTGAGCGTTCCCGAAAAAGAAGCCCCTAAGAAAGAGAAGCCGAAGAAGACGAAAGAATCCGAAGACGATGTGAGAATCTCAGCCTTGATTGAGAAGTATGGGGAAGAAAAGGCGAAGATACTCTCGAATATCCCAGAGGAGATGTTGGCGGGTATCCCTGAAGACCAGATTCAAGAGATGGATATCGACTCATTGAAAGATCTTGCAGATGCATTGGAACCTAGATGAACTACTCTGCTCCACGAATTACAATGGCAAACTCACTAGCTAAGCGGCCATACCATTCCAGCAAATCTCTCATATTGTCGACATGTCGATAGGTACCATTGCCGTATTGTGAGAGAGCAAGCATCAATTCCTCGTCCAATTCGCTTCGTTCTCCCAATCCAATACAATACATTACAAAGCTGCTTCTATCAGGAAAACGGTCTTTCATGACTTTTAGGGGTGGTGGACCAGCTGTTGTCATACCGTCAGTTAGAAGAATGAACATAGTAGGCTTGGTTGGATCACCCATGGCGCTAAGGACATCTGCAGCCTTTGCCAATGCATTACCCATGTTTGTCAAAGTCCCGCCTTCCTCAACCTTGTCTACTACATGAGTGCTTATGATCTGCAAACCCAGTGCTTTCTCACGTCCCGTACACTCCACAAATGGTTGTACTTCACCTGTATCGGCATTGAGAAATGTCATTTCAGCGACTTCTTTTTCAAATGTAATGACGCCTACTTTTTCACCATAGCCTCGGCCAACTTTCTCAGCCAGATACAGCAAAACTGCCATAGCCGCCGCCTCAGCTCTACTTACTGTTCTTCCTTCTTCGAATCTATCCAGAAATGCTTGAACCTCAGGATTATCTCCTGCCAAATCCTTGAGACCTTCCCTTGCATGGGCTATGTCCTGTACGGGAACATCATTTGTCTTCATTGACCCGCTTGTATCAATACAGAGGATGGCATTGAATGGTGTGGCAATGCCTATTGTTTTAAATTGATATCCGGTTCTCTCTTTCAGGGCTTCGAAAGCAAGTTTTGCGAAACTCTTGCCTGTTAAGCCAGGACGAGTGTTCATAATCTCAACCTTAACATCTAAGTCTGGCCAATTGAAAGACATGCCCGGATAGACCAAACGGCCTCCAATGAGATCCTCCAACGATTCAACTTTCTCGGCAGCCCTCGTGACTAAATCCTCGGTGTTCGCATCCTCAGAAAGGGGTTTCAATCCAAATTCAACATAGTCTAGTGCTATCATGTCTCGCTCATATAATGAAACCTCAACGCTATCGCCCTCCATAAGGAGTGATGCTTCAAGTACCAATGTGTCCACAAAAATTTGGCCTTCAGGAACATCATTGCTCTTCCGTATCTCAGCAGCTCCCCAAAAACTACTCTCAGGGTCTTCAAAAATTACAATGGATCCAATCTCAGCTTTAAGAGCATCTGCGGTTTTGGGATTTAGTGTGGCGTACCCGCGTAGATCCCCGCCATCTACAATTTCAAGGTTCAGATTATCGACGATAGCAAAAGCCTCCTAGACTCCTAATTTAATCAAAGCATGTAACGATATAAAGGATAGTGCATCAGGCATCTACCTCAATATTCTTGGAATGCTGTCCACTAGAGAATGCGCATTGCTCTCGTGACGTGTGTTTTTCGAGAGTTCTTCAAGTAAGCTCTCACCAATTCTCTGTGTTGTAAACTCCAAGGTTTTGAGTGAATCCTCGCCTTTTGTTCCAACGGCCGCAACTGTTAGAATATCACCCGGATTCGTTCGAATCCAGAGGTGCAATTCATAATCCTCCTCTTTTGACTGAAGAGTTGCCAGTAATGAATCAGTGTATACTCCGTTAAACCCTCCCAGTTCTTCGGGCAGTAACTCAGGCCATGTATGCAGAGGTGGTAGCATGCTATCAAGAGATGATAAGTCCCATTCGCCATTATGAAGAAGTGAGATAATCGCCTTTTCAATTATGTATCTAGACTTTCCTTCTTCATTGGGGCAGGATAATTGGCGAGGATATCTTCTACTCCTTCTGGTTGTCTTGAATGGCTGTTGAATTATTGAAAGTGCATTTCCGCCTAGAATCCGTTGAGCGTCACTCAATCTGCCTGGAAAATCCCTTGAGAGGGTGTAAAGAATGACTTCTGCTGCTTGAGTTGAGAGGAAACTATAATCTGTCCCAAATAGCAAGCTCTCAGACCAATGTTTTGCGGGAGTATTTATTCGATTTATGGCCATATCACAAAGCAGCGGAATGTCTTGATCATGCAGTGTAGAAGTATCTGCAGAGAAACGTGGATCCCTCAAAATGTCATATAATTTGGAGTCACCAGGACTCATTCCACAATGGGCCAATATGATGTTTAGTTTCTTTGCGGCCTGTGAATACACTGGATCTTCACTCATGGCATCAACAAGATGCTTTATTCGAATCACTGTCTTTATATTTCTCGTATCAAAAATTGCAGGGATTCCAAGTTCACCAGCTCGCTTTAGGATCCTCTTGGTTATGTCACCCTCCAATTCATCAATGAACAGCTGAGCAAGCGGGTGTAGTTTCAATCCTCTTAATCCAAGAGTAAGAACAGCTCGGTCTAATTCTCTTACAGCAATGTCAGGATTACCTTTTTTGGCATCTTGTGGATCAACACGTCCGAAACCAATAAGCCTTGTCGAGTGAGGAGCACGTGTTGTCCATCCTGCGATTTTATCATTTGAAACCTTAAATGATGCTTCACCATCTTTCCCTGTTTTTGAATAGTCATCTGAATATGGAAATGCAATCGTTCTATCGACAAGCCACCCGTGATTCATTCGGGACCAGCTATCTCTACTTGAGAAGACACTAGAGGGGAACGGAGAAGCAACTACATCTACAGGCTCAAACAGCAGACTATCATTCTCAAGTTCATGCTGAGAAAGCCGCTTCATTTCAAACCACAAGAGCTGGTAGAAGTCATATGCGCCACCGGGTGTATTTCGATGTGTTTTTTCTTTACCCATATGATGGTGAGCATCGACTATATACAGTCGATAAATGTCATCCTTTCGCACACCTTGCTCAGGTGCATCATCAAGAGCTCGGACAACAAGCATTATTATAGCATGCCTCTCTAAGGTGAAAAGAGCCACCAGTGATAAACTATTCCCATTCTTTGAAAAGCTTCATTATGCATAAATTGCTTCACAAACACGAATTGCATGAAACCTTCAGGAAGAGCATTGGATGTTAGTCGTAGAGGACAGAGAAACGAATGAGCTCAAGCAGCTCCTATTAGTGGACGCCAGCGTTAAGTTGGGAATCATACAATTAGGAGCCAGTATTCGCTCGTTCGACCCTGAAAGGCTCCTGAGATTCTATGACCTTGTTGGCTCTCAAGTATATGACTTGGCGTCACAATATGCGACTTCATTTCGGTATCTCCCGAGAAGAGCCTATTCATACCTATCGCGACCTCCTCTTCTTGCAGATATCTACGATAGCAACCCAAGTTCAGTCGATGGTTCATGGATTGCAGACATGTTTGTAGCGCATCCACTGACTGAGGTATCTAATAAGGCACTTCCAAGGTTTCAGCAAAGAAATAACATAGATTCATGCTTTCGATGGGGAGCCAAATCAGAGTTTTCTTCCCGCATATACGCCTTGAGAAATTTGGGACATGGTCTGAAAATCCCTGCGGGATGGGGATGTCTACTTGATGCGTCTAGTTTGTCGAATGTTTTTGAAGGAAAAGACAAAGATGCTTTGATTCAATGCATTAAGAACAGAGAGCCAATCTATTTACATCTGAATGAAATGCGTGCGATAGATGAGATACTTGAATGGCTCGTTTTTGTAAAGGAAGCGGCTCTTCCACAACCAGAAGTGGTCTTCTTGGTGCCCTCTCATAAGCATCTAGAAGAACATATACTTGCACTTCTGGAACTCCCTAGGACACGCCTGCTAACATCTGGTGCGACAATAGGATCACTATCAACTATAATCAATGTTCTGAAGAAGACTGATACTGATATGCATTGGTCGGAGAAGCTGATATTTTCAAGTGCATATCCGGAAACCCAACTAGGTGATACAGTTCCAGAGATACTTAGCTTTATCCTCAGTAAGAATATGGGAGCCACACTAGAGGATTTACAAAGAATCCTGGCAGGTAATATTCTCTCGCTGTTGCCTGTGAGACCATCTTTTCTTGGATACAGGTTTAATGAAAACACAGCTCTCGCTGAGGGGAAACTAGGGAAGACTGCCCTACTAGAAATATCCCGGCTCCTACGTGTTCTCTCTGTAAGAAAAATACAGGACATAATATCATTCGATTTTATGCTAGATTCTAATAATGGCCTTGTTGATTTTGACTCTGGAATACTCACAGTGGAAGACATCAAAACAGGATTGGCAAACAGTGTCGCCCTTCATCGAGAACAAGGCGGATCTCTTAGGCTTGTAGCTTGGAACCCTGTATTTTCAGAATCAGTTACACCAAGAAACGCAAAAGCCTTCAGGACAAGCATTGTGGCGGCAGATAAGGGACCAGTACTTGATGCTCCGAGTCATATTTCCGCCTTTAATAACACATTCCTGAATGCTTTGGGAGTGAGCGCTACAAAGGAAGTGATGTCATCTCTACAATTTGGCATTGAAAATGACGAAATCGATCCAGGTAAAATATCGATGTGTTCAGGAGACATGAAGGCAATTGGAGTGAAATCTGGTAATACAGTAACAATCCTTGATGCAAATTCTGGTCATTGGTGGGGAGCTAGTGTAAATCCCAGTAAAACCTGTCCCTCAAGAAATCTTGGGCTCAGTGCCAATGATTCTAAATGCTATGGTCTCACGCAGTCTTCAAAATTGGATGTAATAAGATATGTTGACAAAGTTGCAGATTTGACGAGTGTCCTCTTGACTTATGAAGACGTCCCAGGATTTACAGAATCCGAACTATCTACACATCTTCACATTGAGAGAGATGAGATAATAAAAAGAATATCCAGCCACTTGATAGGAATTGGTAGTAGGTTTGTGACTTCAAAAGGTGTGGAACTTGATGTGGCATATACTGAACCAGCTATAGAGCGAAATCAATTAGCAAGAATTGGCGATACCCTTGTTGAAATCCAGCCTAGGGTCTTTCTCAACGACCTGAATATTCTACTTATTCTCTCAACAGGAAGCGAGATGAAGACACGGGATGTGCAACTGGCAACTCCTACATCTCTTAAAAAATACCTAGAGCCATTTGCTGAAGGAAATATTGATTTGCAACAGTATCTGAAAGGATTGGGTACGACAGTTTCGAGAGGGGATGTTTCGACTATTATTGGATTGCTGACACTTATGCGAATGAAGCGCAATAGATCAGATGGAAAGATGGGAATTATATTTGCTGGTAGTTCACCTATGAAATTCTCTATCCAGAAAGGGGCAACTTCACAGGACTATATTGAATTGTATGACGACATGAATAACAATGAAGTGATCACATCCCTGATCTATTCAATTCTTGATTCAGGAGAGCTACCTGAAGGCCCAACTAATCCCACGGGAATCTTTAGAAGCATTGCTGAGATGCTTGAGGATTTTGGTGGTGACCGGCCGACAATAGTGATAATATGCGCTAGCAATCTAGAGGGTCAAGAAGCTGAGATTGACTCGTATACAAAAGCTATCTCAGGCAGTGTAAACTATCATCTAGAATTAATCGGTATTGGCAATGGATTTGAAACAACGAGAGCTCAAAGTATTTTGAAGGGATTGAAAGTAAGAATTCTGCCCCTTAATGAGCTCTCCATGTTTGATTATTTAGGATATTTGCAATCAGTGATAAAGCAGATTTCGCCACGTTAGGATAGGCAAATTATCACTCTTTTTTTACTAAGCGTTCAATTGCGGATAGGCGAATATCCAAGCGGTTTACAGATAGTTCTACATCTTCAATAAAGCGAAGGACCTCATCAATCAAGGAAATATCTGATGATTCTTTGATCCCTTCCTTCTCCAATGATGCCTCTTTGCCTTTTGTGAAATCCAATATCCTAGATTCAACTTCCCGAATTCTTATCCTGGCTTCATCTATCTCTTCTAGAGAATGCAGGAGCATATTCATCTGCGAGATCCAAGCATCTGTCATTATTCAATTACTCCAATTGATTACATATAGCTTGAATTCGTTGTTCCATTTCTATGAGTCGAGTCGCCAGGTTTTCAAGCTGGTCTAATGCATCACGAAGTCTTGATTCAATATGAGTCGGTAATTTTGGTTTCTCTTCGTCTGGTTTGGTACTGCTAGCTCTTTCGAGCTCGCCTAGTATAGCTTCGGTTCTTTCAATTCTTCGAAACATATCTTCAATATCTATCTTGCCAAGCAGCCCTCTTGCCACGCTTGCCAGGCGTTCATATTCGGGGGGGACTACTACTCTTTCTTTTGGCAGAGGTTCATCCTCGCTCCTGATAGCTTTGGAATCTATCTGGGAAATATGTGTGTCCATAGATTCCCACAAAAAGGCAAGAGTATTCACTGAGATGGCTTCAAAATTTGAACTCCCGAAAATAGATGACGTTAGAATACTTCTAGGTCCATCCCAGAGGAAACTCTCTATAGTATCTGACCGAAGGAAGAAACATGCTCCAACTAAATTCGTAACTCTTAGGGTTTCATTCATTTCTGCAATCCAGTTGCTCAGCAATAAAGCTAGAGATATGGAATCCTTTGGATGTTTATGTTTGAATAGAACTGAGCTTGTTGAATCACCTTGAAGTGTTTCTGGTATCCAATTTCTCTTTTTTTTCCAATTCTGTGGAATCTCCAATGCAAATCCTTCTGTACAATTCAAGACAGAAGCGCTTTCTCGTATATACTCAACATAATCAATTGGTGGCTCTACGTTAGGCTCCACAAATTGATGATTAAGAACTGAACGTGTAAACAGCTGGAGTATCTCTTTTGGTGAATCGGATTTTAGCCAAAACGCTGAGATAATCTTGGTTACATTTCGTTCTGTGAAATTGTTTTGGAATATAACCACAAATTTCTCTCTTTCTGAACCTTTTTCCCCTAGGATTAGAATACCAGAATCGCCTTCAGAATCAATCCCTCTATCAACAACAAACCTCATTGTTATGCTCAGTGGTATTGCGAATTTTTCTTGATTTTCTTTTGAACCTAAATGGCCACCAATCCCTTGTGCAATGATTCCCCGTTCAATCCATCCTGCCGCTATTTTGCTTCCTGGTAATTTTACTGAGATGTGCCCCATAATCTCTCCGCCTGCATACATGGCTTCGAGTCGGGATCTTAGTTGTTCTGTCAGAAACTATGCCTCCTTTTGTGCTGTTTGAATAAGACGGTCTCGAACAATCGGAATATCTGCAATCTCCTTGATAATATCAACTGTTCCTCCTGCGGCATCAGCAATTCCAACCAGTAGAGATTCCTCACACCTGGTTCCTAACCCTACACAAGCCAGCGATATCCCCTGATCAACTGATGCATATTTCTTTGCAGTAGCCACGGGGTTCTTTCCATGCGAGTATGCTCCACTTGAAAGAAGCACTATGAGGGTTGGAAGATGGTTTTTTGACCTTAGCTTCGTGGCGATTGAAAATGCTCGCTCAATACCCAGTGACGGATTCGAGGCGTCTTCTGCATGTGCATCACTTGAATTGGAAATCCACTTTGAATGAATTTCTGAAATGCTGGGCGAATGTATATCAATGACCTCATTATCAACTTCATCGGATGAATCATTGATTCGGAAAACATCAGTCTCCTCGGAATAGATTATAGAAGAGAGGAGAGGGTCACCCTCGCATAATGAGATAGCATCAATTAGAGACCTTGTTAATTGGTCCGCTGCTTCATGGCGTTTCATCACCGAGTCTCCGGCAATATCTACATCTGAATGCGATAGCGAAATGTCGGCCTTTTTTGATGCGGCTCCGACATCAGTAACTAAGATGAGATTGAAGCATTTTGTCCCTAAATCTGCCTGCAGGTATATCTTCGTGTTCCTTTTCCAATCTAGGATTGCTACTCCAAGATCGCTTGAAACCGGATGAATATCACGTACTTTTACTGAGATTCCAAGTGGCGGGATTCTAATGATTTGGCGACATCTCAGAATCAGACCGTCGATGTGTTCCTCTAAAATCTCAATTCTGTTAGATAGGTCTTTTACAACATCTTTGGTATCGATATCTTGCTTTGCTGAAACGACCAATGTCAATTCAGTACAGGAGGGTATCTTTGAATTCACAACAGCAACCTCCACTTCTGCGCCTGCTTTTGCTCCAAGAGAGTCGTAGAGTCGGCTGTCAATGACTATCAAATCTGAGGGGACCTTTGGAGAATCACGAATTCGAGTGAGGATGCTATTTGAACCAAGTGTTATTCTGACAGTCTTGTCTACCAATCCGCTTCCGGTAGCTAGGAATGATAATCCGCGTTGGTTTCGTCCTCTGATCGCCTTAAGCTGCACTCTATCCTCACCGCTTAGTACACTCGTGTGGTGTATATTTTCTGAGCCACGGCTTTTGATCCATAAAACACTTCAACCCGCAAACTGGCTTTCTCTCTAGATTCTGTCATAGGTATCAAGCTTAGCTCAATTTGCCTATCATTTCGGGGACCAATTTCATGCTGTTCATTGGTAATCTCGGATACGCCTTCATCAGTTACAAGAGTTACAATTACCCTGATTCCTAGAATTGTTGAACTTGGATTGGTTACTCGTAAACGATAATTAAAGGCTCTTCCTGCAATAAGGGCATCAGGTACATCGCCTAGCACAACTTTGATGCCCATCTTATCAGGAGACAGAGGCCGACCCTTTGGCCATCGAGGGATTCGTTCCAGCTCAAGAAGGCGTGAGAGAGAGATTTTCAGCTGTCTGACTTCCATTCCTATTTCCTGAGCGGCATTTCCTATGTCGAAAATTCCATCGTTAGCCTCATAAAATGCCAAAACCTTCCGGTCTTCTTCAATTAAATCGCTAACTCCCTCAAGGATTCGCAGAATTGCCTCTGGAAGTTCATGTGCCCTGGATAAAGAGTAATATTCTCCATTCTCTGTTGCAGACGCGATTTTTCTAAATGATTGCTCTACAAGTGGATTGCAGCCGAGAACAAACACAAAAATCGTTGTACCAAAATCCTTGACTAGATCTTGTACCTCTCTACAAGGATCATGGCCTCTGGGACAGCCATCAGGGAAGTAATCGTCACTGAGTGAGTTATACAATCTGCCATGAGGAGGAGCATCGCCAACAAGAAGTAGGACTTTGTACGCATCCTTTTCCCATGTCAGTTTCGTTCTTGCATCAAAAAGACCATCAGCCACAGCTTCAGGAGTGTCGCCGCCTTCCGAAGGACGAAGACGTGATATCTCTGTATGAACATCTTTTATCTTTGATGTGAAATCAAAAACTCTAGTGACATAGGTTCTATCCTGAGGAGGATGATCCCTATAGGACACTATCCCGAACCTAATGGATAATCCTTCAGTTTTAGAAACTACTTTGTCAACAATATCAAATAGAGAATCCTTGACAGCTCTGATATCATCTTTCATTGAACCAGTTGTATCTACTACAAATGCCACATCTAGTTTGGCGACGTGAATGCGTTCCACCCCATTTGAATCAGATGCCTGTGGACACATAAGCCTTTTCAGAATAGCGGTGCCAAAGCAGATTTTAGTCGCCTAGTTATTAGAAATTCTGTGGTGCACTATGACTGAGAGTGATGTTCCGATTGAGATTGTATTTGAAAAAGGTCTCATATTGACTGCCTCTTTGGATCGAGTTCTAGGTCCTCTACTTATTGAAGAAATTAAATCCAGACTCCCACTTGAAGGAAAAACTGCATACCTAAGAGGTGAAATGAAAATCACACTAGGGATTTCCAAAGGAAATTTGAAACCTACAAAGGTCGCAAAAAGAGGGGATATTGCATACATGCCACTTGGAGATTCCCTTTGCATCTATCTTCAGGACATGAATACATTCAGTCCTGTGAATATTCTTGGTTCAGTAACTTCAAGTGATGATATACTGGATAATATCAAGAATGTGCGAAGAGGCAGTCAAGTCACACTACGCCTCAAAGACTGATTTTCAAACGCTCTTGATATTCTTTAGAATTGACTCATTCTCGTCAATTTCCACTTCAGATGGATCAACAATGAGTCCAGGTTCATAAGTTTCAACAATGGCTTCATGCCCTGAATCAGCGACTCGTTTGAATCCACGTCCTGATAAAGCGCGTATTCTGAGATAGGTAGTATTGAACTCGGTCTTCTTTGCGCATTCGACTGCCTGAACATCCAACCTCAGTTTTGAACGTGTTATTCTTAGCTGTTCTTTTACCTCGGCCAGTTGTGTTTGAATCTCCCTTCTTGCTGAACTCTCGTCTTCAAGTCGAGACTTCAAAATATCATACTCTTTCTTAGGAACGAACTCTTTGGATCGGTCAACCCAAGTGACTGTGGTCCCATTGAAGCGTCTTTTGGTGTCAACATGATCAAGAGCCTTCAGCACCGCAACAACATCGTAGACCCTTCTCTTTGGAACCCTCAAAACATCCGCAAGCTCATCGCTCCTAATTCCTTCCTCTCCAATCTCCTTTAGGATAGAAAGCGACTTCCGAGCCAATTCAACAAGTTTCACAACTGCACCCCATACAAGTAAAGATGATAGGCTCCTCTGGCAACCTTCCATTAAATTCGCGTACCTACTATTTAACGATTTGTGTTACATCTTCCTTTTTTCTTCGATTTTTCGAAAGGAATGTACGTTTCGAAAAAGGAAGTATAGCATTATTGCAGAGGTTGTTCAAAAAATCGAATTCTGCTCTGAATAATTGACAGCTTAAAGTATCCTGAAATATGGAAGTTCGATACCGGCAATTTCTTAACATAGGAGTTTAGGTTCCGCACCAGATACGACGATGGTACCACAAGGTGGTTGCAATGAGTAGAAAGAAAGTCATCATAATGGGAGCAGCTGGTCGTGACTTCCATAATTTCAACGTGTACTTTAGAGATAATGAAGACTATGAGATTGTTGCTTTTACTGCTGAACAGATACCAGGAATTGGAGACCGTATCTATCCGCCTGAGCTATCAGGAAAGCTCTATCCTGAGGGAATCAAAATATATCCAGAGGAAAAACTTCCTGAATTGATTAGAGAGCATGGTATCGAACAATGTATATTGGCATACTCAGATCTTCCGTACGAAACAGTTGGACACAAAATCGCATGGGTCACCTCACTTGGCGCAGATTTCCGGTTGATGGGAACCCAAACTACTATGCTGAAAAGCAAAAAACCGGTTGTTGCAGTTTGTGCAGTCAGAACCGGTTGTGGTAAGAGTCAGACATCCAGACGAGTGAATCAGATCTTAGTAGATATGGGATTGAAGCCTGTAAACATTAGACATCCGATGCCATATGATCCTGACCTCACAACTCAAATTGCGCAGCGATATGGAAATCTCGAGGATATGGATAAGTATCGATGCACCATCGAAGAAAGAGAAGAATACGAACCTATGATTAAGATGGGCATAACTCTCTATGCGGGAGTGGATTATGGGAAAATTCTGGAAAGAGCCGAACAAGAAGCAGATGTTATTACTTGGGATGGGGGCAACAATGATTTTCCATTCTACAAACCAGATTTACTAATTGTAATTGTCGATCCCCACAGACCGGGTCATGAAGTGAACTACTATCCCGGTGAAACAAATCTTAGAATGGCTGATGTTGTAGTGATCAATAAGATTGATACAGCAGATTATGAGGATATAGAATTCGTTCGTGAGAATGTCATAGCTACTAATCCGAACGCTCAGATAATTGATGCCGCTTCTCCAGTCCTCATCGAGGATATCGAGAAGATCAAAGGAAAGAGAGTCATTGTTATAGAGGATGGCCCAACAGTCACCCATGGCGATATGCCATATGGTGCAGGATACATAGCGGCTCGAAAGGCAGGAGCTATAGTTGTGGATCCCAGACCATTTGCAGTAGGGAGCATTAAAGCCACATTCGAAAAGTATGATCATCTTGAAGATGTACTTCCAGCAATGGGATATGGCAAGAAGCAGATGGAGGAATTGGAGAAAACAATCAACAAATCTGATGTAGATGCTGTTGTGATAGGGACACCCATTGACCTCGCCAAGATCATTGAGATAAAGAAACCTAATACCAGGATTCGATATGATCTGCAGGAGATAGGCAGGCCAAATTTGGAAGATGTCTTGAAGGATTTTGTCAAAAAGCACAATTTGAAGTAGGAGTGATTCCGGGGCTCAATCCTCGGATCCCCACTAATCCTGCTTTGACGTTCACCAATACTCCTGCGGCGCAACTCTGGCTCGGGATTCTAAATCCATGTATAGAACTGCGAAGAATATGTAGGTCAGAGGAGTGAAAAGAAGCAAGCCAATCAGGTTGTAGATAAGCAATGTTAAAGGAGGTCCAAGGATAAGCTCTAATCCTCCTACAAGAATATTGATGAATAAATCAAGAACGAAATTCACTATAAAGATGACAAACAATCCAGTAAAGACATGCATGAAATGACCACGAGTCATCTGAAAGGCTCTGTTGAATGCTCCTGTGCCAGTAACATCTTCAGCTATCACAACGGCATAAATTGGGGAGAGACGTATTATGATATATAGAACGGGTATTCCTAGCACAACAAAGAGCATTAGTCCGGTAAGCATTTCTTCAGGAATAATCATGTTTATCAAATCAACATTTTCCAAGCTATAGAGGAGCAGTACGTTTCCAGGCGCCATAAAAAGACCGACAATCAAATTTATGATAACGATTGCCACGACCATAGGCACAAATCGAGAAACTGCAAAAGAGAGGCTTTTCCCTGCATTTCCACTTCTACTAGTGTAATCATCAAGTGCTAGTTTTACTACTGCACCTACAACTACTCCATTCACAATCAAGCTGATTACAAGAAAGATTGATGATATAATCATTAAGGTAGAATATGTTTCGGAAACAGAGGATGGATATAGTAGGGTGTATAAAGCCTGCACGATAAAACTCGTGATATCACTTGGAAGACCAGCTGTATATAATTCACCGAGAATATAGAAACTAGTAACAACTTCCAACAAGGTTAGAATTGTAATTATACCGCCGGCAATGAGAATATAGTGGGGGAGTTTTCTAAACCACAAACTTAAGGTCCTTGAAACAAGTCCAGATGCACTTACTGTATAATCCGCTAGAGATTGTCCTTTCTGACCTGAGTCTTCATCAAAATCTATTGCCATTATCAATCCTCAGTCATGTTTCGGTTGCTCTCACTTATAATACCTATGAAGGCCGTCAATGGCTGACAATTCATCTATGCAGGTTTTGGACGAACATCTGAAATCTCCATGAATTTCATTCCACCAGCCTTATCCATCAATTCCTCAAATTGAAGTAGTGTAACTGAAGGAGTTACTTCAGTTCCCTTTTTTGCTAATCTTATAATCTCTTGAATAAGCGTGGAGTAGTCCGCATTGATTGGTCCCCTTGGGGCAACATATAGATTCAACACATCCATGCTATATGGATCATTCATGTCCTCTTTGGCTACTTCGATTTGAACCTCTTCAATTTCTGAGAGAGCAAGCAGGTCGGCGCGTAACGCAGTAAGATTAACAGTCGAACCCTTAATCTTCTTCTCACTCAGACCCATCACTTCAAGTTGGGTTTCTGCATCATTGGTTCTTCCTATGTCCCAAAAGAATGGACCATCTATTCCACAAACAGGGCACTTTCCTCGTTCTTGGTGAGATGCCACATCACCTAGCAGAAAGCCCTCGAAAATAGTTCCTGTACCATCCAAGTGGAAGAGAGTCATATAACCAGATGAATCATCAGTGATGAAGTCATATGTTCCATCATCATTCAATGCAATAAGCTCGAATGATAGCATCAAAGGAGATACATTGTGATATGGTCCTCGCCTATCACATTGTGCGGCAAATGATATCTTGCTTTCAGAAGATGCATAGCCTCCAATGATTCGGACTTCTTTGGCACCTTTCTCCATCAAGATAGAAACTATGTCATCTGCGACAGCATCATAGATCTTCTCTCCTGCAAGAAGAACGACGACCCTTTCAGGAGCAGTGTAGTTTGACCGAGCCATTTCTTTGAAGAAACGGTTTCGAAGGTAGCTAGGCATACCTGCAAATCCATTTGCCTTGAATGCACCCGCCAACTCTACCAGTTTGTCACTTGGAATTGCCCCCCCGGCACTGGTAGCAACATAGAACTTTGACATTTGTCCAAGTCCGGTATTAACCGCATGCCATCCCAAATGAGGAGCATATGGAAAGAGATTCATGCTGATCATCTCCCATCCTTCCTGAGCCCAAGGATCGACAGCTAGCTGCCCTGCTTTAACGCAGTTTCTGTAGAGTAGCTCGTTATCATATCGTGTGAGAAAAACAGGAGAAGGTAGCCCTGAAGCCCGACCTGAACTCAGCCAAAACTGGAGTGGAGCATATTGATAGGTTAGTTTCTCGCGAAGCCGATTCATTGCTTGAGCACCACCCATCTTGGTCTTCACACGAACCCCATTGTTACGGATGAATTTGTATAACTCATGGTTTCCGGATTCCTTAGAATATTTCATGAGAGTTGAAACAATCTCAGCAGGATTTCGTTCATTTCCATCAACCTGAGAGGGATTAAGAACAAACTGTGTCATGTTGTCTTTGTAGTCTTTCTTTTTGACTAGCGGTATCTTGTATTTAGCCCAGTCTTCAATACATGTTATGTTGAATGGATCGATATTATTCTCTTTGAACAAGCGCCTGTAGTAAGGATGATTGGGCCATACTTGATACCTGATAAAAGCCCGGAACTTTTGGTCCTGCATCCCCTTGATTTCTTGATGATTAGTTCTCTTCAATTCCTCAAACGTGAATGTGGTCTTGACCATTATCATTACCCACCAAAAACTCTCTGCTCGAAGAAGGTATTCGACAATAGCCGAATAATAAAGATTGCGAGAATCATTTCAGAGGATGTTGCAAGGCATTACGTCGATTCTTATAGTAGAAACCGTAGAAACTCATATAGGCATAGCAGTGGTTCTGCAGTAATAGTCTGAATTTCGAGGAGCATGATGATATTGTCCGAAACCGACGAGAAACTCCAGAAAGGCATAATTGAACTTGACAAAGGAAATGACAAGAAAGCATTTGGCTACTTCAAGGATGTATTTGAGAGTAGACAAGAAAGACTGCTGAAAAAAGTTCAGGACAATCCAAAAAGTCCTACTCTCATGCTTGATGCCCTCTATATGATTCATGCACTTGTATGGCTCAGGGTTGCCGAGGCAGGAAAGGACAAAGAACACCGCGTTGAGTTAATGGGTAAAGCCGTTGGGACAGTCGAAGCTGCTCGAACTGCGCTGGGACCCTTGGTAAATGGATTGGCACAATGGGCTAAAGAGAAAAACATCACGGTCGTATACAAGAAAGCAATAGGCCTTCTTGCAGCCACAAAGGACTTGGAGGATATGGCGAAAAAAGCCCTTGAGAAAACACAAAAAGGATGACACAAGACTCATCTGTTTTGCATGTACTTGCGCCATTCTTCAGCCGGAAAACGTTCTGACATTATTTTAACTTCATCAATCACTGCTTGTTCAAGGTCTATATTGAAATGGTTTGCTAGCTGAATGAAGAGTGAGAACGATTGGGCAAATTCTCGTTTGAGGCTATCAGGTTTTGCAGCTTCATGACCAATCCCAACAACTTTGTAACCTTCCTCGATGGTAATATGACGCGATATTTCTCCAAGCTCCTCGATTAGATGCGTAAATACCTGTGATGCTGGAAACTTATTCCATCCTCTAGCTTTTTCAAAGTCAGCTTTCATTTTTTGAATATCTTGAAGATGCATTTCAAATCATCCTCTTTGTGATTTCCATAACCTGGGCTCTCGCCTGATTCAACGCATTGCTGGGCGGATTTTTCAAAATACCAAGCTCGGTTTCTTCCGGTAGAGGATTGCCGCCAAGAAACATTGCTTCGCTAACGACATTCATCATCTCCACTGGAGGGAGAACTGCACAGATCATTTTGGAGTCGGTTTTTATATCTTTGATATTTGTAACAATTCGCCAGATTCGAGTGCCATCGGTGCATCGACATTCCTTCAAGTTACTTGACCCCTCAACAGGGCCAACAGAAGTCACTTCTACTACGATGATATCAACTGCGAGGCCAGGGTCATCCTCAAAAACACGTAAACGCTCTTGAAACCCCGATGCAATTCGCAGACTGTATTCAATCTCGGCAAATGTTAGAGCTTCTTTAATGGTGCTCGCTTTGTATCCAGACTTCATTGCGGCGTGATATACATTACCAAAATCAGCCACGGCATCAACAATCTGGGTTGTTGCTGGCAAATCAGCCAAGGCCTTCGAATCAGTATATGAATATTTTACCTCGTAGAGAAGACTCCCAGCAGTTTTCAAAGACTCACCAAGCTTGTTGTAGTCAATATGCATCTTCAGTTTACGATTTCCGACAATCTCATTGAGTCTTCTAAGAGCATCCTCTAGAATAAGGACACGACCATCTTTTGCTGTATCCACATTCACCACCTGAGAAGGAACGTTGTAATGAGCAGATAAAATAGTCGCTGCTTCAGGGGATAGAACACGAGAAGTGATATAAAGCTAGAAGGGATAAAAATCAACATTCCATTAAGGAGCGAATGAGGTTGATTCAAGCAATATACGTGCTCATTGCTGACAGTGGCCTGTGCGTGCTTGACCGCAAATACGGAGAGGCCGAAATGGACCCCAATCTCATAAGCGGATTTCTCACTGCTCTCATTTCGTTTGGACAGGAATTGAGTTCAGGAAATCGAGTGCATGTCATCGACTTCGGTGCGTTTGATATATGTCTCTCCTTAAGGAATAATGTCATAGTTGCCGCAACTGTCGACAAGACGGATGATGGTAATGCCGCTATGGCGGTTCTGGCGGATGTGAATAACCAATTTGTGAGGCAGTATTCTTCTATCCTGCCAAACTGGGATGGAAATCTTGAACCTTTCGAATCATTCGTTCCCAAATTAGATGAAATCACGAAGGATGGAAAAGCCTCAGAAATGAAAATCCTAGTCCCATTACTAAAGGGCAAAGTATCACCAATGCTAGTCCGTTTGGGACAAATATCTCAGGAAGTATATGATGTTGGCCAAATGTGCACTGGAAAACTAACTGTGCGTGATATCGCAGATCAGTTGGGTAAAACTGTCAAAGATGTCCAGAAAGCACTTCATAGCCTAGAAGATATGAAAATGCTTGATTGGAAGGAAATTGGACACTGATAAACTACTATTTCTGCCCATGCATCTATTGTGCTTGTCCCCATTCATTTCCTGCGGTTATTAGTATCAATCCGATTACTATTAATCCAGGAGCAAGAACCCCACTCGCTGCATAGGAAAGCATCCCGGCCGATTCTAATGCAAATCTTGCTGAATGCACAACACGTCCAGCAAATAGGACTAGGAATCCCAAACCCAAGACAAAGTTCGATTTTCTCAGAACTCCTCCCGAGACCCACGCAAGATACCAGAATAACAATGGGATGAATAAAGCATAGAATAAAGCACCGATTCCTACGGCAATATCAGTGATGTCTCCAGGAAATGCAATTATTAGAAGGCCAATTAACACGGCAGGAATGGCAAATGCGATCTCGGCCCATCTCTTCCCTATTATCAAGAATCCGGCTGTAGCGGCTAGTGCGGCAAGGGCCATCCATTGAAAGAAACCACCTGCTTGCGTCCAAACCTCAGATGTACCTAGGTAAGGCGTAATATCTGGTACGCTAGTTGGAAGTGAACGAGAGTCTGCGTAGAAATCCCCAATGAAATAGAACACTCTCCCAACTGCAAGAAGAAGAAAGAATCCAGCCATTGCCAAGGAAAAAGGGTTACGAGTCTTTCTCCAGCGGAATAATAGCAAAATTACAAAGATTAGAAAATAGTAACCCACGACCAAAAACCAAAGTCCAACGTGAACTTCCCGAACAATCATATCGAAGGTCTGCAGCATCTTGGTTTCTTCCTTCAAGCAAGCTAGTGTTTCTTTTAATATGCGAACCAACAAATAAAACTATGCTGCAGCAAAGAAACCGAATACACCAAGGCAATCTCTATATTATCCTATGAAGCAGTCTTCACCGGTGTTCTCTTGAGCAGCCCAAATTTGTGGAAATTAAAACTCGAAGACGGCACAGTTGAGCAATTCATAGATATTCGTCGAAAAGTGGGAAACAGAATACTGAGAGCATACCTATTGGATAATGTTTCACATACGAATCGAGTGACAAATCAAAATGGATCACTAAGAGGGCCAAAGGATGAATTTCAGGATTTTGCCAAATTCATGATTCTAAGGACATCTCAAGATGGAGAGCAATTCCGTTTCCTTGTTGAAGCAGGTGTGTATGAAAATCTTAGAATTGTTGGTACAGATAATAATGATCTAGCAAACAAAGAACCTGATATAATTGAAAAGGTATTCACTGAAGCACTTCAGTATCCAGAGAAATGCGATACTATCATAACATTGAGCAGTGATACCAAAGTAAAAATGAAGTGAGCACATCTTTTGGAGTGAATAACATGGCTTTTGAACGATATGCTGATTGCCCGGTGTGCAAAAAGAAAACGATATTGAGAGTTCCAGATGGGGTCTTGAAAAAGGCAAAACGATTTCCTTTTACAATCAGAGTAAAACATGAGAAGCATTATTTCTACATCAATATTGATAGCCAGGCATGGATTACAGATATCCTCACACCAGAGATGGTTGAGTGACTATCCTATGTAATGATCAGAAGGGCTTTCGCCTTCATCACTTTGAGTAGCTCTTCGATCGATTTCTTTCATCGCCCACTCAATAAACTCAATCACCTGTTCTACGTGATCATCTAATATATCAATGTCCATTTTTAAACCGATTAGTTGGGCTGCTTTTTGCATAACTTCTCTTGACGCACGATAATCCAGTTTGATAATTCCAAGGGTTTCTCCAAGAAGACAGGCACCTTCTAATCCATACTTCGTTGCTGCCCAGGCAGGAATGAATCCATTTGCACCAGATATCACTCCATCTTTGGTGGGAATTGTACCCTCCATCAACTCAATTTTCTCAAGCATTCTTGGAGAACTGGCAGAAACAAATATCCGAGGAGGAGAAGGGTATGCTTGGAAAAACTCCGAATATCCCTGTTCATATGCGGCCAACGCATAAACCTCCTTTACCTTAAGTTCATTGAACTGTGCCACCACATAGTCCGCATATTCAAAGACACCTTTGCCTGATCCCGGCTGATGGTCGGCGGTGAGAAGCAGAACATCGTGTGGCTCATCTGGTGCTGCACGATAGAGATGTATTGTGGATTTAGGAAATTGAGAAAGACCGTCCTTCACGATTACTCTTGCAGGAAAATCATCGCTATAGAAATCCAATACAGGAGGGGCCTGCAATGCTTCTATTAAAGCCTCTACTGCGATTCTTCCTACATTGCCAATGCCTGGCAATCCAAGAATTGCAACAGGGTCTCGAAGGTTAGAGGCACTGATATCGATGTATTTGATTTCTCTCATGATGATATATTTCCCAATTATCCTGTCATTCTAAAGCATTTGGTACTATCGGTCGCGGACCAGATTATAGAATTGGATGGCATTCTTTGTTGTGGTTTCAGCTACATCTTCTAGCGGCAATCCAAGTACACCTGCAAGAACCTCGCATCCAATGATTACATTCGCGGGTTCATTCCTCTTTTCTGTAGGTGAGAGATACGGACCATCCGTTTCAAGAAGGATCTGCTCCAAAGGAAGTATTGACGCAGAATCAACTCTATTCCTATATCGGCCAAAGTTGGCAGGCAAGGTAATGTACCATCCATTATCACGAATCCTCTTTGCGACCTCTGGAGATCCATCAAAGCAATGCATGAGCACGTTGCCTGCGAACTCCTTTTCTAAGATCGCTGTGGCTTCTGGCTCTGCTTTGCGTGAGTGGATAACAAGAGGCATATCGAGTTCAGTAGCCAGTTTAATGAAATCAATGAATAGTGGTTCCTGTGCCTTTCGTCCTGCAGGATCCTTTATCCAGTGATAATCCAGCCCAACCTCTCCTACTGCAACTATTGATGAGGAATACTTCCGAATCAAAGAAATGATCGTGTCAGCGTCTTTCCTTGTGAGCTGAGAAACGCTACATCCTGCAGAATGGTGGATGAATCCCTTGTGCTTGTCAATAATGCCTAATGTTCTGCGAAAAGAACCTGGACCAATAGAGCTGGTTACCATACCAACGAGGCCCTTTGACTTAGCCCGTGATATCACGGCATCCCTATCATGGTTGAAATGTTTCATGTCGATGTGGGTATGGGCATCAAAGAAGTTCATGCAAATTATACTCCTGCTATCCGAGGATACCCATGAGATTGACTTTAATTCTATTGGAATGTGAAGCAACCGAAATTGCCATGTCTGATGTAAATGAACGCCTGCGTGAAAAAACTATGCAAATTGCAATGCTCAATCAAAAGATGGAAGCATTACAGGCGCAACTGGGCGGTGCTCAGCGAAGAGCATCGCAATTAAACGAACAAGTCCAATCCTTTGAAGCGTTGATTAGAGAAAAGGATTATGAGATTCAATCATTGACGGCTGAACTCAAGCGAACTCAAGAAGCCCTAGATGTCATTAGTGGTCAGATACAAGGCGCAAAACCCCCAAAAAGAGAATCAGAGGCTAGAAAAACTGACCAGGACATATCTCGAGAGAATTTGCAGAAGGCAGAGGGGGAATTATCAAGGCTCAAAGAAGACGTTAGAGCGCTCTCTCAAGCCGCAACAGATGTGTTACTTGAGAAGAGCGGCAGCATGGAAAAGCTCCGGCGAGCTGTGAGTGACGTAGGAGATATTCAGCATAGAATTCTCAATTTGGTTCTTGAAAACAGGTCTCTAAAGATTGATGAGCTGGCATCAATGACACTGACCGACATTTCGTCAGTCATGCGTGTAGTAGATAGTCTACAAGCGGCCGGAGAAGTTATGCTAAAAGAGAGCAATACTGTGATACCAGCCAAGAAATATCGGGAAACCAGAATACCAGTTGAAGACTGGATGAAGATGGAGCCTTCAGAAATCTTTGACTCCCTTGAATCATTTGTGGAAAAGGTTGAGGGAAACGAGGCGATAGTCGAGGCGCTCGAGAGAGCTGTTGAGATTCTCGAACAGAAAATGTCGCGAGGAGGATCACTCGTATTTCAAATGAGACGGACTGCCACTGATTGGAAAAGAAACAATGGAGATATTGAAGAACTAAGATACGCAATTAGAGATTGGAAATCAAGAGCATTGTCCTAGCTCATCCTTCTTTTCCGTTTTTCTTTAGGGCCTCTCTGACATAATCTGAGAAATCTGAGGTTTCTCCATCTCTTTGAACACGAATCTTTGGTTCTTCCCCTTTCACTTGACGCTCAATATATCTGATATCCAGTTGTGAGAAAATATGTCTAATGCTGCGATAAGTTACCAAATAGAGAATGATGTCTTTGATTCGAGCTGCAACCTGAGGCTCGCGGGTTTGAAGAGTAGATAGATATGATTCAGCCTCAGAATCAAGAAATCTCTTCAAGAGCTTAGAACGTTCAACTTCGACTTTCTCTTGACGCTCTTTCGTTTCTTGAAGCTGCTTTTCTCTTTCAATCAGTTGAGCCATTTTTTTCCTTCTTAGCAAAGCCAGCTCTGTATCATCATCATTCATAGCCATATCATCAATGATTCTCGGAATATATCACCACTTAAAACTCTCGATGCGACGAGAAGGCCTTTTTAACGGAACTGCTGTAAGGCATCTTGAAGAAGAAAATCATTGTTGCATGTATTGCAAGAGATGAGCAATATGGCAGAGCAAAGATGCGATTGGCTTGAAACAATAGGAGCGGGATATGGTTGCAGATTGCGTACACAGAAACTGCCCATTCCAGAAGTCACACAAAAATGTCTACTAGCAGATCTTGCTGTAATGTGTGTTGATGCTTACAGTTCTCTTGCACGAGGGCAGGAAAGCCTTGCAGAAGAAAGCACAGATGCTTTGCCTTGGCTACTCGATGCGGCAAGCCAATTCGAAAATTTAAGTGAACTCGACAATGCAATTAATGCTATACTTAAGGGAATTAATTTCGCCCTCGAAAAGAACCTAATCGAGAAAGCTTACTCATTCTTTGCCTACGGGAGGTCTATGTATGAAACAGGATTGATAGAGAATGACCGTTCACTCAATAATTCCTCAACAAAAGCTAGACTATTGGATGTTGGATATTCAATTATCGATGCAGCAAAGAAGAGGAAAGAGAGCGCTCCTGAAACAGACCTCCAGGCAGAACTCAAAGCTAGTCTGTTAAGCGGAGTGAGTCTAAAGAAAGCGGAAAAGGAGGAAGGAGCAAATAACCTGGTCTTCTCACATGGCCGAGCTCTTTATGAGAAGAAGGCCAAGGAGTACAAGGATGGTGCAGAGAAGTTCATAAAATCAGGCATTGGTAAGAATGGTATAGTTTTCGCCTGCATGGGGGCTCTCTCAGATTTAATGCTCGGAAAGCCAAGAGAAGGGATGTCATATTTGGTTGATATTGCAGCTCAGCAAGAAGTGAGAGAAGAATTCCTAAATCATCCATGTTTTGAATGGGCAAAGCTGATTTTCAAAGCACAAGTTGAAAGAGATGAAGAAGCTGTTACTAAGGCACAGAAGATATTCCTGAATATTCCATGGAGCTATAAAGACGATAGGGAATTTGGCCGAAGAATTATGGATTCGGTTACCCGTCGAGTTAGGGGACAACCCTGAATTTTGATATGAAAAATCCATTGGATTGATGGGTATGAGGAAACATTCGACAAATCTTTCCTGAACAGGTAAAACCAGGATATCCCGGCGAGTTCACTTGATGAATTCCCAATAGCTCAATTGGATATTTCTGAAGGACTGAATCAATTTGACTCTCTCCCTCATGCGGCAATAGGGAGCAAGTAGCGTATACTATCTCAGTGCCAGAAGATTTAGAGTATGCAGAAAGAATGCCTTCCAAAATCTTGTTTTGTATTGTCATCATTGAAAAGAGTGTCTTCTTGTTAAGTCGCCATTTGTAAGATGGATGACTCTGAAGCTTGCCGGTTGATGTACAAGGGGCATCGATTAGAATTTTCTGAGCGTTCTCTACTGGAGCATGAGACGCATCTTGAAGGCGCCACTCGACTTCAGATGCGCCCAGTGCTAGTGCCCTCTTTTTAGCTGCGAGGAATCGAGTTCGATTTGTGTCCGTCGCGACTACCTTGCCATTCCTATTCATGATTTCCCATATTAGCTGTGTTTTCATTCCTGGCGCGCCGCACGCATCCCATACGAATTCACCGGGATTCGGATCTAATACCTTTACAGCAAGGACACTCGCTTTGTCTTGGATTAGCACTCTATTTGAACTGAAGGCCTTGGATTTCACAATTCGGTCCAAACCAGCTTGAATTCTATATAATCCTTGAACATCCTGATCTTCTTCAAGTGAAACGCCTTCGATCTCATTGATTTCGTCAATAACTCCCACCGATGAAATTAGATTATTTGGACGTATATATGATGATGACTCCTTGTTATTCGCATTGAGCAGCTTAATCGTATCTTTCTCACCAAGATTTTCGAGCAGTGCTCTAACCAGAAAAGAAGGATGCGAAAGACGAATGCTTAAGCTTTCTTCAACAGGTAGTCGTGCAACAGCTGTTTCTATGTTCTCTAGTGAAATATTCTTCAGTATTTTCAAAGATTGGTTGTCATCCTTCAATAGATGCTCAGCAATCTCAGATATTGGAGTATTAGCCCAGCAGAATTGATAGACTGCCATTCTTAGGAGATTGCGCTTCGTAGAAGACAATTGTTGTTGATCAGAATATTTCATGGCTTTGGATAGATAGAAATCGATTGTATTCAGGAAGCGGATTACACCAATTGAGTAATATTCGATTTTTGCATGAATTGCATCGCCAAGCTGAATCTCACTTCTATAGCTTCTAAGAATGGACTTGACTGACTTTCGACCGGTTTCATAATTATTCAAGACTTCTAGTGTTCCGTTTTTTATCTGCTGCCAATCTACAGACCTAGCATCCTTAGAGGCCATTATATCCCCCAACTAATTGAAACTGACATCAGGACCAACATGAACATATTTCATTCTGGTCAGCATCTCAGGGAAGTACTTGCCTCCAATAATGCCTGAGTCCTTATATCCTCCGAGGTGAGGCATATGAGGATCGAAGTATAGGTGATCTTGCCCTATGCATACACCAGCCGCTTCAATCTCTTTTGCCCATTTCATCCGAATCTCAGGGTTATCTGTGAATATTGAAGAACGTAGTCCGAAGCGGGTATTATTGGCAATACTAATTGCCTCATCGACTGACGAAACGCTTAGAATTGGCAGAGCTGGGGCAAATACTTCTTCCTGCATGATTCTCATATCTGCGGAAATATTCGTTAGTATTGTTGGTTTATAGAAGATACCAGCAGGATCACTCTCTCCCAGATAGTTCATTCTGTATCCTCCAGTATGAACATGCGCACCTCTTGCCAATGCGTCTTTCATTTGGTCTACTAGTAGATACAGTGCTGTTGTACCCAATGGAGGTAAGGTGACTTCTGGATTGGATGGTCGACCTACTTGTAGGCTTTCTGCTTCTTCAATGATAAGTCGAAGTAGCTCTTCAAACAATACATCCTGAACCAATAGGCGCTTAATTGCCATACATGCCTGTCCACTTCCAAGAAAACGTCCTTTTACAATCATCTTTGCAGCAAATTCAAGGTCAACATCTCTGCCCCAAACCAGACTTGCATCTGAGCCCGCCAATTCAGGAGCCATCTGAATCCTTTGCTTTACTGCATGGGACCATAGCTCAACTCCTCTGTCGCTATCACCATACCAAACAATAGTTCCAACTCTTGAGTCATTCAAGAATCGCAGCATCAGTTCCTTTCCCCCACCTGTAACAACTTGAAGCAGAGCTGGGGGCAAATCCAGCTCCAAAAAAGTGTTCATGAAAATCCGTCCAAGTAAGATGGTACTTAATGGAACTTTTGCCGGAGGTTTAAGGATAGTAGCATTCCCTGCCAGGATTGAGGATGTGATACTTAAAATCCCAAGGGCTAGAGGAGAGTTATAGGGGGTGAATAAACATGCAACTCCATATGGTTCTCTGAACTGGTAGTTCTTCCCTCCATCTCGTCCTGGCGCACTCCTGACATCGAGAGCCTCCCCCCATAGTTCGAAAGTTTCTCGCTCAAGATACTTGGTAAACATATCCCAAGTCCATTTGAAAGTGCCAATTGGAACCCCTTCTTTCACAGATACTTCACGCACTTCTTCAAAGCGGTCTTTCATGGCTAGGCCGGCTGAATAGAGTGCTTCAACTCTTTCTTGGAGAGTAGCACCTTCTCCGGGTTTTGAAAATGGATTAAAGAGTTTCTTGTGGTCTCTAACACCTGCATCTAGCGCACGGTTTATGTCAGAACTAGTTGCAACACAAACATTCGCATACAAAACCTCATCAAGTTCATCTTTTGAATAATTGGGCATCCCATGCACCCGCAAGTAGTCCCTGACATATCTATTCTCGGGAGAGTTTCTTGGAATAAGAAAAGGCAATCTGGATGCAATAAGCTTCTGAGATTGAGATGCATATCGAAGCTGTAGTGCTAGCGCAAGACCTGGATCCATTACCACTTTGTCCATGTCTGGAAAAGGAATGTATCTTCCTGTGTCAATCTCCTTGCCGTCAACAAGAATGGGGTATACTGCCATTAGACATTCTCCGCCGTAGCTGAGCACATCCTGACTTCTTATCATATCTATGAGTCTTTCGGAATCATTAGTGAAAACTAGAGATTCCGGAGCATTTCTGAGAGATTATACTTAGTTGACCATCTTGCAGGTATATAGCATGCGACTGACAATACTACTGTTTCCATCAATGAGATCAAGATAAGGTGGAGAATAGAAAAATCAGGAGTGTAGTGTAAGGTGGACCAAATAGGAGATATTCCCATCGCCAACAAACCAAGTGTCGTTCCAAGAGCAATGCCCAAAACCATGCTTATAGTTATTACAGAAAACAATACACTAGCAAATTCTTGGAATACCATTGAAACAACCTGTTTTTTCGTTGCACCAACGGCTCTCAGCACAGCATATTCCTGAGAGCGCTCAGCGACAGCTGATGACAATAGCGAGATGATTGCGAATACACCCATCACTGCCAAGATAACCACTGATAATGAAATAAGGCTTTCAAACCCGCTTAGAAAAAGATTAACTGAACGAGAAATATCACGGGGGTTTGAGAATCCTGGTGCATAAACAGTCGCATCGAAATTTGAACTCAACGCTGTAGAAAGTATTTGCATATTTGTGCCTGAAATTACAGATGCAAAGAATAATTCAACATTCGATACATTGACAGCCCTTCGAAGGAATTCGAAATTAGTGAGGGCAAAACCTCCTCTTCCCACCTGGAATCCGAATCCACTTGAAATCGAGGGATATGTCAAATCTTTAGTCGAGGCTACCCCAAATCCTGGGGCGCTATTCATGAATCCAATAATCGTGAATTCTGTGATAGCAATTAAAGGTCTAAAATATGTGATTTCAATCGAATCACCAATTGATTTATTCCAGAGGTTTCCATGATATTCGCTTAGGATTATTCCATTTGGAACTTCATCCAGTTTTGCCAGTATATTTTGTGTGGTGTTGGATATGAAGGAATTTTCTCTAAAATGGGCTATTCGGGAGTAGGCAGCTGCTTCGACACCCTCAAGATAGAATTGATTGTTGCCGATCTGTGCTTCGAACTCAACAACAGGAGTGGTTTCTATTATCCCTGCGATATGTCTGAATGAGTCTGCCAATTCCAGAGAGGCATTCTCTCGTTCTATTCGCATGTCTGCACCAATTGCATAGTCAATTTCACTTTCCAGATTCCGATGGAAGCTATTCAATTCGACAATCATCATATTTGTTGAGGTTATGATAAGTGTTAGAATCACGATTAATGGTAGAAGACGACCTTTTCTTTTACTCAGCGATCTTGAAATGTAAATGCTCTTTTCGCCAATGAGAAACGACAGACCTGCTGTTGCTGAAGCTAGCATTTGTTTGGCAAATCTTGCTCCCAAGAAAGATGTTACATAAAGAGCGACTGTTAAAATGAGAAGCTCCCCTATTCCTGCGAAACCAATTGGCAGTATAATATAGGGCAGTATGACAATGACAATTAGAATAATGCATATCAATAGACCCGTTCTTAGTAGACTACTACTCTGTTCGACTTCATTTTGAACTTCTTCTCGAAGAGCTATCAATTCATCTGTTTCTATCAGCCGTCCTATTTGCAGAAGATATGCTATGGGTAGCGATAGACCTACAACTGTAGCCAGCACGAAGCCTAAGGCGTTGATGACCTGCATATTAGAGAACAGTAAATATGTGGTGTAGTTGAGAGCCAAGATTCCTGTCGTAGATCCTATCAGAGAAGCAAACGGCAACGATAGACTGATTCCAATGAGCCATGAAATAGCAAAGAGGAGGATTGATTCCCATATGTAGCTTGATAGAATTTGGTTATACGATGCGCCTTTTGTTCTCAAGAGCGAGGCTTCGTTTCTCCGTTTCATAACTGAGGACTCGGCTGCATTTACCATGATGATTAAAGATACAAACAGAACAGGGAGCGATAGAACTGCAAGTATTCGGCTCTGCTGATATGTATTAATATGATACTCAAGTTTCTCTACCTCTAATATTCCCCAAGCATCTAAGCCTTCGGGTTCTCCTATGAATTCTATCAGACTCTGAAGATGATAGGGAATTTCACTCTCACCCATAGCCAGAAGTCCATCTGCATTCGCCTGAATCAGACTTGAAACAGAGAAGAATGATCTTGTAGTCACTTCTTCAACAACTTCGTCAGGAATATCATCAAGATTTACAATGACAGAATCAGATACTCCCAAAACTGGCTGAGGATATGCGAATGGATCGACAAGCTTTCGAGACATGCTGATGAATGCATTACTGAAAACACTTGTACCTGAACTCAGCTCATAAACTCCGACTATAGTCAAATTCTGCAAAGAATGCCCTCGGTTGCCGCGCATGTTTGGAAATGGCCCATGTGCGCCAAGTACAATTTCTATGTCAATAACATCTCCAATTTGCACCCTTCGCCCAGTAGCAATCTCAAGATAATCAATGAATACTTCAGAAACAACCACCTGATTGGTGCCGATTCGAAAATCACCCCTCCAATTAAATAGGGGTTTCCAACGCTCCAAAGTATTTGAATCCGCAAGAATAATTCTAGCATCCTTATACCCTTGAGTATAGTAGAGATCTTGGTTCAGTGGATATACCTCAGCAGCTTCAGGAGGGCCATCAACTATACAGACAGTTGACAGTATTCGATCAATGGATTTCACCCAAGGATGAGATGAGTAGAGTTGTTCTGCTGCGAGAAGGAGATCATAGCCATTTGCTTCTTCGTAGTTTATTGGCTTCATGCCAAGCTGATATACAGTTTCATCAACAAACTCGTTTACTTCAATGCGAATTCCCGTAGAAGTCCATGTCATGACAGCCGGAATTAAAGAGAGACCTAAACCGAGAATCACCGCAATTCCTATGCTTTTTGATGCATTCTTTCGTATTGATGAAACTGCGTAGGCAATCGGCCAAAGTCCGCTTCCACGGAAAGATGGAGACCTCTCTCTCTTATTCATGTCACTCAGTACTCAATACGTAGGCGACATTAGATAAAATGAATGCTCATTGCAAAGGTTACTCAATATCTTTCAGAGGTCGCTCATACAACTGGACCTGCATACCCTTGTGTTGTTCATATGGCTCCCCCCAAGCTTTGAATCCAAATCGTTTCATGAGCTTTTCACTAGATACCTGCCCGACAAGTATGTTGCAGTAGTTTCGTTCGCAGCCATTCTTTCGTCCAAATTCAGCAAACTGGATATACATCGCAGATGCTAAACCCGTATTCCGACAAACAAGACTCACAGTTTGATGTTCTCCAAATAGGCCCTTTTCAGTGATTATAGCTTTGTAGACTCCCACGATCTTGCCTTCCAATCTTGCTCCAAAATAGTGATATCCTTCTCGCATCTCTGAGATAATCTGCTCTGGTGAGTACATGCGTTTTTTTCGCCACTCTTCGGGGTATTCAACTGCAAAAGGCCAGACAGTTGCGAAGAGTTCTGATATTTCCTTGGCATCCTGTTCTCCAAATTCGACAATGCGGATTTCTTCTTCAGGATAACCGGACATGGCAATCAATCCTCTTAGTAACAAATTCAAATAAAACTCTACTTCTTGGTTAGATTTCTTGCGACGCCCAATTATATGCCTCTTGAATTGGAGTGCAGCCACCACATCGGGAACAGCTACCCGCTGTAGCTCTTGGATCCAATTCGTGTTTAACTAGAATTTTACCAAGGCGCTTATAGAATTCAACAACGTGATCAAGATTTCCAACATAAGATGGAATGTATTCTGCCAGCTGACTTCCAAGAGCTGGTCTTACTGGCGTTACAATGGGGAAAACACCTTTGCTCGCAATAAAATCACAGAATTCCAATGTCTTCTCCTCATCCTCACCTAGTCCATATAGTAAGAAAGTGGAAACATCGCCCTTAGCAAAGAAACGCCGAGCATAATCCCAAGCGGCAATATAGTCTTCACGGGATGCATGATCGTATTTTCCTGGGCACACCCGCATCCTAATTTCCTCATCTGCACTCTCAATATGAATACCAACAGCATTGACTCCCGCTTTTGCCAGCGAATCAATTTGTGTCAAATCATCTGGTGGTTCAAATTGAACCGCAATTGGCAGATTGCTGAGTTTCCTGATTTCACTTACAATATTGACCATCCTACCTACACCCATGTCGGGCTCCTCACTAGTTCCAGTGGTGAGTAGGATGTGTTTGATTATTCCATCGCTCTCAGCTTGAGCAACTATTTGTGCGATTTGAGAGGGAGTCTTTTCCTTTGTTGTGCTTCCAGCGAGATACGATGTGGGAATTGTGCAAAACTTGCATTGCTCTCCAGACCCCCAGTATTTGCATTCCTGAAGAACTGTTGTCGCGAGGCAATCACTACCATGAAGAAGCGCAAGTTTGCTGAATTCAATCGAGTCTTCAGTTCTCATATCGTAGAATGCGGGTCTGGGAACCTCTGTTAGCAGATACTTGGAATCATAAAGCCACATACCCTTAGTTTCTGTCTGCTCAAGATTTGCAGAATTGAAGGTTTCAGCCACTCTTCCCCCACGGATTGGGATACCTATTGTACTTCCATCTGGCAATAGAAAGTATCTAGCTCCGACTGGGCCGGCGCCTCCTTTTCTACCTGTTGAAATTCCTTCAGGTAGCCTTACGCCTTCGGTCAATAGGCGTATTTTTAATCTTAGGAGTTCCTCTCTCTCCATTTTGCATCTCGCGGATTGAACCGTATTTCCTAATCATGTTTTGCCTCGCGGCTCTTTAATATTCCAAGCACTAGCTCGGGCAAATCCAGCACTTCTATTTGTTCCTTTGATTCCTTCTCAAGCATGTTCTTGCAGAATGGACACGCTGTGACGATTAATTCGGCTTCTATTTGTCTGGCATCCTGAAGACGTGAACTTCCAATCTTTTGTGCATATTCAGGAAAAAGCGTTCGAAGTCCAGCTCCATTTCCACAGCAGGTGGCATTATCTCTATTCCGTTCCATTTCAATAGGTTCATGCCCGGTGATCTTTTTGATAACACTCCGAGGTGCTTCGTACTCTCCTCTATGCCGTCCAAGATGGCAAGGGTCATGGTAAGTAATTCGTTTTCCGGGCATGAGATCTTTGGTGTCTTGAAGTTCATGATCAAGCAGTTGACTAATGTGTTCTACAGGCTTATTCAAGTCGAATCCTAGAAGAGAATAATCATCTACGAGGGCTCGATAGCATCCAGGACAAGTTGCGACAATAATATCCCCATCCATGGAATTCAATACCTTTACATTATGCTCGGCCTGAGAACGAGCATCTTTGTCAAATCCTGTTCTGAATAATGGGGACCCACAGCAAAACTCGTCAGGAGATAAGTTAACCCTATAATCGAGAAACTCAAGCAACTCCACGGTGTCTTTGGCGATGCTTTGCTCTCTATATGATGCTGTGCAACCTGAGAAATAGATGATACTCTTGACGCCTTTCCTTTTTGGATGAAACCAAGAATTCCGATTGGCATGCGGCTCATCAAATGGATTATGACTATTAATGATAGAATCCCTCATTCTATCAAGTTCTTTGGGATGTCGATTTTGAGATACAATGCGAGTTCGTGCAGATTCAATGATAGATGCAATGTCTATTCCCGGCACACACCAGGTCAGACAATGACTGCACTCCAGACATTGATAGAGGACTTCGATTGCACGTTTATCCAATTTACGAGTTCCAATGTTCTCATAATGAAGTAGCAGGGCTCTGCCATGGGGTGTTGGAGAATCAGACCTCCATGCATTGAATGTCGGGCATATATGACGGCACATCTTAGGGCATGAGGCACACATTCGTACTTGCTCAGCTTGGGTTTCTGAATCCATCATTTCCTTACCCCCAGCCCGAGTTTTCCAGGATTCATAATACCATGCGGATCGAGTACATCTTTAATCACCCTTAGCACTTCGAATCCTGATCCCAGCTCAGATTCAGTATAAGTGCTCCTAGAGAGACCCACACCATGCTGATGGCTCATCATACCACCTTCCTTCAAACACGCTTCAATGCCTCTGTCCCATATGCGGCGATAGGTTTCCCAAGCACTCTCTGCATCGGGCTGAGAAGAAAAGAAAATCATGTAGATGCTCCCCCCATTCTGATACATATGTGAGAAATGGGATAGCACAATTGCTCCTTCGCTTTCCATAGCCTCCTTCATGCCATGGTAGACATTCTCTAGCTTGTCATATGTGGCTACAATATCAATTGTATCACCAATTGAATAGCCCGCGGTTGTGAATTTGGTCGGATAGTACATGTCATACCGATGCTCCCACCATCTCCTTGAGGGACCATCCCCATAATCTTGAGCACCATGAGATAGACATATGTTAACAGAAACCTCCTCATCGAGATCTACTTGCTTTAGGGAGCCATCAAAAGCAAGCAATAGCATGCATGATTCTTCTTCAATTTCAAAGTCAGAGCCCATTGATATGGCGGTGTCTATTGGATCATATAATCTTACAATTGAGGGCTGAATCCCCACACGGAATATTTCTCGAATTGCTTCCAATCCTGTGTGGACGCTGGGAAAACTCATGCTCCGAAATCGACGTTCCTCGGGTAGAGGAAAAATCCGTAGGGTGGCTTCAGTAATGACTCCAAGTGTGCCTTCAGATCCTATGAATAGCTGTTTCAAATCTGGGCCAACTGAATGTCTTGGAACTGCTTTTGTTTCTATCACAGTTCCATCAGGAAGAACAACTTGAATCCCCAGTGTTAAATCTTCGATCTTGCCATACAAAGATGACATCGAGCCACCCGATCGCGTAGCGATGAAACCACCAATGTTTGAGGCCCTTAATGACGTTGGAGTGTGCCCCATTGTATACCCAAATCTATTCAGCGATTCTTCCAAGTCAATGCCTACAACTCCTGCCTCAACCTTGACAAGCAATGATTCGTGATCAACATGGAGGATTCTATCCATTCTCTTGAGGTCAAGCTGTACTCCGCCATAGATAGGAAGACTACCGCCGCAAGAACCAGCACCGCCACCTACAGGAACAACTGGGACTTTGGATTCATTGCAGAGATGGAGAATTCTCGAAACCTCTTCAGTGCTTGTGGGGAATGCGACTATATCTGCAAGCGCAAGCACCTCGCCAGCCCGTATCTTTGCCAGACTTAATGGCCATGCATCATGAGCATGCAGGATAGCATCAGTTTCCTGAATTGTAACATACTCATCGCCAATTACTTTGGCAATTTTCTTGGCCAAGAGATTCCTAGCTTTTGCATCAAGCATATCTTTACTCCTCCTGCGAAAGTGACTGAGCTATAAAGACGGTCAAATCATCTACCTCAATGCTGCTGCCCTGCCTGTGAAGATTCTCTTCTAGCTGGGCGGTACATAACGGACATGGTGTTACTACACGATGCGCTCCTGTTGATGAAATTGCCCTCACATTTTCCTTCACAATGCCTCTAGCTACATCTGGAGAATGTCTGCCTACAAGACCTCCGCCGCCACAACATGAATCATGAAGTGACGACCTGTTCACTTGAACAGAGGGGATGGCTTTCAGGATCAAATCCGCATAGTCCATTACCTGACGTGAAGTGTGTCGAATTAGGTGGCAGGGGTCATGCACCGTAACAGTAACAGGATCTGATTTGGTCTTCTTTTTGAAGGAAGAAGACAGTGCTTCAATCCCAATTTCCTCAACAAGATATTCCAGCATATGTAGAACAGGAATGCCCCAATTCTCTCTTTCGGCAATCCCACCTAAATTTGAAGTGCACCCAGCGCATGTTGTGACAATCTTCTTTACCCGGAGACTATCAACCTTTTTTCTTAGTTTTTTGGTGAGATCTTCGGTTTTTTCATGGTCTCCGGCAAGAGCGGATGGCAATCCGCAACAGCTCATCTCATCAAGGAGCGTATACTGAATATTGAAGTATTCAAATATGGTCTTAGCAGCTTCTCGAACTTCCTGAGCACGCTCTTCAGCCTGGCAGCCAGGATAGAATAAGACATCTGCTCCAGAAACTGTTCGATCCTCAATAATAGGTAAGCCAAAACGTTGCAGACGCATAAGGCGACTGTCTATCTTTTCTTGAGGGTCATCCCACGGTTCAAATGCGAGGTCATGTTCTCGAAGAATTTCAACCTGACTCTTCAAACTGGTTGGCACCAAAGCTGGTTTCTGAATGAAGATTCTGGCACGAATGAGATGGACTATCTCAGGAATGTTGACATTATTGGGGCAAACCTCACGACATGTTCCACAACCAGTGCAAAGATAGATTCTATCAGCAGAAGACCAGTATTCCGGCGGGGAGCGACTCAATTCAACCGCGATACCTCTAGGACCAGTGAAGCGATGCACCCCTACAGCCCTAATAACTGGGCAATGGTATAAGCAAATTCCACAGTTTATACAAGATTCAATGCTTTTGATGATGTGAAGGTCTTCGCTTTTGAAGGAAACTATATACTCCTCTTTTAGCGTTTCTTTGACATATTCATAGTTTTCTTCTTCTGTCATGAAGGCACCTCCTTTTGAGCCCCAGCGGCTCGTTTGCCTGCTACTCTCCCAGTCGTCAAGGCAACGCCTAAGCCGCTCTTCTCAGCCGTATAATTGTACCCAGAAAGAATGGAGCCTGCAGCATGAAGGTTCGATGCGTAAACATTGCCATTGGAATCAATAGGTTTGAGAGATGAGTCATATCCGATTCCACATCCAAAGAGGGTATGGCCTTCTTTTTGAATAGAGAGTACATTTGTCATCTTCTCTGGGCGTGTATCTTTGACTGGTATATGATCTGAATCAAAAACTGGCAAACCAAATAGGCACTCTTCAATACCCATCCTCTGGCTGATGAGACCCTGTCCGATGAATTTACCCGTGCAAAGAACAACAGATTTCGTTTCGACCTCGATTGTTCTCCTAGGTCCTTTCAGATGTATTGATGATATGATTGTACCCTCTTTTTCAAAACTAGATGCTTGGTATCCCATCATTAGCTTGCCACCTGCTCGTTCAAATAATGATTCTAGCGACCGCTGCAGGCGATATCCCGGAACAGAAGGGGGAAACGAAATCAGCTCGAATACTTCTGCACCGATTTCGTTCTCCAGGTATTCTCGCACCTTTTGCGGATTTTCTACTCCCATGACTGCAGGAATAGCGACAAGACTTGCACCCGATTTCTGAACGTGGTTTTTCAATGATTTTGCAGTTTCTAAGAGACCTGCTTCGGTTTCGATGAATCGTGCCACATCAATTTCTGTGAGGTTTGGCTGTTTTGAAATGCTCAAATCTTCCATGATGGTATGGACAACTTTTCTTGTACCAATTCCGCTAGACATTACCAAATCAATGAATGACTTGGCTGTGGATGAAGGAACGAAACTAGGCATACCCGCAATTCCGGCAAAAAGAAGCACTTCGTCTTCATTCCCAAGATGCTCGGTGTGCATTGTTTTCTGAAGAAGGCACGTAGGTTTCCAAGTACCTAGGATGGATAGAGCACCAATGTTGGAGTCAATCGATCCAATAAGAGAGGAGTGAGAATTATCTAAACTATTCTTGAGCCAATCGATAGCCTCGCGAACAATATCAACGATTAATTCGATATCTGTTTCTCCAAATTCAGTACGGCCAAGAATTGTGTATGGATGAAAAGGAAGCAATGACGCGTATGCAGATAGACCCTCAATAGGAGAGATAAATGGTGCCTCACCGCCAGGAAGATACCCTGCAACATCTATGGCACCTGATGAGTCTGCAGTAGCTCCTTGACCTTTGCGAACAACAATACTCTTTGCTCCTTCCTGTAACGCAGTTATGCCAGCAACTAGCCCTGCCATTCCTCCTCCTACTACGAGTACATCTGTTTCAAGATTCATTTAGAGGCGTCCTCCCAAGGCTTAGGTTCATAGTCTATATTCGTGTGGTCCAAATTTGCTACACATGCATAGATCCCTTGAACAAGTTCTTCTTGAGCAAGTGCAATACCTCGAATGGGCGGACGTTTTCCTTTCCATCTTTCAGACAGGAAATCCATGATATCATTCTGAAATTGCCGTCCGTTGAGTTCCATCTCTTCTGCCATGATTGAAGCGGCTTTGTATGTGCAGAATGTGCCTTGACAAGGACCTGTGCCAAGCCTAACACGTCGTCTTAAGTCGTTCAGAGTCTGCGGAAATTCGTTGCGAATCGCGTATCTAAGCTCGGCTTCTATTACAGGTTCACATGTACATACGTTCGACTTCCATGAAGGATGGTCGTTGGTCAACTTGAGAATCTCTCCTATCTCAGTACCTCGTCTTGCCCGTAATCGCTCAATTGCATGCTGCGAAATACCAAATTCATTAGCAATCGAAAGGACATCGATGTCATCCTCGTTCCCAGGGAGAGGTTCCAAGTGTGTTCTGCATGGAGAGGTGTTACCAAGTTTCTTGGCGACCATGTCTGTGACGCTTTCTGCCATGTGGCGACACATTACAAGTTTGCCGCCGATAAATGAGAGAAAACCATCTATACCATCTTTCTCGTGATCAACTATTTCATATCCTCGAGTAACCTCATCCTCTGGCACCTTCCAAATTGGAGCCATAGGACGCACGCCTTCCATTGTACGAATTATCCTCGCATCTCGAATAGAAGGAATAACAAATTCTAGGCTTTTCAGAAGATATTCAATCTCATCTTGAGTAGTAGTCAGCTGATCCGGGTCTTCCCATGTATCAAGTGCCGTAGTACCAATAAGAGTGGTGTTTTCATGTGGAAACATGTATGCCCATCTTCGATCTACTGCCCTTGTTGAAATTCCAACATTTACAACACGCCGGTCAAGAATGATATGGGCGCCTTTGTTTAGACGCAATTCAAAATCAAGTCCAGCCTGCTTAGCAATTCTATCGGCCCAAGGACCACCCGCATTTACCAGGACCTTGCATTTGGCGGTTTCAACTGTGCCAGTCAATCTATTGAAGTATGTAACACCCTCAACTCTCCCATTCGCCCTATTGATTTCCAGAACTTCGCAATATGTCCGAATGTCAGCACCATGTCCTTGGGCGTCTTTTGCTTGCAGAATACAGAGCCGGAAAGGATCAATGAAAAACTCTTCAATATACCCACTCGCAATTATATCAGGGTGCAACATTGGTTCAATCATCCGAGAGTCTTCAGGTGTAAGAATCAAGAAAGGTGGGACACCTCGTTCTTTTACTCGCTTTTCATATTCCATCATCCCACCTCTGGCTGATCCGAGCTCACCAAGATCCATTATTGGGAAGAGAATTGGTAGTTTGGCTGCAATATGTCGGGCAATATGCCGCAGATGCATGACTTCATGTGAGCAGATATCCATAACCTCTGGTTCGCTATAATACTTGAAACCTGAGCTTATCATGCCTGCAGAGGTCCCAGCTGTGCCTGATGCAATATCATCTCGTTCAAGTAGCAATGTACTCATTCCGCGCATTGCGCAATCTCTAGCCACTGCAGTTCCTGTACTGCCGCCACCTATGACAATAACTTCATACTCTGTCAAAGGGATGATATCTCCTATGAGTTCGGCCTTTCTGTTTTAGACTGAACAAGGGAACTCAGTACCAAGGACAATAGAAGGCTTTCGGATTCATTTCCTATGATGTTAGTTCAATTAATGCAGGTAGTTCAGCTATTAGCAATTGGTTGAAGACAGTGTATAGTTGTGTGTAGACATCATAATTCTCAGGTATGGGCTTTCGTCGCTCTTGAACTTGAAACATATTCGATACCGCCTCCTCAAAATCGCCATAGATTCCTGTGCCTACCGTTCCTAGCATTGCTGCTCCAATGGCAGTCGAGTCCTTTGATTTTGGAAGAAGAACTGTCTTATTCGTACAATCGGCCTGAATCTGCCTCCACAATGGGGAATTCGAGCCTCCGCCATCAATTCTCATTTCTTCGAATTCAACATCAAGCATTCCCTCAAGCATCTCTATATACATGCGTATACCCAATCCATTTGCTTCCATGATTGCCCTAGCAACATGCCCTTTGGTATGTCTGAAGCCAAGGTTATAGAAAATGCCTTTGTTGTATGCCATGAAAGGAAACACAACGAGACCATCACTACCTGCAGGGACGGATGCAGCAGAAGATTCGATCAAATCATAGACATCTCTGTTGGATTTAGCCGCTTGTGCAATTTCTGATTCACAGTAATTGTCTCGGTACCACTTATAGGCAAGGCCGGTTCCGGGAATGGCACCTTCAAGAATCCATTTTCCAGGCATTGCTGAAGGATTCGAGAACATAACATAGGGGTCCTCGATGTGTTCCTCTGTGTGAGTAATCACAAATGTCCCAGTGCCGGTAGTTGCTTTCACGAGCCCAGTCTTAATTGTACCAGTTCCTAATGCTGAACACTGCTGGTCACCGCTTCCCATTATCACTGGGGTTCCTGAACGTAGTGCTGTCACCTTGGCTGCTTCTTTGGAGATCTCTCCAATGATTTGCCCCGGAGAAACAATCTCAACGAGTTTCTCAATAGGAATGCCTGTTGCTTGGCAGAGCTCCTCAGACCACTGAAGTGTTTCATGATCAATTGGACCATATCGCGCGTTTGCTGGTTCGCTGACCATTTCCCCACACAGTCTGTTATTAATGAAAGCATCAAGATGGATGAACTTGTATGCTTTGGCAAAGAGGGTGGGTTTGTTCTCAATAAACCACATGAGTTTGTTGCAGCTCTTTCTTGGTCCTATTTCTGCCATCATCTCCTTGCTTTTTGCAGTGGACCTGTTGTCGACCCATGTGACTGTGGGTCCCAAAGGGTTGCCCATTTTGTCAACAGGAGTGAGACAATCTCTTGTTGTGGCGACGATGACGCCTGAAATAGCATCTGCTCCTGCATCTAGTGACGTGATTGCTCTTTGCATTGTATTGCAGGCAGTACGCCAAAAGGTATCAGAAAGTTGTTCGTGAATATTAAGCTCTCGAGGTATTGGAGGATACTCTTCGTATGCCTTAGACAGCTCTCTCCCCTCTTCATCGACAAGGACTGACCTAGCTCCGGTGGTTCCAATATCAAATACTGCAAAGATACGACTGCTCAATCTCATCACCTATTCATGGTAGCGACTTTTTTTCTGACCATTGTCCAAAATGAATCTCCATCCATCTTAATTGGATTTCCCCCGACACAGTTATCAAACCCATCCAATAATCGCATTAGCAATGTCGGCGAATTATTCCATTCATATTGAAGTCGCTCCGAATGTTCACCTTGTTAGAGGAGAGAATCGAGCAAGGTTTCCAGAGGCAAATAGTCTTGTAGTTGATGAATCTCCACTAACACTAGTTGATGCGGGTACAAGCGTTGAGAACATTTCAAAAACACTTGCAGACTTAGGACATTCGATTGCTGATATAGAGCAGATTATCCTCACACATTTCCACATTGATCACAAAGGGCACGCTGCATCAATTCAGCTTCAATCCAACTGCGATATTATCTGTCATCCGCTGGCAAAGAAAGGCATAGAAACGATTGGCGGCATCGTTGAGGTCTATGGAATCAAGGAGCATAGACTCTATGATGTATGGAGGCAATATATAGAATCCATTATGCCTCACGTCTTTGCCGACTACGAAGTAACAGGGACTTTCGCCGATGGAGAATCAATAGGCATTGGCGACACACGGCTCATTCCTATTCACACACCTGGACATACACATGACCATACCATTATCGGTGTTAACGGCTATGAAACCCTTCTTCTTGTTGACATCGATCTTACACAGTTTGGACCATGGTATGGAAACCTTGTGAGCAATATTTCTGATTTCCGCAAATCAATAAAGAAGGTTATTGATTTTGAGCCCAAAGTAGGAATTAGTAGTCACCTCATAGATCCAGTGGTGGAGGATATACCCCACAAACTTCAGAACTATCTTGCTGTAATTGATACTAGAGAAAAGAAGATTATAAAATCAATAGGCGAGGGACTCGACACAATTGAGAAGTTGGCCAGCATCCCGACTATTTATCCGCGCATACCATATGCACCGTATGTAATCTTTGAGGAATATATGCTGCTCAAGCATGTTGAAGATATGGTAGAGAGGGGAATCATCGATTTTGATGGGACAACAATATACCTCAAGTAGGCAAGGGATTCTCCTCAAATTCAAGAGAAGAATCCTGATGACTACTTATTTGTGAGAGAACTTGGCTTCGCGTTTGTTGAGAAATGCATCGACACCTTCAACTTTATCCTCTGTGTCAAAGGTCACACAGAATACATCAACTTCAAATCCAAGATTCTCTGCTAGAGGAACTTCCCATGCCTTATTCAAGGACTGCTTAGCTAGCTTTAAAGCTACACCTGGCTTTGTTGCCAGTTTATTTGCCATTTCCATTGTTCCTGCGTGAAGTTCATCAATAGTGGCAAAGACCTTGTTAACCAATCCAATTCGGAGTGCTTCGTCTGCTTTGATATTATCTCCCGAATATACAAGCTCTTTCGCCATTCCTAATCCTACGAGACGAGGTAGACGTACTGTCCCACCGTATCCCGGAATAATCCCAAGATTAATCTCTGGTTGACCGAACCTAGCATTTGCAGAAGCATAACGAATATCACATGCCATGGCAATCTCGCAGCCGCCTCCTAGGGCAAATCCATTGATGGCGGCGACTACAGGCTTAGACATAGATTCTATATAGGTGCAAAGACCCTGACCATTCTGCACTAACGGTTTCACTTCTTCTCCTGTCTTATCAACAAACTCTGAAATATCAGCTCCAGCTGCAAACGCTTTGTCACCTGCTCCAGTAAGGACAACCACCCTGATCCTAGGGTCGTTCTCAGCTTTTTTCATCATTTCAGATATTCTGTTAACAACACTGACATTCAGGGCGTTGTATTTGCTAGGCCGATTAATTGTGATTTTAGCAACGCTTCCAATTTCCTCATAGAGTACTATCTCTTCGGACATAACATATTCCTCCTGAATACACCCTACCTCCATTAAGGCCCCTAATTAAGCATTCTTAGCAATGGCTTTTAAGTACGATAGCATTACGTGATTGGCCAACTAATTGGCTAGCCTAGGTAGGGATGGATAATGAGCGGAGGAATGCTAAGAGAGGTCTGTAGAGAGTCTCTTCTGGCACTAAGACAATCCTTGGAGAGCTCATATGAATTTGGCAGTGCTCTTCTAGAAGAAGCCCTATTTGTTGAAGCTTGGTCTGAGAAGAAGACAGATTACTTCGTGTTTTCGGATTATAGAAGAAACGAAGGAATACGACGACTTCGCGATGTACTAGAAGTCATTGACTATGCATTGCTGCTACTTGACGAAGGAGAAGACCCGTCGCCATCAGAAATCTATGCAAAAACAATGAAATCGGTATCAATGGTAAAGCAATGGGCGCGAATTCTTGAGGCATCTGCTTAGAAATAAGAATTATCAGATTTCATGATACATATTTATCTAGTCGTTTGCTCTTCCACCACACACACGCCGAGGTCAATCGGAGAGAGAGTGTATTTGCAGCGGTCTGATAAAAATAGTGTACTAGTGGAATCTCTTCTTGCCATGAGAAACTCCTTAGTGAGCTCCTATGAAATGAAGACAACTGTGACAGAGGAGAATTTGCTCCTAAAGGCAATCAGGAATCCTGTGCCGGACTATATTGTATTTTCAGGATATCGCAGAAATGATGGAAAGAAAAGGATACAAGATGCCGTTGAAATCATAGACGAAGCTGTCCATGAGCTTGAAGACAGCGATTGTATAGAGCCCTCAAGAATTTACCTTTCAACCCTGAAGTCAGTTGCGAGAACATCCAAAATGGCGACTGTGTTGGAGTACTCTGCAATGTCCAATAAATCAAAAGAAAAGGAGGCTGAGGGCAAATCTGCCCTCAGAGCTGCTAACTGAGCCACTTGTATGTTATTTTCTTGTCGTCAACTTTCTCGAAGCCCAACTTGAGAGTCATCCCAACTTCGGGCATGCTCATGAGATTTGTGATATGAGCGGTTAGTCTCTTGCCTGACGGAAACTCACCAATTGCAACAACATATGGCGCTCTTGCAGAGAGACTCTCTGGTGCGAAGTCAACTACAACATATGATCTAAGCTTTGCTTCTTTTTCTGTAAAGGGCTTGAGCTCACATTCACTCAAGCACTTCTGACAATGCTGCCGCGGGGGAAGAAACTCAGTGCCACATGATGTACATTTACTCATCATTAGATTTTCATTATCCAAAGCTTCAAGGAATTTCTGCATAAAAGGTGTTACAGCCTTGTCAGTGGCGTATCCAAGATAGAGTTCTTTCTGTTCTGCCATTTATGACCACCCTCTTTCGAAAATGAAGATATTAACAAATTGCCCAGATTGCCCAACATTGTGCGCAAGTCCATATTTTACATCCTTGATTTGCCGAGATGGGTTCTGAGCCTCACCTCGCATCTGTTTCAGAATCTCATAGGTCATTGACACACCTGTTGCACCCAATGGATGACCCTTGCTCTTGAGACCTCCATCACAGTTAACGGGCATTCGTCCTGTGTGGTAGTTCTCCTTGTTTTCGACAAATTCGGGACCTTTTCCGGGCTCTACAAATCCCAAGTCTTCATACGCAATTAATTCAGCGATAGTGAAGCAATCATGAACCTGCGCCATATTGATATCTTCAGGTTTCAATCCAGCCATTTCGTATGCTGCCTTTGCTGCCCTCTTTGCACCTGGAATCGAAGTTAAACTTGTCCTATCTTGAATCATCATCTCTGAAGCACCTGCACCGATTCCTTTGATCCACATAGGTCTGTCAGTGAACTCTTTGACTCTATCCTCAGCCGCAATCACAACAGCAGCTGCTCCATCTGTAATTAGACTACAGTCATAGAGGTTGAGAGGTCTACAGATAGGAATTGCATTATTTGCCTCTTCAAATGAAACCTCTTTTGGTAAATGCGCCTTGGGATTTTGTGCTCCGTAGTGATGTGATTTAACAGCAATCTTCGCAAGTGTATCATGTGTCATTCCATATTCATGCATATATCTTGAAGCCATGAGCGCATAAAAAGCTGGGAATGAAATTCCGTAAGGATATTCCCACCGCATATCACCTGCTTGAGACATATACTCTGTAGCGGTAGCTGATGACACTCTATTCATCTGTTCGACTCCCAGCACCAACATGACATCATACAAACCAGAAGCAACCATTCCCCATGCAGCCCTAAGTGAGGCAGTTCCTGTTGTGCACGCAGATTCCACTCTAAGATGTGGCTTGTCCTGAATACCGATATAGTCCGCTATCAGGGCTGAACCTGCGCCTTGCCCAGTAAACTGCGAAGCAGCATATGATAGGACACTGGCATCGATCTTGTCTTGTGTGATGCCTTCATCGTAGATAGGCTTGTATGCTTCAGCACACAGCTCTCTCATCGTGGCATCTTTCCGCTTTCCGAACTTGCTGTGGCCTCCAGCCACAACAGCGACTTTTCTCGCCATTTCTTTTCCTCCGTGAGGAACCTTCTGTTTCATTGAAGAAGATTCTCAAACTTCAACATTCGATAAGAATCATCTGAGAAGCACATCTTAAGGTTGACGGATTGAAGGTCAACGAAGTTGAATTCGTCATAATCTTGCCCCTAATGTATATCAAACTTGGCTTTGATGAAACAATTGCGTCAAACTCAACTGCTTTGATACTAATATGTCAATAAAGATTCATGATTCGCGAAGTTACCATAGACACGTTTGGCGAATTTGAGTTCCTCATAGATTCATTTCAGAAGAGCAGAGAAATAGGTTTCTTTCAATCATCATCCTCATTCACAGAACGTATCAAATCAGCAATTGTATCAAATAACCTGAAGGTCTTTGCGAAATATGAAAATGGCAAACCTATTGGATTTATAGCTCTGGGCAACCAATCCTCTACTATCAATGCACTGTTTGTTGATGAAATGGCTGATGATATCATCTACGAGGAACGAATGCTCTTTGAACATGGATTTGAATATCTATCACATTCATCTTCTATCGTTAAGTTTAGTGGCTCCAGTGGCGGGGCTGTCAGTGATACACTTGGAGGGTATTTCGAGGAAAAGGGATTCAAGAAATATGACCGAAAGCATATGACTCTTACACGTGACAGAATAGATGAGCTGAAGTCTCCAATTCTCCCTGATGGCTATTATTTTCAAGTTTACGAGGAGAGCATGAGGGATGCAATCGCGGATTTGGTTTTCTATTCAAACATAGGAAATATCGATGTTGAAGTCTTCCCAGATTTCTTTGGAAGCTTTAGTAATGTCCTGGCTCTCATTGAGAGGATTGAACAAAATAGATACGGAGTCTATAAGCCACTACTATCCCAAGTATTGATGCATAATGAATCACCTGCAGGCGTTTGCTTCCTAACAATGACTACTGATGATACAGGGTACATACCTGATATTTGCATTTCAAAAGAGCTTCGCAGGATGGGGTTGGGCAGAGCTCTACTCATATATTCCATGAAGAAAATGATGGAAAAGGAACAGGCACTCGAGAGAATCAATCTTGATGTTACCAAGAAGAATGTAGCAAAGCAACTATACGAATCCCTTGGATATGAGGATGTCAGGCATTATTCAATGTATATTTGGAGAAAATCAGAGCAAAAATAGTATGTAGGTGGGGTTGCCCCCAACCTACACAAGAGTCTACTGACCTGTGAATTTTCCGCGTCGTTTTTCAAAAACGGAAGCTATTCCCTCTCCAAGGTCTTTGGTATTGAAAAGTGCAACACCAGCCTCAGTCTGAAATTCGTGATTCTTGTCGTATGATTCTTCGAAAGCTTTGTGTGTAGCTTCTTTCGCCCATTTCAGAGCAACTGGGGCGTTCCCACCAAGCTTTGCACCATACCACATTGCCTGACTCAGCAGCTCGTCTTTGTTTACTACTTTACTGACAAGACCTATCGCCAGAGCTTCCTCCGCGGTTATTGCGCCGCCTGTAAGGATTATTTCCATCGCCTTGCCAAGACCAACAATTCTTGGAAGACGTGTGCAACCTCCCCAAGCAGGTATTAGTCCAAGACTAACTTCAGGTGTTCCGATCTTTGCTTCAGTTTCACAAATACGAATATCTGCAGCAAGTGCTATCTCTGTACCGCCTCCGAGACATAGCCCATTAATCGCAGCAATTACCGGCTTGCTTAGCCTAGCAATTGTATCAATAGCTCGCTGGCCTTCTTCAAGTAAGGGTTTAACCTCGTCTGGTTTTCCAAGAAAACCTTGAGCTGTCTTTAGGTCAGCTCCAGTCGAGTATACCTTATCATGTGCAGAAGCTATAACAATCGAACGAACGTCAGGATCTCTTTCAGCCTCCTGCAGAGCAGCAACAAGATCATTGAGAAATTGGTCATTGATGCTGTTCATGGCGTCCACTCGATTCATCTTTATGACAGCGACATTTTTCACAGGAGAGAGAAACGAGCCCTCCTTTGAATAAAGCATGGTAGCATACTCTGGAATTTTAATCACCTTCTATGAAGATTCTACCAAGGAGAGAGATACATGCACCTAATAAATCCAGACCATAACAGAATGTCGATTCTCTCTTCGACTTGATGTGAAGAAAAAGAAAGGGGAAGGCAAGGAGGTTTCCTTGCCAGTTTTCTCTTATCCTATGTACTTAGGGACAGAATAACACTCGCCGCGCTCTTCATACAACTTCTCAAGCGCAGCTTTGACCTTGTCACGGCCAATCCTGTGGAGTGTTTCAAACGGTCCCTCCGGGTATGATGCGCCTAGTTTCATCGCAAGATCAATATCCTTCTCCTCAGCAATTCCCTCATCGACTAGAATCATAGCTGTCCTAAGGGTTGGCATCATAAGCTGAGTAACTATCCACTGAGGATCTGCACCTTTGGGAGGTTCAGGTTCATCTCGTTCTCCACCATAGCTATAGAACCCTCTCTTGGTCTTTGTGCCAAGTGCTCCTGATTCAACTAGCTTCTTGAGAGTTGCAGGAACATTAAAGCAGTCACCAAGTTCCCGTTCGAGTGTGCTTGCACTATTGTACGCGATATCCAGTCCAACAAAATCACCAAGTGCAAATGGACCTGCGGGATACTTGGCAATGGTTGTCATGGCATTATCTATCTCCTCTTTCGTGGCAGCTCCGCCCTCATAGAGGAGTACTGCTTCTCTCATGGCAGGTATGAGAATTCTATTGACGATGAATCCAGGACTATTCTTCGCCTTTACTGTAGTCTTTCCCTGTTTCTGTCCGACGGCAACTGCTGCTGCAACCGTATCATTGTTGGTTTTTTCGCCAACAACGATTTCAAGTAGCTTCATAGCTGCAACCGGAGAGAAGTAGTGCATACCCACAACTTTCTCAGGACGACCTGTTGCAGATGCAATCTCGTCAATGCTTAGTGTTGAAGTGTTGCTCGCCAGAATGGCATGAGGCGGGGCTGCCTTGTCCAGTTCTGCAAACACCTTCTTCTTGACCTCCATATTCTCAAAGATTGCCTCGATGACCAGATCGGCATCTTTGCAGGCTTCAGCATTCGAAGTGGTTGTTCTCAAGTTCCCCATGAGACTCTGTGCATCATTAAGTGAGAGCTTGCCTTTATCTACTCCAGTCATCACGTCGTTCCTTATTCTCTCCATCCCGGCGTCAACGGCTGCTTCCGTGATGTCTACCATTGTAACATGGTATCCTTTCCCTGCAGATACATAGGCGATTCCGGCACCCATTAGGCCAGCTCCGATGACTGCAATCTTGTTTATCTCCACTCTAAGCCCTCCTACATTGCACCCATCATTGCAACTAGTATTAGATTTGCAAGAGCGTCGCTCTCATGGGCGGCTCCGATTACTTCTAAACTGCCATCCTTCATGGTATCCTTGAATGGAATTTCGCCAGTGAATATTCCAAGGAGTGTGGCTGAGTTAGACTTGTAGATAACATCTGGACTGGGGTAGACACCGTCATGCAATGACATTCCAGTCTTTTTGACCACTAGATATTGATCCCCTTCTTCCGTATGAACCTGCAAAATTTTGCCATGGTAGGGTCCAATCCAAGTTTCCAGATTCTTCTTGAGATCAGATTTTGTATTAACCTGGTGCATGAAAAACTTGAAGAACTCTTGTAGTTGACTCATTTCTATTCCTCCTTTTTCATCCAATCGTCAATTGCTTCTTGCATAACTGCATCAATTGTGCTTGCCCAGAAGTTTCCTTTGCGTTTCTTGATCTCTGCAATGAAAGCTTCATACCTGTCATTTTCCATCAGAGTGACAATTCTTCCTTTCCGGTCATTGATAAAGGACATGTGAATCATCTTCTTGGAATTCCAATACTCATGTTCAATATCCCCTTCTTTCAGGAATGGGTAGAATGGCCATGCTCCGGTTGGGTGTTTTCTGAACTTCGCCATTAATCAGCCCTCCATTTCTTAACTTCAGCACCTACGGCTTCTTTGAAACCGGGTCGGAATGGCCACTGGACACAATATCGGAACCCCTTGACTCCATCCTCCTCGCCACCAGACCAACGGCCAGTATAGACTCGTCCACCTTTGTTAAGGGAGAACTGCTCCATAACGACCATAATAAGTCCTTCAATGGAAAGTCCGGCTTCCTCAGCTAATTCTTTCATCTTGTCCATAGTTTCTGGTTTGAAATCTACTTCCATTGTTTCACTCCTCCCTGAATGCTAAACGTCTGTATGGTTTGCCCCATCTCTCATCGTACATTAGACCCTCAAGTGGAGCTCTGCTTGGACCTAGAGCCCTTGCTGATACTCTTTGACCAATACAGAAGGCAGTTATTGGTAGCCAAATTGGCGGAATTCCCAGCCTATCACGGATTAGCTCTGCATGCCTAGGATCTGAACACACCAACGCCTCATAGCCACAACCGTAGCCAAGTTCAGTTGCTGTTAACCACATGTTCATTATAGCCATGCCGCAAACTACCGAACCAAACAACTCGTTTGGATACAGATATCCAGCATCATGCCAAGAATCGCTTGCACATACAATAATCACAGTATCGCTTTTCTCAGGGTATCGGAATAACTCTCCATCTCTGAGCCTTGCATAGACTGCTGCCCGGTATGGATCAGAAATGAACCAGTTACGACCACTTGTGAGCTCAAATGGAGCTCCACCAAATGCTGTCTGTGCCATCTCTTGGGCAATATCTGCCAAAAACTCCTTTGTCTCCTGATCATCGCGAATCACAATGAATCGCATCATGAGCATGTTTTCTGGGCTTGGCGCATGCCGTGCCGCCTCCAGAATCAGCTCAATATGCTCGTCGGGTATCTTTTCACCGGTAAACTCCCGTATGGACCTTCTCTCGCGAATCCACTTTAGGGACTCAAGTTCCTGAGCGGATTTCACAGTGTCCTCGGCCTTACCGGATGATTTTGCATCAGATGCCATTTGTACACCTCTATTACTTTTAGCGCTACATCGACCTGTGTCGATGCCAACATAAATCCTTTACTGGAAATCGCCACGTTGGAATCAGTCGATGCCTTATTCGACGGAAACCTCTTTCCACGATTTGGGTGGACCTGCGGAAAGAAAGAGAATTGTTACAGCACTGAATTCAACAATGATATTGATTGGAGATAAGGGAACAATCGCAATCAATCCTACGAAGAGAATTGCCAAAGCGCGATTAAATACACCCACTCCAATTGAGCCTTCAAGCATCATTACAACAACGGCTGTCAATAGCATGACTAGTGCAAGCGTTGCGTATGCAACAATGATTGAAAGCGATAATTCCGGTATTAATGCAATATTCAAGGTTCCTAATATGGGATCATAATAGGCCGGATTATATCCATTCAGAATTAGGAGAAATCCAACGAGCGCATGAAATATGGAACTTGTAGCAGCTAAGACAGATAGTACGACTCCATTATTTTCCAAATAACTCACATAAAATCCGAGAAAGCCAACACTCTGAAACGCCAGCCCGATGGCCATACCGAAGAAAGGAATTGCTATTGGCCATGGGTTCAGAAGGGGCGGCGATTCTAGGAACATTGACAACAACATTAGTGCAAGGAAAGCCCCGCTTGGAGTACCCAAGACCCCAATCCAGAAAGGCCACTTCTTGAAATTATCCACATTTTGTTCAAGTGATTTATGTGCACATTCAGCATGGCACCACCACCCCCGGTATCGAACCTTCTCTAATCCCTTCAAGGGTTCTCCACAGAGGATACATGTGGCAACCCCTTTTTCATAGTAAGAATCTCTCTTCTCCATATTACCACCAGAAAACTCACCTAGTTTCTCATCTTGTACCTCTTCTTGAAAGAAGAAAAGGATTTGCGGCGAACACTACGGTAGAATAGTTCTAGGTATTGTCCAAATGGGACAGCAGTATTAGGTGAGTAATAGCTCTAACATACAAGGTGACTTATGGTAGAATTTCATCCATGTGATAGTGTCACCTGCATTCTCTCCCGGAGTCTGTGACACTGGCTTCATTCTTAGAGAAGGAGCTCAAGCTCCTTTTCACCATCTCTCATGCAATACCAAGAACTCTGAAATCTAGAGCCTCCAAAATGATTTGCTCAATAATTGCAACCTTTTCAAGATCATCACGAGATACTGTGCCAATTAGGGTGTCTACAAGTCGACCGGTAGTATACGTATCGTGCGCAGTCATCATTATGGGAATTCCGAGCTCCTTAGCTCTTGCGACTGTACGAACATCAGGACCAATTCCTCCAGTGAGGATTAGGAGATTTGTATCAGTCTCCATTGCAGCCAGACAGATATCTGCACGATCACCGCTTGTAATTACAGCCTTGTCTTTTGCCCGTCGGAACCATTTCAATGCGTTCTCAGGAGCCATGCTACCAACCATAAATTGATCAATGAGAAGATCGAGTTTCTCCGGTCCTTCAATCATCTCCCCCTCAAGTATGTTTTTGATCTCTCGAACTGTTGGACTAAAGAGTTCACGGCGATGATAGATTGCTCCTAAGTACCCAAGTCCCAAGCTTTCAATATATGGGCCAATTTTCTCTGAAACGAGTTTACGATGTATTGGAGGGACCATATTTAGAACAAAATACATCGTATCAATCCCGTGCAGTTTGAACAGGTTATGCAAATGGTGAATTTCGTCAATTGCAGTGACATCCGGGAAGTTTACGAGGCCTAGAACAGAAGCATTGAATTCGGACGCAAGATGAGGTGTTGAAAGACCAACATGAAGGAGATACCAAGGAGCCTTTGGACCTTCAATAATAACAACATCTACACTCTTGGATATTTCATCATAGGCCTTTTTGATGCGAGCCAGAAGCTCATCATGTCCAATTCTGATGAATTCGTCGTAGCTTGAACGGGTCTGTACGATTGGGCAAATGACGTCCAAATTAGGATCCAAATCTAATACCTGCTTCATTACAGCGGCGTCCTCATCATTCGCACTACCGACTGGCTTCAGATAACCAACTTTCTTTCCTTTTTGCCGCAAATAAGCAGCCAATCCAATGGCCACCAATGTTTTGCCAGTGAGTGTTTCCCCGCTGATAACGATATTCTTAGACATCTAGGTTTCTCCTCCTATTGTAATCTTCACATCTACAGCAGATACGCCTTTCCCTTTCACATAAGCAAATGCAGGATTTATATCCAATTCCACAATTTCCTTGAAATCTGTTACAAGTTGACTTATCCTGAGAATGGCATCCTCAATCATTGGTATATCGCTTGGCAGCTCTCCTCTCACGCCTTGAAGCATTGTTCCGATTTTTGTTTCCATAACTAGCTCTGCGGCATCTTGACGAGTCATGGGCGCAAGACGAAATGATACATCTTTTAGGTAATTCACATAGATACCTCCTGCACCAAACATAATTAGAGGACCAAACTGGATGTCTCGTGAGCAACCAATAATTAGCTCCTTTCCCTTCTCTGCCATCTCCTGAATATCAACACCATAGATCATTGCTTTAGGGACATGCCTTCTTGCATTATCCAATATCTCAACAAATGCTGATTCTACTTCTTCAGGCGTTTTGAGGCCAATCTTTATGCCCCCAATGTCGGTTTTATGCACAATATCTGGACTAGATATTTTCATGACCACGGGATACCCAAGTTCATTAGCCAGATTTTTGGCTTCTTCAGAGCTTGTAGCAAGTCTGATTTTAGCTACTGGAATGTTGTATGCCTCAGCTATTGCATGAGCCTCACTGCCCAAAAGAATACGACGCCCATCTTCTCGCACCCTCTTGATAATATCCTCGACCTTCTTCTTATCAACCTTGAATTTAGGAACCGCTTCATCTGACAACTTGTCTCTGATAACAGTATACTTGTAGAGTTCAGCAAGCGCGTGGACGGCCCTCTCGGGAAAATCAAAGATTGGGACACCACCTTCATTTAGCAGAATTCTAGGATAGACCATTGAGTTGCCACCCATAAATACGGCGATTATTGGTTTATTGGGATACTTGGCATGAGCCTCTACAATGACTCTTGCAGTTTCTGTTTCATCAGTCATGGCTTGAGGAGTTAATAGGACAAGTATGGAATCAATATTCTCATCCCTAAATGCTGCATCAATACATAGTGCATAGTCTTCAGGAGATGCAGTACCAAGAGCATCAATCGGATTATACACCGAGGCTGCAGGAGGGAGATTCATTCTCAAATGCTCGGCAGTTGCTGGACTCAGAGTTGCCACTTGTAGTCCATTGGCCTCGCATGCATCGGTTGTGATGATACCAGGCCCTCCAGCATTCGTAACAATAGCGACTCTGTTTCCTGCCGGCAAATGCATATCATCAAAGACATTGGCCACATCAAAAAGTGCAGCCATGCTTTTTGCTCGGCTTACTCCACTTTGTCTAAATGCAACATCGTATGCCATATCACTTCCAGCAAGAGACCCAGTATGTGAAGATGCGGCTCTAGCACCTGCAGCGCTGACTCCAGATTTTACAACAAAAATGGGCTTATGCTGCACTACATTCCTGCATGCTTTCATGAACTTGGGTCCATCAACTACTGATTCGATGTATAACAGTATGAATGTTGAATCAGGGTCTCTACCAAAGGCTTCTATGAAATCTGCTTCATCTAGCTGAGCCTTGTTCCCAAGACTCACAAATTTTGAAAACCCAATTTTCTCCATGAGACTCCAATCTAGGATACCGGTCATTAAGGCACCAGACTGTGACGCAAAAGCAATGGTACCTTTGGATGGTGTGCCAGAAGAGAATGATGCATTATAGGGAGCATGTGTGTTGATAATACCTAGGCAGTTTGGGCCTTGCACGACCATGTTGTATTTCTCGGCAAGTTCAATGATCTTTTGTTCAAGACTCTGTCCTTCATGCCCGACTTCTTTGAAACCTGCAGTAATTATCACCAGAGCTCTTACACCCTTCTTCCCGCAGTCTACTACGGCTTCCAGAACATATTTCGCAGGTATGACTATTACTGCGACATCGATAGCCCCAGATATATCAGCTACCGACTTGAACACCTTTTTCCCGAGTATCTCTCCACCTTTAGGATTGACAGGGTATATACGGCCTTCATAACCGCTGTCAATGAGATTCCTTATGACGTCATTACCAAGCTTTCCTTTTGTCGATGATGCGCCAATCACAGCGATTGATTTTGGTGTGAACAAAACATCAATTCCTGCTTGTCTATCCACTTTGCCGCACGACCTTTTGAAGAACTGAGGAGGTCCTCGAATCATTTCAGTTTTAACTTCTATCGTAACGGCTGCAAATTACGACCAAACTAATCCGAAAATCAAAGAGTGAATACTGAGTGAGTAATACTCAGTATCATATGTATGTATGACGTGGGTAATAATCAGGTGAATACCGCCATAGGTTGTAGGGTAATAATATCCGCCTATGAGAGAGATATGTTGGTGAAAAACGAATGAAGCTGGTTACACTGCATGTCCCGGAAACGTACATAGATGGGCTTGAGAAACTTGTTGAGAGCAATTTGTATCCCAATAGATCCGAGGCTATCAGGATTGCGATAAGGGACTTACTCAAGAGAGAGCTCTGGGGTTAGTGAGAAGCCGAACTCGGTTTCTCAACCCGAGCTACATGTGCAAGATAGCTTAATCAATGCTCTTTGAGCCAAATGATTAGGTGCCTACCCCCGTCATCTTGATAGTCAATTTAGGCACATCTATAGCTCTAGGGTTGCATTGATGATCCCAGACTCTTCGGTAATCACGGGAGACCACGACCAACGAATTCGACTGGTCAGAGGATGCCCCTGCATGAAAGAGTTTGGAAATGAAAGAGTGTGCATTAATGGGGATGATGTCCTTCCGATAAAGACCATGAGCATTGACCCAACATTCTTCGCGCAACTCTGTTCAGTCGATGACTTGAGTCAATTTAAGAGTGATAGGGAAGATCTCTGCTACACACTCATCAACTTGGATATGGAAGAAGACACAACATATTGTGTGAGTCAATCAAAGATGATTCAAATCAACGCGAAGCCGGTCAGTGCAGCACATGTAGAAGAAGCATTGGACTTCGCATTAATATCAAGCAATACTAGCAATGAGGCAGTCTGCTCATCCTGTCTCTACAAGTATCTGATTACTCTAACTAACCTCTTTGAAAATTTCCTCTCGGACCAAGAAAAGAGTGAATTGATTCTGCAGTATTCGAAAGAACTCGTGAATAAGATTGCCAGCGAGCTGAGTGAAAATGTAATTCAGCGGTATGCCAATGCTCACCTCACAAATGATGAGATAATTGAGGTAAGAATTAAGGAGATATCAAAGGAAAGAGAGAACCTTGGCAATATTATACATCTGACGCAGTCACCAGAAGCAAATGTGATTCTTTCGTCATTGGTATCTGCTCACACGAATCTATACAAGCTTGATTCTATCTTCCTTTTTCAGGTCCTATCTCTGAATCAGGCAGAGGACGAGCTTACAGCTATAACACTTCTGAAATTGATGCTTGATACTGCAAAACGGATTCTTCAGACTCATGATGACATTCGTTCAATACGCCAGAGATTGATAGGCCAAGGAGAAGCGTCCATAGATCTTGGGGAAGCAATGGAGCAAAAGGAAGAAAATCGGATAAAAGCAGAGCAAAGATTGCGAAATTTGGCGACTCTAATCGCTCAAATCAGCAATAGGCCTTCATAAAAACCGATATAACAGTCTAAGATGAATCATTCATACTGGTTTATTCAAACAAACGCAACGCTTGGAGACCCCCTGATATGGATGTGCTAGGAAGCAAGAGTGAAATTGGTGATGCATCCATCAAAGTGGTACGTGGGTGTCCATGCTACAAGGTATTTGGGGATGAGAATCTTTGCGTCAACGATGACAATGTCCTAGAAGTTGATGTTATTGATTTAGACCCTTCGCTATTCGCCTTTCATCCAGACAAAGATAGCATGGAGGATGAAAGAGCTCAGGAAGGGAACATCTGTTATGCTGCAATCTATGTCAACTATCCAGATAACAGAGTCTATTGTATCTCACAGGGATGGGCATTGCGAATACACGGAAAGGATGTACCAGGAAACGACCTGGAGGATGCTCTCCAATTCCTGTCTACGAAGGACCTAACGGCTAGTGCTGAGATATGCAGTGAGTGCCTCTACAAATTCATACTGACTCTTGGAGATACCTTCGCAGATCTTATGTCAAAGAAAGAAAAGACAGATGAAGTAAAGAGGTATGTTGACAAATTCTCACTAATGATTGCCGTCAAACATAGCCAAATGGATGAAATGATGCATCCTATCGGGACTGAAGAGCAAATTGACGAAGGAGTGGACCACTTCTCATTCCTACGCGAATACCTGGTCCAGCTTCTTGATCAGCAGAACAGATACGCAGATTTGCATAAGGAACTAAAAGCATCAGAAAGCGATCAGTGGCTGTTGGATCTTGTGTTTTTAAGAGAGAAGCTAGCTCGATTGGAATTTCAATTCTATAGTCAAACGCTACAACTTCGAGATATAGCAGACTTTCACCTAATGATAAAAATGCTGCAATATGTTTTAAGCTCTTCAGCAGAAATCCTTCAGACAAATGAAAAAATCCATGCGATAATTAGGTCAAGTGAATTCTGTGAAATTGCTAAAACAGATGAGCGCTTGACTCATCTCGCGTCATATGCCTCTAAGTCAAGAACTGTAGAACACAACTTTGGAAATATCCTACAGATTCTCAGCAAGCTCTGAAAAAGCAGTAATTTCATGGAAATCCAAAGGTTTCCTTTAGCCAGTCCACGTAGAGTTTTACACCCTCCTCGAGAGGTGTTCTTTGCTCCCATCCATAGGATCTCAATAATTTATTATCCATATCAGTCAGAGAGATGTCACCAACCCACCCACGAGCAGTGCCAGTGTAGTTTATTTTTGTATCAGGCAGGCCGAGGTACACTAATACCAATTGGGCAATCTTTGAAACTCTCAGACGCTCACTGGATCCTACATTGATAGGCAGAAATCCCCTACCAATATTGTTAGCCAGAAGAATGGCCGCTGCGACCGTATCTGTAACATACATATAGGTCTTCTCTTGGGACCCGTTGCCCAGCACCTCTAGTGATGATGCATCATTTTTCAGTTTCATGAAAAAGTCATAGATGATGCCATGTCTTGATCTGGGGCCAATAATATTGGCTAAACGCATACTTACTGAGTCAATTCCATATAGCTCGGAATATGACGAAAGATACATTTCAAAGGCACCTTTTCCAGCGCCATAATTGCTAATTGGTCGGAAACATGTCGATTCGGGCGTTGGATGTACTTGTGATTCTCCATAGACTGTACCCCCGGAAGAAGCAAAAACGAATCTTCTGATTCCAGTTGAACGTACAGCCTCTAGAAGGTTCATGCTTCCGATTACATTGACTTGGAAATCGAAGTAGGGCTTTTCTGTGCTAACACGTACGTCCGGTTGTGCTGCAAAATGAAAAACAGTATCAACATTCTCCAAGGCCGTCATAACATCATCAACGGAGAGTATCGAGCCCTTTACAAACGTGAGTTGTTCATTATCTAGATGGCTCTCGATATTCTCTATGGACCCTTCAGATAAGTCGTCAAGAACACACACCTCATGTGATCTTATCATTGCATCCACGAGATGACTTCCGATGAAACCGGCTCCGCCTGTAATGAGTACACGTTTCAAGGTGCAAATCCCGGGCTTTTTCAGAATGACCTCGTGAATAAGTCTTTTCACACATTGAATCGTATGTCTGAAAGAATGCTTTCTAGCAGCATATTCACATCATGTTCAGAATCAAGAGAATTCCAATCGCTAGTGAAATCACCATAGATTTGGAGATCCTCAAGGACATCTCTAGCTATATCATGCAATTCCGGTTCCGATATTTTTGGACCATCTCCAATGCCAGGGCATATCTCTTTCATCGCACTAAAGCCCCACATGATATCGCCATTAGACTCTTTGAAAACAAACGGAAAAGAAGCACAAGCTCCAGGTCGAAACTGATGAATAGCGCACAGATTGTCAGCAGTCAGAAAGACACAAGCTCCGGATTCTCTCTTTTTCAAAGCTATGATTGCAGGACCTTTCTCTGTTAATACTCTAGGAATATGTTTCAGACCTTGAGGAAGAGCATCTCTCTTCTTTGGCAAATAGAAGTCGATGATCTTTAGGATTTGGCTGCTATCAAATTCAATAGCTCTCGCTATTCGAACAATGTCTCGTCCTGTAAGTGTCACAACCAAACTGGTATGCTTGCAGCAAGCACCACACATTGTACACTTGAATCGCACATCCAGTGGATTCACGACCAAGCAATCACCTACCGAATTGTCGGAAGAAATTCCTTCATTCTAGTCATACCATCTTGAATATCATGAGCTGATGCCGCATAGGAGAATCGTAGATGCTGATCAAAGGGATCCCCAAAGGATAAACCAGGTATTGATGATACTCCAGTCTTTTTCAGTAGCAATTCAGCTAAAGTCGAGCTGCTCAGACCATACTCTCGAAAATTAGGAAAAACATAGAATGCACCCATTGGATTCAAACACTCCAATCCATCAATTTCGGAGAGTAATTTAAGAATAAGATTACGTCTTTCTTCATAGGATTTGCGCATCTTTTCAATTTGAGATTGATCGCCTTCAAGCGCCTCAACCCCTGCATATTGAACAAAGGACGTGGCGCACGATGTTGTATTCTGTTGAACTCGAACCATGTTTTCAATTACAGAGGGAGCGGCGATAGCATATCCAAGACGCCAACCTGTCATTGCATAGGACTTAGAAAACCCGCTAATCACAAGCGTCCTTTCCATACTAGGATCAACTTCCAGCATAGACGACTGCCGGAATCCATCATACACCAATTCTTCATAAATCTCATCACTGAAGACCATGAAGTTATGATCACTTGCTAAATCATAGATGAATTTTAGCTGGTCTTTGGTCAGAACTCCTCCAGTTGGATTATTGGGGGAGTTTATTACTAAAGCCGATACTTCTTTTCCCATACGCCCTTTCAGGGCCTCCTCATTAAGGACATAGCCTGGGTTCGTGGGAACGTCAACAGGTTTCCCTCCGGCGTTTCGAATCATGACCTTATAGGTTGGCCAAGCTGGACTCAGAAGCAAAACGTCATCTCCTTGGTCTATAACTGATAAGATTCCTTGAAATAGGGCCATCTTTGCCCCAGGAGTAACAATTACATCAGTTGACCCATTTATTGCTATATGCCTCTTGGCATACCGTCGCTGAATGGCATGAAGGAGTTCAGGAATCCCTCTCGAAGAAGTGTATCCGGTTTTCCCCTGTTTCAATGCCTCAATAGCCGCATCGATGATATGCAAAGGTGTCTGAAAATCTGGCTCGCCTACTTCGAAGTGGTAGACCTTTTTGCCCTCACGCTCCATCCTCTTTGCAATATCAAATAACCTAAGTGTGCCAGAGGGAGGAATTACCTCCATATGATGTGATGTCCAATCCATTTTGTCAGCACCCTGCTTTAAGGATTATACCCTGTTGACAGGGAGAGCTCCACACGAACATTCTAAATATATCACTTGCGGACAGGGATATTTCTAAAGATTGTTTTGAGTTTCTCAATTTGGTGCTCCGTTCCGAGCACTCTGATTCGCTCCAAGAGGGCTTCCCCTAACCCTAATCTATAGGCTTTTTGGATATAATCAACTTCCAATGGATCAATATCTAGAAGCTCACAGCAATACGAATCAACTGCTAGGGCATCAGTGCCTATTACAACTCCGCCTACTTCATGCACCTGAGCATTTCTTCGATCACCAACAACATACCTGGTGAGGTCGACTATCGATAAAACAGGAGGGAGTTTCTGTAGTAATAAAACTAGGACATCCGCCAATCTACTATGATATTGGTCCTTATCTCTCCGTGAGATTAAACCAAATAGGTTTTTGATACCAGCTCCTATGTGAGTAGAATCTGAATGTTTTAGGGCTGCAACATTGATCAGATATCTATTAGCGCCTAGTATAGGCGGGACCAATTCGTTTTCGAGAATACCTCCAAAGGGGATTCCTCCCGTAGCACTTGAGAGATTGACCAATTCCACTCCTTGTTCCAGAAACGCCTTGTATCCGCATTTCGAATATGCTTCTTCAGCAGTTCTAACAGGATTGTCGCTTTCAACAATGCTGATTGGAGAGACTTGTTTGAAGAAGTCAACTACTGCACTCATCATATCGAAAGAAGTGTTTCCTGGAAGCTCTGGATCATAGATTGACGGCTTCAAAACAATTCTTTTCACATCCGGCGATATTGAAAGAGGAACAGGCAATTTTGAGAGAGCTGTTGATAGTGCCTCCTTTGGAGTTCGCTTTATCGCCACGGAAACATATGACAATTGGTCCATAGTTTCAGGTGGTAGTCACAAGGCTTTAAGTGAGTCGAATGAGGGACCAGCACTAGAACCATTAATGGCGAAAGGAGATTTGGACCATAGCCTAACCCAAGATCATCAATCTCTAGGTTCCAAAGAACAGTCGTCTTGCACGCCGCCTTCTTTCTTCCTCACTCTCCTCATCATCTACAGGCGGGGGAGGTGGTGGAGGGGGCGACTTGACAGTTTCTGTATCCTTGAAATCCACAGACTCCTCGTCCTGAATTAACTCGCTCGGTTGTCGCTCATCCGTTGAACTCCAGATTCTCGCTCTTTCAGAAGGATAGTCATGTGCTTCTTCTTCTTTAGGAAATTCAGGTGCAGGAGGCTCAATAAAACTCGGAGGATATGGAAGTTCACTTTCGGCTTTGCTAGGCGAGATTTCTGAGTCATCCACCAAAACATCTTCATCTTCTTCTATCGGGATTGGCTCTTCTTCCTCTTTGTCATCTTCAATTGTGATATCAGCCAAATCAGATTCGGATTCTTCTTCTGATTCTGTAACGTCTATTCCATCAGGTACCGGCTCAACAAACAATGAATCGGGTTCTGAGAGGCTAAAATCATCTTTGAATTCTCGAGGCTCACCAGTATCTAGAGATTCATCTAAGATTGATCCTTCAGAGGAACCAATTGATTCTATGCTAATAGCTGCATCATCAAAGGAATCCTTTGGTGCCTCATATTCAGGCACAATATCTACAACTATAGGAATCTCTTCGAATTCCTCGCTGCCCTCTGGCTCTAAGACAATCTCTGGAGGTGCTGCTTCTAGAGATTCCTCGGGTTCAATTGGCTCAGTAGGTGCTGTTTCAGAAGGCCCCGTTTCCTCTACCGAATCAATGTCAGGAAGGGGCTCATCAGATGCAAATTTCACTCCAAGTTGCTTGGAGAGGCAGCTCTCACAGCGCTTAGCAGCAGCAATTAATCCCTCGTGGAGAAATTCCTCCAAGGTCTTTGCCCGTTCTCTGTTGGTTTTCGCCCATTTGATAAATGAGTCAACCATTCTTAGGGCATCACGAACGCCCATCCAGTACTCATCAGACCTCTGATGCTCCTCGTGCCTATTCTGCTCTGAGCTCATTCTTCGCACCTGCTGTCGAGCAATCAGTTTTTGGAGAAAAGCCTTTCCATCACCATGGTATTATGGATTTTTGGCCTATTTTCTTTTTGATTCGAGAATCTCTTTGAATAGTTCTTCAAGCATGTTCTGAATTTCGTGCTGCTTAAATCTATCAATTTCAGTGCCCACACAAAGAACTCGCGTGGGCGTTCCACTTCCAAGATGCTCTCTTATCTCATTCCTATAGATTACTTCAATTTCCGGATCAGCATCCCGTAGGACTATCACCGCCCCATTGGCACCAGCATAGGTGACATCAAGTAGAACATCTAATGCAGAATGGCGTGGAGACCATGTCACGGCTCGTACGGTAGAATCGTCTGTTTCCATCTTTGTCGTGCCAATTCTTATTCCATCTACGGATACTGCTCCTTGATTCACAACTGTCATAACATCCTCGAGCAAGGAATCATCAGGTCCAACCACTGCTACTTTGAAGAGGTATCTTTTCCTCTTCTTGGTCTTTGCCTCAACGTTTTTCTTTCCGCCCATTCTGACAACCCTCTTTGATTCTGAGAAGAACTGGTAACTATCTTGCTTTTCAATTGTTGCTCAAGACATTGATATGTCTTGTGCGAGGTCATTTCAGATATTGAATACAAAGTATTAAGTTAAGCTGGAGTTAGTCGCTCTGTGAAGGAAAGAAAATTAGATGTTGAATTCAAAGAGCGAGATTCTCATATTGGCTGGTTTCCTGCTCGTTATTACTGGAGCCATTCTTCTTGTGCTTGCTATGGATGGTGTTTCATCAGGCTTCTTCTTTATCTTTCCCTTTTTCTTCTTTGGAAATCCAGGACCATTTGGAATTGTGATTCTGGGTGTTGCTCTCTTCATGATGATGATGTGCATTTGGCAAATGAGTAGAGGTGTTTTCGGGCCGATGAGAATCGAAACTGATTCAAGAAACGCAAGGACCATTGAATGTCAGATTTGTGGCTCTCCCCTTCTTTACAATTCAGAATATTGTCACCGTTGTGGGTCAAGAGTATCACTTGAAAGAGAGTGACTATGCTATTTTGAGGTGCCTTAAGTGCAGCTAGTTATTAGACAGGCTATGATGAAGGACCTCCCGAATATTTTGAGAATCGAATCAGAGTGCTTCAGTGATCCGTGGGACTCGTCGCCCTTTCTGCTTTTGGCTAGAAATAACGGGAAATTAATGGATAGGGACGGGGAAGTAAGAATGATTGTCGGGGAGCTTCATTCAAAGGTCATTGGATATGCCATCTGGGAGTTTGATATCAAGAAAAAAAAAGGTCATATTCTGAACTTGGCTATTCAAGAAGGTGACCGGCGAAAAGGGTACGCTAGTCTATTAATTCATCATATTTTGAATTCTCTTCGAAGGGCGAATTCTAAATCCTGCATTTTAGAAGTTCGAGAGAGCAACCTTGCGGCGCAAGCACTCTATACCAAGCTAGGGATGAAATCTATAGGTCGGCAAGTAAACTACTATGGCAACGAAGATGGCATCATCTTCGAAGCCAAGCTGTAGTCTACTTTTTGGACGATTGAATCAGTTTTGGACCAAGTGAATCATGGTAAAGCTGGAGATAGGCCTTATCCCGAGAAACGATGCAAATTGGCATATCAGTTTCTGACTGACCTCCTATGACTATCTCTTCGTCATCTCTCACTGCTAGAAGCATCGGTAATGCGGTTTCCCATATCCTCCAGCCTTTCAATGCATCAAGGGCTGGATTAGGCTCATCGGATTGAGGAACTATGAGAATTCGCCTTACTGGCGTTTTTACCTTTGATAGCTTCTTGTAATCCAAGCAGTCCAATGAATTGACAGATATGAGTATTGATTCATTTGCTCTTTGAGCCATATCCTGAATATGTCCGCACGTTTCTGCATCTCCGGAAAGGTACCAAGTATTTTCAGATGGAAGTATAAGAAGTTCCTTGGAAGCTGCCTGAATGGCATTGAGTGTTTCTATAACATCAGCTGAGGATGTTTTAATACCATTTAGCAAACCCTGAATTGTTGCAGCAAATTTGGATGCAGTGTCCTTGGCAGTACCAGCCCATTTACCAAGAGCTTCCTGAGAACTAGTCGCTGAAGAAGTGATTGCTTCACTTCTTTCCTTGCGCAAATTAGCTGTCGACTGGGAAATCTCGGTTAATGCCAATTCGGACGTTTCCTTGATGTTTGCTGTTTGTGAGTTTACCATTCCTCTTGATCTCTCAGAATTCTCATATACGAGGCTGCTGAGCGCAGCCTTAAGATTCACTCCGAGCGATTCGAATTTTCTAGAGGCGTGCTGATTCGACAGATTGGTTGATTGCTGCATCTGATCAAAGGCAGATTCTCTGAAACGACTCAACTGATCCGCAACTTTCTCAATTAGAGATACTGTTTCCTGAGATGATGATTTAGCCGCACTCTCAAACTCTGCAATTTTCTCAGCAGTAGAGGTTCCTAAGGACTCTAAACGTCCCCTGCAATCTTCAAGGGCCTCCTGATTAGAGTTTTCAGTAGCTGCTGCGAGTTTTTCAGGAAATTCAGCTAATGAATCAATACTTGAATTCAACGTATTCTCTTTTGCCTTATCGAATGCCGCGATTCCTGCTTTCAATTGGCTCTCAGAATGGTTTAGAAATGTTCCACCAACCTCTTCAAGTTGTCTTAGCAGCTCTTCATTTCCTTCTTTCAACGTCAGGGAAGAAGTTTCAGCTGCCTTGGTCATTGCATTCTCAGCATGCAAGACTTCATTGCTAAGTTTTGTACCAAGTGTTTCTACAGAGGATGATAGATTACTAATAGCTGATTCAACCCAAACACTTGCCGCATCAAAAGCGACAACTGCCTCCGACTTTCTATCATCTATTGTTTTCATGACAGCAGACAGAGCCTTTCCTCTTTCATCAGTCGCGGCAGTTTGGGTTTGTTGAAGTGCGTTCTGGAATCCTTCGATTTTTTCATTTGACTTTTTCAGATTGCCTGATGCAATTCGATCCAGCTTTGTACTAGCTCCGCTCAGAACACGATGCAAAGCTTCCTTCTCTTCTGATATGTAGTTTTCAACAGTTGCTCTCACACCAGCTGAATTCTTCAGGAGAATATCAGAGCTCTCATTTCGAATTGCAGCCAGATTCTCAGAAATATTATCACGTGCTCCGAATATGGAACTACTGAATTCCTTGGAGACCTGCTGAATATTCTCCACAAATTGTCCAACTGTTCCTGTTTCAAGCTCGGCAAGTGCTGCTTGAGATGCTTTTAGATTAGCTTCTATGCCGTTAATGGTGTTCTCCGTACTCTCAGCAATCTCATTCTTTTTCACGGCTGTAAATTCATCAAGCGTTTGCTTGAGTGTACTGGTTGTTTCAACTACTCGATCAACGCGCATCCCAATCTCTGAGGCGAATTCCTGCTGCAGCTTGAGAGAATCCTCGTCCAGCAAGCCCATCTCAGTCTTCAGCGCATTCTTGTATTCAGTATGTGCAGATGCAATGAGGTCGCGTGCCTCTACTGCCTGACTTGAAAGAAGTCCATTGAACGTTGATTCCAAGCTTTGCGTGAGCGTTAGGAACTGTCTTGTTATATCCTCAATTCTAATATGAAACTCCTCACTCATCTCTTCTGCATGTCGATCAATTCGTGAAACCTGATCTTCAATTGTTGCTTCAATCTCCTTCTGAGCTCGTGTTACATGCGCTCCAAGTGCGCTAACACCTTCTGAAAGCCTTGTGCTAAGTCGAGTGCTCAGGCTGTCATAAAGCACCTTGGCTTCCACAACTTGCTTTTGAATTACGTCTATATGCTGAGCAGCAACCTCTGCTAGTATCGTTTCTAGACTTGACTCGTATTCACGAGTAGTTCTCTTGAGGTTCGAAAGAACTGCATCGTTTTTCGTTCCTGTCGTTGATCTCACATTTGCAAAAGATGACTTTAGACGACTAGCTATGTTTTCAGCAAGCGAGTTGAGCTCCTCAATCTCAGTATCTAGTACACTTGTAATATTCTCTATAGTAGATGCCGCTTTTTTGTCGATATTTTTTATCGCCTTTTCATTCCATTTCTCAAGGTGAATCTGAAGCTTCTCGCTGGCGGTTTTCAAGCGAAGTTGCTCTGCCTCAACTTCATTCTGCAAAAGAGAAACGACTGATGTTTTTGATTCGTTCATGAAATTCTCAGTATCTGTACTCAGCCCTCGAGAGATAGCTCTCAATTGTTTGTACTCTTCACTCAGGGAAACATTCAGCTTCTCTATATATCCAGATAGGGCGATTCGTATGAATTCAATGAATGCATTCTCTGAGCTGGATATCTGCTCAAGCTGGGCAAGAACTGACTGAGCGGCGGTTTCCATGAAGGAATTGACTTCATCCATCCAAGCCGCAACATTATCACTGAATATTTTTGTTGAAGATAGAACTTCATCCAACTTCTTTCTTGTATTTTCAGAATGAAGATCAGCATTCACTCTGGCCTGTGCATAAGTTTCCTTGAGGGTTGAGTGCGATGTAGCAAGGGTTTGACCTATGCCAGATTCCAATTGACGGGTCTTTTGCTTCAATGTTTCTGCGAGAGCAGTAAGCATCTCCGATATTGTGTTTGAGGAATCCAATGCGCTGGAGTTTAGAGCAGTGGCTAGTTGTTGTGTACCTGCAACTAGTGCATCTTCAGAAGCTTTCAAGGCCTGTGTAATCACAGATTTCGAGGCTACTACGAGCTGTTTTGCCTTCTTATCCAGTTCTGCAATTGATAAGGCGGTAGAGTCCTTCTCAGTCTTTAGCCATTTATCAAACTCCCGAGAAATCTTCTTGGATTCTTTTAGCAACTGATTCTGGCTAATGTCCAATTCCTTCTGCAACGAAACAAGTTTTTCTCCGAGGTCACTCTCAAGTGTGTCATTGAGTTTCTCCAGGGCGGTCTGGATATTTTGAGAATAATCCTGCAGGACCTGAGATGTCAAAGAGGTCATTGTATTAATATGAGTCTTAACAGATTCAACAGTATTTGCCTCGTATTTGTCAAATGCTGTTTCAAGTTCTGAGGACATTGCTTCAGTGGCTTTTGTAAGCTTGGAGGAAGCGCCGTCTATAGATTTCTGTGATTTTTCGGTTGCACCTGTGATTTTCCCTTCTGCTATTTCTGCTTCCTTGAAGAGAGAAGTAAGTACATCTATCATTGGAATAACTGGAGGTAGCGCCCGATATAGGGGCACAATCCCCTCTATTTTTTCGATCAAACCTTTTTCTTCTAGACCCTTCAATGCTGTTGCTACAGTCGCAGGGCTTGCATCAAGAACCAGAGATATTGCACCAGCGGTCATATTACCGCCTCGGATTACTGGGAGAAGCACTGATGCCTCACTCTTGGTGAGGGATAGGCTCTCAGTTAATTTCGGAATTGCTATTGCAGTTGCAGATTTGCTCAATTTACTCACCGCCTATTCGAAACGCATTCATAGAATGCTCTTTATGCTGATTTTAGATCAGCCACCATTTTGAAAGTCTGGATTAGATCCTCTACCACAATGGGATCTTGGGTTGCGTCAGCTATAATCTCAGCACGAATCTCGGGCAATTCTCGAGATAGTATACTCTGATGGGAATGGAAACGTTTGGAGAATTTCTGACTAGCTGTTTGTATTTTCTCATTGTCGATATTAGTACTCAGGGAGAATCGTAGTTCCCACCAATTTGATGTAATGTCCTTGAGTTCACAAGCAACGCCATATCTATTTGAAAGAACCTCTACAAAGAGTTTCAAATGATCAAAATCTAATATCGGAGTTTCATAAGGATTGATTATTACTACACCCCTAGTGAAATCAAAATGGAACAAGTAATCATTTCCCGAAACGAGGAGCTGATTCTTTATACTTGATGAATGGTAATTATCCCATTCCTTGGTAAATCTAGAGTTGAAATGTCTTATTGAGCTGACTTTTAGAGTTGACAATAGATCTTTGATTGGTAATCGTCGGTTAATCATACCTCGCCCTTTCTTTTCTAGTATGTATCGACCTAGCTGATCAAGATAAACAGAGTAACAGAAACTGGGAAGATCTTGCGGTTCCACGCCAAGCTCGATTAGCATGTTTAGAAAATTACGTTCTTTACACGCAGGACGGACTGTGCAGCTCAAGCGGTCTTCTTGACAAGACACACATTTTGCTTCATGCAGTTGCATGAGCTCCTTGGCTAGCTGACTGTCCGCGGGAATATTCAGAAGGCGGATTCTTTCCGCAAGTTCTCGATTATGCTTCTGTAGCTCCATATCACTATCAACTCTGAAATACTAGTTCTCATGGAAACCATAAATTACGCTCGACACCTAGAGTTAGTGGACTCTTTGTCTTTGCATAGGCTTCCATAGGCAGGACTGTCGCTGAATGAGATAAATGTATTCAACACAAAGGCCCATTTTGAGGTGAACTAACTCAAAAATCTCTTCTTCACTCAGATGCAATCTTTTTGAGTTTTGCAGACCAATCTCGTATCTCTTTGTTTAGCCGAGCGATGTCATTCTCGTTGAGTGTGGCAGTTGGAGGGTATGATTTCAGCTCTCTTGCCCGTTTTCCAAATTGAAATATGATAGGTGTATGGCCATCTATCATACCTGTGAGTTTGTCACGAACATCTTCGAGCGCTTTTGCCATCATTTGGGCTTCTGTTTGGGGTCGGACCTTTGAGAGTAATGCACTCATGAGTTCGTCTACAGTTGCGGCAGATGCCTCCAGGACAGCTTCATCTTCTTCTGTTTTTCCTTTGCTTGGTGTTCTTGTTTGAGTAGAATTAGCAGGAACACCTCCAGCCTCAAGAACAGATCTCACTAATTCTGCAGCTTCAGTTATGTCTTCAGATGCCTTGTTGTATTTCCGCTCAATATCGTCTAGCTGCCTTACAATGATGCCAACAATCTCTTTTGTTTCGGAAAAAGCTGTTGCCATTTCATCAACCTTTTCTTCAAGCGCTGAGAGCCCCGCGACATATTGCTGAAGATCATCAATTTTCTTTCCAATTACCTCATTGGAGTCAGAGCCACCGAGAGTTTCAACTGTTGTAACAAGGGATGAGATGCTTTCCTTCAATTCATCGAGTTTTTCATCCATAGCTGAGGACTTACCCAAGTCTTCGATTTGTTCTTCTACGTCTTTAATTGCAATTAGCAAATCATCGACTTTCTTGAATAGGACTTCAGTTTCCTTGGATTTTTTAATCTCAGTTGTACTCTCAGACACCTCTTCTATCTTGGATGAAATATCATCTACCTTCTTGTCCAGAGTGTCTAGGTCAGTTCCAGTGATAATATTTTCAAACTTGCCGTCAACACCTTCAATGGTCTCTTTGATTCCGTCTACTTCTTCGCGAAGTTCATCGACCTTTGCGGCAATTGAAGGGATTGCCTCCAGGAATTCGGATATCCTTGTAATCTCAGCTGAAAGACTGTCCACCTTTTCTTCTAAGTCAGCTATTGAATCGTTCTTATTCTGTGAAGGCATCTTCTCCCCTGCCATGATGATTTGAAAAAACTAAGACAAATGCAAGTATTTAGGCTTTTGCAGATGGCCCTATGAATTCTTGATGGTGTTAGATGTCTCGAGCTCTAACAATCTCCACGCCGATATTTTCAAGAATTGGGATTAGATGCTCTCTTTGATCCTGATTTGTACCCTTCCAGTCAATCACTGCTTGCTTTGCTTTTTCAACGCAACGAGAGAACATCTGTTTAATCACATTTTCAGGTATGTCTGTTAGAGCATACTTTGGTGCAATATGTCCAATCAGACTATCCTTCTCAAGAACTAATTTGTTGAACTTGGAAACATAATGAGTTCCTCCAAAGCCTACAAGACATTCTGACTGAAATTCAGCCTTTGAACACTCCATTGCTGCGGCTGCCACTGCCTTCGATGCTTCACTATGCCGCCAATACTCTTCGCTGCTACCAAGTTCAATAAATAGAAGTGGTGTATTCATTGAAGTAGGACCATGATGTGTGGCTTCCATTGTTACGTCAAATTCGTGTAGGTTTCTGTCTTCTCTCTCCCTATACAATGCCCTTAATGCGATTGCGACTAGTGATGCACAGGCAATTGATACCTCGTGTGGATTTCCGCCAAATATCGCTTCAGAGCCTAAATTGCCAGTACTATGAACCAAGAGAGCAGGCTTGCCAGATTCCGCCCGATGACGAGAACAGAAAATGTAAACATCCGCCTTGATTTGCTCCTCAAGATGATTTGTATCCACCATATCTCTAGAAGATGTGATCAGCTGTATTCCCGTCCCGTTTGATAAAATGGGATTTCCATCAAAAACTGCACCGGTTTCTTCGAATCCGTAGTCTGAAACAAGAACGTCTTTAATCGATAGACTTGCAGGGTCGCGTTCGGATGTCACAAACACTCTCATGCATAAAAACTCCAATGCTACGGAACTGAGCACTTCTCAAGAAGCGGGGTAAGCCCTAGGGTCTCAACCTTTATTTCAACAGCCTCCGCAAATGCTTCTAGAATCTCAGAAGCTACTCTACTCTTGAAGTCTTCAAACTTCTCAATCTCTCTCCGGATATCATCTCGGATTTTAAGTAGGTCATTTCGATGGTATTCTAGATTCCTTTTGGCCTCGTCGAGAGCAGCCGCTAACTCTCTATTCTTTGCATAAACATCAGAACCTGCGTACTGAACTCTCTTATTTTCGATGTCTTTGGCCTTGTCCTGGAGATCCTGAAGTGATCCTTTCTTAAGTAGCTGAATCTCCTCTATTGATCGCCTTGCTAGTCGATCCTTAATCTTAAGCGATCCATTTTCTATTCCCTTTTGCAGTCCCTCCAAGCCCTCAATCAATGCTGGATAACCATTAGGCTCTGCGGCGATGGCAGCGTATGGATTCTCGAAATATTCTGTCAAAGCCTTTTGACCAGATGGACTAATCCTCACACCGGTATCAACTTGCATGAATTTCTTGACGGTTTTCTTCAATATGTTCAATTTCATTCTCAGAAGTCCTCCAATGCGCTCTGATTCCTCATCTAGAGATAGCAGCTCAGCAACATTGGAAGTGTCCTTGTATTCATCATAGGCCTGTAGTGCATGTAAATGCTCTTTCTGAGCCTGTTCAATTTTGAGCTTCACCTGGCGAATCTTCTCTTCGTACAGCTCAGTCCCATAGGAGATTTCTCGCATTGTTTCAATTCGACCCTGAATCCGCTCTAGGTCCTTTATCCAATTGTTCTCATACAGAAGCTTCCCAATCTTTTTCATTTCATTGATTAGCTCCTTCATATAGACATCTAGTTGCTTAATTGTGCCCTTGTATTTTTTGTCCATTCGTCTAATCCATCGAGCCCCCGCACCCCAAATCTCCTGAATGAAATACTGGATAGCTTCCTGCAATTCTTCTGTGCCATGATAGGTAATTTCAGTCTTGACATCAAACCTGGCAACGATGTCATCAATTTTGTTGGCAAAACGCGTAGCTGTTCCCTGTGACTCTGCATCTTCTTCATCACTAGCTTCCTTTAGCGTTGCAGAAATGTCTTTGATATCACGGAGGGCTTGTTCAACAATTTTATAGCTCTTCTCAGCCTGTTTCCTAAAATCCTTGGTTCTGTCAGAAAGTTTCTTCAGATACCAATTTTCGAGCTCGGATATTGTAAGAGTCTTCATCGCAGAACACACCCAAACGACAGCGAAAATCGTGGTCGACTTTATAGACTTTATGAAAGACGATACGAAATCTCCAAGGGTCACAAAGCTCAGTGTTTATATTGAAATCATTGATAGCTACCAATGCAAAGGTCACGTGATGAATCATGTCTGAAATCTTGGAAACAGGAAACCGGACTCCGAGACTTGATGCGGCCTATTCAATTGAATGTGCTTCATGAGGACAGGGCCGCAACGGACTCTTCATCAAGAGGCTGAGCTTGATCGACCGCGAAGGCTATGATAGGCTATTGCTTCGAAACCCATCGAACTACAAAGCTGGTTTTTGGACCACCTTCGTATTCGAGGGAAGACCTCATGCCATCAGTTCAACTGAACCAGCAAGCAAAATGGTGATGTCAGCTATCAAAGAACAAGGGTCTGTACATATAACAGGGGAATACAACTCCAGAGAGAGAAACCCTCTGGTACGAGTTGAAGATATCCTCTGGAGCAAGAATGTACCGGTTCTTCTTTGGCGTCATGGAGTGAGGAATACCACGGACCAAGTGATAAAAGACCTCAGAATGTATCTTCTGATGGATTTTGATCTTGGAGGGCCTAGAAGCTACAAGGATGATATGGCTAGATATCAACCTGAAACTGGGATAATGACAGTTTGGGACAAAACTGATCTATTCGCCCAGATAGGTTCGATGCCAAAGCCGGATTCGTGGGATGTATCAACACCGGTCAAGCTTACAATCAATGAAACCATTCGCGATCTAAACAAGAACCTCGAGATTGGACCAAGAGATATTGTCGTGGGACTTCAATGGAACCTGGATGATGTTCAGCCTAATGATAAAGCCTCAATTGATGTACTGCTGTCTGCGGGCACAAGTCTTGAAGAGGTGAGTGATTCCATGAATGGTTCATGGAATCTTTTCGACAAGAAGATGCAATGACATTGTCACGAAAGGAACTCTGACACTGGAGCACAGGGAAGCACCCTGCTCTTCTGTCGATCACCTCTAAACATCATAGGCACATTCGGCTTCGATGTTATCATTTAATCCCGATTTCTTCCAGATTCTCGACAAGCATCGCTGCGACCTCCGTGAATGATGCCAGTTCCCCTTTACTGTCGGCATTTCCGCCAACTAGGAAACCAATCGCTACTAGCGAGCGTATATTCCATTTCACTGTACTATATGGTACTCCTGTTTTGCGAGAAACTAAATCAGCTAATGCTGTCAGAGTTACTTCTCTGAATCGTAAAATGCTGACACAGCACTGTAGTATCACCTTCTGAGTAGTACTCATCCTATTTTTTGCTAGACTCAGGAAAGCTGATAATAGACTTTGAAAAACAGGTCCATAGGGAGTTATCTCACACATCGAGCAGGCCTTAGGCCCATCTGAGAACACATTCACCTCGAGAGGTAATTTGGTGCTCACCTGTTGGACTTCTGACCCGACATCGATGGGCGTCTGATGCAGTTGTATCTACACCCATTTCACTTTTCACCTCTTTTGCTTTGGGTCGAGATTATGAAGCAAAATCTGTGTACTTAAGTATTTGTAACGAAGTTAATTACATGAATTCATCAGGCATTTCAAGACCAAGAGCCTGTAGTTTCCCAAATCCCTGTGAATACAGACTCATATGATGCCTAATGTCCTCTTCATTAGTAGCCAAGGATTCAATAAAGGTATGAAGCTCATCCAATCCTCCGGTTTTGTACTCATCCAGCATTGAACTTATGGTGTCACTCATACTGAGCATGGAATCTTGAATCCTAGTATTCAAATCAATCATAGATTGGACTGTACTGATTGCATCTGAATTTGGCATGTATGGCAGGAAGTCTTCCAAAGCAACACCGGCCTCTCTGCATTTTGCAACTCTGCCTGGAATAATCTCATCAATCATATTGTTCATCCAGCCTAGTCGCTCCTCATTGGTGAGACTTCTGAGTCCATCCATAGAGAAATACCCAGTCCAAGGCATGAACTCTGTACTCTCATATGTAATCCATTCATCAAAAGCGGCTAGGACGCGTCGCCATCCTTCGGCAGTTTCTGACATGGCATCGACCTTACGCATATGTCAGCAATGAGTGTTATAAAGTAACTTGAATATTGTAGAACTAACAATGAAGCAAGAGAATGCCGATACTCTAATAGAGATACTCAGACTATCTAAAAACGGGGAGCCGTTCCAAACTACATCCGGAGCAATAAACCAGATTCTATTCGAACTCATGCCCAATCGAATGATTGACAAGTCTTGGATTCTTAGCAGGGATAATCGGATTGACTTGGCGGTTATTGCAATTGCCGCGGATGCGAATATAGAGACCGTGATCCAACATCTGACTTGGAAGGACTTTGAGGGGTTTGTAGCACGCATACTCACTGAGAATGAGTATAGATGCGTTGAGAGCTTCAGACGTCGCGGGAATAGACTGGTTGAGGGAATGGAAATTGATGTTATCGGAGTGAAGGGATTTTCCATTCTGTCTATTGATGCGAAAATGTGGGGCTTGAGAACAGGAAAATCGTCTACTCTTGTTGAAGCTGCAAAGAAGCAGGCAATTCGTACAGAGAAACTATCCAATCAAATAGAGAGATTGTCTCATAAGATTGAAAGAATGAAACCAGGTGTGTACTCACTTACACCAATCATGGTTACATGGCTTGTGGAGGAAATCCAATTCTGTGACGGAGTTCCGGTGGTTCCAATTTTCAAGCTCAATTCATTTCTACTTGACTTGGGAAGATATGAAGACCTCTTGGTTTCTTATGAGGGAGTTCTTGAATCCCGATTGTTGCAGACAGAGCTATAATGGATCGATCTCGTAGGGAGAAACGACATTTGTAACCGTATCCATTTTAAGAAATCCTATGAATTTGTCGTCAACAAGATTACGTCGAAAGACATCTAAAATTGAGGGGTAGGTTCGAAGGTTATTGACTGTCATTGTCCCTATGGAAATTGCCCTCTCCTCAGGGGTGGAAACTGGTTTTCCCTCTAGCCCCAATACATCAGAACTAATTCTGCTGACTACAGATTTCAGATAGTTGTCTGATGACTCTTCTGAACTTAGCGATGCCTCTGCGGCTCCGCAGGATGGTCCGTCACCCTCGAAGTTGCCATGTGCCACAACAATGATTCCTCTTTTCTGGATATCAGCAGCTAGCCATCCTCTTAGAAACTCATCAAGCTGAACCAATTCTACTAGGCTCTGATCGTAGGGCGGCAGATATGCCCCCAGAAGCTGGATTGCCATCGGTACACCAAGGGGTGTTTCCGGAGGTGCAATCCTCGAATCTGAGCATATTATGACAAGTGTGCTCTCATCAAGGACATCGGGCCGATTAATCCGCTTTAGAATGTAATTCTCAATCTCATATGTTCGGCCATATCTATGAGGGATCAACCTTGCTCGTCCGGCATCATAATCAACTCTTAGGGCAATGATAGGAATCCCAACAAGGTCAGGATGTTTTACAACATTATCAAGGGAAGTTGAGATTACATCAGGCGCCTCATCCAGATCAAATGTAAGAATTATCCCGGTTTCCTTTGGAAAGAGTTTGTTATATGCAGCAGGACCTCCAAATAGGTATGGTGAGGAATTGGGAGGAGAAAGAGGAGCTCCTGGTATTCTAGTAGCGTGAAAAGCATCACCCTGTCCAAATTGCAGGAGTTGCTGATTCTGAGAGGCACGATGTATTGGAGAAACTATCAGGAATTTGGGTGCTTGTCCTCTTACTGCAGCCGCGTGTCTTTCTATCTGGTCGGGATCATGTTTTGATATATCTGCATGTTTCTTTGACAGTTCTGTGATTTTGCGAATCATTCTCAACCACTTATTCTTCCACACCATCGTTAAAGGGATTTGCGAACTATTGCGTTCTTGATGATTCATGCTTGCGTTCAATGTTTTTCTGCAAAGTAATCAGAGAATCTCAATGGAATGGATAGCGTGAGATAATCGCCAGAATTCATTCATATGCAAGACGACTGCATAGTAAAAGAATAGGAATGTCCGAATCGCGTACTGCGGGAGTGCAGCTGTTAGACTTCCTGAACTGTAACCGATTTTTGAGATTAGACTCATGCAAGAACACCTTTGAAATCTATACAAAGAGGGCAATATAAGAACAATGTATGATTTCGTACAAAAAGGAGGACTCTGGAAGTATCGATGTCAGAGTAAAGTATATTTCGATAGAGATGATAGGGCAACAATAACATTCCCCTGCGGAGACATTGGGGCGATATGATGAAAACAAAGCTCGTCTTGCTATTCATGCTTCTAACGCTGTCAGTGATTGCGTTCCAATCGGAACCAGTTGAGGCACTGCCGTTTGATTATCAGATCACAAATCAAACCCTAGCCACTGATGAATGGTATTTTGTCTGGGATTCATATGTATCTGGAGACACAATCTCAGGATATTTTGAAACCCATGCATCAACTCAGGGTCTCGCCGATTTCTTCATATGTGACGCGGCGAATTATGCCATTTGGGATTCGGGAGGAACTGCCGATGTTTACAATCTTGAAGAGAACATGCACACTCTTGAATTCTCATTCACGGTCACTACCACTGATACATGGTATGTAGTATTCAGTAACTATGGCGGTTCGAGCTCCATAACGCTGGATCTTGGGGTTGACAAGAATAACGATAATACTCCATACTACTCCACGAGCACGTATGATGTCACTGCATATGGAGAGGTTCTGGAAGATGATGAATATTATTATGTCTATGGAACCTATGGTGCAGGAGCTGAATTCTCAGGGCATTTCTCTACGTTTTTCCCTAGCGATGGGGTAGACTACTTTATCTGCGACCAAGCAAACTTTAACATTTGGACTACCGGCGGAACGGCTGATGTCTTTGACTTGAAAGAAGACTACCATCAAGCCAACATCGGACCTTTCACTGTCCCTACAACCGGAACCTGGTATCTTGTCTTTTCAGCCATAGGCCAGGCAGATACAGTCACTTTGTCGCTTGGTGTAATCATTGATACATCAGGTGCAGCTACAACAGGAGGAACAGATTTCCAAACAATCATCATCGGACTCGGAGCGGTCTCATTTGTGGCATTGATCTTCATTTGCGTGATGGTTAACCGTAGTAAACGCCGTGGGCCTTCTGGTCCAACACCTACTTACGTGACTCGGCCAACACCGCCACCAGGTCCTCAGACAACTGCACACACACGTGAACTGGTTCTAGGTGCACTCAAGTCATATCCGCGTGTGAGTATGGATGAATTGGCAGAGATACTTGAGATACCGGAGGATGATGTTAGGAGAGCAACGCTACAACTCATTGCATCTGGTGAGATCTCTGGAACATTTAGCAAGGACACTGATGAATTCTTGTCTAAACAGGCCTCAGATGTAGGGCGAGACTTGAGAGATAGCAGTGGAATGGGCATTCCTAGATGTCCGAACTGTGGTGCTCCATTGTCTGGTACATTTATCATTGGCGACACAGTAGAATGTCAAAGCTGTGGAGTACGATTCACAGCATAATATGAACTCGGAGGGTTGCACACCCTCCCAGCCTTCTTTTTCACCTCTTCTTTCATACTATCAGCAAGACTATTCTTTCGAGTCTTCATCCTTTAGGCTGAAATCAAGCGCAGCCGAATTTATGCAATATCTGAGTCCTGTCGGATTCGGTCCGTCATCAAAGACATGGCCGAGGTGACCGCCACAGTTCTTGCATAGGACCTCTATTCTTCTCATCCCATGACTGGTATCGATTCGTGTTTCGACGCTGTCTTCTGATACTTTATCCCAGAAGGCTGGCCAGCCACTGCCTGATTCGTATTTTGTACTGGATGAGAAGAGCTCATTTCCGCACCCAGCGCAAACATACATACCATTTGCTTTGTGATGTACATACTTCCCACTAAATGGAGGCTCTGTGCCACATTGCCTAAGCACCTTGAACTGGTCAGAGTCCAATCTTAGTTTCCATTCCTTTTCAGATAGTTTCATTGACAACTCACTATCTGACAACTCACATGAATGCTCTAAATATGTTGGAAAGGTGCAGTTTGTGTGCACCCTACCAACCAAATCACTAAGCGGCAATTTTCAGCCTGATTTGCGGCGTTTCACTATCAACAATGCAACAACAGCAATGACTACAATTGAACCTCCAATTCCGACGATTAGAAACATGTCTGGAAATGGATTCCAGTCAGCGACCTGTGGATCATGTCCTGTCAGAAACTCGTTTAGGTTTGATAAACCATCTGAATCTCCATCCAAGGAGGCATCGTCGCTTAGTGGATCCAAGTCGTTGTTGTACTCCCAACCATCTGGCATAAGATCGGAATCTGTATCATTGTTGTATCGTTCAAGGCCATTGATTTCCTCAAAACCATCAGTTAGTAAGTCTTTATCAGAATCAACAGCGAAGTCATTGAACCACTCCTCCTCACTATCTGGGACGCCATTTCCTTCGATATCAGTGTCTTGAATTATTGTAAGCTCAAGTGCGACTGAGCTACCGCCTGCGTTCTCAATTGATAGCTTGTGTATACCAAACTCGGTAGGAGTGACATTCATTATCACCAGCGAATTAGCAGATGATGCACTAGAAGTATGTGTGTCAAGTTCATTGCTAGAACTGTCTGTGAGCGTAAACTCGAGACCACCAGCGCTAGGCCAAGTGCCTTCAATCTGAAGGTCTGACAACATAGAAACCTCAAGTAGAAGTTCTCTTGTTTCTCCGGCACCAATTTCAAGACCATATTTTGACTGGGTAATTTCACCTGAATTCCTGGCAAGGGAATAGGCTATACTGGCCCCAATGCTTGAAGTGGTTGAGGTGGCAAGAGAATAGTTGAACAGAGGATTATCCCAAGTATCAGATAGATCATGGTATGAAGTATCAATTGAAAAACCAGTTTCTCCAATTCCAACACCCGATTTATAGCCAGCTATAGCAAATGATGCGAGATCTGTATTTCCCAGCGACCCTCCAAGAACAAGTTTGATGATTGGTGTATCATAGTTGTTGTTCATTACTCGCGTTAACTCTGCCCAGTATTGCGCATCGTGGAAAAGCGCACCTGTGGGGAGTCGATATATCATAAGAACGCGCTCATCGGGAGGATTAGCCGGATTCTGAACAAGTAGAGAATCTATATTGAAGTATACCAAGATATCCATTTCATCTTCTACAAATAGCTCAGCCGACGATTCACTTCCATACATCCCTGGTTCCTCATAATTCCAGAAGCAGAAGTAGATGTCAAGAGGCCATTCGTAATTCGAAAGAATGCGAGCCAATTCTAACGTGACTGCACATCCAATGGCATCGTCGTTTGCACCTGGCGCACTTGCAACAGAGTCATAATGACCTCCAATCATCACAACAGGACCAGAGTCACCAAGAATTCCAGGAAGCCTTCCCAAAATGTTGTTTGCGGGATTACCCCACACTTCGCCATGATAGGACACCTCTATCTTTCCGTCGGAAACGTTGTCTAGCTCAGATGTAATCCAGGATCGAGCCTGTTGTGTAATCGAATTATCTGCAACCCTCGATCCATTTTCTGTGAGCTTCTTAACAAAGTATAGAATTGAAGATTCCGATACTGCATTATAGACCTCCTCCGCCAGGTCTGTTGCAAAAACTATCGATGAAGGTTTGAATATGTCTTGCTCTTGTACCTGCTCAAATGGCAGGGATGTTGGATGTGGAAGTAGAAAAAGAATCAACATCATTGATAGTGCTACTGTTTTGTGTACATGCATTTCTACAACTCCTCTTGAAGAGTGTGTATACAATGAAAACAACAGACTGTTACATTGTATAACTAAAAAGGTTAAACAAGTATATTATTTGTATCTTGTGATTAACATTGTTCATAGTAGATGTTGCATTTTTGAACCCAAAAAGCCTATAACAGTTGCATTATCATCGGTGATTTAAGCTTATCAGGAAGAATTCCATATAAGGCTGGGAGAGGAGATGAAGAATTGGGATCCCTTATCATTGAGTGCTATCAGATTATTCATCGTCCTGCTACTTCCTCTAAATGGTGAGGCCTATTATAGAGGAGAAGATATGGATTATTTTTCGTATCATTGCATATTATCCAGATTTGTTATTTCACAAGACTACTATTATGTCACTGACGCTACAATGTCGTCATTATTGTTTCTTGGTTGCGTGGTATTAATTTCTGCCCCACTGATGTTCTTCGAATTAGAATTGAGAGGTGTGCCACCAGAGAATTCCATACAGTCATTTGCTTTTGGAACCATATCTATTTCGACGGCATTTTCGATCATACTAAGTAATTTCGTGAGTTATTACACTCCGTATGACTGGATGTTGCCTGACATGATTACAGCCTTCACCTGGTCTTGTATCTTGTTTCTTGCAATACCCATAATCGTGAGAGAAAGTAAACTACTTGAACTTCATCTGCACAAAGGAGATCCCTCATATCCGCCAAAAAGAAGAAGACCTAGTAATTATACGATTCTTGGATATATCCTTGGCATCGTGGCTTCGATTGTACCATATTCACTCTTTGTTTTCGACCTGACTCAAGGACATAATATAGCCTTAGTGTCAAATTCGCTCATTTTCAATCAGATACTAGAACGTCACACATTCAGTGGTCCAATTCTTCAAAACAGAATCATATTTTATACGCAGAATTATGTTTCAAATCTCTCGAGTTCATTACTCTTCCCTACGCACATTTGTTTCATTGTTTATCTTCTGAGGTATTTCAAGGGCAGGGTAAAAAGAAATACAGTGGTTGCAATTGGACTGTCGGTCGCGTTTTTGCCCTCGATCTATAATTTAATTCAATTTCTCTTTTCTATAGGTGTCGTAAACATTCCATTGCCGTTTCTCATTTTCACTGGATTCATTCTGATGAAGAGAATTCCTGTTGTAAAACATGAAATCTCTATTTGGGACGAAGAGCCTCAGCAAAAATGGTTTGAGGATTCAAGAGTCATGGAAGAAGAAGGATTGGTTATTGTAAAAGTTCCTCTCAGGTATTTGATATTATCCAAACTACGAGGACTACGTGCAAACGTGAAATCGTCTCAAATCAAACTAGAAACTGAAAAGATTCATGACGAGGAAATTTGGTCTGATTAGATTATTAGAATCTTCTTCGACGCCCTTTTATGCACACTGGGATACGACTCATTCATGCTCCTCGGGATCAGTTACCATGAGAACATCAACAATTGGGCAACTGCAAGCCTAATTGAAGCCATGAAGAAAAAGGGTCATGATGTGCATCCACTTCGTCTCTCTGATGTCGCATCTGAGATTCCTCACAAGTTCACACATATTGATGAGGATATCTCTCACATGGCAGGGATGATTGTCAGAACAATTGGGTTCGGAACTGGAGACCAAATAACCTACAGGATTAGCCTACTGGAGCATCTTGAGGATGCTGGCATTTATGTCATGAATCCTGCATACTCCTTTCGAAGGGCTAAAGACAAGTATGCCACTCTCACTGCACTTCATAAAGCAGGGATTCGTGTTCCGAGGACATTTGTCGGAGAGAATCTTGAAGCGGCAATTGAATTTGTCCAAGAAGTGGGGGATGTTATCATCAAACCGATGATTGGTGCAAGAGGAATGGGAGCGATTAGGGCCGAACATCCAGAGCTCACCTATCGCGCAATGAAATTCATTCACCAGCTTGGTCAGATTCTTTATGTCCAGGAAGTTATAGAAAAACCAGACCGAGACATTAGAGCTTTCGTGGTGGGAGATGAATTAATCGGAGCAATGTACAGATACCTGCCTGAAGGCAAGAACGGAGAGTGGAGAACAAATGTTCATGGAGGAGGGCGTGCTGAACTTGCCGAGCTCGATGAGGAGTACAGCGAATGTGCAATCAAAACGGCTAAGACTCTGAAACTGGACTATACGGGCGTTGATATTATTGAATCTCCTAACGGACCCTGCGTTATTGAAGCCAATGCATCACCCTCTTGGAGCGCTTTATCACGAGTGGCAAAGATTGATGTGGCAGGCTTGATTGTAGACAAACTTGTTGAAAGCGCCAAAAAGTAATCACGAGAAGCAATAGTATGGTGAATACTATCCAACGAATACACCATTTGATATGGAAAATTAAGGCTAATCTACTGACTCTTCGATGAAATACTCCAAGACAAAAACCTTTCATGAATTGCCAAGATCTTCTTGCGGAAGAACAGGATGTGTTGCAATCTACAGGGCTGAAGATTGCCACCTCTGTGATGTTGCTGGTGAATACCTCAAGGAATTAATGAAGGAGGAAGGTCTCTCGGAGAGTATCATCAAAATCATCGATGAGCTTGCAGCTTCAGAAGAGCCAACACTTGATGAGATTCGCTCGAGACCTGCGATTAGAGTGTGTGAAACAGTTATGACAGGAATTCCTGATGATGAAAGAATGAGAAATTCACTTCGCAGAGCTGCCACAATGAATTGCTTCTCGTCAGAGATGGTCTAGATTTCGATTAATTCTAAGCTGGTTTTCTGGCTTCAAGAATGGCCTCTACTTCATCATTTGTTAGGATTTTGAATTTGAGGTCATCATCACCTATCATGCCAATCTCTAGAGTCTGAGCGCGTTCCTTGGGGTCGGTTGACGCATCACTACTAACCTTTTCAATACCATCGAGAGCAAGGTTCAAAGCTCCATTCAAATCCAAGTTGGGACTGTAATTATCCGCGAAGAAATCCCGGACTGCATCAGAGTCCTTTCCAATCGCTGCCGCTTTCCATCCCCAAAACGACCCAGATGGATCTGTTGTATATAGCTGGACTCCATTGTCATCAATTCCAGCCAATAGCAATGATACACCGAAAGGTCGAACACCACCATATTGTGTATGCATCTGTTTTGTATCGCAGATATCAACAACAAGAGCTTGAACTGTTATTGGCTCATCGTAGCTCAGTCTATTTATCTGAGCCCTGACTCTTGCCTGGTCAATGAGCTTTCTTGCGTCTGCATGAAGGCCTGCGATAGCTGTTCCCACATGATCATCAATTAGAAGAATCTTCTTCAGAGTTGATAGGTCAACAAGCTTGTTTGGTGTTCTTTTTTCACCAACAAGAACAACCCCGTTTTTCCCCTTGACACCTACAGCAAGCGGACCGTGTCGGACAGCCTCTGTGGCATACTCCACTTGATAGAGACGACCCTCAGGACTAAAAACTGTGATTGCCCTGTCATAACCCATGCTCTGAGTGGGAAACATGATTTAGCCTTCCAAACGTTTAGACCTGTTTACCAATCAGGTCAAACAAAGGTCACTCGAATGGCGTTTAAAAAGTTATTTCTACATACATCAAAACGGGTTCTTCTTCAGGGGAATTATCGCCAATCAAACTTGACTCGTATTCCGGCAGGAGCATTTTGATAAACATCTTTTATCTCATCAAGTGATGGCCGCTCAAGGTGCTTTGCTTCTGTTTCCCGAACGCCTGATGTCTGAACATAGTTCTGAATAACATAATCACCCTCAAACCCACAAGAGTCCAATACCCTCAAAATCTCCTCGATATCTTGCAGATTAATGAGATTCTTTACATATGTTGTACGAGGCCAGAAGGCAACATCAGAAGATATCAGCAGTTTCATGCTTTCGTATATTTTTGGCCAGAAGTCGGTTTTCGTTCTGCATATTTTTTGATAATTCGCTGGTGCTGTCTTCAAGTCAAACCACACAGAATCGAGAAATGGCAAACAGTCTTTGAGAGCAGAAGGCATCGACCCCTGTGTATTCAGATTGATGTGCCCTCCTACTTCGGTTTTAAGTATCTTGAGAAGCTCAGGCAAATCCTTGTGAACAGTTGGCTCTCCGCCGGTTATACAGAATCCATCCGTGAGGAAGCTTGTCACTTTAGATACGATATCAGAAGGAGAGATCTCTTCGCCAGAGGAGAACGGAATTAACGAGGCGTTTTGGCAGTATGGACAGTCAAAATTGCATCCGCCTGTAAAGATTACAGTGACGGGTATTCCTGGAACATCTACAAGACTAATGTCAATTATTGATGCTATCCTCAATTCTCATACTGTCCTGCTTCAGAGCATAGAATTCCTATGATAAATGTTCAACTATCTGTTCTACAGGCACAATTTGAACCCCCCAATCTAATACAATTCACTACTCTCGAAGGATTCTACCAGAACTCTTATTTAGTATTATCAAATATTCGCATTTGGGGACCGTTGTATGACGGAAGTGTACGTTACACGTGACGATATTCTTAGGAGTACTCTATTTCATATCCAGCTGAAGTGCTGTCAATATATTGATAATTTTCCTGAAGCAGTGACAGATGTCTTTGAATCAAACCTCAGAGGGAAGAAACTAAGGTCGTACGATGCTTTGAAGAATCGCCTCTACAGGATAAAGACAAACTTCTTTGACATAAACAGCGACAAGATAAAGAAAAGAGACTTCTTTCTCGGGCTCTATGAGCGGATAAAGAAAAAAACTCAGAATTAGGCGGGTGGCTTAAAAAGCCAAATCTGATTTCAAACGCAATATTGACGTTCAGACCAATATGAGTTTGAGAATGAATTTCGCACCTTCGGATGGATTGTCCTTCACTCTATCGGAGATTTCAATGGCACCACCATACTTCCTTGCCATCTGCGAAACAAGAGTCAATCCAACCCCGCCCATTCGCTTGGTCTTATCAAAGAGTAATTCCTTTCTCGCTTCTGATATTCCAGGTCCATTATCAGCTATGTCCAATTCACATATGCCATTCTTCTTCTTGACAGATATCCAAACCCTCTTGTCCTCTGTAGGATTGTGTCTTGCAGCGTTCTCCATTATATTCCAAATGAGTTCCCCAAGGAGTGCATCCGCCCAAACCAAGTGAGGGTCATCTAGATTCTTTAATGTGACTTTAGCACCATAGACCCTTTCCAAGACTGCAACTTTTTCCTTTACTACGGTGGTCAAATCCATTTTTGTTCGTGGCAGGTGCCGCATCTGCCCCGCACGTTTCACCTTTGTTATTAATCTGTGACATCTCTCAACTGCATCATGGATGTCCTTTTTGGCATCCTCGAGATATGATTTTGGCAGCTCTTGATCTAGGAGGCCACCTGAAGTCATTATAACTTGAAGTTGATTAGAAATGTCATGTGTTAGCAGGTCAAGATAGAATTGGACGGTATCCTCGGCTTCTTTTTGTGCAGTTATTTCCGTCACTACAGCAAATGTTCCATTGAAGATGCCATCAGATCTATATATGGGAGATGCAGAAATGATAGTTGGTAGCAGTCGTCCTGATTTCGTGACCCACTCGAGCTCATATCTGTCTGACTTACCAGATTTTCTCTCTTCCATTTTTGCTTTAATTAGCTGGTAGTCCTTTGTCTTCGTAAATTCAATCCAATTCTTTCCAATAATTTCATTGGGTGTATATTCAAGCATTTTGCAGAACGCTTCATTCGCATATAGTAGAATTCCATTGGCATCATCAATGGCAAGACCATCATTCATTGATTCAACTAGCGTTCGGTATCGCTTCTCCGACTCTTCAAGAAGAGTTTGGCTGATTTTTTCATCGGTTCGATTCTGGACATGTACCAATCCTTTCGGTTCGCCATCGACTGTTTTTATTAATAGGACTCTAATATTGACATATCTGGGGAGGCCATCTTTTGCTAATATTGTAATGGGATAGCTGCTGGGAATTTCCTTTCCTTTCAACCTTTTAGAGAAATTCTCTGTTACGGTTTTTGCGGTATCCTCATCCATAAATTCGGTGACAGAGTGGCCAACAAGATCATCTTCAGTGCCACCAAAGATACGATAGCCAGCTTCGCTAACATACTCAAATACTAGATCCTTGCTCAAAATGAGTGTCGCATCGTGGCTGTCCGATATGACTTGGCTGAGTGTATTGCCATCTAGTTTTATAGGCCCAAGAGTAAACTGACTTGATTGATCACCACTTGAATCGCGCTTGACCCTTGTCTTCTTACTCATTAAATATTCCCCTTATATAGATCATAGCCATAAAGGGCACCTGATAGAACCAATATCTATCATAAAGTAGATTGTATTATTACCTCATCAATTCTTTTCAAATGTACTCATATACTTTGTCGGGTTCTTCTGTTTGCCGTATCCCATCAAATCATCTAATCTGACAATGAGTCTGTTTATCCAAGGCATATGTTCTATTAGCCAAAGGATGAAGCGATGAAAGGAATTGTTCCGTTTATTATACGGGCATGAACGAATGCAGTTTGAACAGTCAGAACCGTTTTGCACCCAAAATGAATAGCAACCTTCTGGATTTACATACCACTTCTCTACGCCAGGATTGTTTGAACGAGTTTCGCCATTCCAAGTACGTTCATTCCCGTACGGTATTGACTGAGATGGGCAAGATTTCGCACACTTCTCACATGCCTCACAGAATCGAGTAACAGACTCACAGAACTCGTTGTCAGGAGAATCTGGTTGAAGCGGCATATCAGTAAGAACCTTTGCGATTCTGACACGAGGGCCAAATTCCTTCGTTATCAGAAGCCCGTTTCTGCCTATCATTCCTAGTCCAGCGTCGATGGCCTGAGGGATACTCAAGGATATATCATTGCCACAAGGAATTGCAGTGTATCCAAGCTTCCTTATGAGAGCAGACAATTCAATTTCCAGGAATGCCATTCGGGAATAACCTAAAGCTGTATTTGCGGCACTTGTAAAAGCAGGAGAAGTTGCTATTCCAGTATAGTCCATCTCAATGGCCATCACGATCACATTACTTATTGGTTCAGGGATGTTGTATTGCTCTCGTTGTCTATTAGATGAGTAAAGCCACCGTCGATCAAGATTTGCTATACCGACGAGACTTGCACCATAGAATAGCGCAGCCCGCTTGATTTCGCGAGTTAATTCTGGGCTTCTGTATTCATTGGAATTGATTTCAGAATCTAAGTCTGCAAAATCCGTTTCCTTTGGATTAATCTCCCCACGGTAATCGTATAATGTCCATCCGGCCTTGGCCATTTCAAGCTCAAATTTGCCATAACCCTGTATTTGCTTCGAAATCATAGTTTCCGCGCCATACCACTCATCTTGCTGATAATTCTTGAAATCAGGATCATTCCGAACACGAGCGAAAATCATATCCGCTTCAGAAAATTCTGCTAGATCATCGGATACACTGTATGGCACATAGGTTGGTTTGTCGTCTCTTACCTTGTAATCCTTTGTTCTCTTTTTCCCAGCAGTTTCATCAGCAGTAATTGCATTATATGGACAAGCACGGATGCACATCAAGCATTGTGTGCAGCTTTCTTTGTCAATTGTTGGATAGGGGCTACCGCCGCCAAATATTATCGGAGGCTCTTCGCCATGTGTTGAAATGCAAGCTCCGCGACATTCGAGGTTGCATTTTTCGGGGTGGCAAAGAGATTGCTCTATTTGCATTGTCTCACCAAACTTTTGCTGTTCAGAGTGAAGGTGCATTAATCAATTGTGATGAGGTGCTTCAATCATGTGACTCATCCAACCCATGCAATTTGAAAATCCGGTCCTTCACTTCTTTTATGTTACTCCGTACTTTTTCCCAAGTTTCTTTGTCATCATTGAATGGAGGATTCTACACAGGCAACTAGTTAATCGGTTTTGACAAATCCTATTAGTACTGCAGCATTTTTTAGATAATTCCTCGAGATAATTCTTCTTGGACAAATCTTTCTCGTCCTGCATCGTCTAGGGAGAGTACAAAATTGAATATCCTTTGAACCATACCGACAAGTCCTTCCACTTCCTGCTGGAATGCATCTATCAAATTTGAACCTTTTTTGCTACGAGAGATAGCTACGGCTGCAGATTCTCCTGATTCAATTCCAAGTCTGATACCCTCGCCTGACAACGGATTACATAAACCAGCGGCGTCTCCAACCAGTACTACATCACCGTGACCAAGAATAGTGTACCCAAAGGGAATGCCCCATACTTCTTTTGATACCAAGGTTTCTTCTTGAAAATTGAATTCTTCCTTTAGCCATGTTTTAAACAATCTCAAACCTTCAATTAGATTGGGCGATTTTTTCTGCTGAACGCCTGAACCTATCAGAAGATTGCCACCTTTAGGTATGATATACGAATAGGAAATAGAAATATCTCCTCGGAAGAACCCGTAAAAGCAATCCTCAATGTCGCTCTTCTTCCACCCACTCCACAACTCTTGTGCCACAAGCAATACTGGAGCAAAGCTCTCCGGTTCTATGATTCTTCGAATCTGCGATCTAACACCATCAGCTCCAACTATATAATCCGATGAAACTTCAATCACTTCATCTCCTCTGATAGCAGAAACCTTGTTGTGGGTTTCTAATGATAAATTAGTGAATCGCGTTTCCGTAATGACTTCAACTCCGGAATCGATTGCAACACTTAGGAGCCATTCATCAAATCGCTCTCGAACAATATTATGAATTCTATAGTTTGACACTATACCTGAGTTCTTTCTACCGCTTGGAGGAACGTAGTATAGTCCTAGCTCCGAAGGGGAATCGTAAATATGAGGGGGCATCTCTTCACCTATAATGTCTTCAATCACCTCTGATGTTATCCATGGCAGAACTCCGCCACAGGGCTTCCGTCTTCCTCGAGGACCCTTCTCAAGCAGAAGAACGTCCATACCTAGACTAGCGCAATTTATAGCAGTGCTGCAGCCGGCTGGGCCACCTCCAATGACCACAACATCATAGTTTTGCATTTGCTGCCACCTTGTTCTCCAGTCTACCCTTTTCCTTTAGTGCTGCCAATAGGCGCATTATCAAGTCTAATTTCAGGACGGTCTGACCCTCAAATTCTCCCACGTAAGCTTCATGTTGTTCTCCTAGCTCATAACATGTTGAGTCATCAACATCTACCAAGAGACCTGGAACTTCGGTTTCCAAGAAATCTCGATGATGCTTGTTATAGAAGGCCTCGCAGCAAGAACCAATGTACCCTCGAGCACCCTTTTCTTTGAACTCACTTATGGTTTCAATAAGATGCTCAAAATTCTGGACGGTTCTAACAGGGATGCCAAGATCGTTGGCGAGTGTGTACACTGTTCCTATAGTGCATTCACCACACTCTATGCAACCTTCAATATACCTATAGTCACATCCAACAAGTTTCGCACAGTAAGGAAGTAGAATATAATCAAAATGCTGGGTGAGAACCTCATCAGGCAGGAAATTCACAGTCATTAGGTGATTTGAGTCCTCAAGCGAAATTCCGATATCCTTGAAGGAAACCTTCTTTGCACCTTCAAGCATTAGTTGAACCAACTCTTCTGGTTCCACACCAAAGATTCTGGCTCCTGATTCCTCAAAGAATTCAAGAACATTCTTTCGAATAGTATCCTCATCTGCTGCAATATTCTTCAACTTAGCTTCTAAATCCATAATTGCTCTTTGAGGAAATATTTGGAAGTCACCTGTGATGTAACTACTTTCGATAAAATTCCCAGCTGTGTTGAGAGACATTGAAACTCGGATGAGACCTCCAGGAGTTTTTCTGATTGCAGTCACATGGCCAGCATGATCTTTCGGGGGATTTACCATATCTATCCAATCTTCTGATAGGTACTCAGGGAGCAATTCTACGAATTCTTTTGTTTCCTCAGATGTTAACTCGCCCCTTTCAAATTCAACAGATAGGACTTCTTGAAATCCCTCTTTTATGGCGTCTTTTATATCATTGAGGGGGGGAACATATCCTAGCTCCCATTTGAGACACGTAACCCTTTCTTTCACACTATCAATCTCTTTATCAGCTAGCTTCTCAATTGGAATTCTAAGTGTACGAAGCATCAGGTCTACATCGAAGTCAATCAACAAAGTACCTTGATACAAAAAGGCGCCACCGCGTTCAGTGCCTCCGGTGCCAGATATCTTACGACCATTCACTTCTATGTCATTCTTGGGTCTAAACTCAGCATCCACTCCCAGTTTCTTTAGACCCCTTACTGTTCCAGAACAGATGAGGCGTGCAAGTTTATCTAAATCGTATCGCATCTCTTCTATGCCCTGAGCTGACTTCTCTGCAAATATTTCCCAGCCAAGACAAGAAGGAGTAAAGAGAATTGCACCTCCTCCAGTGATTCTTCTGTTTACTTCTACATTATGTTGCTTGCAGTATTCTATTCGCACTTCTTGCGATATAGATTGGTGAAATCCTACAAGAACAGTTGCTGGTCTAAATTGCAGAAACCTCAAGGTATTTGGAGAACGACCATAAGCGCGACATTCGAGAATTGCATCATCAAGCGCCATGTTCTCAGCACCCGTCATAACTCCTGTGTCCAGCAATCTCCACTTGGACATGGTGTCAGTTCATCTCCCGATTTTTGGGTAGTACCTCGTCTATCAAAGAGCAACACTTGTCAGACATCTTCAGTTGTAAACCAAGTTTCATAGCAAACTCATAACCGACTTCTGTTGGATATGCAATACCATTGATACCAGCTCTTATTGCTAATCGATCTGTTTCCATTCTGTGTTCACCATGAGGTCTTGCACAACCAAGAATGATTGGTTTTGTAGGTAGAATCAAGCGAGATGCGAGTAATACTCTTGCGATATCTAGAGGAGTTGCGGGAGTAACATCTTGCATAGGAGTCTTTTCGAGAGGTTTGAATGCAACAACAATGACGGACGCAGGGTTATGTTTTGCAATCATACGGATAGCATTTGGTTCTCCTGCAATTTTTCCATAGTATAGTCCAACAACTATGTGAGGCATGATTGGCACTCCATGATCCTCCAGGTATGTCATAGAATCATCAAAAGCGTCCACAGATACGTCAAGATGATAGACTTCTCGAATTGTTTCATTGTCACCGATGATATCCAGCATAGCTCCATCAATACCAGCATCGCCTAGAGCCCGGGCAATCTCGGGATATACAATTCCAGTATGCACGACCATATCAAGTTCCAAATCTTCTTTGACTCGTTTGATCGTTGGAATGAAATCTAAAAGCGGTGTATTTCCGTAAATTGTGGATCCGCCACTGACTAGGACTCCCTTTCCATTTCGCTCTTTGACTTTGACGCAGGTTTCCCATAGCGCCTCAGGAGTCAAAGCAGGAATCATTGTTTCGAGTAGCTGGCCGCTACAATGTTCGCAGTTGAGAGCACATCCAGTGCCAGAAACAGAAACACTTGGAAACCGATATGGATCTGTGGCTGTGTAAAAATCCGTACTGTAATGAACCATTCCAGGTGCATGAAATCCTAGCGTGTTGGAGAAAGTATCTCGAGCTATACGATATGCACGCTCAAAGAGAATCTCAAGTTCTTCCTCGGATCCATTGAAGCATAGGTCTAGGAGAGTATCCACTGACTCATTCAAAATCTGTCTCGTCCTCTTCGTAAGTAGATGAATAATCGAATAATTGCTGTTGAATTAGATCAACATCATTACCATTCGGTCTGATTGGAAAGTTGCGCCAGTGACCAATTGCAGCTTGATGAGGAGTGCAATTGCCAAATGGGCGATTACATGCATTATCCATTGTCTCTCCAGAACATCCTGAAGTCATAAATGCCTCTCCATTAGTGAGAATACCTTCGTAGTCCACCTTGCTGAGACCAAACGATGTTAGTTGTCCACTTGGATTGAATATCATATCTTCGAATCTGCCACGATTATAATTGATGATATATCGCCCCATCTGGACACGACGATACGCACCAAGAGGTGGTTGCGGAACATTCTCCATAGCTGAACCCTCCTCTGGGAAGAAAGAGAATAGATGAGTGTTTGCACCCATATCATGTGCCTTCTGAATTAGATGTAACATCTCATGCTCCGTTTCTCCAAGTCCTACAATAAGATGCACTCCTACATTGAATTTGCCAAAGATTTCAATAGCATCTTGTATTGTTTCCCAATACTTACTCCACGTATGGGGACCAGATACACCCTTTCCTCTGAATTTCTCGAATATTTCTTCCGTGGCAGCATCTACTGCTATTCCAACCTTGTCTGCACCTGCTTCCTTTATTCGAGTTAGCCAGTCATAATTGACGATGGTTGGTGTAAGCAGAACTGAAATCTTGGGAATTACTTCCTTGATTTCAGAAACTACTGAGATACAATCTTCTCTTGCTCGTCCCAAGGTGATCATGGATATACAAACTCTCTCGACATGAGGACAAGCACCACTTTTTATGGCCTCTTTTACTTCTTCAACAGAGAACAGAGGCCAATCAACTCGAATAAATGAGTTCTCTGTCCACTCTGTTTCAGTTTCTCGTGAACCAGATAGTCCGCAATATGCACATTTTGCATGGCATCCCTCATCATATGTCAAAAGCAGATTAATACAGTGTAGCTTCGCATTGCGATAGAACCGCCCCGGAATCTTACCCATGGTCATTGCTGCGGCAAGACTCGTTCGTACATGGGAGGGGGATTCACGCGCTGTTTTCGTGTCAGAGCAATCATCTGATTTAGGAGTCGTCAGATTCCATCACCTACCTGCTGGAACGCATGACCTCCAATCGTTTATGGCTTATTACGCTTTCCTAATAACATTGCAAACTCTCTGTTTTAGAATCTATACCTAGAATCCGAAATGCTGATTCTTCGATTTCTTCAACATTTTTTCGAACAATATCCCATGTTTCCTCATCATCATCAAAAGGAGGTTCCTGTTTAGGAGCGGAGTAAGGATGGCCAGTAATTGCAGACATCACCTCTCCAATACACCATCGAAATGCTTCAGGATGATAGCCACCGCCTGACACTATTCCAAGTCTACCATTACTCCATCTATGAGCTGCTCTATGTATATAGTCTGCAACGTATCTAATCATTTCCGCCGTGAGATTGAGATGAGCCAAAGGATCACGATAATGCGCATCAAATCCTGGAAGGAAGAGAATGAAATCGGGCTTGTGAAATTCAAGAAGAGGGGGCACAAGTCTATCAAATGCAAATTTATAGACTGCATCACCAGAGTCAAGAGGAAAGGGCATATTGATTGTGAAACCTTTTCCTGCGCCCCTGCCGTTTTCTCGGATATAACCCTCATGAGGATAAAGCCATTCAGGGTCCTCATGAAATGATATCATCATAACTCTAGGATCTTCATTGAAATAGGTCTGGGTTCCATTTCCATGATGCACATCAAAATCAGCTATCAGGATTCTCTTAAATCCTGCATCTAGTAGCCGATAGGTTGCTGCGGCGATGTCATTAAAGATGCAGAAACCGCCACCGCGATTAAAGCTTGAGTGATGAAAGCCTCCAGTTGGAGAAAGAAAGTGGTTAATTCTTCCTTTGAGAATAGATTCGACTCCAGTTACTGTCGCACCGCATGTGATGACTGCGTTAGGAAATATACCCTTGAATCCCGGGGTATCAATGTCAACATCACCTTTGCCTGTTTTTGAGATTTCCTTGATTTTCTTAATATACTCCTGAGAATGAATTCTTGTGAGCAATCTTTGATTCAATGGTTTTGGCGAAACAATCTCCACATTCGCTTCCTTCAGGAATCCAGAGGATTCAATAAAGTCATGGACCATTTGAAACCTGCCTATTCGAACTGGATGACTCCTGCCAAAATCGAACGTTTCCAATGATCGATTCCACATAAAGCCAATCTTGCAGGTATTATGCACTTTCATCCCTCTTGGCTAGAATAATCGAACACTTATATGGGCTCACACTGATACAGGCTCAGGTGCATGGTTAAAGTTGAAGCTGAGAGAGGTCGCGAAGGTACCAGTTTCAGCAGATGCCTACAGTCTGTATATTCGTCAGGGAAGCCAAGCAAGTTCGCAGGTCTTCACTCTCGATTATGGGGACAAACTGCGTGTATATGATGTATCAGGCTCACTCAAATCCTCAAGGAATTGGAGTAGCAAGGTACGATGCATTGCTGTTGGAGATATCGACGGAAATGGAAAAGACGCGCTAGTAGGAGGAGTTGGAAAACGCGTACTCGTGGTCGATCATAATGGGCGACCTATGTGGAAAATTGAACTAGAATCTACAGTTCTAGCATGCGATGCGAGAGATGTTGATGGAGATGATTCAGCAGAAGTTGTTGTTGCTCTCCAAAATCAGAGAGTGATACTCTGGAATGATGATAAAGTAGCGCTATTCAGCCGACGCATGGACAAGACAATTACAGATGTGTGGCTCGAAGATATAACAAATGATTCAGAGATGGAAGTCGTCGTGGCTGACAGGTCTGGTAATTTGATTATCATGTCCTCAGCCGGTTATGAGTTGAAGCGACTTAAACTTGGAGATTCATTGACTGCCCTCGGAGTTTTATCATTTGGAAAGAGAAAGATGTTTGTGACAGGAGATAAAACCAGAATTCTTACAATTTGGGACATTGATGGTAATGCGATTTCTCAAATTGAGTTAACGGGCAAGCCAAAAGCTCTGGCAACCGGAATGGCAGATGATATTGCTGATACGGCCTACTTGGTTGTGAGCACAGATGACCATAGAATCAGCTTTTGGGAAATCATCGAATCAACAAGGGAAACAAAATCAGAGAGAATTACACTCCAAGAAATGGAGTCCACAAAGAAAACACTGTATAGAAGGGCGATCAAATGCGGAAATTGTGGTGCTCCAGCTCTTCCAGAGGCGAAACGTTGTGACGCTTGTGGTTCAGTTCTTGAAATTCTTGAAGAATACAAAACGCAGGAATTTGTCAAAGAGAGCATTGATTCAATTACCACTAAACATGATAGAATCGCATTGAAAGAGTTGGATAGAATCCTCAGAAGGACACTTCCGCGTCCTGCGACATACAATCTCAGAAGAAGCATTCAAAGCATGATTGAAGCCAATGAGATAGAGGGACATCTTGATGGCAACACATTTGTTCGAACGGTTAAGAGGAAGAGAATCGAGGATGACATGCCTCCAAAGGAAAAGATTGATGAGATACCACAGATTCTAACAGCACTGCTTAAGGGAGAGAAACACATCGAGATTGATGCTATGGTGAAAAGGACCGGAGTTCCTAGGACAATTCTAAGGCAGACCCTTTTATTGCTTCTTGCAGACGGGTCAATAGAAGGAAGTTTATCGAGGGATTATTTTGTGCTCGGAAAATATCAAGATGGAGACCAGTTCATTAGGAAATTGCACTCGGAACTAATGGAGTTGAGTCGATAGAGGAGTGTGAGTTTTGAAACATGGATATCAGTAAGAGAATTGTCATTACATTTGTTGTAGTATCCCTGATTCCGATATTATTTATCTCGGCAATCTCGATTACTACGATTTTCAACGTATCAAATGAAAATGCGGCTGATGCTGCCACTGCATTGCAGAATGAAGAAATCGCCAACCTAGAGAGGATTGCGGGAGATACAGCGCTCTTTATTGAAGAAAGGATGCAAAACTACATTGACGGCGTATATATGATGGAGGAGTATGCAGAGGATCTCTTCAACAATCGAATATCTGCTGATCCACAAGAGTCATATTTTTGGGACCCAGACCTGCAGGGCTATGTCCCTGGGCTCGATCCCCTATACAACCCTGAGTATGACTCATATGACATCTCATTCGATGTCAGTTGTTATTACATGCCTAGAAACTTCTACCCAACTCCGAACAATCCATTTGCTCTTGATTCCATAACTGAGTATTATCTGAATGTTTCGAGCAACATGGATAATATATTTCGAGCACTTCATCAAATGAGCTCTGACTATATTTGGCTCTACATGTATTTTGATGAAGATGTTTTGCCAAGTCATTTATTCAAGAACTACCCATATGATAATCTTGCATACTTCCTGGGAGATGTTCCTGCAGATGATTATGACCCTCAAGTGGAGGATTGGTACACAAATGCTGCAGCAATAGGACAGAATGATGATAGCATAGTGTTCACAGTGCCATATTATGACCCATCAACAGGCCTAGTGATTTCCATGGGAAGACCAATCTACTTCGACAATGGCACCCTAATCGGAGTTGTTTCAGCTGATGTAACCCTTGATACCATATTGGCGAGTGTTTTGGATATTCAAGTTCTTGATAGTGGTTATGGATTCCTGCTCGGGGCTTCAGGTGATGTTATCGCACACCCAGACCTTGTATCTGAAGGCGAAACAATCTATGACCTTGAATTTGGAGGAACTGGCTCCTATGAAGCTCAGCAATTTGTGGCAAAGCTTGCAGCCATTCTTACGTCAGGCACTGGACAAGATACATATCAAAAGAGTGGTAGTTCGTGGTACATTACATATGATAGAATTGAGAATACAGGTTTCATACTTGCGGCAGTAGTGCCAGCTGCAGAAGTCATTGCACCAGCTCAAGAGATTCTGGCAACTGTTCAGACACAGACCCTCTTCCTGACCATAGCTCTGGGTGGCGTCTTGGCAACAGTGGCGGTTCTAGTGTCAGGGGTTGCTTACAGGAGAGGACGCGCTGTAGTAGAGCCAATAAGGGAAATGACACAGCTCGTTGAAAAGATGGCCAAACAAGACTTCACGAGAAGTATAACTGCCTCCGGAGCGATGTATGAAGAGATTGGAACAACGGTGGATGCTCTACTGAGTTTCCAGGAAGCCTGTAGATTTGGAAACCAGGCATTCATAAGAGGCGACCTTAATCGCGCAATGGCCAACTATCAGAATCTACTGGAGATTAGCAGACGCTTGAATATTGATGTTGGCGAGCAGACTATGTACCTGAACATTGGCAACGTATTTCGCCAAAGAGCTGACACTGGCAACGCGCTTGACTACTACGAGAGGGCACTTGTCATAGCCAAGCAATTGCTCGAGAATGCGAAAAAGGGCGGGTTGGACGAAACTGATGCAATGGATAGAATTGCTTCGGTGTACCACAATATTGCTCTAATCCACATGGATCAAGGAGAGTATGATAAGGCAACCATGAAACTTGAGGATGCCGTGGCTGTTGACCAAACTATCGGCAACATGAGAGGGCTTGCTAGACGATATGATGCAATGGGTCTAATTATGATGCGACAAGGGAGGGCAAGTCAGGCAAGGTCAATGTTTGATGAAGCTGAAAGAATTGCCAAAGAGCATGGCTATGAGAGAGGATTAGCATACATTAACTATCACCGTGGAGAATTCTTTGAAGAGGAAGGTAACTCTAAGAACGCCAAGAAAGCGTACCAAGAATCAATTCGCTACGCAGAGCGGACTGAAGAGTATTGGCTGCAAGTTTATGCAATGCAACACTTAGCAGATATTCTTGATGAGCTTGACGAATCGAGTCACGACATTCGAAGAGATGCAGAAAAACTTCGGAGAACGATTCAGTTTAAGAAGAGTGTAATCTTTGTCATTGACTATTCTGGTAGTATGCGAGCTCAAGATAGGATAGAAGCTGCAGTTGTTGGTGCCAAGGAAATTCTTGAGAGTCAAGTGAATCCTCAAGACTCGGTTAGTATCATCGTCTTCAACTCAACCTATCAGCAGCTCTTGCCACTCACTGTTAAAGGAGACTACAAGAATCCGCGAGATAGTCCAATATGGCGTGCGCTGGATTCTCTCAGACATCCCAACTATGCAACAGCATTCTACGATGCATTAGGCAAAGCTCTAGAAGACTTGGACCTAATTGAGTCCAGCGAACATAGATGGGTGATAGCGTTAACCGATGGCCAAGATAATAGCTCAGAAAGATTCTCGCTCGATATGCTGAAAGGCATACGAACTGAAAAAGACAGGCAGAAACGTGGACGGCCGCTAACTCTCGAAGGCTTTATTCGAGATAGGCACTTGGATGTTAATCTCATAATAATCGGAGTAGGTGAGGAACTGAAAAGCCCGATTGAAGCAAATGTTCGCTCCGAGTATACAGGTCAGCGAATGACATTCGAAGAATTGCTGCAATCCGTTTGCGACTCGATTCCGCAGGGACAATACTTCTCTGTAGTTGACAGTCGGGACGTACGACTCGACATCGAGAAAGCCTTCCAAGAAGTGGGCGTATTGATGGCACAACTGGAGGTTGGTGGAACTACCGACGACTACTAGGAGGGAAGAAAAGTGGCGACAACACAGAAGAAAGGCAGTTTCCGAAGAAATGTGATATTGACATTCTTGGTGATTTCAGTGATCTCACTGGGCGTAACTGGATTCATTTCATATCAATTTGTGAATCTAATCGGGGGATTCACAACGTCCCAAAGCTCTGATGCTTTGGAGGTCCAGATTCAGCGAAACATAGAAGCAACAGCCGTCAACAATGCAGATGCGATTCGTCAAAAACTCGCAAATGCACAAGGGATGGTTACTGCGCTTGCAGAGGAGATGGAAGCCATATTTCAAGAAGACTCAACATTTGATCCGAGAGAAGTCTACTATGATTATTTCTTTGGACACACTTCTTTGGGCCCGGCACCATCCGATGTACATTTTGATAGTGCATATAACATCAATGTATCGTGGAACTATAGTAGCTGGTATATTCCAGGTTCTGATGCATCAAATTATGCCGCATATGAGACAGCATACGCAGAAAGGCTGAGTCGAGTTTCCAATCTTGATTACATGTTTCAATATGTCCATCAACAAATGCCAGAGTTTAGATGGCTGTACGTAACATTCCCGGATGATATGTTCATCAACTATCCTGGAAGCATTCTCGCCGCTGATACTGCTGACAGAAGCTCGCCTGAAACTTGGTTTGTACCGACAGACCCAATCGAAAATCCATGGTACCAAGAAATGCGTAGCGGGAATGGAGATATTATATTTGTAGATCCCTACTACGATCCTATTGATGGAGTCCTGCTTGTGTCTATTGGAAAGGCAGTCTACTTTGAAAACAACACACTGATTGGAGTAATTGCAGGAGACATCACTGTAGAGGATATTAGGACAAAGGTATTGGATGTTCAGGTTTTGGAATCAGGGTATGCAGCTCTTATCACGGACGATGGTGGAATCGTCGCACATCCTTCTGTGGAAGACCATGATTATGCCTACTATGCATCATTTGGTGTCCTACCACCCCTAACAGATATTGAAGTGGATGATCCCACTGCAGCTTCTGCTATCAGTCCATCTCAGATGATTCAGATCACATCAGGCGAAACAGGCATAATTGAATACAGAAGAGACCTAGAAAGCTATTTGCTTGCTTATGCTCCAGTTGGAATTGCAGGATATATTAGCATAATAGTGGTACCAGTCAATGAGGTTCAGGCTGCAATACCTGCACTTGAGGCCAGAATACAGGCAGCCAACATACAGGCAACGTTCTTCATTCTTGCAATCACCGCAGCAGGTATATTCATAGCCGGAGCCGTAGCTGTGGCAGTAGCTAATCAAATCACGGGTCCGCTTCAATACTTGATGGAGCTGGCAACGAGAAATGTTTCTGCCATGATACGCAAGGAGAAACTGGATACATCGGACCTACAAGTTGATAGCAGTTATATGGGCAAGGACGACGAGATAGGAGAACTTGCACGAGCATTCCAAGGAATGCTTGATTCTATCAGGGATGAGGAAACACAGTAGCATCATATAATGCAAAGGAAGTGTCTTCAATGGATACGAAAGAGTGGACTTTAGAACATTCGAGAGTGGCCTATGGATTGGCAACAAAAGATCTCCATTTTCTTGACATCAACGATGAAGGTGACCTTGTTATCAAAATCCTGGACAAAACCATCGCTTTCAAAGAGATAATTAACTATATAAATTCGGAAAATGGAGAAAAGGCGGCCTATACATCATCCTTTACACTCCGTATCCCACAGCTAATCCAATTTCAGATTAGGAAATTGAAAATGGCTTTTGCCAAGCTATCTGAAGAATTGAATTACGCTGGTAAGTTTGAAGCTGTGTATCCTGTGAAGGTGAATCAGCGCAAAGACTGTGTGGTTCCAGTTCTGCAAGCAGACAAAGATTATGGTCTTGAAGCAGGTACAAAGGCTGAGCTATATCTCATCAAAGCGGTTCTCGGTGAAGAGAAACACCGGCTTATCATCTGCAATGGAGCCAAGGATCCAGAATACCTGAGGACAATAGAGCAATTCGTGAGAGAGGGATATAACATTGCTATCTCCATTGAATCGCTTCACGAAGCAAATATGATAACAAGAATCCTAGAGTCAAAAGAAACGAATCTGGTTTTGAGGATAAAGCCCTATCTTACTGTGAGAGGGCACTGGTCTCACTCTGCTGGCCGTAATTCAAAATTCGGCCTCAGTATCCATGACTTGTTCGATGTGGTAGCCTTATTGACCGAGAAGGGCTTTGAAAAATCAGTATCTACAATTCTTGGTCATGTTGGATCTCAGATAACAGCAATTGAGGATTTTCTCGGGTTCTCACGATTCATGACACGCATTTTCTATGAATTGAAAGACATGGGATTGAGAAATCTCCACAGAATCGATTTTGGAGGTGGACTTCCCATAGATTATACTAGTTCACATGCCCCAAATCTATTCGAACTATATGCCCGAGCGCTACTGGAAGGTGTTCAGGAAGAATACAAGGTGCTTGGAGAAACACGCTCGTATCCTGACATCATGATTGAATCAGGTAGAGGCATCACCGCATTGTCATCACTGGTGGTAGTAAAGGCTCTAGAGGTCAGATCAGTATTTCCATCCATTGACGAACTGCCTGATGTGTTTGAAACAGAGAAAAGACTCTGGACAGCAAAGATGGTTGAAGTAACCTCAATTAACGAACTAATAGATATCTGGAATGAGTTCCTCTCAAAAAGGGGACCTCCTCCGACTACCCTAGAGCAGCTACGAGAGAGGGAGCAGATGATATGCGAGCTCAGGTCTGAGATGCGACGGCAATTGGCTAGAGTGGGCAGCAAAAACCTCAGGTCTGATAGATTGATTGAGAGCATTTGGCATCCGGATTACATTGTTATCGGAAACTTCAGTGTATTTAACGCAGCCGGAGATCATGTTCTTGTACAGCAGCACTTTCCTATTATTCCCATTAGAGACCTGAATGTTCGGCCTCAAACAACGGTAAGACTAGTGGACATAACTTGCGATTCGGATGGAGAGATCTCACAATTCCACAGGAAAGCAGTAGGAGAGGTATGGTTTACAACAGATAACCGTCCCATCGCCATGCCAGATCAAGAGATGGGGATTGGGATTCCTGTGGGTTCTCTAAAGAATGTCCAAGGCTCATGCTTTGTGATAGCTCTGACAGGAGCATATCAAGATGTTATTGAAATGAACCACAACCTGCTAGGAGACCTCCCGGATGTGGAGCTGATATTCACACCTGAGGACGGATGGAAGGTGACATGGGTCTCTGGAGCCGAGGCTATGGACCAGATATTAGAGGAGATGGGATATATAGGTTTGAAAATGGATGAAGACCC
>JBHLQM010000002.1:19962-32943 GCA_048884785.1 Candidatus Thorarchaeota archaeon | reverse complement strand
ACACATCGAAGCTCCCTTTGCGGCTTTGATAGGAATTTACATCCATTTTTCGTCACCACAATGTCCTCTTCCAGACTAACTTGGCCATAGTTCTTCGTTGTAACATATAGTTCAAGCGTGAATACATTGCCACCTTCCAGTATTCCGGCTGGAGACCTACCATATTTTTCCCAGAACGGACCAAGGAGGGTTCCTCCATCATGCGCAAGTCGTCCGAGTTGATGCCCCAATGCATGTTTGTACTCCACATACCCCTGAGCCTTAACATAATCCCGGGCCAGTGTATCCACCTCGTTTCCAGTAACACCGGGTCGTATGAAGTCTGCTGCTCTCTGAATGGCATCCCTCACGGTCTCAAATGCGTGTTGAACCTCCCTAGGAACATCATCTGGAGACCCAAAGAAGAACATACGCTGAATATCAGAACAATAGCCTTCATATCTCACTCCAAAATCGAAATGCAAGAGGTGTCCCCGCTTTGTCTTATTTGCAGTAGGTCCAGAGTGTCCAAACTCCTTGTTTGGGCCTGCATCAACAGCAGGATTGTGATCAGGGTTCCATGCAGACGCCACACCCCGTTCTACCATCATTTCATGGACTCTGTGATATATATTGAGCTCAGTCTTTCCCACTTTCAACTCCCTGCTAATCTCATCAAAAATCTCCTCGGTTATGCTCACGGCTTTACTGATTCTAGAAATCTCTGTCTGTGTTTTCCTTCCTCTGAGTTTTCCAATAAAATTCTCAGCAGATACAAGTCGCTCAATGTAAGGAGTACCTTCAAGATAGTCCTGAAGAATCTGATACATACCCACAGTAAGGCCATCTGCCGAGACATCGTTCTTGCTGAAATTTATGGCAATCCGTGTTGGGCCAATTCGCTTTAACTCGTCAAGTAGCGTCTGGCTTATGCTCTGATCATACGTAATTATTCTATCAAAGATTCCCTTCGGCCTTATTCCCTCGGCATCCATGCTTCCAATTATGGCAATCTTCTCATTTTCTTTGGTGAAGAGAAGTGCGGATTGCCAGACCAGATCAGCATCGAGGATCAGTTTCAAGACAGGGTCTGCCAACTGGGAGGTTTCTCGAATCCAAATCATCCATGCATCCAAGTTCATCTCTTTCAAAATCCCACATGCTTGGTTAGATTTCTCATTCTCAAGACTTGCTACCATGCCTCTACACAATCCAGCTTCTTGTTATGACCCATTGAATACATGAAGGAAGAGCTTAAGAGATTACTTGTAGATTATGAGCCATCCGCGTCAAAAGGGGGCACGTCTGGGTGAATATGGACCCATATGGAGTGTCTATCGTCACTATCTGCATTGTACTAGGCTTGCACGCCACGAGAACCTCCTATGGCTCGTATAAAGAACTGGGAACAGAGTTCTTCATGTATGCGACGCTTGCATGTGCTAGCTTGACAATTATGATTGCAGCGTATTTCTTTCCTAGCCTCTTTAGCTCTGCAGAGTATCAAGATTTAGTGAATACTGGACAGTCTATTCTTGCATCATTTGGGCTCCTTGCCTTGGCATTATTGATACATGCGTCAGAATATGCAAAGGAGCCAAATGATTCCGTGATAAATGGGGCCTTTTTGATTTCTGGCGCTTTAATTGCTAGTAGATTCCTTCCCGGGGAATACCAAATTCTCTGGGCTGGAACCCGATGGGTTCAACATTATGGACCAATAGTTATTGCACTGTCTGTTCTTCAATTCGTATTTCTATTAGCAGTGATGGGACCTCTGGTATATCGAGTTTGGGTGAGGATTCGCAAATCCGAAGCCTACCGTGCTCAGAGCAGAATCCTCTTCCTTGGATTTGCATCAATCTTGTTGCTCTACGGACTCTATATGATTATAATTAATTCCACAGAATTTGCTTTATCACCAATAAGTGCCGCTTACTACATGTTCCTCGTTTTACTTGCAGGGCTCACTGGAACCATAGCTAGGTTGCTTCGTTTATACCCAACAATATTCTTTACTTCAAGCCATGACATTAGAGAGATTCAGTTCGTTTCCAAGGCAACTCAGAACACAGTTTATCGATTCCAATTGCATCCTGATGATTCTAATGCAGATTCTCTCAGTATATCCATAGCTCATGATAGCATTCGACATGTTTTCCATGAAGCTTTGGATGAGCCAGGAGAGGTGCGAAGCATCAAGGTACAAGATAATGAAGTCTTAGCTTGTGAGGGGGACCAGCTTTACGGACTGCTTGTCACAAAAAAGGGATCCGAACTCCTTAGAAGAATACTGGTCAAATCATTGGCTCTCTTTGAGCAATCTCATAATACGATGATGTATCAAGAAAGCGAGGATTTCGATGCCATCATGAGGAACTATTTCCAGTTTGCTATTCATAACCACGCCACCAAGGCGGGAGAGAAAAAATCATGACCGTTGATATCCTCCTGCTAGGATCCTCTTCAGCTCTAATTGGATTGTCACTATATGCAACATGGATTAACGAGAAACTGTACCGTGATATTGGAACGCGCTTCTTCAAATACACAACCTCATTCTTCTTCTACATATCAATATGGAGCTCCGCCTTCTTCATTCAGGCAATTCTTGGTGATCAGCGATTCGTATTGGAAGTCATGATTTCTCAATACCTCCTAATCCCCTTTGGATATCTTGCTCTGGCGTTCATGATTGCGGCAATGGAGAACGTGAAGGATAATAAACGGTCAATCTTGACCAACATCTCGTTTCTCATGGCTGGCGGATTAATAGTAGGGCTTTATCATCCGGAATCATTTCAGATAGTTTGGACTGGTACTAGCTGGCTGAGCTCTTTTTCATTTCTTTTCGAGATAATCAGAGGGATTCTCTTTTTTGTTTCAATTTTGTCGGCAGTGCCACTTGCGCTTAGGATATTCTATCGCCTTAGAGTTTCAGCACAAGAGGATATCTCAACACGAATATTGTTTTGGATAATAGTAACATGTCTGCCTACGATATTGCTTCTTCAACCATTCAGACAAGCCATTTCAGTTGATCTCGGACTTATCCTAAATCAATCAGTGTTTCTAAGTGTAATCGCTTTGTTTTTTGTTTTATTGATAATTCTCTTTCAGAAGCATCCAACTATTCTCTTCATGGCGACTCACGTAATAGAGGAGTTATATATCATTGAGAGAAATGGAGGACTTCCGCTCTATCATTACAATTTCGCATCGCATCATCAGAACAATGAAACGGAAATTCTCTCCGCCTTTTTCACTGGAATAAGACATTATGTAAAGCATTCTCTAGGTAGTGGTGAAATTGAGAGAATATTGGTTGGGAACCTTGAGCTCAGTGTATGCGAAGGAATATTCACCTACGGGATTCTAATCGCAAAAGAAAGCACAGACCTAACAAAGAATCTCCTAGCAATGATATTGAACAGGTTTGAGCAGAGTTATGGTTTTACTGCAGAGGACACGGTACAGCCATCAAAATATACTGAATTTGACACAGTCGTGGCCAAGTACTTCGAGTTTGCAATGCCCCAGAATTTTCGCTAATAGTCTTCATTCAAAGTAATGAATTCAAACAATGAATGCCAAGGATTAACGTAGTTTCCATAAAGTTATAAGTAGTTAACTATTGTAAAGTACAAAGACGAGCGGTTGGATGAGCCGGAGATGAAAGAAATGCCCGATGAAACGCTTGACTGTGTAGGTCTATATTGCCCACAGCCACTTTTCCAAACCAGAGAAGCAATGGATAAGCTTGCTCCTGGTCAGGTCCTTGAACTCCTAGCAGATGACCCTGCTGCTGAGGAGGACATAAAGAGATTCGCCAAGCGGACGGGTCACGAAATCATCAGCTATGAGAAAAGGCAGGACGGCGTTCAAAGATTTCTAATAAAAAGAAAGGAGTGAAAGATAGAAATGAGTTCGATTCTATATGTTCAGACAAGTGATGATCCTGAACGACAGTATTCACCTTTGGTCCTTGCCCAGAGTGCCAAGGCCATGGATATTGAAGCAAAGGTGTATTACTTAGGACAAGGTCTAAGGATTCTCAAGGCAGGGGAAGCAGAGAAAATCAAGATTGGGAACTTCCCAAGTGTTGCGCAGATGCTAAAAAAGACCGTAGAAATGGGAATCCCAGTTTACGTTTGCGAGGCGTCCAAGCAAATGCTGGGGTGGGACAAGGTAGAACTCGATCCAGACTTCAAAATAGTGGGCGCAGCAACATTGAATGACCTAGCCCTAGAAGCAGATACCACAATGTGGTTCTGAGGGTGAGATTATTGGAGAAGCAAATCTACCTAGACTATCAATCTGCAAAGCCCGTTGATCAGCGGGTCGTAGATGCAATGATACCGTTCTTCCATGAGAAGTTCGGGAATGCTTCTTCTCTTCACAAAGTGGGAGACATTGCTACTGACGCGTTAGAACAGAGCAGAAAGAAGATCGCACAATTCATCAATGCGGACCCGGATGAAATTGTCTTCACCTCGGGAGCCACAGAGGCTAGTAATCTCGCGTTAATTGGTTATGCTATGAAAAATAAGGGCAAGGGAAAACATATCATCATTTCAGAAGTGGACCATATCTCTATCCACAACTTGGCGAAATACCTCACGCAAAACGGATTCGAGGTCTCAAAGGTACCTGTCGACCAATATGGAAGAGTGAGGCTAAGCAAACTTGAGAGTAGAATTCGCGATGATACTATATTGGTATCAATTGGATATGCGAGTAATGAGATTGGTACAGTTCAGCCAATACATGAGATAGGCAAAATATTGGGCGAGAGAGACATTGCGTTTCATACCGATGCCGTGGCCGCTGAAGGTCTCGTTTCTATCGATGTGAAGCGTGACAATATCAACCTGATGACATTATCTTCAAACGACATCTATGGTCCGAGAGGCCTTGGCGTCCTTTATATGCAGAAGAAGTTTCGAGTCAATCCAATGCTTCTGGGTGGGGGACAGGAGAGAGGTTTGCGGTCGGGAACGGAAGATGTGGCTTCAATAGTGGGTATGGCAACTGCGGCTGAAATCATGATGAGAGAAATGCCTGAAGAAATGAGGAAATTCACGGCGTGGCGTGACAAGCTAATACGGGAAATCCTTGACAACGTGGCTGATAGCCATCTAAATGGACATAGAACCGAACGTCTACCAAGCAACACACATGTTAGATTCGATGGGATTGAGGGTGAATCAATTCTCCTCTCATTTAAAGACAAGAATATTGCAATCTCTACTGGATCTGCCTGCACATCTAAGACTCTTGAACCATCACATACACTGATTGCGACCGGACTGCTTCACGAGGAAGCTCATGGTTCACTTCAGATTACAACGGGACGATTCAACACTGATGAGGACATCGATGCAGTCATTGCGGAGATTCCTGGAATTGTTGAACGGCTCAGGGAACTATCACCAATATATTCACCCAGAAAGGGGGCGTAATAATGAAGAGCACAAAGTATAGCGAGAAAGTACTAGACCACTTCAGGAACCCAAGAAATGTGGGCACTCTTGAGGGCGATGATGTTGCATACGGAAGAGTGGGCAATCCCACCTGCGGTGACATCATGGAGATGTATATCAGAATTAAAGATGACAAAATAACCGACGCGAAATTCCGAACATTCGGATGTGGTTCAGCCATAGCGACGACAAGCATGACCACTGAAATGGTCATTGGAATGAACCTTGAAGATGCGATGAAGCTGACGCGACAAGATGTTGCAGACGAACTTGATGGATTACCCCCGATCAAGATGCACTGCTCGAATCTTGCCGCAGATGCCTTGCATGATGCTGTCAAGAATTATCGCAAAGGTCGTGGAGAGCTCACCGAAGATGAGGAGTCGAGTACGGAAGAAGCGGCATGTGTGGTAGGCCAAGATGAATATCTTGATCGAGGTGTATACCTTTCGACGATGAATCCTGAGGACTTCAGGGAGAAACGGACTCTTGTGTTGCACACGGGCGATGAATCAATAGATGCAGCATTAGAACTCACAGATGTCACCGACAGAGTCATACTCTTGACACCAGAGAGAGAGATAGTCACAACTGAAGAACTAATGAATGAACTCCAAAACTCCTCAATAAAAATTCTCTATCAATCGCGACTGCTTGAGATTAGAGGAGAAGAAGACGTAGAGAAGGTACTAATCCGTAATCTCGATGAGGATGAAGATTACGAGCTCTTTGCCGATGCAGTACTAATCATCGAATGAAACCACAGTGACCGCCCGATTTCTCTTTTCAAATCGGGCGCATCAAGGGTATTCCCGTTTTAGATCTTGGAAGTGACTAATCCGAAAATTGCATAACATGAGTTTTACTCACTGAAGATATGCCTATTTTCAGAAAAGCAACTGAAGATGATATTATTCTCATAGAAGAAATGTTCCTGAGTGAAGTCGAGCCAAACAAGGAACACGCTGAGCAATTTGCCTACGATTTAGTCAAGCATTTGAACACTATCCTCTGTCTTGAGGACCAGAAAATCTGCGGTACTATCTCATGGGATAGAAGAGGCGGCTGGGATGATGGCGTTGTTGAGATAATAGGACTCGGAGTCAACGAAGAATATAGAAGAAGAGGATTTGCATCCGTCCTTGTCAAAGACGCAATAGCTCATGCAAAATCAGTTTTCGCTGAAAAAGGCGAGATTCTTCGCAGGGTATTTCTATTCATGGAGTCAGAAAATAAGACAGCCAGACAATTCTATGAGAGTATTGGATTTGAGGAAAAAGCTAGCATAGCCAATTTCTATCCGCATGCAGATGCATCGATCTTCTTGCTAGAGGTCAAATGATTTGGAAACCCTGATATGTTCCCTTAAGAAATACTTCATTATGACCTCTCAAGAGAAGGGCAGTGGAATAGGAACACTCCAAGAGAGGTCTCTTCATGCTGCTCTAAAGCAATGGTATCAGAAACCCGGAGATAGGTTTGAAGTCTCAATTTCAGGATATATTATTGACATTGTTAGAGATGACCTTCTGATAGAGATTCAAACTAGCGGATTTAATTCCATCAAAGATAAGCTGAGAAACCTTATTCCTCATCATAGGGTCAGGTTAGTATATCCCATACCTATTGTGAAATGGGTTGTCAGAGAGACTCCTAGCGGTGAGGAAATCAGTAGAAGAAAATCTCCAAAGAAGCTCTCAGTACTGAACGTCTTCGAAGAATTAGTAGGCATTCCAACGCTCCTAGGTCATCATAACTTGGAGCTTGAAGTTGTCGAGGTTTTCGAGGACAAAGTCCTCCAAAATGATGGGAAGGGGAGTTGGAGAAGAAAAGGATGGAGTAATGTTGATAGAAGACTAATCGAGGTGGCCGAAACTCACATGTTTAAAGCTCCAGGAGATATGGTTAGACTAATTCCACCAGACCTTGCTACTCCATTCACCAATTCTGATTTATCCAAGTCATTGGGATGCCCAAAGAGACTAGCCCAAAAGATGACATATTGCCTGCGCAAAATGAATGTGATTAAAGCCGTTGGAAAACAAGGAAATGCACATCTCTACATCTTCCAGTGACTCTTATATGGCTCTCAATGGAAGTTCTACCTGTGTCATCGGAATCGAAGAAGAAAAGGCGCAAAAGACCGTATGTCCCCCATGAGGCAGCTGCGCGTTTCAAGCCAACACACGATTGGTCAAGGTCAAAGGCATTAGACCTGTATAACAAGGCAGCCTTTGACTTCCCCATAGACACTATTAGATTCGATGACTGCATTGTGGGTATGGCAAAATTGCCAGATGAGTCAATAGATACTGTGATTGCAGATCCACCTTTTGGAATATCATTCTCCGGGAAAGAAGCCCTCTACAATAGGGACGAGTCTTTTGTTGTTGAGGGATATCAAGAAGTTGAGGGCGACTATGAAACCTTCACTAACAAATGGGTCTCGGAAATACCACGACTTTTGAAGAAGACAGGGTCGGTCTGGATTTTTAGCGGATGGACGAATCTTAGACCAATGCTCAGCGCTATTGAGAATGTCGGGCTAGAACTAGTCAATCACATCATTTGGCAATATCAGTTTGGAGTGTTTACAAGAAGGAAGTTTGTTACAAGTCACTATCATCTTTTGTTTTTGGTTAAAAATCGTAAACAATATTTCTTCAATAAAATTGAGCATTATCCCCTTGACATCTGGGAAATAAAGCGCACGTACAACAAGGGAGAACGCAAGAATGGCACAAAGCTTCCCACCGAACTCGTCATGAGATGCATAGATTTTTCCACAAAACCAGGAAGTATAGTCCTGGATCCATTTATGGGGAATGGAACGACAGCGGTGGCGAGCAAAGGATCGTATAGGCATTATCTAGGATTTGAAATAAACGTGTCAATGAAGGAAATCATTGACCACAATCTGAAGCTATTGGAGATAGGCGAGTTATATAGCTCATACTCGGAAAGAAAGGACGACTTGGTGGAGAGGGCAAAGGCGAAATTTGGAACAGAATGAAAAAGCTATTCTAAAACGGCCATCTTTATTAGATACGCGCGTTTTTGAGGGGTGAACAATGCTAGAAGATGCAAAGCGAAAGCAAATCACCCTATTGTGCTTTGTTCTAGCAAATGTCATATTCTCCACATTTCTTGTATTTCTGGATTCATACTCAGTCTATATCTGGGAGTATGAAACCAACGTGGGACCCGCTACAATGTTTATGCAGTCTCAAGCAGAGCTTCCAGATGAAGCGGCATTTATGCAGATTGAAGGAATTGAAAAGGCTGCTTTGATGACGAAATCATGGGCTTCGCTGGTTGCATTCCCGCCGGATCAAAACGCAACATCGTTGGCAAGCGAAGCAGGAGATATCTCAGCACTCAATGGGCCTGCTGAACCGAGCATTAATACAACCGTAAAAGCAATTGAAATGAACTTGGACCTAGTTACTGATTTCCCTACAATATTCAATCTCACAGAAGGAAAATGGCCAGAAGAACCATGGGAGTGCGCCTTTGCTGAATGGCTGGCAAATCTGTTTGGAGTTGAATTAGGCGCCATTGTCACTTATGAGAGTGGTTTTGTACATGAATATGTGCAATTCCGTCTTGTTGGAATATACAGCCACCCAGAAACCGACAATAGAAATCAAGGCTATTATGTCCTGGGCGATACGATTGTTATGCCTCAGTATGTTAGTGATAGGGAGAGAACATACTATGCATACTTGAAGGTTAAGAATCTCGTACTTCACCCGAATCTAGTTAGTAATGCCTTAGCTACACTCTCTGAAATCGAGGAGGATATCAGATTTCTCGATCCTCAATACAGATTATTTCATCACACTACTTTCACACTTGATGATATTCTTGGTAAGGGAATCCAGAGATATCTTGTCTGGATATCAAAAACTGGTATTGACCAGCTCATAAGATCACAAGTAGCAATTTTTGTAGGAATAATTCTCACCGCATTAACAGTGAGATTCAATGTTAAGAATCAAGAAGACAGAATTGACCTGCTTACATCAAGAGGTGCATCAACAAATCAAACCAATATTCTAGTTGCTCGCGAAATCATTCTTTTGTCCCTAGGCTCTATGCTGTTTGCGCTTCCCCTAGGACTAGCTATCAGCAGAGTGGGACTGCTAGCTCAAGGATTCTTTGTATTCTCTGCGGCTTCAATAATTGAAACTCCGGTTCTTGTGACAATTAGCACAGTCCTAATGGCATTTGCATTCTCACTAGTGCTTCCGCTAGTTGTTTTCGGTTCAATTAAACTGCAATCCAGAAATACCAAATTAGAGGGCATCGAGAATGTGAAATTGGCGAAACTGGTAAGAGCTATTCGCCTAATAAGATGGGACGCTGCTGTTGTCCTAATTTCACTTGGATTAACGCTTGGCCTGTGGGAGATTGGATCACGACTGAACAATGCTCCTCTGCTGTACTCTGCAATTTACATACTTCCAGTATTGATGATGATTGGTTTGGCAAGCCTAATCACCCGGGGAATGAATTTTGGTTCATTGGTTTTGTCGAAACGATTACACAGAATATTGCCCAAGATGTCTTTAGAAATCGGAGCCCGAAGAACTGGTTTTGATAGTAAAACTTCCGGATTTACTATCCTCATCTTCGCATTGGTCTGCAGCTTGGCATGGAACGGTGTAATCGTCAATAGCTCCCTACCACACACAGCACTTGCTCATGCGCGATTCGCCATAGGGGGAGATGTCACCTTTCGATTGGATACGGACTATCATGATGCATTCACAGAACTAAAGGAAAACCTCTCCCACATTTCTGGTGTTTTGTCAACAACATTGGTCATTGTATGCGGATTCTCATTATCATCAAGCCTGCAAAATACAGTTGATTTCGCGATTATTGATACAGACGAAATGTTTGCGTTACCCTATGATGAAAGCGGGATACCGATAGAAAACTCACATCTTTCAGTAATTGTCCAAAGCCTATCAGAAAATCCTACAGGGGTAGTCATAACTTCCGATATTTCTCAGACATACGAGCTTGTTGAGGGAGATACGTTGAGGGCTTTCAAAGCCAATGGTACAATTATTGATACGCTAAGTTTCAGCGTCTTGAAGATTGTTGATTATCTTCCTGACACAATGGTCACTTCAGTTGGCTTCCATCCCCCTCAAATCGATGCTAGCGACCCATCAATTGGCAGAGGAAGAATCTGGATTTCTAACCAATATGAACATGTACTACTAGATGATGATTTCGCGACGGGAGTTTTTCTCTGTGCCCGCCTATCAGATGGAATTGATGCCAGGTCAGTTGTAAGTACTGTTTTTGATGGTAATCCAGGCGATATCATAATAGGATATTCAACTGCAGTAGAGTATGCAGATGAACTTAGGACCGAAAGCGAGTATACATTCAACGGGTCAATTGACACAATGTTGGTAGTTGCCACGTTGGCCGCAATCCCCGGATCTTATCTAATCTATATCTATAGTGGAAAAGAAGACAGAAAGAGAGACGAGGTGATGATGCGGATTCTAGGCGCGGAGTCCAGAAACATCAAAATAACAAATCAGATAGAAATTCTAATTCTAACTCTCTATGGAGTATTTCTTCTATTACTCTGCATGCCAATACTCATTCAGAATTCTCTTCTTGTTTTTATCCTTCAGAGCACGGTGGCCTATTCGGCGTATCCGATTCCTATCCTTCTTATTATACCATTATTCCCCTTCTTTGCCATCTTCTTGGGAACAATAGCAGTTGTAGGATTGATTATGCTGCTTCTTGGTGCAATTGAAGAAAGAGAAACCCTTGTTGATTGTGCAAATGGAATTTGGGAAGAAACCAACAATTTCAGGAGGAGTCCATGAATGTATCTTGCAGGTCGCCTACTTTCAGAAGCCCCTCAGGTACTCACAACCCTCTTGGTGTTTTCCCTCGCATCAGGCGTGTTAGGTGGCATTTTTGTATATATGGATAGTGCAGGGCCGTTTGTATTGGCAGAAATGACTGATGGTATGCCTTTGCATATGGATGTCCACTGTACAGACTTGTACTATCAGCAATCTGATATTACAATCGAAGATATACAAAACATAATTACTGATCAAGAGGGAGTTGCTTCAGCTGAACACATCGCAGTCATAGACGGAGAGTACAAGCATGTATGGCGGACATATCTGAATAGATTTGTCTATCTCGGCGTTTCTGAAACATTTTTTGAAACCTTCTCTGATGCATTTGAATTCTCCAGCCTTAGCCAGCCATTGCAGGTAAATGGCTGCTATCTTGAACAAACGTATTTTGAGGCCGCAGGAATAAACATAGGAGACCAATATAGTATCACTGTTATATCACGTGTAGGTGATTGGTTCTCTGATGTTGAATATGTAAGTATTCCATTTACTGTACTGGGTGTTTTTACATCACGCGGACTCTGGGGAAACTATGGTGAAGGCGAAGAAGCCGTTCCAATCCTACGGGCAATCACTATGAGGGAGGACCTGAAGGAAAAGTTTGGATTCTTGGGAAATGATACAACGAATGGAGTTCATGATAGAATCTGGTGCAAATTTGAGTCAACTGCACTGGGACAAACCACGCCATCTGAGGCAGTAAACAGCCTATTGAACATTAGAAGAAGGATTGAACAGAGAACATTCCCGCTTGCCATTGTAGGGCAATTCCCGCTTACAAGCATAATAACAGAGTATGCAACATGGAATACAAACATGATCTCACTGGCGTTGGCGTTCTCAATTCCTAGTATCGTAATGGGTGTCGTTCTTGTATACTATACATCCAAGCTCTCCTCTGACAAACGAAGGCAAGACATTGGTACACTGCGCGTTCGGGGAGCATCAACTAAACAGGCGTTTGAGTGGATTCTGAGCATTTCTCTAACTACAGGAATCTTGGGAGGCGCAGGAGCAATTCTCACTGGAATCATGGCTGCTTTTCTTTCTGGATCATCAAAAGGTCTCTTCAATTTCGATTTTTCACAAGCATCTGAATTTTCAATATTCCTACAGATGCCCACGCTAATCTTTGTCTTTCTCTTTTCGTTTGTACTAGGCATCATCGTTTCAATACCTTCAGCTGTCAAGAATATACTCATGCCTGCGTCGGATGCACATAAGGAGATAGAACGTGATTCCGACACTCAAGAAGAAGAGCTAAGCTCACCTATTATTGATGTAATGGCTATTTCAATTTCCGGTTTTCTGGCCACACAGCTATTCCTGATGCTTTCAGGAGGTCTCATTGGAGGTACAGGATGGATTTTTCCCCTACTGATAATTGGGAGCTTCGGGTCATTTATTGTATTCCTTACAAGATTTCTTGCACGAATAACTGCTCCTCTAAAGAATAGGATTATGGATAGAATAAGAAATCCCTCCCAAATTGTAGGGGCGCGCGTGGTGGGTAGGACGGCTAGGTTGAAGATCAAAAGCGAAACATTAGGTGTCATGTTTATTGCAATGGTATTCACCGCGGCTGCATTTTCAGCAATTGCAGCAACTAG
>JBHLQM010000002.1:0-19862 GCA_048884785.1 Candidatus Thorarchaeota archaeon | reverse complement strand
AAGATAATTGGTACAAGAGCTGGCCGTTCCATTTATGGAGTCTATACAATCAATGTAATGTTTTCATTGTTTTATTTGACAATAGGCATGTGCATCGTCGCGATGGAGAAGAATAGAAGTTTCAGGAAACAGTTTTCAGTCATTCGTGCCTTGGGAAGTCAACAAAGGTCAGTCTTGGGATCGATGCTCATAGATTCATTCCTCACCATGGCTATGGCCTCAATAATAGGCATTTTTGTTGGGTCTCTACTGAGTCTACTTGTGTTGCAAACACCTCTAACGTATATTGGTGTTTCAGGTTCATTGGATTGGCTTCGACTACCTATTACTATTGTATTGCCTGTAGAAACACTATCGATAATACTTCTTCTGAGTTTTACCATTCCTTTGCTGGCAACTTTTGTCATCACAAGGCATAGCCTAAATGCTGACCTAATCGACGAACTAAGAGCCTCATTTTAGAGAGGCGCTATCCAAACTTCTTTCGTAGGTTCTCGATAATCTGGTCTACAGGGAATTGAAAAGATAGGGTGTCCTCATTGAAGAACGTATCAACCTTCACTACTGGAGATTCTGATGTATCATGAGCAATCTGAAGGATATGGGAATCCAAATAGTCGCGCATAAACGTGATTCCTCTCAAGAGACCTATCAGCTCCGTACCATAGAGACGGATCCGAATAAGATAGCTGCTCTTGGATTCCATCATGATTTCACTTGGAAAAGGCATTCTATAGAAAGAAGTTAGAATGCTATCAGTGTTCCGAGTCACATTCATGAAGAAGTAGATGAACAGTGGCTTTTCCACTTTTTTAAGAATCCACCTATACCCCTTCAGAATTCCCTCGTTCTCAAGACGTGTAATCCGTCTTCTTACTTGTGTGTCAGAAAGCATGACTATTTGCCCCAATTCTCTAAGCGAACGATTCGACTCAGCTTTCAGTTCTCTGATGAGAAGAATGTCCTTCGCATCAAAATCAATTCGTTTTGGACTGTAGTCAAGCTTGATATCGGTCACATCACCTGATGCAATACAATCTTCAGACTCACGAATCCAGCGCGATGAGTCCCAGTCCCATCCCTTATTGTATTCGAAATGCCTGAAATCTCCTCTTCGAGATTCGTAGTCAGTAACATAGAAACAATGGTAGTCATTTACCAGATTTAGTGAAACTAGCTCATCAGCAATTCTTCGTACTGCATCAGGATCATCGGATGAATACATTGCATGCATCAAATACCCATTGTATTTGCCATACGATGGACCTTGGTAATAGAACCATGGAACTGATTTCAGAGCGTCAGAAAGAGCTCCACGTGAATTTGGGGCTTCCTGCATAACAAGAATACAATCACCGAGACCCAACTTGATCTCATGGCTCTGAGCATAGAGCTGACCAAGGTATTCTTCATCCCTCAGCCGCTTCAAGCGATACCTGATTGTTCGTGGAGATTTGGAAATAGTAGGCATTTGTGCAAGCTCTTCCGTTGAAACCTTCCCCCCAAGTCTTCCAAGGGCACTCAGAATATCAAGATCTGTTCTATCAAGTCCTTCCAGTGGCTTCCTACCCGTTGTAGCTGTTCTCTTCACTTGGTTCCATCCCTCTGGGCTACAGTATAATCAAGTTGTACAATGACGATTCTTAGTAGCTGCATTGAGTATCAGACATATGAAACTCGTTATTGGATTTGAAGTTTGCTTTGGCAATAAAGTATATAAATTAATTGCCAAAAACAGCATAATAGTAGTTATGATTCAATGCACTGTCGCACGTGCATTAGAAACTAATCAAGAACTACGACCAACTTTGTATGAGCACAGGTGAAAATCATGCTTCCAAGGAGTGCAATAATAATCTTGGACCATCTCAAAGTGGATGGGCCAATGAGTCCCAAACAACTATCAACGAAAGCCAACTTGCCGCCTCGAACAGTGAGCTTTGCCTTGCGCAAACTTGTCAAAGCGGAGCTTTGCAGAAAAGTTCCAAACCTGGTTGATATGCGGCAGCCAACATACCATCTGAACGATGAAAGAATCAAAGATTACAGAGCTCTCCTGAGGAAGCTTCAGGCGGAACTAGGAATTCATTTGAGAGGTTTCTAAATTCCTAGTTCTTGCCTTTTTTTGGGGTTTATTTCATCCAGAAAGGATCTTGACCTGCCTATCAATTTCAGCTATTCTCAGCCCAGTAGTATTCTCAACAATCTCATGCATATCCAAAAGAAGTGCTATCCCGGTTTTCATCTCATCGGCAGTTGCCGCTCGCATCCCAAGGGCGCCAGGTCCGCTTTTGAGTGAAATCAGAATATCGGATAGTCTTCTGATACAGGCATCAACCATAAAGAAATCCATATTCTTCAGTCGCGCATCCAGGACCTTCTCATAGCCCCGTAGGAATACATTTTCCAGTCCTTCACGAAAATGCAGCTTTGCAAGAAGAAGACTCCATGCGACATCAATACGAGGATCACCAATCATAGCCGCGGTCCAATCAATAACAAAGGGCTTGCCATTGCTATCTATCAGAATATTCATTGGATGAAAATCTCTGTGAAGTAGAGACAGCCCGAGAGAATCAATATTCTGAATGTTTTCCATCAGCCAATCTATTATTGGTACCAAGTAGTCAACGTTATTTCTAGAAATATGCCCCCTCAAACCCTCCAGATGTTCTATGAAAAGGGATTGAGGGTCAGCCTGCAGATATCTCTCTGGCACCATCGAAATCTGTTTCCAATCGAGTCTGTGCATCTCTACAAATAACCTGCTAAATAGATCCACCATCTCTGATTGTCTGGCTTCGTTTCCTTCTAGCATGATCTCGCGCATGGTTTTGCCTAAGATTCTATCCATAATGATGAATGGTTTTTCAAAGGTATCAGATTCAGTTTCGACTAGTAATACACGGGGAACTGGAAACCCAATCTCATGAATAGCCTTCAGAAGATCGAATTCAAAGTTCGCTCGATATGCACCCGGACTTCCCGGATAGACTCGCGCCACTAGCCTTTCTGCCTTATTGACACCATTCATTGCATACTCCACATCAAAAGAAAAGACATCAGTCTCCCAGCCAGATGTAATGTTTCTAAATCCAGTTACATCTATGCTTGACCAATCAGGAAATCTGAGAGATAGAAAACTCCGGAGCTTAGATGAATCCATTCTTTCCGCCACGTAAAAATAGTACATAAATTGCGTGATACAGCCAGATATCAAGAAACGCATCTCACCGTTTAAGATGCTGGCAGAATTGCATTCATAGTGACCTTCATTTACTTCTTATTGGTGCAACGATTTCTGGCCCTAATTGCTGGCATACACCATAGATTAGCCTGTTGCGTTCCGAGGTGTAGGATAAATGAACGATGTCAGAAGTGATGTTACAGTAGACAAGAAACCAGTAGATTCCGAATCTCCAGCTGAAGTCACCTGGATGCAGTCAGTCAGAAGACTAATGGCTAATAAGAACTTCAGAGTCTTCATCATCACAAATTGGATAATGGCAAGTCTGAACATTGTATGGACATTTCTCGGTCTATATCTTCGCGACCTTGGGATATCATATGTACTACTGGGTACACTCTTTTCATCCATGACAATTGTAACACTCCTTGGAACATTGGTTGCAAGCTATCTTGCAGACAACTATAATCGAAGGAACCTTGCGATAGCTACCATGGTCTTCAACGGATTTGGGTTTCTCATTCTATCATTCGCGGATAGATTCGAAATTGTTGCAATAGGTCTTCTTACTATGGCAGCATCAAACTTCACTGGGCAGGGGGGTACAGCCTATATCTTCCAGGTAACGGACAGAAAATATGGCGGAGTGGCTGTGAGTCTTTTCACTTTAGGAGTACTTTTCGGACTTGGTCCGCTTTATGCAATGGGCATCATGTTCAATATGGGATGGGATTTCATTCTAATCATGAGGACTGTCTTCTTCATTGGTGCAGTGGCATATCTAGCAACAATAATCATTAGGATCATCTGGTTGGAGTCAACTCCAATCCCTGAGCGCGAGCGAGATAAATCAATAATAAAGGACTTCATTTCAGAGAGCAAAAGGGGACTCAAACTGCTCTTTAGAATCTTCCCAGTTTTTGTTACAGTAATTATGATAGATGCACTTAGCGATAGTATGTACAACTTCTCGAATCTGTTTTACGTCAATGAAACCCTCGAGTTTAATATTGGTCAGATTTTCTTGATGATACTAATCACGCTTGCGATTTCGGTCCCATTGACGCTTCTCCTAGGACGCTCCTTTGACAAACGTGGTGGGAAGAGGATTACACTTGTCGTCTATTCTGTTATGCCGCTAGCGCTCAGCCTACTGCTAGTGGCTCAATATGTCAAATTCATAGCACCAGAAGAGTGGATATTTGCACTTGATTCATTCTATCCTGGGCTGGGTGTGATCCTATCTCTCGCCTTCATAGCCACAGCTATGAAAACGACAAACGATAATCTGTGGGGAACAACAATCAATGCATATATCCAGAAGTCACTTCCACGTGCAGACCTTGGAAAGACGCTAGGGTTTTCGACGCTCTTAGTATTGGTCATAGGAACTGTTGCGCCTATCTTCTCAGGGCTCATCTACACATACTATCAGGGTGTGCCGCTGATTCTTGGTGCTATTGTGTTGAATTTCATAATTCTGGTGATTCTTGCCACCAAAAACATTGAACCCAGAGTAAGCGTTGAAGAACTTGAAGTAGAACTCAGCCCCCAAAACAAGCAACATCAAATGAATGATCAGAATAATCACTGATGGCTGGCAGTTTCTTGCCTAATCATTATCGTTCTATATAAGAAAGAACTCAACCAAAAGGCAATCATGAGTAAAGATAGTCTGAATCACAGGATTAATAGAGCGATGTGAAAGTGTTTCGACTGCAATGTCATACTCCTCTCGAATTGAAATAGCAACATTTGAGGATGCAGAGGCCATCATTGACCTACTCAGATCTGCTGATGAGCAAATAGATGATGTTGACCCGGATTTTACATTGTTCTTTATTGTCCGAGATGAAGAGAATACCAAAATCATAGGATGTGTGGGATTGGAATTATTCACCGGCACTGCGTTGCTCAGACTGTATGCAGTAGATACAGCATATCAGGAAACTGATTTGGGAAATTGTCTTATTGAAAAACTGCTTGAAGAAGCATTTGATGCTGGATCGGAAGCGGTCTACGTTTGTGCCGCTAAGACACCATCTTTCTTCTGGGAAAACGGGTTTATTGGGATAGATTTGGATGATGTTCCAGGAGAAATTCGAAATTCTGACCTATTTACAAAGGACTGTCCTCAAGTAGCAGCCTTTGTAAAGAAACGAACATTGTAAAACATGTCTGGTCTTTTTGCTTGCGTAGCTCGGTAACGTTTATTGTCAACAACTCTTGACCAAGTTGTCAATGATGATAGAATAATATCATAATGAGACCTTGTAAATGTGATAAATAATGTCAGACGATGAAGTCTTCGATGCAATATCTCACTCCACAAGAGTTGAAATTCTCAGGATTCTCGCAGTGAGGCCAACTCGATTTGCAGATTTGAAGAGGAAGTTGAAGATAGATAGCAGTGGGCTATTGGATTTTCATCTCAAAAAAATGCAAGACATAATCACAACAAATCAGAATGGTGATTATGCTCTGAATTATAAAGGATATGCAGCATTGCAGGCGGTTGATGTAGTTTCGAAGTATGGTTGGCAACGAAGAGCATACATACTCAATGTTGTAGTTTACGTAATAATGAACGTGTACTTCTTTGCAATATTCTGGACGGGTATCCCATTTCATATCTATATCATCATCCCTCTTGTAACAACTGCGTGGATTGTTTTCTATAGCTATTGGTCGCTTGTGAAGAGAAAGGTGCATCTGCAAAGAGAAAAGGTACAGGACTAGGTTCGCAAATCCATAGTCGGCCGGGTCTAAGGTGGCTCCCAATATACTTCAGTTTCTGGTTCCTCTGGGATGAACACAACAAGCAGAATGTAGCCAAGTACACCAATCAAATAGAACAGGCTAAATAAGACCCAAAGAATCCTGATGAGTGTGGGGTCAACATCAAAATACTCGGCAAGTCCCCCGCAAACTCCAGCTATCGCTCTATTTGTCCTCGAACGATACAACTTCCTGGGAGGGGGAGGAGTTGGATAATTATCTGCCATTCGAACACCCACATTACAGGAAACTTGAACCAAATTAAATGCTTATTGGAAACAAGCGTTATTCGAACAGCCTATATTATAGTCGGCTCAAAAGTGGTCATATGACAGAGGGAAAAGCGATCAAATCAGAAGATGACCTAAGGCAAGCTCTCGAGGGTCTATCTCAGTTTCAAATAGATGTACTCTTACATACATTCAGAATTCCTAGGGGAAAAGTCAGTACATACACTCGCATAGCAATGAAAGCCGGTAAACCTGCAGCACATCGCGCCGTGGCAAATATAATGAATAAATGCCCATACTGGCCCGAGGTGCCCTGTCATAGAGTTGTCAAGAGTGATGGAGGATTTGGTGGCGATATCAAGAGAGCTGCAAATAGAAGATTGCGTTTGAAGGAAGAAGGTGTTCCAATCAAGAATGGAAAAGTTGACATGACACAAGATGTTCTTTTCTGAAACCAAGCCGCCCACAATTAGAAGTATTTGGCAAACCTTCCATTCGAAATAGGACGAGAATTCAAAATCCAAACGCATATGAATTGATGTTTCGTATGGCAGAATAGGACAGACGAAGAAGAAGGTGGAACAAGAGTGAGGATGTGCAAATGCGGGAAAGCAAATCAACCCACAAGAAAGTACTGCATTCGATGCGGAGCTTCGCTCGTTCAAACAGAAGATGAAAAACCAGCCGCTCCAACCAAGCCAGCTGTGGAACCCCCTCGAGAGAAACCTGTACAAGCAGTACCCCAAGATAGTGTCAGTCCAACGACTGAACATAAATGGGTAAGACCAAGCGAAGTTAGAAAAGATCGTTTAAGAACCGCGGAACGGCATGTGGATAAGACTGAGTTTGAAAAGGCAAAAGAAGCATTTGCCAAAGCCGACAGTGTGGACATGGATGAGCGAATGTTGAGAGCCAGTGAGCTCCGAGAGTTGATGGCAGATGGCCCTGCATCACACACAGCAAAACCAACAACTCCGCCTACCACGCCTGTAATTGAAGAATCTCCAAAACCTCAGCAGAGGGCACCAAAGTCTGTTCCAATAAGAGAAACACCCGCGCCCAGTGCACCAGCTACACCTCAGAGGATGAATGCATCAGAACCCGAATCAGTATCAACACCGACCACCAGCCCTCAACTCACCAAGCCTATGGGAGGACCTCCTGGGATATCAGGTACATCACCCATAGCTGTTCAGCCAAAACCAGCAGAAATCAAGACACCGGCCCCGCCAGTACAAATATCAGAATCAAGATTACGGCAACCGGCTCCGCAAGTTGAAATGGAAGTGGATTCATCCGATCCAAATCAAGACAAGAGAGTTAAAGAGATTGACTCCGACATTAGCTACTTTGCAGTTCAGCTAAAACAGCTAGAAGAAGAACGAGAGGAAATCAGGACAAGACATGAGGGCAATACAAAGTGGTTGAGTACTGTTGCGGAAACCAAGAGGTTTCGGATGGAAGAGTTGGATGATAGCCTCAGGCGTGCCAAGGAGGAATTTGACCAAGCAAACAAGGACCTCAAAGAAGCTGAGAATAGGATGAAGAAGGAGCTATCCGAAGCCGATAAGCGAATAGACAATCAGAGCAAACGGATAAAGAATGCTGAGAAGGCGAAAGAGAAGCGACACAAAGAGATTGAGAAAGAGAGCTCAGGATAGTTTCTTGCTCTTGGAATATACAAACGCACACACCAAGAGCTGCAATATCGGGAAGGAAAATACACTGGCTCCTGCTTCACCATCAAGCGTGTAAATAAAGAATCCAAAGAAGATAGCAGGAATGATAAACACTGCCGCAAGTATTCTGGGCCAAACACGAGTTCTTGTTTTCCCAATTACTCGATTCCAAAGAGTACGGTATATGTATACTGCAGTGACTAATGAAAAAGCACTCCATATTAGATGTAAGGAATTGGGAAGGAGTATTTCGAAATTTGAGAAAGAACCATCCCTTGCAGTGCTTCCGTAAGAATAAGAGATTGCACCAATTAACGAAATGAATGTATAGCTCGAAGTTCTGGCATCAGGAAAATTTACCCATCCTATACTCACTACATGAGGCGCGAAAAGGATGAGGAAAACAAGAAAAGACAGGTCCCTAGGCGATAAATCATATCCGTTGATACTAACTGATTGATTCATACCCAACGAAACCCTCTCGACATTGTTTATTGCATCCTTTGCTCATAAACAAGCTGCTCGTGGAAACTAGATATGCCGTTATCTTCGATTTCAGAATCTGACGGAGGATTCAACTCTTACATCTTCATAGCAACCCGGACAGACCATTGTTTTGCCATCTCGCCATTCCACTCGATCGAGTTCCAATTCCCTCTTACAGAAGGGACATTCCATCGGCACAATATATACAGACCTTGATGGTGTGTGTGAAAATGAAGGATAATCACCCTGAGTGTATGAAGGAGTTGATTGGGATTTCACCATACCTCTAGACGCCACAAGAATGATGAGTATGATTATAAAAGCAACAGAGAGCGTTCCTCCAAAAATAGGCAGCATGATAGGAAATACTATATCTGCTATCCCAAGAGCTTGAAGAAAAATCAGAATAAACAGCATTGGCAGAATGAAACTGCAACAGATAATTGCAGAAATTTTAGCAGATGTGGTATCACTCACTATTATCAATCATGTCAAAGTCTAATCGCCCTATAAACAATATTCTACGATGACACTTGGTACAGATTGCAAGTTATTATCTGCCACCTCGTAATAGAACTTGCATTAGAGCTGTATTTGGATATCAAGCTGGTGCTTTGGTTTTAGGAGGCGTCCATGTATCTCTATATATCCAGATCTCTGCAATCGAATCCCTCTTTCCAAAATTGGGAGGAAGCCGACCTCTTAATGTTCGGAAGGATTTCTGAAGCTTTATTGAGCAGCTATTAACCTCTCCATGTTTTAGACTAATACCTCCCTTGTAATCACCGGGCTGGAGCCCATAGAAATCCATAACATACTTCGGTACATAGAAACCAAGATGTTTTGGGTCCTTTTTCGATAGACGAGCTATAAATCGTATTGGCACAGGATCATCTCCGTCCTTTCTGTGGTGAGCTAGATGTCCTTCTGAAATACAGGTTCAAGGCATAAATGCCGCATTCATGATTTGACTAAGAGAAATCCACTCTACTCAAGAAAGACGCACATACTCTATCCAAAAAAGGATAAGTATTTCGGGACAATTAGACCAATTCTGATTCATTTGGGTTTCTTTCGCCTGTTCTTCTCAATTCCAATCAGCATTATGCTCACAAGGCAAAAGGCGACTAGAGTAAGTGATCCTGCAAATAGATATTCTGAGTTTTCAGGATTGTCCGAAACTGCAAGAAGCCATGCTTGATTGAGAACATCTGTGCTGGAGAAAATTGACCCTGCAAGTACATAGGTGCCGGACCCATCAGATACCAGTGATGCTACCTGAAATGCGGCATCGGAGTTTCCATACGTACTTTCCCACTCCAGCTCACCCTCATTATTAATTCGCGCAATGTACGGAAGACCATCTTTAATGCCTGCTAAAGCAAAGCTTTCATCCCTCTCTGCAACTAGAGTAACTGACTCCCAAGAAGTGCCATAGCCTCGTTCCCACACCGTTGTTCCATCATCATGTGCTACCACAATGATGCATGCTTCTCCGTTTCTAAGGCCAGCAAGCGCGATATCTCCGTATCTAAGGACGGCGACAGAAGAGCCATGTCCATCTCCATTCGGATGGAAGATTTTTCTCCATATGAGGGTTCCATTCTCGTTCATGCGAATCAACGACAGCCTGCCATCCAATGCACCAGCTACAATAAATCCGCCATCACCATATTCAATTATCTCAAAACCCTTGTCATCGCCCCAAGTTCCGAATTCATCGTCGGCGGGGCCGGTTAGTGACCTTTTCAGAAGTAATTCGCCGTTAGAATCAACTCTCAAAAGGAGTACATCAAATCCCCAATTTCCAGGTTTATAGCCTATGACTGCAAAGTTTCCATTGCCCATTTCAATGATGGAGGAGAAGAACAAACTCTCGCCATAAGCCTGGTATGTTCGATTCCAAAGGATTTCTCCCTCCTCGGTGGTCCTTATTATCCAGCCATTGAATGCAGCGATAGCAAAACCTCCTGTACTAACCTCAATTATTGATTCACCGGCTATTGTCATGCCATAGGTCCTGTTCCAAAGGGGTATTCCATTCTCATCAAGGCGCATAAGAAATACATCCCCGACTGGTATAGCACCCGGATTGTTCCACATGCCAACGACTGCAAATCCTCCATTCCGAACTGATACGATGTCGAGTATTTCGTCGTTCAGCGGACCACCATAGGTTCTATTCCATAGAGCTACACCAACATTGTCACTATTCGAGTTTTGAAAGTAGTTTTGCTGTAGAGGAATCAAGCTAAAAGATGGAAGAATAAGAATTGGAATAAAAAGGAAAAGAAATGCATTCTTGTGTGAGAATCTAACGGCCCTTGGTCCGAACATCATCGCCACACTTGGTCTCAAACTCATTTATATTATTGATGTAAAATTCTAGCGGATGTAGGAGTATAATCAGAAAGTGCAGTCCAAAATTGAATGCGAAAGGCATCGTTAGTGCAGTTGTGGATGTCAAAACATCTGCAACGTAAACTGCAAATCGCAAATACAGTACACACCGCATTCCTTATGGGCGAGCGAGTAACCTTGACAGTTCAATTCCTTCTTCCATGAGATGATTATATGAGAGAACTTAGTTCAGTAGGAAAGAACGGAGAAGGTTCTTCAAAGACATCTGTTCGCAGAACTTCAGATCGAACCAAACCTCCGAGCATCTATATTTTTGACTATAATGAGAATCAATTCACAGAGAGACCTGCAGAGTCCAGTGATGACTGCACATTGCCAGAAGGCAAGTCCACAATTCGATGGATCAATATAGATGGTGTTCATGATACAGAATTGGTAAGCAGGATTGGTGAGGCTTTTGGATTGCATCCGCTTACAATTGAAGATATTATTACTCCTGAACAACAGCCTAAAGTCGAGGCACTTCCGCAATATGCGCTCATCACAATGAGGATGATATGGTCTGAAAGAGAGAATGGTCAAGTGGTTTCGGAGCAGGTCAGTATTGTTTTGGGACAGAACTACGTTCTTTCATTCCAAGAAGTGCCAGGGGATGTCTTCGATCCTGTACGCAGAAGAATACGAGATGAAGGAAGCCGCCTTAGGAAAAGCGGAGCTGACTACCTAGCCTATAGTTTCATGGACCTCATAGTAGACAACTATTTTGTACTTCTCAATCAAATCAGTGAAAGTATTGAGATGTCCCAGGAGATGCTTATTCTGGATCCCACAGCAGATACCCTCCGCGTCATATATGACCTAAAACGTTCTATGGCGGAGATGCGTAGGTACACATGGCCAGTGAGAGAGATTGCCCTAAGACTTGAGAGAGAGGCACCACAGATGTTCAAGAAAGGAACTCTCCCCTATCTTCGAGACCTCTATGACCATGTCATTCAGATCACTGATCACATTGAGATCTATAGGGAGTGGTTGGCGAGTATGCTCGATATCTACCTCTCAAGTGTGACTAACAGGCTGAACGAGGTGATTAAGGTACTCACCGTGATATCTACCGTAGCCATTCCCCCGACAGTTGTTGGTTCATGGTATGGAATGAACCTCCTTGTTCCAGAATTCCACTCTGAACTTACATATCCAATAGTCATCGTGATTACTATTTCAATGATGGCTGTTATGTTAACGTACTTTAGACGAAAGCGCTGGATATAGAAACGTTATGCTTCGTCGTCTGTTTCCGTATTGAAAATGCGTTTTGCATCGACATACTCTAGGAGATGCTTGAGCCGGTTTAGAATCAGCTTTGCATCCTCACTCATTTCGCCAGCATCGGTGGCTAGATTATTCGCTTCAATCCATATCCTATTCCGGGCGTTCTGCAATTCCTTTTGCTCAGTCGCATCAATTAGGTTGTCTTTGATTGATGCCTCCAATACCTCACCATAGGATCTTAAATCAAGGATAATGCGCTCGATTAATACACCCTCTTCTTCTGTCAGAACTTGGTCTTGGTACGCCGTCTCTTTCAGTTGAGTCCAGATGTATTCAGTTACAGGATCGAAAGACCAGCAGCATGGCATACTTAGAGGGACTATTGCTTGTGTGTCAAGCATCTTACTTGGAAAGACAGGACAGCACAACTCAAGAGTTTCTGCGGTTATCTCTTGCTCAACCTTGTGCCGATAGATTGCAATTGCTGTAATGCTGGATCCAACAAGACCGTTAATTGCCAACACTAGAAGTGTTGTTGAAAGACCAAACATCTCAATCATCCACCCCCCAGCTGGCACCGCGAATATGCTCACTACCATTGTCAGTGTTGGAATCAGGGAGTAGACTGCATTTCTATTCTCATCAGGTATAACATCGAGGTAGAATCGAGGTCTTAGGACATCAGCTAAGTATCTAGGGGTGAATGATACCGTAAACGTAACAATAACAATGAAGAGAGAAATCACTGTAAAAGCAGAGGGGGCAGGAGCAAAGTATAGCATGAGTAGTATACCTACAAAGAACGTGACATCCGTGAGTAGAATTGACAACGAGAGCCATCGCTGAAGTTTCTGGATTCTTTTCGATACAACTCCTGCCGCCCCTGTACACAGCGCACCGAAGATGAATATAATTGAACGAAGTATCGCAGTCCATGCATCAGTCGCGGCATAACTAGCGTACATGGGAAAGAGAATCAGACCACTCCAGATGGCCCATCCCGCACCAGATATCATAAGTCCCAGGACCATTAATCTGAGGGTCCCATTTCGTATGACTGTCCCCATACCACCTCTGAGATACCGAAAATATCCTCCAAAGGTCATCTTACCACGCTTGAGGCTCTCGTGATCCCTCATGATTCTGAGAAAAACGCCAGATACGATCATCAAAAGAATTCCCTGAATGACAAACATCATTGGTCTGCCAATAAAAGACAGCATGAATCCTCCTAGAAGGAAGGAGACAGCAGTTAGGATCTGACTGAACATTGTGAACTTGCCGTAGAATTGAGAATATGTTCGCCTATCTTTATCCTCAGTTGAATACAATTTGTAGTTGCTGTCAAACCAAGCAATGAAGGTTCCAGATTCCTGACTCTGAGCCAGTGCGACAAAAATGAATGCAATCATGACTGTTACGAAGTCAAAGGCCTGTGAAAGAATAATGAATCCGAATCCATACGCGAGCGCAGCAGCAAATAGAACCCACCTTTGACCAATCCAGTCTCCAACAGCACCTGATGGATAGGCAGCAAGTGCTTGGATAGCAAACTGACTAGCTAGAATCAAGGAGAGTTCAGAGAGAGTTACATACTCTAGAGCCTGCAAGATAAGGAATGTATTTGTTAGCATAACAGTGAAGCTATATATCAGCATTAGACTCGCTGCTTTAGATATGAATTGCTTCGCCTCTGGGTTTAGATTATCAATACTTAGCACCCGTTGATACACGTTGACCATTGGCATCACTCCAAGAGCGTCTTCAAAGAATTTCGACGAATACAAGGCTAGACCAGTTAGAGTCAGATGATTATTTTGAAAGGAACAAGGAAAGAGCAAAATAAACCTTGACTCATTTCTCAAGTTTCTACTAAGATAGACCCTAAAAAAGAGACCTTTGGCTTTTGCCGGAATACCATTCTAATCAAATTAGTAAATTTTATTGGCTTATTTGCAGTATTATAGCTGTTATTCGTAGATTTCGGTGGAAGGAGAGTCGGAAATAATGCCGCTGAGCGGTGCATACCTCAAAGTAGGGTCTATTTCTATTATTGTGATGTTAATCTGCTCCCTGATTCCTCTGAATGGACACATGTCTATACCAAAACCTATTGTTTCCAATGAAGCATCTGATACCATTTCTCTGAGAATGGAGGATGCTACCGGAGCAATGATTAGGGATTCAGGGACATACATTGATTGGTTTGTGGACCAGAACAGCGCAGAAGAATCATGGTCACATACGAGATCAGCATGGCGGTATGGCCCATCTCTCTCATTTGGCATCTTCCATGAGAATGGTTCACTCATGCAAGAGAGTCACTACGCGATGGCAGATGAGAAGCTCAACTTCTCGGTTACAATTCCCAAGACAATATTTCCCAAAGGAAAAACAATGGGAATGTTGATGTTTATTGGCCAAGCTATGATCTATACTGGTGGAACAACCACCAATGCAACCATGTTCATTATGGCCTATGCTCCTGGAGAATCAAACCTAACTATCATTCTCAACCAAATGATGCCATACGGTGGTCCGGTTGTTCGATATATGGATTGGGGAACTGAATCACCACCTTGGTATGCATTCGGCAATACTTTCAACTACACAAAGTTCATGGAATTGGGGGGATATGCAGGTGCAGAGATGCTGGATGACTTCCTGACTCTGTATGAAGATGAGTGTTCCAACACCTCCGATTCCTACAACAGCTACTACAATTTCATAGCCGGATTTGAACCTCAGTGTCCAAAACTCTTCTACCAAGTCGGAATGTACGTCCTTGACCAAGACTTCAATATGATATCAACCTACTTTTATGGCTCATATTATGACGTTCAAGGCCTGGCAGTGGGAGTTGATCCTTCCCAGGCATACAAGAGCTCCTATGGGGCGACCTATACATTGCAGAAGCTTGACCTCGATGGCAATGTGCTCTACTCTATAAACAGGCAAGAAGAATTCAGAATGCAATTCAATATTAGTGAAATCCCTGAGTATGTTCAATTAGGAATTGGGGTCCCTTCACAGATTCAAGTGAAAGTGAATCGAACTGGTTGGCACTGGGGTCTAGTGGAGGAACAAGGGGGGTGGGTCTACGACGAATTGCAGCAGACATATATCTGGAATGCCAGTTTGGACGTCGTATATGAGGACCATATATACGGTGAATATGAGGCGTATGAGGATGTCGGGATTGTTGATCAGATCCTAGTTGAGGTACGAATGGTTAACTGGGATGAGATCTCGCAATCTTACTATATTTCAACCTACATGGATGATGCACAGATTGAGTACAGGATTATCTATAATGTAACAACAGATGTTTTTGAAACTAAGTATGGGTATGAGTACTGGACTTATCCATTGCCAGATTACGTTGAAGGTGTTAATGAGGAAGAGATCTGGGTGGATTTACCGATTCCGGATGATCCACTGTTTGAGCTGAATCAAAGCCTATGCTCTGCCGAACGGATTGGAGCCGATTTCGTCGTGGAGATGGCGGGACATTTCACACAGTTCATGCCTACGACACAGGGAGACTCGTCTAAGTCATTCGATGTAGAAGTCCGGGGTCCGAGAGATTACTGGTTTTCACCAGCCACCTATGGCCAGAATCCACGTCAAACATCGCAAGAATTCGAGATGGCCAAAAGGATGACAATCGAGTCACCAGTGACTATAGCAAAAGTCTTCCTTGAGAGCGGTGAACAGCCAAGGGGTGATGCTATTCAAATTGACACGAATAGCTATTTCCAGGTCTTGGGCAGGCTTCAGGGCGGGGCGTCATCCGTCTCAGAAATTGATGCTGTACTCTTCTCGATGAGAGCATTTGATGGACGTTGGACTCTGGATGAGTCCCATTGGAGCGACCTGACCTACGAGATCGTGGTGGATATGAATGGCATCCCGAATATTCGGGGATTCAACCAGACACAGAAGGAGAACTGGACATATGGAGTATATTACGACTGGGTCAAATTCCTGAAAACTGGGTGGCACTATGAATATAATGAAACATCAGGTCAGGATGAGTTTGTATATGGTGACTACTACGATTGGCAAGAAACTGAGATGGAGGGCTGGTATAGCCAGTGGTGGATCTATAACCAAAAGACCCACGAATGGCAACGAGAGGGGCTGGATTCGAGAAGTAGTCAAACGGAGGTTCCTGTTGACTTCCTGAATGTCACAGACTTCAGTTGGTGGATAGAAGGAGGAGACCTCTATGCACAATTCATGGTCTATGTTAATTTCACAGCTCCTGATGTTGAGTGCTTTTGGGAATATGCCTTTGCAGGTGATGCATGGTACTTTGATTATGCAAGTGACTATGGGCAGCACGAAATGATGGCATGGGACAAGGAATGGGCATTTTCATTTAAGGATCCAGACCACCCCGGATATGATGTCTATATGGCTCCGGTCGACAACAAACTAGCCTTTTATAATAGCACACTCTGTGGGATTGAGGGAGTAGAATATTTCAAGGGAGAAGAGAGGCCTTACATCATTATTGGAAACGAGAAGCTCCCAATAAAAGTCAAGGAGCATTATAATCCATACTATGGTGAAACCTATGCCAACATCTTATTCGATGACTACTATGATTGGATGAATGAACGATCTTACTACTATTATGAACTCACAAATGGCTCGAGAATATCAGTGACCTATGATTACAGAGTAAACATCTACAATGTGACGATCGCAAACGGAAGCTCATTTCTGACTGCCCAAGATTACGCCTATAATTACGAGTATGATGGTACACCATACTACTACTGGTTAGACCTCGATGGTGATCTATACGCGGGTGTGTGGGATGACTATCACGCTATGAACGTCGGATTATTTGATGTGTGCGAACCCTATCCTCAACGCAGTTATTTCGTAATCTATGGAGAGAACCAAATGATGGACCTTGCGGAGAGCTGGAGGTGGGACAGCAGGAAAAACACCTACATCATGATTAGCTCGGATAACACACTCTACATCTTGAACTATACTGGAGAACACTATGAGGCCTTTATTGATGGTGAGTGGCAGCAAGTTTCTTCGGCTTTTGAGTATTACACAGGTGATTACCTAGGTTCTGAGGTGAAACTCAACACCTGGCAGCGACGCCTGAGTTGGTATCATGAGCGTGATGGAGTGCAGTATGAAATGCCATATCCGGGCGCAGATGCAACCACTTGGGAAGCTGTCGCCAGTCTGGAGAGTGATGGTGGAATGGTTCCAAGCACCAGGTCTATTATATTCCTAGGTAATGGCTATACTGTGTATGAGGAGCTTGGGCAATATTATGTCGACATAGGTGCGTTGACATTTGAGCTGGAAATGTACAGCTTCGATTATACTACTGCCAACGATACTGTAATCTGGAACCCTCTGACGGTTGGACTCTCGACTGAAGTCGGTACCTTTGACAATACGTTAGCATTCAATGCGATTGAGAAAATCGAGTTTGAATCAGAATCCGTCTACTATGATTCATTCGGAGATTTCAACTACATGACATTACGAAACGGAACAAGTTGGATTGTAAATGAGTCAATGGAAGCACTGCTAGTATATGAGTACGATTTCGACGGGGATGTGTTCTATTCGCTCTTTGAGTATCCCAATTATTATGAGGACGAGAATACCTGGACATACTACTACGAGGCTTTGGATGGCAAATGGTACAACCTGACTGAGTGGAGGCCATTACTTGCATTGGCTTCGTACTTCACGGAAGCCTACTACAACGATACAGACTGGGTGTTCAGCTTCCAGTCTTCAGAGTACCTCTTTGAATGGTATGGACGATATACATCGATAAGAAAGATTCTGAATTCATCCTATGGGTTCGATGTCTATATCTCTCTTGATTCTGAATACGGAGCAGCATTCAAACCTATCTACCAATTCATGTATCATGGCGCACTCGTCAATGCCTCAGCTTCGCTCCAGAATGTCCTGAGGCAAAGATGGACTTGGGGCTACGATTTGGTCTATGGGCCACAGCCCATCGAGAGTGCGGTCTATAAGAACTACGAGGTTATCATCATCGGTATACCTAGGTGGGGTATGTGGGGAATGCAACAATATGAGATCAATCCGGCTAATGGTGCTCTGGATCTTGATGGCAACCTTGAAACCGTTGATGACCAATACTATGTACTTGAAGTCTTTACATCCACTGACACAAAGAACCGGACATGGAACATGATGGAAGTTGACCTCATCTGGGATCCAAATGGAACGCTATATGGAGATGAGATGAATCTTGCATCATGGATGGGCCTGAATACATTCACTTGGACATATGATTGGTCGAGAACTTACTATTGGTATCATGCAGATACCGTAGAACCCCTCACCTCTGTGGAGTTTGATATTGTGAACAGTACAATATTAACTGAAGATGGCCGAGCTAGACCGGGCTATTGGGGCGTTGCAGAACTGGCAAGGAACATAACCTATGCAGACTATCTTGAAGAGGCTTTGAGAGAGGGCTGGGACTGGGTAGAATCAAATACAGAAACCTGGACTTGGATCACCTTTGGCATGAGTCAGGATTATGGTATTGACTATGCGAATGCAACAGTCACTAACTGGATTGATATTAACTTGCGGTATGAATTCTGTGGATTCCTTCTCTGGAATGACACTAAACCTGAGAATGAACTCATGGAAGTGAATCTCGTAAATCCTGGCAGCGCAGAGCTAACTCACTACTTCATGCCGGATAATGTCGGAAATATAGAGTTCCTTACTCCGGGATCAGGAGAGGCAGGTGAAATGCGTGTCGAGCTCGACACCAAGGTAGTATGGGGAGTTGCATTTCTAAATATCAATGGAACTACTTTCCCGTATACTTCATCCGGGTACTGGGGCTGGTATGAGGGTATACGAGCAAAGAATGATATGAGGACATTTGACCAGAAACCAGTCAAAGTAAATATTGACAAAGTCGAATTCAAAGTGAACTTCCAAGGCCATGTCACTGAAGGTGCTGAGAATCCTAACAATCAAGTAGATATCAAGATCGATAACTATGTGGGTAATTGGAATACTACTATGCTTGGAGGGCGCAGCGTTCTCAATAACAGATCATTGGCCCTTAATTACTTGGCTGATGTTGCTGTTGCTGAATTTGCGTTCCTTGCTGATGGAACTCCAACCACTGGCTCATCTTCACTAAGAGCTACGTATTTCCAGTTCGAAACAGAGCAAACACGGTTTGCTGAGATGATTATGGGTGGAACGACATACGACTGGGATAGGGAAAAATCAGCATCATATAATGTGGTGAGTCAGACAACTCCCATAGGAACCTTTGAGACTGCATTTGAGTCAGAAGCAGGAGTTTCGGCAACACCGTGGAACTTCACAGAGTCCATGTTCTATGTAACGGTTGGATTCAAACATTGGGATGGCTTTGGCGTGTATCAAGATCCTGTCTTTGTGTCGTACACCTCACGCTTGGGTACGGATGCAGTTCAATTTGGCATCCTAGCAGTTGAGACCCCTGTGCCAACCGAAGGCAATCCAGTTATCATTGGTGTTGATATCTATACTGGTGTGGGGTTGGACTCTGTTGAACTCCTGTACAGTACAAACCAAATAACTTGGGATTCAGAGGAGATGACAAAGGTTGGAGACTACCATTGGACTGGCGAGATTCCATCTTTCCCAGAAGGAACAGAGGTCTACTATAAGGCAATAGTCCATACAACGGATTATGGAAACTACGAGTCTCAATCAGGGTCCTATATTGTTGGACCACCCGACACAACCACAACGACAGGCACTACAACCACAACTACAACAACTACAGGCACAGGTCCTCCAACAGGGGGAATACCACTTGATGTACTC
>JBHLQM010000001.1:93742-158432 GCA_048884785.1 Candidatus Thorarchaeota archaeon | reverse complement strand
GCATCATCAACAGGGGGCGGTCCCGCAGGAGCTCCAACTATCTCATTAAGAATCGCAATCACCATATCGACAGCTCCGTGAACCCTTTTCATAAGGAGCCAAACCTGATTGTCTGAGATGGCATCATCGTATAGCCTATCTGAGATGACGAATCCGGGTCCCGGTGGTTTTTGACCCTGTGGCATGGGCTGTCCTGGCCTTGGCTGTATGAACCCTAGAGTGATTCCCTGCTGGAAACTGAACTGCAAAGTTTTCATTTGAAATTCTCGCATCTTGTCGGCTGTCAGAGCCTGAAGGTGCTGTGGAGAGATCATGACTTGCGATTCCACCTGAATGAATGGTTTCTCGTTAGGACGAACAACCGTAAAGAAGAACCGCTGGAATTTCACTTTGAATAAGAACTCAGCGCGAGGATTGGATATGCTCTCCACCTTGATGCCCTCATCCTGAAACCAGTTCTTTACTAGGTCTTTTATCTGTTCAGTCGTCCTATTTGCCATAAGTCTGCAATCACTCTCATGCTGGGTCTGAGGTGCCTTCACTTAACGGTTGTGTTCTACTCGCGTGACAATATTACATTTCCATAGTATTCCGGAACCCTGTCCTGAAAGCATGTAATTTGCTTGCGAACCTCATGAATCATGTCTGTATCACCGTTATTAGAAAAGACTGCCATATCAGAATTAATTCTGGTCAGTCGTATGCCCCATGGATCCACTATTTGTGAATGGCCAAAGTATGTTTTTCCATCATATCCAAACCCTATTCGATTTGCCGCAGCGAAATATAATTGGTTCTCAATTGCTCTCGCCATGACGAGAGTATCCCAGTGCATTGCCCGAGGGTCAGGAAAGGCAGCTGCCATGAGAACCAATTCTGCTCCATTTAGAGCAAGGGCTCGTGAGAGTTCGGGAAACCTGAGGTCGTAGCAAATCTCCAATCCAACTTTGATCCCTCCCGCATCAACAATGATTAGGGAGTCTCCCCCTGAAAACACTGTTTTCTCATCTTGGAACGGGTGAATCTTTCTATATGTAGCAATCACTTTTCCTTTGGGAGAGGTCATAATCAGAGTGTTGAACCACTTGGAACCTGCTTTCTCTATATCCGATGCCACGATATACGAGGAATACTCTTCCGCAAGATCTTGAAGGAATTCTGTGGTTGCACCTGGATGTCCAGCTCCAGCAATATTGTAGTCAGAATATCGAAAGCCAATAGCAAAGAGTTCTGGAAGAATGATGAATTCTCTATTCGTCCTTGATTTATGGTTTCTGAGCATGTCTTGGATATTGCTGAAATTCTTTTCACGCTCTCCTTCCATACATGCAGCTTGTACTAGTGACACACTGAACTCCAAAGGCTTGACCTTCCTGAATTTCACGTGAATTAACTACATCATAAGGCTTATCTTGTTGGCTTTTGTGGCGAACCATGTAAGGCTCGCTTGGACGTGTAGCTTGTGGTCAATGAAGTTAATACAGAGCCAAAGGGCAAGGCCGACATGCCAAAGACCTCATACTCCAAACCAGAAGTTGGTGCTACTGGTAAGACTGGAAGCTGGAGAATTTTTGATCCACGAATCGATTACGATAATTGCAATAAATGTAGGATTTGTTGGCTTCATTGCCCTGAGGCTGTGATCTCGGTTGATGAGGATGGCACTCCTCACATTGATTTTGACTATTGTAAGGGGTGTGGAATTTGCGCTGAAGTGTGTCCACCAAAGTGCATCGAGATGGTTCGAACAGGGGAGGATGCACCACTTCCTGTTGCTGCTGAGGAGGGTTGAAGGATGAAGACAGAATTAATGAGTGCGAATTATGCAGCTGCACGAGCGGTCATGTCTGCCCGTGTTGAAGTCGTTGCAGCATATCCTATTACACCAGCAACAACTGTTCCAGAGCAGGTTGCGCTTCTTAATGAGAGAGGTGATTGGCCTGGTCAGTTCATCCGTGTGGAATCAGAGCACTCTGCGATGTTTGCCTGCATTGGTGCCAGCTCTACGGGTGCTCGAGCATTTACCGCCACTTCATCGAATGGGCTTCTCCTAATGCATGAAGCACTTCACTGGGCTGCAGCAGCTCGATTACCGGTCGTTCTTGCAAACATTAATCGTTCTGTTTCTCCGAGCTGGAATATTCATGTAACTCATGATGACTCGATGTCACAGAGGGACACGGGTTGGATTCAATTCTATACAGCTAGTGTTGATGAGTTCTATCATACCATAATTCAAGCCTTCAAGCTAGGCGAAGACGAGCGTGTTCTAATGCCCGTCATGGTCAATGCAGATGGGTTTGTGCTCAGTCATACTCTGCAGCCTTATGATTATCTAGAGCCCGAAGAGGTGGACAAATTCCTACCACCGTACGATCCCCCGCACTGGAAAATGGATCCTGAAAATCCAGTGTCACATGGAAACATTGTCTTTCCTGAACACTATCAGGAATTTAGGTACGGAATACATGAGGGAATCCTCAATGCGGTAAGTGTCTACGATGAGGTCGAGCGAGAATATGAGAAACTCTTTGGCAAGAACTTTGGAGGCCCTATCGATTGCTATCGCTGTGATGATGCAGATGTGATTTTTACATCACAGGGCTCAATGAGTGCAGAAGCAATAGATGCGATAGATGAACTCAGGAATGAAGGATACAAAGTTGGCAATGCTCGAATGCGTATGATTCGCCCCTTTCCAGTTGAAAGAATCCGTGAAATTGGCAGCAATGTCAAGGGTATCGCGGCATTTGACAGAGGAGTATCTTATGGATATAGCGGCCATGTGGTGAATGATATTAGGGCCGCGATGTACGCGACCAAACGCCGTCCAATTATCAAAGGATACATTGGTGGACTAGGAGGTCGTGATATAACGGTCAAAGATATCAAAGAAGTGATTTTGGACACAGTAAAAGCGGTTGAGAGCGGTGAAACAGGTCATGAAGAGACTTGGCACGCTTTGAGGTGATTGAAAATGGTAGCAACAAAAGACATACCACTAAAGGAATATGTACTGAAGGGAAATGCCTCTTGTTCCGGTTGCCAAGATATGGTTGCTTTGCGCCATGCACACAAGGCACTCGAAGGAGATGTTATTCAAGTCACACCTGCATGTTGCACAAGTGTTGTTCAGTCTCTTTGGCCAAAGAGCGGCTTGGCTATCCCAGTATTGAATACCGCATTCATGGCAGCTGCTGCAACAGCTTCCGGTGTCAGGGCCGCCCTTAGGGCCAAAGGCAACAATCACACAACTGTTTTGGTTTGGGCCGGTGATGGCGGAACTTTTGATATAGGGCTACAGGCTCTGAGTGGAGCTTTTGAAAGAAGATCTGATCTGTTGTATGTTTGTTACAACAATCAAGTATACAGCAATACTGGGACTCAACGTTCTGGTGCGACACCATTGCATGCACAAACAACCACAACATGGTTTGGAAAGACTGAGCCAGAGAAGATGCTAGACCTTATTGTTGCAGCTCATGAGCCCGCCTATCAAGCAACAACAAATTCCTCCTATCCTAGAGACCTCTATGACAAGTTCATGAAGGCAAAGGATATTGAAGGTCCAAAATTCATTCATATCTTTCTGCCTTGCCCGCAAGCTTGGAATTACCCCGTTGAAAAGGGGGTCGAGATTGGGAAACTTGCAGTAGAAACCGGATATTGGATTCAATGGGAACGCATTGGAGAAGAATTCATTCTCAATCGTGAGAGCAAGCGTTTCGAAGATCCGGAGAAGCGAAAGCCAATCGAGGAATTCCTGAAATTGCAGGGACGTTTCTCTCACCTGTTCAAACCAAAAAGAGATGAGAAGAAGATACAGGAGCTCCAAGATTATGTCCAGCACCGCTGGGATGTAATCATGAGAACCTTCACCTAGAAGAAATCTATGGGAAGCTACCTGAGATTGCAAATATCAGGAGTCATGGGAATCAAGTACTGTATATTGGTGGCAGAACTGAACGTTTCACTTCATTCTATTGAAATATAGACAGAGCCACAAGGATTTATACAGATTATTCACGAGAGATGTGGCACTCCACATAGTGCCGTGGTGAAATATTACATTTGGCGAAAAAACGAAAATCATCAGGTCGGGCAAAAGGCGGTGCAGGCCATAAGGGTACTGTATCTTGCTCGAGATGTGGACGACAGGTTCCATCAGATAAGGCAAAGAAGTACACAAGGTACACATCCATTGTAGAACCACAGATTGCCCGGGAACTTCGTCAACAGGGCTCATATATTCAGAGCCACAAAGTGACTTCATACTATTGTATCAGCTGCGCGGTGCACTCAGGCAGAGTTCACATCCGTCAAGATAGTTTGCGGAAAGGTCCTAACAAGCATTAGAGATGATTTCGAACCTACTTAATCTGTACCGCATATGACAAACACAAAGATAGCTGATACGCCAAATGTCTGTTTTTCAGTTTGAATTTTGATTAGCATCTTGACGAGAATTACTCATGATTCCTGCCAAGTTTAAACATTGAATGAGACAATTCTTATTGTATGATAGCTCCTCTATGCACATAGTTCACAATAGCCAAGCATATTTAGGTGTTCATTATTGAATATTTGATACCGATGCCAGTTCGAGACTTTCAAGCGGCTCTACAAATTAAGGACCCGCTGCATGGATATATTGGATTATCAGAGCTTGAGCGACAGATTATAGATCTACGAATGACCCAGCGGCTTAGATACATTCGGTCACCTGCAGGAATTCATCTGGTTTTTCCTGGAGCGGATTCATCACTGATGGGACGAATGCTAGGTGTCATGCATGTAGTGGAGATATTCGTGAGTAGTCTTGGAGGTGACTATGAGGAAATAGAAAAGGCTCGATTGGCAGCGATGTTGTTTTCCTTATCATTTGGTCCCTGGGCAAATGTAATGAATGAATATCTTACTGTTCGGGGATATGATCGTAGAAGAATGGCGACACTGATAGCGGAAAAAAATCCGATAAAACAGATATTGAAGGATAGCAAATTCTCCAAAACAGAGGTCATTGACCTGCTAGAAAAGGGGGTTCCTATCAAAGGAATAAGGGTTGACCTCCTCACCACACCTATCAATCCTGAACTGGTTGATAACCTTGAAAGAGATGCATACTTTGCTGGAGTAGAGTATGCCCAGCTTGAAATCAGACGCCTGTTTAGTGCGACCCGTATTGCCAAGAATAAAATTGCTTTTGAGCGAGGTGCCCTGTTTACTCTAGACTCGTACCTATCTGCGGCGGCGAATATGTTTGATGCGGTGTATTATCATAAGACCATCAGAGCGGCTGAACTAATGCTATTGAGAATAATGGATGAAGCTGGGTCACGCATCATCCCCTTTCCGGGTGATGACTTGAATGGATTTCTACTTAGCGACGACTTGACCGCTCATGACATCCTTCTGACCGTCAAGTCTGATGACCCTGAAAGCATGCGTGCAGCAAACAAGATATTTCTTGACTTTAGGAAACGACATCTTGTAAAACTAGTAAGTGAGCGGGCAATTGCCGATGCAGCATTCCTCAAGAAGATTGGGACTCCAGACGGTCTCTTCGCCTTGGAAACAGAGATTGCCGAATCCTCTGGAATTGATGTTAAGAATCTATATATCGACTATCCTGACAGGCCTTCGGTGAGTTACTATCCAGGTCTTCATCGAATGGATGATCTTGTATTATTCGAGCGTGGCTCCAAAGGGTATGAGTTTTGGCCTGTGGAGGAGCAAAGCGGCTTAGCGAGAAGTTTTGGCAGGAAGCTTCGCACAGTCAGGGTATATACCACAAGAGGCTACCGAAGCAAGGTAAAGAAACCTGCTGATTTACTATTGGAGAGCATAGATTCGCCAGGCTCATCGTGATAGCAAGAAGACGAACAATAAGGCATAATACCGATTGTATCAATTGAAATTTGGGTTTCAACAATGAGCAAAACCAGCTTGAATCAGACTGTAACTGAGATTTGGAAAGATCCGAACATTGGAATTATCGTAATCGGAGCGATGGTTTGGATTCTTGGTTTCTATAATATACCAATATTGCAGCCTTTTCTTTTGACAATTGGATTTGGGCTAACAGCTACCGCTACAGCCATTTCTGCATTGCAGAGGTCAATTAGTAGCGCAAAGTTAGGCTTAATTATCGGCGGCATTCTTTATTTAGTTGGGAACTTCATTTTGGGAATCCCCATAATCAATTTGATAGCACCTTTCATCATTGTGCCAGGAGCGGTCCTAATACTCTTCTATGCCATTCCTCTGGCAATACAAAGTGGGAAAGTGCCATTCGTCGAGGAAATTAAAGCATCATTAGAGCATAAGGGGAAAAAGGAGAAAGTCGTAGACACAGAGACTGATGACAAGGATTCCGAGGACACGAGAAAAGACGAATGAATAGTTGATAGATATACATGATGGTCACTTTTCGCCCTGCTTAGTGGATTCTATTTTGAATTTCTCCCAGTTTGAGGTATATGTGATTAACTTTCATAAGCCCAAAGAGCATCCTACATAAACATCTGGAATGATGATGTATGTTCACCTGCAACAAGTGTTCCGAACCTCTCTACATTCGCTCAGCCATCCTGAAAGAAAAAATCCTGACAATGGATGTTCAATGTCTAAACGGTCACAAGAGCGTACGTCGAGTTGCAGAACATCAGGTTGAAGACATGGCAGCAGAGATGTTTGATAGCGTGTATACTTGTCTTGATTGTGGCTATACGATGATTTCTGTAGAAACGGAGATTGATGATGATGAGGCACTCGGCTATTTCCTCTGCCCGAATCATGGCTATCAAAAACGTGAGTTTCCATCTAAGTACCTAGGGCATGTGAATCTTGCCGGAGCCTCGACCGACCCATATCAATCTGTCCGCAACGCATTCCGATGCCCTCAATGCGGACAGGTCTATGCATTGATTGATATCACTGAAAACGACGGAATCTTGGAGATGGATGCGAGATGTGCAAGTGGGCATAAGGCAGCAAAATACGTTTCTTTAGCCATCGACCCAGATCTCTTGAAAAAGCTCTTGCAGCGTAGTGTACATTGTGAACGGTGCGGGCTCCCCGGCCATATAGCTAAGATTGAAACGCGTAAGAAGGATGCGATCTTATACACCACTTGTCCAACTCATGGCACTGCAAAGAAGTCAGTTCCAATTCAGCTATTGCCGCAAGTTGAAGAGGCTGTTCGAGAAATTCCCGAGGATGCCGTTGTAAGATCAATGCTAAGGTCATCCACCTGCCCACAGCCACTCGCCATTCGCGGAATAGATGCAACTTCAGCCGGATATAGATTTAGGACAGTTTGTCCGGGGCATGGACCAGCAGGCAGTCTTACTATACCTGTGACTTGGAATGAGGTCAACAATCAGCTCATAACAAGAGCAGTACTGACATGCGGCGAATGCGGGCTCTTTACACACATTCTTGGTGCCAAGAAGAAGAAGAATGAAATTGAATTTGATGTTGTTTGCCCAATTCATGGAGTCATGCAGAGAGACGCACCGCATGAGGTATACCAATTTGTTAGCAAGACCTCAGAAACCATAGATACCATTCCTTCAATTGTAAAAAGCCTGAGATGCCTAAAATGCGGACTCCCTCTCAGTCTCAAAGACGTAGAAAACAAAAGAGGGCTAACTGAATTCGATATGGATTGCAGAAATGGACATAGAAACAAGCGCTTCTTCGTTCCATCTATGAAAAAGGAAACACTGGTTGATATTTACAAAGGTCTCTTCAATTGTCCTGAGTGTTTTGACCCGATGGACCTAGTATATACCAAACCTGAGGGTCGCGAAACCAGAGTGGTGCAGCTGTGTACACTGCACGGCAAGCAAGTATTGGATGTACCTCACAACCACGCTGAGGCAATTGAGGCCGCTTATCAAGAGATTCAGGCTGACCGGCTGAAACCAAGAATCGAGGCTGAGCCTCCGGAGAAAAGTGCCCAGCTTGAGATGAGCCCTGAAGATGTAACATCCATGAGTCAGAATGTTTTGGTTATGCGTGGCTGCGATATAATCGGTGGCAAGTTTGATTTCAAAGTGAAGGTCGCCAATGAAACGGATTTTGTGATAACCAATGTTACTGTCAGCATAGTTGCCTATCCACAGGATTGTATGGAGCTTGGTGGCGAGAGTGTAAAAACTATCTCCCGAATTGAGGTGGGAGGGTTCAGGAGTCCGACTTTTACATTATATCCAACCAAAGACTGTGTGCAGGGAAAAATAGTTGCAACCGTATCCTACATTGACTTCAGAGATCAGCTACACACCCTCCAAGTTGATCCTTACTTAATTCGTTCAGTTTGTGACCTACTCCAACCAAATAAGGCAACAGCAAAGGAGTTTGATTTAATACTCACTGACTTGACTCGAACAGATCAGGAACAGATGTTGGATTGGAACGCCAGAGTGCTCTTCACAAAGGCAGAGAAGCTCTTGCCTGCAAAGAACTTTCACATTGTTGATTCTGATGAACGGATAGTCGGAGACCAATTCATTGGAAGCATCCGTGGATTTGCGAAGGGAAAGTACACTCAGAAGAAGGTGGCTGTTGTCTTTCTAATAGCAGGAGCTGAGAATGGCAGGCATTCAACTGTAAAGGTAGAGGCTTTGGGAGATGATATTGCCATGCTGCCCACCACAATAGACGAGCTTGCAGAAACAATGGACTCGTGGATATGTCTCCGATGCGGTGCTCCACTTGACTCTGAGCAGGTTGAGCAGCTCGGCAAACGAGATCCAATACGATGCATGTATTGCTCTCACACACTAACACTAGGTCTCTACCTAATGTGATTGAAGGCTCTCATGAGCGATCTCTTTCCACAAGCCAATTATGTAATGGGGACATTGAAATAAAATGCTCCAGACAATGGTCCACAAGTTCTGACGATGAAATTACCTTTCTGGGAATCTTCGAATAGCCTGCGTAGAGTCCATTGTGTAGCAAGAAGTCAGCATTTTCATGTTCGGGGTCAAATCCTCTAGGTACACGTTTGTAATGAGTTCCCCCGATTGTATATCCAGAGTCCTTCAGTTTATTGACTATTTTAGAAAGCTCTTTTCCCAACCTGTCATCCACTACTGCGATTCTGTACTTAGGCAGCATCTCTTTGGTGAATGTATGCATACCTCCATGGACAACAAACATTTGATCGCTCAAGCCAAGATGGAATCCGGAGTGTTCCATTTTCTTTCCAGGTCCCTCCCAGAAGATGATTCCTAACCTAGTTCGATATGGAGTCTTATCTTTGCTAAATCGAACGTCTCTATAGATCTTCATTATCGATCCACTTCCAGTCAACTTGGTATCATAACTGAGATCTACCAAAGTCTTGCTTAGCTTCTCGCCTAGCTCTTGTACAAGTGACTGAGCAGGTTTAATGACAAATTCAGTGTATCTCTTCTTATTTGCAATGAACCAATTTCGATTGTTGTTCTCTCTGAGCTCCTTGAAGAATTCAATTCCCTCTTTCGGAAAACCTTCGAACGGTGCAAAATCCGTCATAATGTTCTCTATCTCACCTGTCCAATATAACTGGTGAGTTATGTCTCTGTTACTCTCCCTGCCATTCAATTTCTGCTTTAGGCTTAACCTTGAGATGAGTTAGCATTCTATCAACCAGAGAGTCTACCAGTTCCTCTATTGTCTTTGGTTTATGCCAGAATGCTGGACTGGCTGGAAAGACTATCGCTCCGGCTTCAGTGACCTGCGCCATATTCCTGATGTGTATTAGATTCATTGGAGTTTCACGAACCAGGAGAACAAGTGGTCTCTTCTCCTTTAGACTACAGTCAGCAGCGCGCGCAATCAGATTGTCAGCATATCCGTGGGCAATTCCAGCAAGAGTCTTCATTGAACATGGAGCAATGATCATTGAGTCAAGATGGAAACTTCCGCTTGCAGGCCCTGCCGCCAAGTCGTTTTCATCATAAGCAAAATCCGCCTTTTCCATAAGCGTTTTTGAATCCATCCCGGTTTCGAACTCCAGAGTCTTTGCTCCCCACTTACTTAAGATAAGATGAATTTCGTGACCTAATTCTTTTAGAGCATCTATCACGCGTACTCCATATGTTGCTCCACTTGCTCCTGTCAAACAAACAAGGATTCGCTTCTTCATTCAAGACTCTCCTTTCTAGCGTTTGACCCATCTGTACCATCGAATATCTTCTTTCCGGAAGGACTCTAAGGAGCTAGAAAAGAAAACTCAGGACCAAAGATGTTAGGAATGCCAATCCTCCAGTGATTAGGCCTACACGTTTGGCGATTTGATATGCCTCCGTAACATCTTGAGTGAGAGTATCAAACCCCTTCTCGCCAAAAGTTCTGATTCCTTTAGCTTCCCCAAATGAAAAACCCACTCTAGCCGGCTGAAGTGCTTCTCTGGCATTCTTAGTTGCCTCACCTATTGCCTCTAGGACAATACCTGGTTTGATATTTCCTACAGGAGGATATCCTTTGCTTGAAAGAGAAATCGCATTAACAAGGTGTGTGTCTGTTGTAGTTAGCTCCACGTTATCAAAACCCTCTTTACGGAGCAACTCTTGTGCTTTTTCTCGAAACCCTGGATCCATATTGTTCCCATCGATTGAGATCAGAGCAGAAAGTTTCTCTCCCGTCTTTAGTACCAGTGCAACAACACCGCCAGGACCCATTCCTTCCTTTGCTGATATTCCTGGTGGGCATATTTGGCAAATGCCAGCTTGGAATTTCTGCCGAGGCTGACCTATTGTTAAAGAAATCGCATCTCTCACTGATTCGATATACTCTTTGGCCTCAGGATCTCCTGGCATTACAGAAACTGCATCATCATCAATACAATTGTGGGCGTCAGATAGAGCAACATATCTTATACTTGGAACGCTTTTTCTTGCTTCATCTGCCGCCTCCCGGCCAACTTCAAGAGAAATATCATCAGTGAATTCTGGTGCACTTGTGGTAATTCCAAGAACATCTTCTCCGGCAAAAATTGACCATACCTTGAATTTGCCTCTATCCGACCAATGTGGTCCGGATATTTCGTGATGGGCTGGAGCTTCCTCAATCAATCTATCAATCTCACTCATCACAATACTGTAATCAAGTTTGTTTGTGAGGTTTTGATGATGAGTACAACTTCCATGAAGAATGAATGCTTGTACACCATGCTTCTGCTTGACATGCTCAATGATCTTCGATGGCAATCCACTGCTTCCTATATCTCGGAAAGGTCCTGGGTGTACATAGAGAATTACACCGATAGCTATCAGTCCAGTTTCTCCCCTAAACACAATTAGCTCCACAGGAACATCTTGTACGACACTGATTTGAGTCATGATAGATTCCAAGGGTTCGGGATTCTCTACCAAATAGTCGTAGCCAAATGCCCGTAGTAGTTCGGGGCCGTTTATACCCAGATCTCTCTCAAAGGGATGGCTTACAGCCTTGAAGATATAATGGACTGCAAATGAGTCTATGATGAAGATTAATGGTATTGTGAAATACCAGAAGTCTGGTAGTAGAGGCAACCCATAGGGTGTCAAAGAAAGCGTAGATGCAAGAAATAGCCAGATTATAAGGGGCATAGCAGCAGCCATGAAATTTCTGAGGGGATGATGGTCGCTCAGCCCTGTAACTAGGAAGGCAAAGATCAAGTATCCAAGTGCAACACCTGCAGTCCAGAGATTCGCTTCTATGCTGCTTGTTACAAGTAGAAAGTCAATTAGACCTCCAAGTGAGCCCAAAAAGAACCAGAATAGCAAGCCAAACTGAGCTGCTCCCAGCGTCCTTCTGGTATCAAGCGGAGAGCCCTTCTTTCTAATAATCAGATACATCATTCCTGAGCCTAGAAATGCAGTAATTAAAAGCAAAACACTGTAGGAGATGAAAGCATTTAGTCCGGATGGCAGATCAGATTTCATTAATTTCAGTAGCGACAAGAATCCTGCTGATGCCAATGCCATTACTATAGTTCGAATAACAATACCTCGATATGTCGGAAGCCGCCAGACCTTGGAGTATAGACTGACTGTTTCCTTAACCTTCGCCCTTTCACCCATTATCTATTCCTCAGAAAATGAATTAGCCCGAGTTGCGAATCTTATCAAACTTGTCATTAGTTTCTTAATTTTGCTCCTGAATAGACATATTTATATCACATTCGATATCGTAAATATCGTATACGATATCGCATTCGATAATAGCCATATAGGAATTCGGTGTTTCGAAATGAATGAGGTACGACATGACAGCTGTGAGGACATCCGCGGTTTACAAAGCGTTCCCCGTGGTTTTTTGAGATTACTAATTCTCAGATTGCTCAGAAATCGGGAACTCACAGGAACCCAAATCATGGAGATACTGGAGGAGCGTTCGAACGGAAAGTGGCGCCCGAGTCCCGGCTCTATTTACCCTCTGCTTTCCTCCCTTGAGAAGGAGCGTGTAATCGAAGAAGTTCGAATAGAAGGCAGAAGCAAGAGCTATACTCTATCAGAGAAAGGAGATGAGCATTTCATAGAGCTGGGGAAACACAAAGGTGCGGTTGAAGACAGAACAAGACTTCATCGTTTGGTCTGGATGCAAATGCTGGATCCTGTTGATCAGGCGTTATTCCATACTCATGGTATTCGATTGGCGATTGAACATCTTGATGACCTTCAGAAACAATTAACAGATAATCAGAAACAAAAGCTCAAGGTCAAGCTCACGAAGGCACATCAGCAACTTGGAGAACTTCTCACGATTCTAGGAGACTAGGATGATGTCATCAAACAACAATGGGATAACCAAAACAAAGAGCCCAGCTCGATACATGCTAGGAGGCCTACTTAGACACCCTTTGTCTATCTCCTTTGCGACGTTACTAACCACAATATCGACATTGCTAATGACGCTTCCAATAGTGATTGTTGGTTTAGCCGTTGATGAGCTAAGGTTTGCAGGGCTAAGTCAGCAGTTTGTCTTCTATGCTTGGCTAATTTTTGGATTGGCTCTTGTCTACATGGGTTTGTACTTTGTAGTGGGCTACATATGGGCAATTGTCACTCTGAGCTGGGAACGTGACGCTCGTCAGGATTTCTTTGAAGCTCTTCAAGAATACAGCATGACGTTTCACGATGAAGTCGATAGTAAGCGACTTCTTTCAGTAGCCATGCAGGACATAAGCTGGGTTCGTTTCTCACTCAATCCAGCCCTAAGGAATATTCTTGGAAGTTTCACATCCATATTTATCGTTGCCATTCTACTCGGCCTAATTGATCAGACGCCCGGATTGCTAGTCTTTGTTGTGATACCCTCGGTCAATCTATTCTTATTTACTACACCAGCTGTAAACATCGGTGTATTCTCGCTCATAATGCTTATTGGAACTCCTCTCTTTCTTGCATTCGCATATCAGTATGCAAATGCCATCGAACCTGTTCGTCGACAAAGATCTGAAGATATGGAGAATCTGACATCGCTCACCCAGAGTGTATTTCAAGGGATTGAGGTTGTGCGATCTTTCGGGGCTGAATATAGAGAGCAAGCAAAATTCAGAGAAGTCAGCAAACAATATGAGAAGATGGTTGCAAAGGAATCACGTCTAGCTGCATTCTATATTCCAGCACTGATTTTAACTGGGATGACTTCTGTTGCATTCTTTTATGGCGGCTATGCTGTATGGACTGAGATTATTAGCGTAGGTACAATGATTCAGTTGCTAGCTTTGCTTGTCGCACTTGAAGGATTAAATTTCCACATGCCGCGTATGCTGCTCATGCTAAGAGGTGGATATGTGAATGCGAAACGTATTGTCGATATTCTAACATGGAAGGATCCAATGGGTGAACCTGAGGAGAAAATCCTAGAGCTTGACTGGCTTGGCGACATTGAATTCGACAATGTTAGTTTCAAATATGGCATTCACAACGAAGGCAACGAGCATTATGCCTTGAAGAATTTCAGCATTAGGATTAATGGAGGTTCACGAGTAGCCCTTATTGGTGGTCCTGGGGGCGGAAAGAGCACTCTTCTCAAACTGCTTCTGCGACTATATGATCCAACTGAAGGAGAAATCAGAGTTGGTGGAGTTAGTCTTCGCGATGTTCGTACAGAAACAGTGCGCCACAATGTCGGCCTTGTTGAGCAAGACATTTTTCTCTTTAGGATGAGTATTCATGACAACATCGCGTTTGGAAGGATTCAGGCAACAAGAGATGAAGTTCTAAGAGCCGCCGAGAGAGCACAGGCACATGAATTCATAGTGGATATGGAAGATGGGTATGATAGCATAATTGGCGAACGGGGAATGACTCTTAGTGGTGGTCAACGTCAAAGGCTTGCTATAGCTCGTGCAATAATCCAAGACCCCAAGATTCTCCTAATGGATGACTCTGTTAGCGCCGTTGACGCTCAAACCGAATATCTGATGAGAAAGGCTTTGGATGAAGTTATGGTGGGTCGGACAAGCATCACTGTTACACAGAGACTTCGAACACTAGTTGAATCTGACCTTGTGATTATGGTTGATAAGGGACAGCTGATTGCCGCTGGTTGTCACGAAGATTTACTCAGGGAATCCGATGCTTACAGGCGCATCTTCGAACGTTTGCCAGGTGCAAAAGAGCTCCTTGAGAGTGCAACAATTAGAGGAGGTGCCAAATAATGGGGATGAGAGGACATGGCCCCCGGGGTTTGATAGGTACGAAAGAAAAGCGAAGCCGACCAGTACTTGTATTACTCAGAAGGATGTTTGGATACCTTGGACGCTTCAAGCGAATTGTTGCAATAGGTGCAGTCTTTTCACTGATTGCAACTGTAGTATCTGTATTCGATCCCCTGGTGCTGCAATGGGGAATTGACACTGCACTCAATCCCTCTAATTCGTTCAATTCAATTATCTTCCTTGTTTTGCTATATGCCGCTTTGAAAGTTTCATCTTGGATTCTTGGAAGTATAAACACATGGATACTTGCAGGAGCACAAGCAGGGTTTGTTCAGAATGCTCAGCAGGATGTCTATAATCATCTGATTACGGCGGATCTCTCATACCATAAGTCGGAACAGAGTGGAAATGTTACATCAAGGGTTACCTCTGATACTGACGCACTCGGGACCGGAATTCAGGTTATAATTGACTTCTCAAGCCAGGCTCTAATGCTTGTATCTTCTTTTCTATTGCTCTGGTTTGCAGCTCCTGCACTAGCACTCACCTCTCTCGTTGTAGTTCCTGGTGTGATTTTCATCGCGGTCCTCTTTGGAACAGTTGGACAGCGGGTGATGCTTGCCTCTCAGAGAGCTTCTGGCAAGGTTTCAGGTCAAATTGCGGAGAATCTAAGCGGCATTCATATTGCAAAGGCGTTCAACCGTGAGAAGGAATTGGCAGATGACATGATGGAATTGAATCAGCAATCATATCGATTCGGGTTCAGATTTATGATACTTATGAGTGCCCTACAGCCGCTCATTAGTGCCATGGGACAAATAGCAATAGGAGCCATCCTCTTCGTTGCAGGAACCCTTGCAGTGGGGACGTTGCCCGTATTAACAATAGGTGAAATTTTCCTAGGTGTGATTCTAGTTAATAGATTCATGTGGCCATTACTAGGCCTTTCAATGATGGCAGCTCAGGTTCAATCGTCATTAGCCGCCATGGATAGGATCTCAGATGTCTTGGAATCAAAGCCAGCAATTGGAGATGCTGAATATGCCATTTCCCTAGCTAAAGAGAGTGATGGAATAACGTTCGAGAACGTTTCATTCTCATATGTTCAGAACACTGAGGTTTTGAAGAATGTAAGCTTCATAATAGCCCCCGGAGAGATGGTTGCTATCGTAGGACACACAGGTGCAGGAAAAACCACTATCGCTTCACTGGTCAATCGGTTTTATGATCCTGATTCAGGGCGGATTCTAATTGGTACTCAAGATCTACGTGAATTGAAGATTGAGTCTCTGCATAACGAGGTTTCGCTAATCCCCCAAGAACCCTACCTCTTTGATGGCACAGTTCTCGAAAATATCAGATATGGACGACCAAAAGCAACTGAGGATGAAATCATTGAGCTTTGCAAGATAATCGGAGCCAACGAGTTCATCGAAGTATTGGCTGATGGCTATGAAACCTTGATTTTCGAGAGTGGAAAGAATCTCAGTGCTGGACAAAGGCAGATGATAACAATAGCTCGTACAATGCTGGCTGATCCGAAGATCCTGATTCTGGATGAGGCAACTAGTAGATTAGATGCATACAGTGAGTCCCTCGTTCAGGATGCTCAAGAGAAACTCTTTGCCAATAGAACCACAATTGTCATCGCGCACCGTCTGACAACAATCGCAAATGCATCAAGAGTTTTGGTCTTTGACCATGGTAGACTCATTGAACAGGGAACTCATCAGGAACTCCTAGCTCTTAATGGGACATTCAAATCACTCTACGATACGTATTATGCTCACCAAGGTCTTGATGAAATCACTGAACTCGAAGCAGAAATTGCCAAGAAGGTAGCGAAATCCGATGCTGAAGATGCAGTTCCAGCAGGCCCTGGGATGATGGGCATGATGGGAGGGGCAGCTGGAATGAGCGGTATGATGGGAATGGGTGGTCATCCTGATCCAGAACAGATGAAAGAGATGATCAAGCGAATGTCTCCGGAGCAAAAGAAGAAGATGCTTCAATTTGCTGAAATGATGCCACCAGCAATAAGAGAGCTCTTGGAAAATTCTGATGCGGATGAGAATTAGGTCATCTTTGCCATCTTTTCAGAGCGTAATGCAAGTGATCCTCCTAGAGCAAGGTAGCCCATGATTGCGATAAACTGCAGGTACGGATCTGCGATTCTGATGATTTGATACCCCCAGAGAAGTGTCCTCCATAGAAGCAGCGATGAGCCCAAGATAGTCAGAACTGAAGGAATGGCGAGATATCCCCTATGATACCACCGAAGGAGCATGCACATTGAAATGATAGTGACTGTGAACCCAATCTCAATTGGCACCGCAATCAAAAGGTTGTACGGCAGAGTGATTTCATTAAGCAGTATTATTGCTGATGTAAATACAATGTATATAGCAGAGATGGCAATCAAAATGATTGGTAGGAGATAGCGCCTTGATGTGAATCTAAGTACATCATTCATGGAATTCAGGTAAATGAGAACACCTTCTACCCATAGAAGGACTCCGACAAGCTGAATGACTCCTACGACGGGATATGATGAAACTGGATTGGGGAGTGAGTCTGCCCATATTGCTATAATTTCAGAAACAGAAAATATGAACAGAGCAACCGAAAGATGAACGTTTAGCATGAGAAATGTATCATTTCTGAGAACCCCGTCCTTTGAAACAATCCAAATGCCGAGAAATGAAACAAGCAGTGCTACTCCGATTATCAAGAGTGACATGATTGCTGAGAGCAATGCGGTATTGCTCAAATATGCCGCTCCAAAAAATGCTAGAGACGCAAGGACGCCTAATATAAAAAAAGGCAAAAGAGCATCTCTAATATGTTTGTTCAACCATGTTCCTCCAAAGCAACCAAATAGCACTGTTCAATAGGATTTGTATATTGTGCTCATGAATAGTTTGTTCTATTTAGCCGTTATCTGTTCCCACGAAACCTCATAGGAGGTTTTCGGGTATATCCTCTCAAGATTATCTCTTGATATGCTAACAACTTTGTTGACTGTTTCCTTTCCAATTAGTAGGCTTACACGCTTGGTAATGAATTGCATTATTGCACGGAAACCATCAATAAGCACTTCAGATGAGATTCTTGCCCTCATTGCTCCACTTGCTAGAGAGCCTTTAATCTCTAAATCGATTCCTTCTTCGAGATCGACAAAAGAAAGCCATGAGTAGTTGTCATCTAGAATATTCCTGCTCTCCAGAAAGATTTGCTTTGTGGTTCTCTGTCCTACTAGTTTGGCGCAATTCTTCAGAATTTCTTGAAGTGCTGCAGAGTGTTGAATGAGTGTTGCCTGAGAATCGGTAACTCTTTCTACAGCCTCCTTTTCCGCGAGCACTCCGATTTCGTCGAGGAACTTGCGAAGGTCTTTCGTCCTTACCTTTTCAGCGGCCATCCAAAGAGGTATTTCACCATTTAACTCGCTTAATGCAGCTGCGGTTTCTGGTGAGATGCCATCTATTGCTTCATCACCCCTTACGAGCGAAGTTGTTTGGTAGATGTCATCTGGTTTGACAGGATTTCTAATGGAAATCGCTTTCTCCCAAAGAGCCTCAGTTGTTAGATTGAGGGAGATCTCGAGGGGAATCTCCAAAAAGTCTGCTGCCTCCTTTACGCTGATTTTTTCAGGAAGTAGTTTTAGAAATGAAACCACCTCGGGGCTTCTCACTATATAGTCCCAATTCAGCTTTAGTCTTATTACACTCTCTGGGGTAACCTGATCCCGAAGGAACTCCTCAATAACATGCCTTTCAAAGCGGCTATAGACAGCTAAATCCATCTCCACCCATCTAAGAAGATTGAACTGCTCCTCGAAGAGTGAGATTATCCTCCTGAGCTTGCTTCGGAGAATCTCATTATCCTCGGATGCTGAAAGGGCACCAAGAGTCCATTCACCAAACTCAACCATGATTTTGTAATCAGTACCTTCAAATGCTCTTGCACGAGATGCCACAGATTGTGTTGCTTCATCGAAGAAGGAAGTCATCGCGACAAGAAATGAGGAAATTAGATCAGGGTCAAATACTGCTTCTACAAAGTCGTTATGATACATGCATACGCCGGTCTCGCGCTTAATGATATAGAGACTCTTGATATTCATCTGCAGTATTCCCCTGGTATGTCCTCGTGTATTGGCGTTTACCCATTCATTCTCAAGCCTAGCGGATAATCCTCCTGATAGAGTCTTGACTCTTCTTTGGATATTCTCACTATCTCCATTTCGTTATTACTATAAGGACATTCCTTGTGCCGATTCACCATGTCAAATGATGAAATTGCGATAACATGTCCTGTTTGTGGCAATAGGAATCTGAACATCAACTCGATGCTTTATGCGGTGCCATACTTCAATGAGATTGCCATGTTCATGATGAAATGCCCAAAATGCAATTTCACTCATAATGACATATTCTCTGCTGAGGAGCGACCTCCGATTCGATGGACCTTGTATGTTGATGATTCGGAGAAATTGAAAATACGTGTGGTTCGCTCAGGCTCTGGGACAATCAGATTCCCTGAAATGGGAATTGACATAGAACCGGGCCCTGCAGCTGAGTCCTACATATCCAATGTTGAAGGGGTACTCTATCGAGCAAGACCCACTGTTGAATTTGCCGCAAGGTCTGCTGAACTTGAGGAGGAGCGCGAAAGAGGTCAGGTTGTTCTTGATATGCTCATGAAGGCAATTCAGGGCGAAATGGAATTCACCATGATCCTTGAAGATCCATTGGGCGTTAGTGGCATCCTTCCTGAAGATATGCGTCAGGTAAAACGAGAAGAGTTGACACCGGAGCAGGCATCAAAGTTGCGTGGGGCTCCAACATGGGTCAACGTGGCCCGAGAAGAGTATCAGGAGCGTAAGGGTTAAAACCTCCATGTCAGGTCTTCTCGGTACTCATGGGCCGGTAGATTAGCCTGGTAGCATCGTCTGGTTTGCATCCAGAAGGCCGTGGGTTCAAATCCCACCCGGTCCACCAGTCCTTTTCATCAAGTTCCTATTCAATCGCCACCAGAACTTCTGCTAAGGGTGTCGTGAGCACGTACTCCTAGTACTGATTGAAAGTGAGTAAGACTCTGAAATACAGTTTTGGATACGTGTCTTTCCACATATCCTCTAGGTTACCTAGGCAATTGCCTAGCTATCTTCGTTTTCGATAGAAATGGGCATAGTGGAAGTCCGTAAACATTAAACCACACGGCAATCCTTAAGAGGAGGACTTTTGCCGGCAACCCAATCACACCGGATACTAGGAATACAATAAACAGGGAATGAGGGTAGCCCTCAAACCTAGTTACACTGGACGGTGAAGTACAAAATGCAATTACTCGAGACATTTACGACAATGCATCTCATCGAGCAAGTGATGATTGGTACAGTCATTCTTGCTGCGATAGCCAGTCTCGTGTATGCTTGGTGGCTCAGAAAGGGAGTACTTCAACTTCCGAAGGGAACTGAGCAGATGCAGAGGGTTTGGAATGGTATCAGAGAGGGCGCACTATCTTATCTTGATAGGCAACTGAGAACCATACTGCCAATTCTTGGAATCCTTTCATTCCTTCTCTTCTTTACGGTATACATTACAGTTCCTGAACGAGGCACGCTCGAACTTTTTGGCAACACTCCAGAAGGCATTGCCGCCGCACAATTCATTGTTGGAGTTGGGCGTTCATTGGCTTTCATTCTCGGTGCCATCTTTTCATTGATGGTTGGACAACTGGGAATGCGAATTGCCGTGGAGTCTAATATTCGAGTAGCTCAGGCTACACGTGAAGGCGAAGATCGATACAATCGTGCACTTACAATCTCCTATCGTGGTGGCACCTTTACAGGCATGTTGACTGATGGTCTAGGCCTAATGGGTGGAACAGTTATATTCATCATATACGGGATTGCAGCTCCAGATGCACTACTCGGTTTTGGTCTTGGTGGTACACTTCTCGCTCTCTTCATGCGAGTTGGAGGTGGTATCTACACAAAGGCTGCAGATGTTGGTGCTGACTTGGTTGGAAAAGTTGAACATGGTCTTCCAGAAGATGACCCGCGAAATGCAGCAGTTGTCGCAGATCTTGTTGGTGACAATGTAGGCGACTGCGCCGGCATGGCTGCAGATATTTTCGAGTCATATGAGGTTACAATTGTTTCAGCTCTTATTCTGGCAATTGTATTGTATCTGGATAATCCAACATTGCTGGTATTCCCGTTTGCTGTGGTGGTATTTCCACTCTTTGTACGAGCAATCGGAGTGATTTCTTCTATGATTGGTACATTCATGGTTCCAGTCTGGCCAAGAATCCTTAGGAAATCCGCCGTATACGCAGAGAAGGCAATGTTCCTTTCATATGAAGCATCTAGTGCCTTCACAATCATCCTATCGACACTGCTTTCATGGTTCTACGTTGGAGACCTTAGATTTGGAATTCTGATAGCTGTTGGCGTGATGTTGGCAGTTTCATTCAATCCGCTTACAAGCTACTTCACATCACTCAAGAAGCCACCTGTTCAAGAAATAGTGAGTTCTGCCGATACAGGCTATGCGACATTCATACTATCTGGACTCGTTGCTGGATACGAATCCACAGTTGCAGCTTTAGTTGTGATTGTAGCGACTTTTGGTATATCTTCGGTTCTCTTTATGGCGCCTGTTGCTGCCGCTGTACCATTCTTTATTGACGATATCAGTGGTATCCTCTGGACACTCTACGGTATCGCTCTCATTGGTATCGGCATGCTCTCACATACAGGCAATAATGTAGCCATGGACTCGTATGGTCCGATTAGCGATAATGCCGCTGGAATTGGTGAGCTCTCTCCAGGTGATTTTGATAAGGATGCAATGAAGACAATGGCTGAACTCGATGCCGTTGGCAACACTACAAAAGCAATCACAAAAGGCGTTGCAATCGCATCAGCAGTTATTGCAGCAGTAAGCCTCTTTGATAGCTATGTTGTAGTTGCAGGAATCGGACACATACTTCTTGATGATCCCTTGGTCTTCTCAGGTCTTTTACTAGGTGCCGCACTTCCATGGCTCTTTTCTGCTCTGAACATCAAGGCTGTTACTCGAGCCGCTGGAGAGATGGTGTCTGAGGTCAGAAGACAGTTCAGAATTCCCGGAATTCTCGAAGGCACAAAGAAACCAGATTATGACAGAGCTGTGGATATATCCACGACAGCTGCTCAGAAAGAACTGATTTCACTTGCAGCACTAACAGTTTCGATACCAATCATCGTGGGTATCTTATTTGGCGTTAGCGCGCTTGGTGGATTCCTTGGCGGAATTATTGTATCTGGTCAGTTGTTAGCAGTCTTCATGTCAAACACTGGAGGCGCCTGGGATAATGCAAAGAAGTGCATCGAAGATGAACCCTCTGATCCCGAACATAATAGAGGGAAGGGATCTGAGCGTCACAAGTGTGGTGTTGTCGGTGACACTATCGGTGATCCACTCAAGGATACTGCAGGACCTGCTCTTAATCCGATGATTAAAGTTGTAAACCTGCTAAGCTTGATCTTGGCACCTTTGCTTGTCCAGTTTACCTTTGGTGCAAGTATGGAGATAAACCTAGCCTTGGTTGGCACACTCTTTCTGCTATTCCTGTTGACTGTTTGGTCTATTCGGAAGAGCACAAAACCAGCTGATTTTGGCATGGGCAAACCCATTGAAGTTATTCAATAAGAAAAGGTGGTGGCTTCTTGCCACCCTTTTCCTCTATTTTTACCGAAAATCCCATCGTCAAAGCATTAATTAGACTCGATGATATACCGTTGCGAGAATCTCAAGCACATCTTGAGAAGAGGATTACGAAGAGCTATCTCGTGAAGAGAGAGTTGGGGTATTCGCGTTTTTTCTGTTCAAAGGTGATTTTGAGATTCACACCACACGTTCTTCTTTACGAATTTCTTTGAGATTGCTTATCTCATAGCAATTCTCTGATTTGGATAGTCAATTATGACTTCATAGTTACTCAGAAATGAAATGCCCAGTATTCCATTACGTAGACTCTTTCCTCTTGCAGAAACTGCAGATAGATCAAGTACTATGAGGTCTTGTTGACCCTGGCGTGAATTTCCAACTCGAACTTCCTCAACCGATGTTGTTAGCGCTTGAGTCGTGCCATTCAAACCCTTTACAAGAGGTCCTGATTCGCTGAGAATCAGTCCCAAGGCTTTCGCTGCGCTGGGCGTGAGGATGGTTGCTGGAGAACCTGTATCGAGAACTAGGTGAATTGGTTTCTGTCCGTTAATACTGGTCGGTACTCCAATCAGATGAGTATTATCAACGTAGATGAAATCAATCCAATCCATTGACTCCAAATCATACTCGTCACTATTGGAGAGTTTCAATGTCTTTGTGGCAAAATTCAAAGCCATTGTATATTTTTTCAGTGTACTGTACCCAATATTTCCGCGAATTCTTTCAGATGCAGGACCTAGAAAGCTATCAAGGTCAAAGACAATGACATCTTCGTTGATATTATCCACTGCTCCAATCTTCAGGTTTTGAAGAGTAGCCACTTCGTATTGTTGACCAATTGCATCCCATTCATTCTTGCGTTCATCCCTTGTTTCTATGCCAAGTGTCTTAACAAACCTTTGAGACAAAGTAGTCGCAGTTGCACCGGTGTCAAGTGTGAACCGGTAGGGTCCATTGTCGTTGACAAAAACAGGCACATCGATGTGACGACTGCCTGGTTGAATTTCAAATTGAACTGTCATATTTACCATTAACCTATCTCATTCATGAGATATATTAAAGAATCGTTCAACGCTAAAATACGAGAATTAATTGCGGCCGCGCGCATATATCAAGAGAAAGACAGATGAAGTTAAGGAGTTACTTCAAAGGATTTTTTTGCGCTTAGACGTAGCATAAAACCATTTAGGAGCTGCTGAGCTTCACCTGGTTTCAATTTAGAGAATGCACCGCTCACATCCCCATATTTTGAGATGTATCTCTGAACTTGGTTTTTCATTTCGAAAGTATTGGGATTTGTCAATCTCCTCCATGAAGACTCGGGTTCCCTCATTCTATGAGATGCCAGCCTTATGAATTGCCCCTTTATGAGACGCAGATGTTGAATGTACATCATTTCATTCAAACTGAGGCCATAGAGGTTGTTTTGGATTAAATACTTTAGAGTGGCCATTAAGAAGATTGGCTTCTCACCACGTGCTCCTTTCTTTTCAGATTCTTTTACCAGGAATTCATAGAATCCTGAAACTAATTCCTTTGACATTCTGTCACCACAAACTAAGTTTGACTCATTTCTAAAAGAGAATTCCAAACGACATCTGCAGGAATGAGATTATAGGTTCCGATATTCATCGAAACATATCCTCAGGTTGTCCCTGCAGTAGGATGGAATCATATGAATATAAAATCATAGCTCCGTCCTACTCTGTCGATTGGCTCATGATCCAGGAGAAGTCATCGACGTTCCGGTGTGCCATGGATTCTGCTTAAACATGGGCCATGGCGAATACTCGCCCACACCTACATCCAATATCACATGAATTCCATTGTTTGCACCGGTAACTATGTCGATGAATCCATTCCCATCCAAATCCATTGCAAGTGGTGACGAAAATGAGGAACTTCCAAGGTGTAGGGGAAAATACGGGACCAAGCTTCCATCCAGATGCCATATGTACAAACTACAGTCCTTCGAGCCTGCAATGATCTCAGGTTGACCATTGCCGTCAATATCTACAAGCGCTGCACTTGAAATAATATGGTCTTGTGTCTGCAACGGAAAGTCTTGAAGTGTATTGCCCTGTGAATCTATCACATACATGCTTGAATCCCAAGACCCAATGGCAATAAACAGAGTTCCGTTTGGCGAGGTTGAACCTATTGCAGGACTTGCCTCAATCAATGATTCAGCCCTGACTGGAAAACCTGTGAGTTCTAATCCCATTAATGTAAAGGCGTGAAGGTTCCCGCCATCGTCTCCAACGATGATTTCTGGAATTTCATCTGCATTGATATCTGCAAAAGATGGTGATGAATCAGAATCTTCAGGAAGATGGATTGGGTATCCACTTAGAAGAGTTCCATTTGTCCACCAAGCGTAGAGATAGCCATCAGAAACATCCGGGGCATCTGCAAGTGTTGTGACGGAAATGATGCCTTCAGAAAAAACACCAACCGGATAATACCCAGGTGATGATAGCCCCCAATCATCTACCGGCTGTGGCCAGCCCTCTAGAGCGTCCCCATTCATGTCTACATAATAAAACAGTCCGTTTCCGAGGAATGCCAAACCAGTGCCAGTGAAGGTTGGTGAGGACATTATTCGCGGTTCCAAGCCCACAGCGAAGGGGCGAGAGAGAAGAAGCGTCCCATTGAAATCATAAATTACGAGTGATCCATTCTCAGTTGTCACAGCAATGCTAGCTCTATCGGTGAATGGATGAATAAACGACGCAGGTGACGCGAATATACCTTCCTTATGCAATTTGCTCCAGGCTGGCTGCGCAGTCGCGAGATTCCATGTCCTGTAATGAAGCCAGCCGTCCCAATCGCCAACAGCAAAGAAGATGTTACCATCCTTATCCTCAAGAACCGGGACTGGCGAGGATATCACATGCCCATCAGTGGGCAAGAAAAGATGCCTGTCTTCTTTTGATGAGAATTCGAGAATATAGTCGAAAGAATCTATGCAGGTAATATTCCATGCGATGTGGGTACCACCATTCAAAGATCTCTCAGTAATACCGGAAATCATACCACTCTCTACTTGTGCGCGTAGATTGAAACGTACTCCATTTGTGTTTGTAAAGCACACGTTTTGCGCCTGCGTGTCAACTTGAAAATAGGTGTCGTAGAAATACAATAGTTGCGAGTCAAAATACTGTTTGAAGTCTTCTCCAAGTCCATTTAGGATAAAAACTGAGTAGTTCCAGTCGGTCATGTTATGGGTGACTCTCACGGAGAGCTGTGAAGGTCCACTCTTTGCTATACGTACAGAGATTATTTCCTCGGTTGAGGTAGGCAAGCCCCTGCCATCTGCATTTAAAGAGCCATCAACTAGGTAGTGCTTTACAACTGATTCTGAGGCTGGAAAGATGTTTTCGACATGCGCGGCAACAGGAATATACCACTCACCATTTGTCACGACCACTGGAAGACCAAATCCGGCGCCGAGATCAATTAATGATTCCCCTTGATAGGATAGACCCGCCCCAGTCTGTCTGCCATAGAATATACTTGGCGATTCAATACTAGTATCATTGGTAATGGTCATCTCAAAACCACTTGCGAGTAGGATTCTATCCGATACAACTGGAAAGAGAAAGTTCGCACCGAAATAGACCACTATGGGAAAACTCACTATGATTGCACTGAAGACAAGAGCATTGATGTATTTGCCTCGCTTGGTGTTTTTGATGAGTGAAGAGTGCCTGTCTGGCAAATTCAGTATTGCCACAATTAGAACATCACCAGTCCGTCTATTAAAATGATTACTAGAAGAGTCAATCCACGAACTCAGTAATAGATGTCTGAAAACGAAGAATTGAAGCCCATCTCAAAAGCAACATCTAAGATAATTCCCCTTTCTTAAGAAGTGTCTTTCCAAGTAGCAAGATGGCAACGATGCCAACTATCGATACGCTCACAGATGGGACTATGTATAGAACCACAAGGGTACTGCTCGGAAGCTTCTCGTACTCCAATCTCATCTCTAAACCTAGAGCGAACAAGGCTGTGCAATTCTGAACCTCACTTACATGAGTCGAATCCTCCATGGAGCTGGCACCTACAATGAACTCGCAGTCAATTGCTATCTCTGAGTAATTGAACAATCCAGTTGCCTCCGTATCAAAAGTATACGTATCTGATGCCGTCATTGACGAAGATATTCCCCCTTCGCTATAGAAGGTTGCTCGTTGTGTCGAATAGTCAAAAGAGGTGTATTGATTGGCGAGTGACAATTGGTAGCCATGTGTTATGAGAATGTTTTGCATATTGATGCCTGGAATTTCTTGATGATATAGAACGGTAAGCATAATTTTTGACACGCTTTCGTTCAGTTCGACAATCTGATTAAAGAGAAAGAGTGGCAACGAAACGTTGTATAGACCATCTGTATATTCATGGAATTCATCCTTAAAGTTGGATGTCAGAGTATCATTTGCAATTACTATTGCTGTGGTCTCGGAGAAGATTTTTTCCTCTCTGTGATCCACATTCTGGCTGTACATATACAGCGGCGTGGCAATTTGCAGTGCCGATATGACAATTAGTGATATGATTGCTAGACTACACAATAATCTGAATCTTCTTTCATCAAGTATGGATTGTGTCACGAATCTCCCCTATGCGCCCGGAAAATTGGGGGGATATAAACTTGTGCTGTCATGAAACGGAGTAGCCACTGCGTTACATCAGGTTTAAAGCGCAATCATTCAAAAGCAGAGGTGGGGCCCATCTCAGAAGAAAGAGTTGTAGGTATTCGCGTGGTTAGGAGGGGATTTAGTTCCTCCCTGTACAGGGAGGTATTTTTTTCCGAAACGGACCCCACTATTGAACCTAATCGGATACTAAATAAAGGATAGCTTTGATGCATAAAAGAATCAATCGTTAAGTTTCTAATCAATCAAACGAACACGATTAGAAAAGAAACGAAAAACAGTTCGGCATCAGACATATGATTCACTGAGCATCATTACAGCGAAAGTTAGTGTTTTATGGAATCAATCACAATTATGAAGATATAGTAGGGGGCATCGAATTTAGTTCTCTTGCACCAATCATCATCATGCTTCTGATCGCTGGGCTTCCGTCTGTGTATATTCTGATGCGTGTTTGTGTGACTGATGCTAAATTCAACTCGCTACTTCTAATAGGCCTATCAGTTGTTTCAAGCGAAGTTGTTGTATCTGCTTGGCTCTTGGGCTTTTCTTTTCAAGATGTAGAGATTCTCCCGACACGACTTCTTGCAGGTGCATCGCTGGCAATCTTGGTTGTCATCATAATGGACTTGTACATAACACTGAAGTCTATGCGAGAACAGTAGTAAAAATAGTGTCCACTAAAGCGGCGAGGCAGTGCCTCACGGGCTTAATAGCCCCATTCCTGTCCGAGTCTTTGTCTATACCAGCGTTGACCACGCTTGGTGAGGGAATATGTCCCCATGATGTCTTGCAGAAGTCCCATGCTTACCATGCTCTCTACTACATTGTAGAGTTGTGCATCAGATGCACCAGTGGCACTCTTGAGCTGTTCAAACTTCATCTTGCCCTCGCTTCTGAGAGCTTGGGCAATCTCGAACTTACCAACAGCCCGGGTATCTTCTCGGATTATGATATGTCCGCAGTTGGTACATAGCATGTCTCCCTTGTTGTCGTCACGGGCAACCTCATTGCTCCCACAGACTGGACAGGATGTCTTTGCGTATCTGAGTGAGCGTCGGTGTGACATGTTTTCAACCATGTGAACCCAAGAAAGAACCTTGATAAAACTAACGAAGCGACTTCAATTTTCATTTGGCTTTGCTTTCGTGAGATTCTGGAAGAAGGCTTCGTAGTCGATTTCAAAAGCGACTCTCGTTCCTGGGCGCGCCTTCCCTGCTTTGGTGTCAAGCTCAATGTAGCGCATATCAGCCAACTCCCGAAGGTCAGTCATTACGCCCTGCCTAGCCTTTCTCCTGAACTCTCGAATCCGATCAACAGAGACCCACCCACCCTCTTGATAGGCAAGGGTAACCACAATCAGAAGAGTTGCTGACAGTCTGTCTGGGAGAGGGGAATGTTCCTGTAATATATCCGTCCTTATGTCTGTATCAATGTAAAATACGTGACTGACAGGATTATGCCTTATGATGAGTCCAATAGGAGATATGCGACTATGAAGTTCTCCAAGTCTCTGGAAGAGAATATGACGTCCTGTATTCTCAGGCAATCCCAAGGCATCCAGCATGTCATCTACTCCAGCACCTATTGGGTCGCCACTACGAGTGAGCAGTTTCATGAGAACTGAGTATTCATTCATCAGTTTCACTGAATCCTGATTCCAATTAAACTTAGGTAATTGATTCCCGTCTTGGCGCTATCGTACATTATATTCCGGTGAGCCACATCGTCTGTCTTGGTATGAATTTCAGGGGGATCCAAAGAAAGAATCCGTAGAACTTATGAGGTAGTTTTGCAAGTAAACATAATTCATAGGTGGATCAAAGATGACAGCGATTAGGAGACCTGGGAAAATCAACAAGAATACCACTTTAATTGACTATGGAATGAATGGAGTAGCAGGATTTGGTGGAGTGTATCTAATAGAAGCTGGAAAGAGCTGTCTAATAGATACTGGAACGAAGAAAGAATCTAAGAACATCCTGAAGTTCCTTAGGGCAAACAATCTGAGCCTTCCTGATTATGTTATCATAACCCATTCTCATTATGATCATTCTCAAGGAGTAGCGGTTTTGCGAAAAGCCGCGAGAGAAGCAAATCACGAGATGGAAGTAATGGCTTCAGAGCACGCTATTCCCCTTTTGAAAGACCAATCCTTCAACACGGTATATTATCCAAAAGAAACCTTTGAAAACACTACTAACGTAACACCTCTTCGCGATGGAGAAATCCTTGACCTTGACGGAATTACATTACGGATGACTCATGTGCTTGGACATTCCAAGGATCAACTCATTATTTTTGATGAACAAAACAAAAACCTGTTTGTAGGAGATGCCCTTGGTATAAAAATTGTAGAAGATACCTACATACCAACCATAATGCCACCCTTTTTCGATTGGGGGGAGTTTCACAAAGCTGCAAGGAAAATAGGGCAGATGGAATATGATACGTTGTGCCTTGCTCATTTTGGCGCTATTCTCGGCAATGAGGCTAAAACACTTCCAGAGGAAGCAATATCTGTCTCTACAGACTGGTGGAATGTCCTTGAATCGGCTATGGAAAAGGACAAACTAGATGATATTGAATACGTGGTAAATCGATTGCTTTCTGATGCTGGGGCGAAGTATGTGGATATCGAACTTGTTGATCCAAAACTGAAATACGGGCTGAAGTTTCTCAATACTACACGTCGAATTCGTGGCAAAAAGCCCCTACTTGCGGCTGAGATATTCACTCGTGATTTGATAGTCCCATGGATAGTGAATGCATACAAGATTTACAAAGGCGACAAATCGATCTTCTCATGAGTATTGTCACGGCAATACTCATTTTCTTCGAGGCAGCAGAATGACATAATTCATCACACTCACAGCCCCAGGAATATGCAAATTACATTTCAATAGTGTAGTTTGAAGGCTTTACCGAATCCCTTTTTACAAACTACTTGATACAGAACTGTTTCTATGACGATTATCACTCCCGAGCGGATTCTAAAATCTGATTATGATGTAATTGTAATCGGTGCAGGAATTGGTGGTTTGACTGCCGCTAGTCTACTGGCAAAACGAGGACTTGACGTACTTATCATTGAGCAACACTACCTTCCTGGGGGTGCATGCACCAGCTTTCTCCGTGATGACAGGATTTTCGATGCAGGTGCAGCTCTCATATTTGGATTTGGCAAAACTGGTTATAATATTCATAATAATCTGATGAATTACCTTGAGGAACCAATCACAGTCATTCCTAGGGATAAGTTCTGGCGGCTCGATTTTGCAGGAGAGCAGATGATATTCTGGAAAGATCTAGAGTTGTTCCAGCAAGAGCTTGAGAGACTCTTCGAGTCAGAAAAGGAAGAGATTCGAGAGCTATATGACTTCTTGAACAAGTTCTATAGGAAGCATATCGAGGGCAGGGACCTACTGACTCCGCCAAGCGAGATGTCCAATGGAACCAAGTTAAGGATGTTCTTCTCCTCCCCTCTACGAGTTTTCAAGCTAATGAAGGTTCTCTCAATGTCAGCTTATGATTTGATGAGTCCATATCTAAAGAGTCAGAATTTAATCGAGTTCTTCGACAAGTTGTGCGCAAGCTATGCCTATACCAGTATGAAGGAAACTCCTGCTCTTATGGCTCTTACAATGTTCACTGACAATCATGTTGGTGGAACATATTATGTCGCAGGTTCCGCACAAACATATAGTAATGCGCTTGAGCGAGCGATTGAGCGATATGGCAGTACTATCATTTATGAGAGTCTGGTCAAGGAGATTGTATTCGAGAATCATCAAGCATGTGGTGTAAAACTTGATGACGGGACCATAATCCGTGCAAAGAGAGTAGTTTCAGACACAACCGTATGGAAACTATACAGTCAGCTTCTGCCCAAGAATGAAGTATCTGATGAGCAGAGGCGTTGGGCAAATGCTCAAGTATCAACATATCCAGCTATGGTCCTTTATGCTGCTGTAGACAAGAAAGTCTTTCCTGATGATATCAATGCAGTCGAATACTACGTGAGAGACACAACACAAATCGATATGGGAGATATCACTCTATACATCCCCAGTGTTGATGATCATAGTCTTGGTCCACCTGATGAACATATCATTACGATGTTTTCTCCTGCACCGAATCAAAACTGGCCACGTCCATGGGATACAGAGTATAGGTCAGCCGAGTATGAGAAACATAAGAAGAAACAGGCTGAGCTTATTATAGACGAAGTCGAGAAGAGGATTCCGAATTTTCGAAATGGGATAAGGCAACTACACATTGCAACTCCAACAACTATTGAACGCTATACATTGAAAGATAGAGGATGTGTTGGAGGGCCGAAGCAGATGGTTGGACAGGAATTGACAAAGAGGCTTTCAGCAAAGACAGATTGGCCCGGAGTTTATGCTTGTGGAGATTCGACCACTATGGGGATGGGTATGCCTGCTGTTGTAGCATCAGGTTTTGGAGCGGCAAATATCATTCTAAGAGAAATCAAGTTGAAGGAATTCCATAGGAGGAGTTTTGATAGAGATTATGTGACATATATTGAATCAAATCCAAAGAAAGAGATTCCAGCAGAGATTAATGATGATAAGGACAATGCTTCTCTAATTGCTAGAGAGTGTCAGCATTGTGAAGATCACATCTGTAGAAAGACTTGCCCTGCTGGAATTGATATTGCTGGTTTCATTCGACGAATTGAAGCGAGAAACTATACTGGTGCAGCTAGGCTCGTAAGGGAGAAGAATCCGTTTGCAGGAATTTGTGGATACGTTTGCCCTTCTGGGAGATTATGTGAAAGCGTTTGTAATCGATTGAAATTCGACACGAAACCAGTGAAAATTCGTGAGCTTCATCGATGGGTAGCAGACTTCGCCGGTTTGGATGGTTTTGCAGGTCCCATAAACCACTCAAATGGAAAGAAAGTGTGTGTGATCGGAGCTGGACCAGCTGGCATCTCTTGTGCTCATTATCTTGCACGTGCAGGATATTCCGTTGATTTATTTGATAGAGCTGAGAATCCGGGCGGATATCTTCGAGAGCTTGTTGAGAATGGCCGATTACCCAAGGAGATTCTAGAACAGGAACTTTCTGGGCTATTACTTCCTCAAATCAAGTTCCACAGTAACTGGACCTATACCGATGAAAAACTAAAAGAAATACATGGCAACTATGCATCTGTATTCATGACGGTAGATACTAATTTGAGAATTCAAGATGGAAAAATAGAAGGAATGCCCAATGTACTAGTCGGAGGAGCACAACATACACATCTTGAACAATACGAGGTTGCTCATGCTGCTGCAGACGGTAGAGCTGCTGCAAAACGGATACTTGAACTTCTCAAGACCCAGTAAAATGCAAGAGGACTTCACATTCATCTAAATTCAGGCAAATGATGAATTTGAATTAGAAGCCCTTGAGAAGAGCCGATGATAGAGTAAATAGAGGATTAGAATCCAAATGGGATTAATTGGGTCGATTCCAAGAACTAAGTAGTGAATTACTATTCCAAATGAGAAGAATGCAAGTATGTTATTTGATCCTGACCATAAAAGATCCAGATTTCGTAATTCCCTTCTATCTGAAATGTTATACAGCTGAAGCATTGATGGTCCCATGAATGCATACCACACCGCAAGAAAGAGGAACCATGAATCCGGATAGACTAGGAGAATGAGAAATATCATGTCGGTAAAATGGTGCAGATAGTTTTTCTCGCTTTCAGGCGTTCGAACAAATCGGATGTAACTCCTAAGAAACAAAAATCCACCCAATACTAGAATTAGAGACAATTGAAGAATGTCAGAATTAAAGGCTGGAAGAAGCCCGATAATAAGGCGAGTTATACTTGTACTATGATGGAAAGACAATCCATCTGCGAAATTAGCTTGAATAAATCCATCGATTGCAGATGGATAAGTTATGAAGTAAAAGATGTTTGGTATCATGGTGAGAAGAAATCCTATTGAAACTCCAATGAGATGATTCAAAGAGATTTTGATTCGGAATCTGTCAGTCAATGTTATTGGAATTAGAAACGGAATCAGAACCAGAAAGAATGGCTTCAAAATTGATGCAATGCCAATCAGTATACCAATGCAGAAGAATTGAAACAAGGAGCCTCTTCCTTTCGGATGCAGTAAGTATAGTGCTAGAAGAACTAGTAGAATTGCAAGTTGCGTTATTTGTCCAAGAATGATATTGATGATATGTTGTGGTGCAATGAATAGAATTGCGAGTGTCTTCTCGAAATTCTTTGTAGATGAATTCACTCCACCCTGAAAACTTACGAGATATACAAGAAACACAATCCCAAAGTTTACCATCATCATGAAGGAGATATTGATCACATACAGAATGTAGAAGGGCACATTTGAAAGGAGAGCCATACCTGCAGCAAAGGATGGCAGGTATCTATAGGGCAGTCCATTAGGAGCAACAGTATAGATATCACCAGGTGAGGCTAGGAACATTAGACCTGCTTCGTAGAAGACTTGAATATCCATTGTGTATATTGTTTCATTAAGTCTGCCTTGAATGAGATAGAAGCCAAAGAGTACAATTACTGCAATGTAGTAAAGCAAATTGAAAGCTAGAGCCAGTTTTAGAAGCCGCGATTCTCTGAAATATCTCCAGAAGAATTGGAAGGATGATTCTCTATCACCTACCATATTGGTACCCCCCAGAGAAAATACTCTGCAAGAATGAGAGACAGTCCTGATGATAGCATCAATCCGATCACAATCAAAGCTTCTGGCCACTTGTACCGTTTCGTCCATCTAGCATCCACAAGAAAGAATGGCAGAAATAGAATAGCGCTACTCACTGCCATTATGATCAGATTTGGTGGCTCTATGAAATTTCTTGCATCATTTACAATCATGTAAATTGCTACCAATACAACGGGAGGATGCATTGTGACTCTTTCGAGAAGAAGCCAGCACCGATTCTTTTTCCAGTATGTCTGAGAGTTGAACCTACGATAGAAATTAATGTCCCAGATTGAAGTAACCAATAATATCGGGAATGCGATCATTACCATAACATTGAATGGACAGAATAAGAGCCCAAAAGAAAGTGCTAGTGCGGTATAGTAAGAAAAAAAGCGGCTGAAGTATCTGCGTCTAAATTCAAGCTCATCCACAAGCTTAATCTCGTCAATCCAGATTCGGAACAAAAGAAAGGCGATACCTAAACCAATGATTAATTCAAGGGTTGCCATTTTTCAAGCCTCTCAGAATCTAGTAGTGGAGGTAGAAGTGATATTCGCTTCTATTTCAGGTTAACTAAATCCTTTGGCAGCAAGTGCTCCATCTAGGCTCAAAACAACCTTCAAGAGCATCTTTAATGAAAAAGCAAAAGAATCAAAGTCACACAAATGGGCTCCTCCACATATATCGAACGACTTGAGAATAGGTACCTATCAATCGAATTGATTTGCGTAATTGCCGGCTTTCCAAACGCCATAAGATTTAATCAAGTGAGAATTGGTTAAAGCTTTGAAATAACCTACTAGCTGTCCTATGAACTCAGCTTCAGACATGATTTTCTGGCCTAGTTTTTTCATCATATTAACTCATCTTGTAGTAACATTTTGTGACTCTTTTCTGTGACCCCAACTTGTGGCTTCGGTATATATACCAAATCTGGTACCATAGACTTGTGAAATATCATGGCTCTAGCAACTAATACCCGAACTGAACTCGTGAAGAAGAACAGACAGGTCGCTTCGACCAAGGCTGTAGGCTACGCCTACGCAACTGTTGTGAGGTAATTGGAAATGGCTCTTTCCAAGAACACCCATTCACGGAATACCATCAGACCTAAGATATCAACCGATGCAATCGCATATGCATATCTTAGGAGGTAAACTCTCTGACTCTTACTTCTGTTGATGAAAGTGGGTCTACAAAGCCCGGTTTCTCAACAATCCTTCATCGCACTGACTATCTCCGGCTCTGGATCGGCCAACTTGTATCAAACATTGGTACGGCCATTAGCTCGCTTGCGTTACTATTCTTTGTTTATTATCTAACCCAATCAGCACTGGCAATGGCCATTCTTGCAATGATTAGAGTAGCCCCAGTGGTTTTACTTTCCGGATTCATCGGAGTTTATGTTGATAGATGGAATCGAAGGACGATAATGGTGGCCTCTGATGTCACACGGACAATTCTCATACTACTCATTCCGCTTTCCATCTATTTCCCTGGTGATATTCCCATCATATATTGGGTCTACATTCTGACATTCCTCTATGCTTCCGCTGATGCTTGGTTCTATCCTGCAAGAAATGCATCATTGCCCAATCTAGTCGAAGGCGAGGAACTTGTGACAGCAAATTCTCTATCTCAAATGACCTATCAAGTGGTGCAACTCACTATACCACCTGTAGGTGGCATCCTAATTGCCCTTTTAGCACCTGACTATTTCCTCGCCTTCGCAATTAATGCAATGACCTTTGTAATTTCCGCCATTGCCCTGAAAGGAATCTCTGCGGATTTGACCCCTAAGTCTTCGCATCAAGAAGGAGAGTCCATGAAACAGCAAATTGCTGCAGGTGGGCGTTTGGTTGCAGGCAACGCTGTGCTAAGCTTTGTTTTTGTTTTCGCAATTCTTTTGGCTGTATCTTCTGGAGTCCTAAATGCTCTAATTATTCCACATGCTCAAGGTTGGCTAAGTCTAAGCGAACTCGAAATAGGGCTTATGATGAGCTTTGGTGCAGGAATAGGTATTGTAACTGCTCTAATTCTTGGCAAGAAGTCTGAACTTAGGAATCCATTAGCATTGATCGCTTTTGCTGGGGCTGTGGCAGGTGCCTCTGTTCTTGGTTTCTCCCTTGCAGATGGATTTGTTACAGTTGTTTTATCCTGGATGCTTATTGCATCGGTTGATGTAATGCTTAACATACCACTTAGTACACTCATGCAAAAACTGGTTGAAGACAAGATGAGAGGTAGAGTCTTTTCGCTGTTGAGTGTTGTATTCACGTCATTCCAAATAATAGGAATGGCACTTGGCGGGGTTTGGGCAGAGGCGGTAGGATCAACAGTGATACCCCTCTTTGCTGCTGGATTTGCTTTTCTAGTCGTGTCTCTACTAGCATTACTCTATCTCCGAGAAGCACAACTTAATCAATGTTTGATTTTCATGCTGAACGCTACGACTTCGAACAATCAAATTGTTGCTAGAAGCCAAGAAGTCGCAGTTTCAGAGCCGTCCCTGATTGAGAACTAGGGGATTGCTTCGGGGATGTTACCGAACAAAGCATGGTAACATCCCCTCCTTTTATTATCATCTCGTCTTCAATACTTCTCTTGTTTCAGGAAAATACTCCAGCTCCCCTCGTGAAATGAGCACCACGACATAGAGAAACTTCATCAGGAATTCATCAAAGTCCTCAGAATCAATAAGTTTCTGTATCAACACCCTTTTGTTCTTGGGTATTTGTTTTGAGAACTTCTCCAGGTCAGCAAGAAATACCGAATCCTGCGTCGCAAATCGATAATCATCAGGAACACCTGTAATTACAGGAACTGGATCTTCTATTGCCTCTCGAGTAAGCGCATCAATATGCTGGGCAATTCTTTCAAAGGCACTTGTTAGTTCCTCATGTTTCAGACTATTCAAAATCATGGGCTGTTTATAGACTATTAATTTGCCGAGTTCCCTCGGTTTGATTTCTTTGAGCTTGTTCACATAGAGTTCCGGAGCCGCGAGGACTTTTGCTAGCTCCTGAATCTTGGTGATTTTCGCTCCAAGAATCTCATTGAGCATCTCATCGATATCCAACTTAGGACCAACTTCTGCCGCAATATCTCTTAGCTCTCTATACGCTTCGAGAAGATGAATATCCAGAGGATCCAGTTTCCCTTCATCCAGCGCGTCAACAATCTTTTGGACCTGTGACAGAAGCTTCTTTGATGCAGCCATGACTCTCCCTCATTGATTCGCGAACTGCGGGCTCTCAATCACGACTGAGGGTTCCTTGCCGCTTGGAGAAACAACTCCTAGTCGCTTGTCAGCGTGACGCAAGAGATGAGTACTCTTGGCAGGTGTAAATAGAATGAACTGACTTCTTCGAGAAGAATCATAGAGCAATCTACTGACCATTTCCGTATTTGTTGCATCTAGAAAGGTATCTATCTCATCCATTGCATAGACTGGCGCAGGATTAAACCTTTGAAGAGCCAATATTAGTCCTATCGCGATGAGCGAGCGTTCACCTCCTGAACCTGCTCGCAGTTCTCCAAAGTCCTCCCCCTTTATTCTTGTTTTAAATTCCACTCCATATACTTGGTTACTAGTATTAAGACTGAATCGAATCTCACCCACAAAACGTACGGTGCCCAGAATATTGTTTATCTCTCCCTCAATTTTGCTAAGAACCTCGTTCATCCCCTCATGGTACTGTTTTCTAATATCTTTCACAGTTTCTTCTGCTTCATCAAGTTCCTCTTTGATTCCTTGTATTTTGCTAGTAAGTTCTGACAGCTGAGTCTTCAGTTGACTCTCAGTATGTGCAACAGTTTCAGAAACATCCCTGTACTCCTCTAATTGATGCCTCACGCGCAATAGGTCGTCTCTTACAATTTCGACCGGTCTTACCACATCCGGTCGCTTCTTGTTCTTCAGTGCTGTCTTAATAGCATCCAGCTCATTTTGAAATGCATCCAGATGTCTTTTGGATTGTAATACTTGAATTCTGCTACTCTTCACTTGCAAATTAAGTTCAAGCAGATGCTCGCTGAGTTCTCTGATAGTCCCTCTCACTTCTGTGTATTGGGCTTTCAGTTCATTGTACTTCATTTGTGTTTCTTCAAACCCTATCCTAAGGGTCTCTATTGTTTCAACTATATTACTCCCTTCTGTCTTTGAAGAAGAAATCTCATTTCGCAATTCCTCAACTCTTTCGGAGAGCATTGTAACACTCTCATTAAGTCCCTTCAATTCTTGTCGTTTTGTGGCTTCATCGCGTTCTGTAGTCTGCAGATTAGCTTCAATCTGGGAGAGATTGGTCCTCACACTTCGATATTTCATTCTGATAGCAGACTGCTGTCCAATAAGGCGACTTCTCTCAGGAGGTTGAGTAGTGTCCAGCCGTTTAAGCTCTCTCTCCGCTTTTCCAACCTTTTGCTGAATATCCTTTATCTCGTCGTCTATGGATACAATTCTTTCTTCTTGGTCCGGAATGATCTCACGCAGTTTCTTGCGTCGCTCCCATGTCCCACTCCATCTTGTTACCTGACTTAGAAGATCCATTATCGTGTCTCTTTCTTGAGAGGCCTTGTCAATCTTTGACATAACATCTGTAACTTGATTTCTGGAGATTTGCAGTTCCGACTCTGCAATACCTAATCTTGTCTGCAAAGGTGCAGTCGTAATAACTCCACTAGGTCCTCTCTTAGGATGGCTAATGATTCTCTTTGAAGATGGTTCCACATGCTGGCCTTCCAGTGAAACAGCATTCAATTGAGCCTTTTCCGCAGTTCTTGTTGCTGTTTTTCCCTCGCTTGTTACAACATACTCTCCAAAAGCTGCTCTCATTTTTTTGACATATTGAGGATCCAAACCCAAAAGGTCCCACAAGAAACCAATAATACCCTTCCACGATGGTAGCTCTGCGGCAACATTAACATCATCAAGGTCCTTCAAGAGGATAACCGGCGATGGGGCCTCAAGTTGATCTCTGAGTTTGCAGAGAAGTGTGAACTCTGCTTCGTCTTCAACAAGGAAGGCAAAAGCCATATCTCCCGGGATTATTGCCTCAAGAGCTGATGCATATTCATCCTTTGATGTCAGTATACTTACAAGCGGTCCGGTAATACTCCCTAATCCATGCTCCTTCACGGCTTCAGAGAGACTCAGAACAACATCTGGCATTCTTTTGGAGCTTTCTGCAATTCGTATTTTTATGTCATCGATTTCTTTCTGCAATTGGGAAGCCTGGGTCACGTACTTGAACCTGTTTTCATTCAGATTGGCGATCTCTCTCTCCAATTGTGACTTTCTATTGAGTAATTCCTTTTCATCAGTTTCTTCAAGAGCAGTCCACATATGTCCCCATTTACTCTCAATTGCCTGAAGCTCGGCTTCATCGTTCTGAAGCTTTTCTTGAAGACTTCTTAGAAGTAGATCCTTTCCTTTCAAATCCGATTGAAGCGCTCTATAGGTCGCTAGTGCTTCGGACCTTCTCGAATTCCAGTCAGCAAAGGCCGCAAGTTCATTCTCGATTCGGATTCGCTCTTCATCAATTGAATCTAGCTCTGTGGTTGCTTCCTTTTGCTTGTCCAACATGTGTTCTTTTGCCACACTGATTCTTCGCAAATCCTCCTTTGCCTTGTCCATCTTACGTTTGTCTGCTTTTACTCGGTTTTCCAATTCCTTAATCTCATCAAGGGTCTTTTTGGTTTCTGATTCTATCTTAGAGAGTCGTCGTTCCTCCTCATCTATCCTCGCAGAAATTGACCCCAATTCGCGTTGAATTGCTGATGCTTCTTCATTCAGGATAGTTGACTTGTTTTCTTCCTTAGATATTGCAGTTTCAATTTTGGAGGTTTCTTCCAAGACTTCTCCAAGACCTAGTTCCTTCTCTTCGATTTCTTTCTTTGTGGCCTCAATCTTTGTATGCAAGTCATCCATTGAAGCCCATTTGACTTCTGTGTCAATTGTTTGCTCTTTTTTCAGAAGTTCTCTCTTTCTCTCAAGCCGTTCGATATCGCTTTTTAGAAGTTCAATTTCTCGTTCTACAATTCTTGCCTCATTTGTCGCAGACTCCAATCTCTCACGGCTAAATTGAACTTTTACTTCTTCGAGCTGAATCCTATCTCGGAGTACACTTAATCCAGTCCCTTCTTCAACTAGTTTCCTAACCTCCACGGGATCCATGTCACGTAGGGCATTGATTCTCTCTTGAGGCATAAAGACCAAGGGATTATCCATGTCAAAACCAAGGCTGTTTACAAGGCCCTGGTGTTCAGCTGCTTTGACCCTTTTGTCATCAATATATGCGCGAGGAATTCCATCCTTCGTAATTCTTCTCTGAAATTTTCTCGTTTGCCCATTTACCCGAGCCACAACTTCAACTTCAGCAGAGCTTGCACCATGACGTATGAAATCACTCCATTTAGAATAACGATTCTCTCTTTGGTTTGAACCTAGTGCGAACTTTATTGCATGAAATATGGATGTCTTTCCTGACCCATTTGGACCCACTATTACTGTAAGGCCTGGATCAAACTCCACCACTCCTTCATAAAAGGAGAGAAAGTTCCGTAGTCTCACAGACTCGATGTAGGTATCAAATTTCCTCAAGAGTCTACCTTCCCATGATTCGGCTTAATCTATCATTTGTTCGTTTGGCTTTCATCAACCTGGTCAAGCGATCTTCAGGTGTGCCAGTCAATATGAACGGATAATTACTCAAGAAATCTCTATCCTGCTGGGTAAGGGGCATATTATTATTCAATGCTTCAATGATTCTTTGAGTACCTTGAAAATCATCTCCAACTGCCATCAAATAGAGCTGATCAAGGAATTCCTCTGGATATCCTGATTGGGTGAATTCATATTCGGGGATGAAGCTTCCTCGGGCTATTCGCGAAATACGTGCTCGAGTTTCATATCTCCCTAGTCCTTCGGCTCCGATATTCTCCAGGAGTTGCTCTAACTTGACTCGTGGGATAGAATCTGTGGATATTGGTACGTCTGTCATGAGATTCACAGCCAGATGCTTCAAATCGCTAAACCCCCACCCTTCGGTGAGTTCTCCTACGATCGCTGGATCGATGTCTTTTCTCCCATCAAGGAGTGCTTCAAACACTCTTACCCTCTCATCTAATTTTGGCAATGGAACTATATAGACTCGGTCGAAAACTGCTAATAGATCCGGCTCCATTGCATCTGGATTGGAAGTTGATCCCAGAATTATGATCTCGTTGTTGTCCCAAGAAGACTCAGATAGCACGCTGTGCAAAACTGTAGCATAACTTGTTCCAGCTTGCCCAAGAGCATCAATTTTCTCAAGAAACAGAACTGCCGGTGCATTTCGTTTCGCAAATTCATATGCAGTTCGTATCGAATTGGCGATTTTGGTGGCATCCCCGATTGCTGCTGAAAGACGCAATCTCACAACTTTCATCGGGACCTCTAATGAAAGATGATGAGCAAAAGCTTCGAAGTCTGTTCCCGATGGACCAATCAGTAGAATTCTGCCTCCAAATAGAAGCCCTTTCTTTTGAAGTGAATCTCTAAAACTGGTGAATCGTGATAGAACTGAATGAAAGAGCTTTGCTTTTTCAACTACGGAGGTCTGACTAAATCTATCTACGGATAGATCCTCGGGTTCTGTCAGAATCACTACTTCGGCTAGAGGTTCGTCGCGGCTCAAAATATACCCCTCTATATATCATGATGACCCCTGAATGAAACCATATTACCCCTTCGGAGAGTGTCTTTCTTCCGCGCCCTTCCAAATGGTGACATTTGAAAGCAATTCGCGCGCCTACCGATGTAACCATAAGCACTCTTGCAGTGGTTGGTCTGGCTGATGTGAGAGCCTATGACAGAGTCAAGTACTGTCCTCAGAGAACGGATATGGAGCGTCATTACCACTATTGAAAGCAGGGGTCTTTTCGTTCATTCCGAAGAGCTTCCTATCCGGTACAAATCCGCGGCACGCAGTAGCTCCCGTGTTAGTACGACCAGATTGCCTTTGATTGCGGGAGCATGTGTCCTGAATTCTCTTGTGCCACGCTCCGCGATGCTTCTGGTTGGCGGACATGGCGGTGGCAAGACCACGCTCATAAAACTACTTGGACGTATGCTAACTGGGAAGTCTTTGGATGAAATCGATGATGGAATGCTGCGTGGGCATCCGCAACTAACAGAAGAAAAAATGGTAGCAACGCTTCGTCCTGGTCCTCTAATGAAAGATGGTGTCGAAGTTGTGGTATGGAGGCGTTTCGTGACTAACTTCTGGAAGATTATAGATGAAGTAAACAGGCTCACACCACACGCACAGAACATACTCCTATCGATGCTGGCAGAAGGAGAGCTAAAGTATTATGATGAAGTTAAGCACTGCGACGATTATTGCCTATATGCAACAATGAATCCCACTGACAGTGGGACCTTTGACCTTGCAGCGCCATTTCTTGATAGGTTTGGACTTGCCGTACCAATCACGATGCCAACGATAGATGATCTTGAAATTATTCTTGCATCTCGTGATGAGAGATTATTTGGGTATGATGAATTGTGGCAAGTGCCGGCCATAACTTCTGAACAGGACTTACTCACTCTTTGGAATCTAGCTGACAAGATTTCAGTTTCTCCTGAGGCATCTGTATTCATGCGGTCTCTTATTCGCGAGTTCGGAGGTTGTATTCGGGCAGATAAGAGTCAGTCTCATACATTGACTGTTGAATCAGGTCTCTGCGATGGGTGTCATTTCAATACTGCAAAAAGTGTGTGCAATAAGGTAATCATACCATTAAGCGTTCGAGCCGCGAAGGATTTGAATCGATATTGCAAGGCAGCTTCTTGGCTCGTAGGTTCAAATGAGGTTGGCATTGAGATTGTGAAATCCCTTGCTCCACTTGTCTTTTGGCACAGAACTAGATATGTACCTGAGTACATTGAGAAATCTCCTTTCTTCGGGAATTCTTTTGAATTCACAAAACATCTTGTTGAGCTTGCGTCAACTCGGTTCACTCAAAGAGAGCCAGCAATCAAGCTAATGGCCCAACTAAAGAGTGGAGACTCGGATAAGACTGTATTAGAAGAGTTGAGTGAGATGGCCAAGAGCGACCTGCTTGTACGCCTTGACTATATCCAGCTAGCCAAGGAACTAAAAACCCCGGCATATGCCAAGATAGTAAAGAGTATCGATAAGGCAGCAGAGTCGCAGAATGTGAATGACCTTCTCTCTCTTCAGAAGGAGCTCTTGGATTCTCCCGATTTTCCAAATAGAAGTATGCTGCTCGGGAAGATCATGGATGATTTGCATCGTCTTACACTATCCCAATACTCATTGACATTCGAAAAATGGCAGGAACTTTGGACAACTATCAGTCTGAAGATTCCACGAATGACCGGCATTCTGAAAGAAACTCTTAGACCTCCAAAAAGAAAAGTTGCCAGAACTGACGGTGTCACTCTTGTTGTTTATGTTACTGGCAGTTCACCTGAATCCCCAGTGTTTCTAGAAATCTCAGGGGGCAAAGAGGCACTTGAACTGGGGAAAGAGATCGAAAAGTCTATTGAAACATGAAAATGGATATGTGAGAAATGTCAAGAAGTGACAGCCTTGAAGTTGCAGCCAGCCGCGCATGGGCTAGAGCTCTATCTGACTTTTATCATCCTCCTTTGCCTGAGCCAACAATCGAATACAATGAGTCTGCCGCATCCTACTTCTATATTGATTCGAATAACTGGACGGTTCATCTGAATACAGCCGGTGTCCCGTTGAACCTTGATTCAAACGATGCTGAGCCTTATCTTCGATCCATCTGCCACCATGAAATTCAGCACTACCTTGTGTGTCCCTTTGATGGAGTTACAAATGGTATGATGTTTGCAGGAGCTAGAAAGCATCTTCCAGACCCAGTAGCAATGTTTGTCTGCAATATCTTTGCGGATTTGGTGGTAGATTCCAGTCTTCTAAAGAGATACCCCTCACTAACACACTCCAGAATCCAAACATCTATTCATGACTCATCCCTTAGAACAAGAGAGCATAGCTCACTCTGGCAACTTGTTGTGGCAGCCTATAGGGTGATGTGGGGGTTTCCTGTTCCCTTTGGGGTTGAGATTGACGAGTCAACTGTTGCAGTCGCTGAAAAGATAATAGAAATCGCTCGGAATAATATGGACTCCGAGAATAAATGGCCAAAGGCTACTGAAGAAATAGCAAAAGTCATCACAGAATGGCTGCCAAAAAATCAAGATCCCTTTGAAGGATCTGGGGTGTCAATTCCTAATTCTGGAGATGCTTCAGAACAGCCAATTACGATTCCTGTTGACTTGGATGTTATTATGGGAAGTCCTGTAGAAGATAGAAATGGGGAACGAGTACGCAAATGTGGTAGTAACGAGCAAGTGGAGAATCCCGATGAAGTGATGGAACGTCTGGCAATTGAAGTTGAGGATCGAGGAGGAAGTTTGAAGGATCTTGAAGCCGTTTATATTCTACATGGAGGAACCCTGAAGGGGGAATGGATCCGTTTCTGGTATCGGGCGAAGGTACAAGGGTTGCTTCGGTTTCGAGTCCGGCACAAGCGCTCCAAAGGAGCTACGCCTCTTGCCACTGAGGCATGGAGATTGGGAGACCCGATCGAGGAACTCGATGTTGTTCAATCGCTTCAGACTTTTCCTGTACTGGTTCCCAATATGTCGACTCGCCGTTGGATGAGAGCCACACACTATGGAGTGAGTCATGATGAAGACCTTCCTGATCTCCTTGTAGTACTAGATTCAAGTGGTTCTATGACCTGGGAGATGGGTTCGAAGAATCTGCGTGGGCCTTATCATACTGCTCTAGTTGCTTCTCTCGCTTCTGTGGATACAGCCCTCAGATGCAGCAGTCAAGTTGCTGCAATTAATTTCTCTGGGAGTATCTTGAGATGTGAATGGACCCGAGAAAGGCATCTACTTGAAGATACACTACTCGCCTATCAGGGGGGAGGAACTGTGATGCCCGTAAAAGCTATCAAAGAGCTATGCGATACGGCGAGATCCAAGGTTATGAGCGTAATCATAACGGACATCGGAGTATCAAATTGGGGTCCTTTTGTCAAAACCGTCGACTCGCTTTCTAAACAAGGTCACAAGCTGTTTATTTTTCATATCGGTGCAAAAAGAGGTAAAATATCAAAAGCTGCTCTTCGGTTGGTAAAGGCCGGAGGCGTTGTCATTCCTGTGAACTCGGTGAAGGATCTTCCAGGCCTTGTAGTCACTGAGATTCAGCGAACATACTTGCACAGCACCTAAACCTTTATCATGTCAATGCGCTGCGACCGCCCCCGTGTCTCTCAATCCCACTTATGCTGGGCCCTCTGAGACGAGGCAGTGATGTGATGTACGAGATTGTAAAGAAACAAGTTCTTGCCAATATTGGAGGCACAAGAACCACTATGATGGTTGTTAACGCACCAGAAGTGGCACGAGTTTGCAATCCAGGTCAGTTCGTTATGATTCGTGTGAATGAAACTGGAGAACGCATCCCGTTAACAGTAGGCGACTTCAATCGTGAACGCGGAGAAGTTACGATAGTCTATCAGGAAGTGGGAAAGACTACTAAGCTGCTCGGTAGTCTCGAAGAGGGTGAGTTCATTCAAGATTTTGTTGGCCCTCTAGGAAGACCAACAGAAACTAAGAAGTTCGGAACTGTTGTTGCCATTGGAGGTGGTTGCGGTAGCGCAATTGCCTATCCAGTCGCAAAGGCGTTCAAAGATGCGGGCAATTACTTGATTGCAATTAATGGCGCCAGAAGCATGGATCTTCTCATCTATCGAGATGAGATGGAAAAGATTAGTGACGAGTCATATATCACCACTGATGATGGATCCTGCGGTGTCCACGGATTTGTCACAAATGTATTGAGCGATTTGATTCAACAAGGACGGCAAATAGATCTCGTTTTTGCGGTTGGGCCAGCTCCCATGATGAAATTCGTTTCGAAAACAACTGAAGCAAAGAAGATACACACCATTGTTAGTCTGAATAGCATCATGGTTGACGGAACTGGAATGTGTGGTGCATGCCGTGTGAGTGTAGACGGACAGATGAAATTCGCATGTGTGGATGGACCAGAATTTGATGGCCATAAGGTAGACTTCAACGAATTAATGGCGAGATTGAATGCATATAGGGAGAAAGAGGCGGTTTCAAATGAACGCTGGGTCAAACAGGAGGGTTCTGCATAATGACTGAAGAGAAATCAGAGAAGAAAGAGAGGAAACCTCCGACCAAAAAGGTGCCCATGCCTGAGCAAGACCCTCATAAGCGAAGCAAGAACTTCTCTGAGGTTGCTCTTGGTTATACAAAGGAGCAGGTCATGGCAGAGGCCGAAAAATGCTTGCAGTGCCGAAATCCGAAGTGTGTTGTAGGATGCCCTGTTGAGGTGCCAATCAAAGAATTCATCGAGTTCATCAGACAGGGAGATTTCATGGCGGCTGCAGCCAAAATTAAGGAAACCAACAGCCTACCTGCAGTCTGTGGCAGAGTTTGTCCTCAAGAAACACAGTGTGAAATGAAATGTATCTATGGAATTCGTAATGAGCCAATCGCGATTGGCCGGTTGGAAAGATTTGTGGCAGACTATGCTCGCGAGCATGGAGAACCTATTCCCGAACTTCCTTCTAAGATTGGAAAGAAGGTCGCCGTAATTGGCTCTGGACCCGCTGGTCTCACTTGTGCAGGCGATCTTACTCTTTTGGGCTATGATGTTACTATCTTTGAGGCATTCCACAAACCAGGAGGTGTTCTGCAATATGGAATTCCAGAATTCAGACTTCCAAAGGCAATCGTTAATGCTGAGGTGGAATATCTAGAACGGTTGGGTGTTGAAGTCAAATATAATCATGTGATTGGAAAGATTAGAACAATTCCGGAGCTTATGGAGAATGGCTATTCGGCAGTCTTTATTGGATCTGGAGCTGGTGCCCCGAACTTCATGAACATCCCAGGGATGAACCTGGTTGATGTTTTTTCTGCAAATGAGTTCCTAACCAGAGTCAATCTAATGAAAGGCTACTTATTCCCTGAGTTTGACACACCAGTGAACATTGGGAAGAAGGTTGCTGTCATTGGAGGTGGAAATGTTGCAATGGATGCAGCTAGGACCTCTCTTAGACTTGGAGCAGAGAAGGTGTATATTGTTTATCGCAGGTCCAGAGAGGAAATGCCTGCAAGAGCAGAAGAGGTTCATCATGCCGAGGAAGAGGGTGTTCAGTTCAACCTTCTCATGAACCCCGTTGAGGTCATTGGAGATGAAAAAGGCCATGTTCTTGGGATGAAGTGTGTAAAGATGGAGCTTGGTGAACCTGATGCCTCAGGTAGAAGGCGTCCGGTTGTTATTCCTGGCTCAGAGTTTGTTCTCGATGTTGACATGGTAATTGTGGCAATTGGGAACTCACCAAATCCAATCATTCCCTCAACAACTCCTGGTCTTGATGTTTCTGCATGGGGTACTATTGAGGTCAATGAAGAAACTGGAATGTCAAGTATTCCTGGTGTGTTTGCTGGTGGTGATATAGTAACAGGTGCCGCTACAGTGATTAGTGCAATGGGTGCAGGTAAGCGAGCAGCCAGAGGCATGCATGACTATATCACTAATGGGAAGAAGGAATAGGCTATCTTGTATTGACAAAGTCATCAAGACTTTTCCTAAGAATTCTTTAGTGAGCAATGCATCTGATGTAAATCGGTGATTCATTGAATCAAGTCCCTATGACTGCTTCCGAGATGCGTGTACTTGAACTAAATGCAGTATACCTAGGAGTTTCACTGGGTACATTGATGGAGAATGCTGGTAGAGAGGTCGCTCGATCTATCTGTAGTATTGAAAAAGTCAAGGATGCACAGATATCAATTCTATGCGGTGTTGGTGGAAATGGTGGAGATGGTATGGTCGCTGCTCGCTATCTCCAAGAAGCAGGAGCTTCGGTTCAGGTCATGCTGATAGGTGATCCGCTCCGAATTTCAAGCGAGGATACGCAACGTAATTGGAATACTCTTGAAAGGATGGACACCATGCCAATTGCAGTACTGAACACTGAAACAGCCATCAGAAAAGAAAAGTCAGTACTCGAAACAGACATCCTAATTGATGCACTTCTGGGCTTCGGACTTACTTCTAGAGTCCGTGAGCCAATAGAGTCCGCTATTAGATTGGTCAACAAATCTACTGCTGCCAAATACTCTATTGATGTCCCGAGCGGTATGAACTCTGATACGGGCAAGGCTATGGGTGTAGCCGTGAAAGCTGACTATACCATTACATTGCATGCCCCCAAACCTGGTTTCTTAACTAACCCTGAACTCACTGGAAAACTGCTCGTGGTACCAATTGGCATCCCTGAAGAAGCCAAATCGATTTGCGGGTTAGGCGACCTTTGGCTGTTCAACAGACCGCGACCGCTTGAATCCAAGAAGGGCGACTACGGGCGCATTCTGATTGTTGGAGGTAGTGATGTTTACTCTGGGGCACCAGCATTGGCAGGTCTTGCTGCATTAAGAAGCGGTGCCGATCTTGTGACTATAATGGCCCCTGATCCTGTTGTACCTGCAATTCGTTCCTATGGCCCTAATTTAATGGTGCAAAATCTGGGGACTTCAGTATTGGACATTAGTTCATTAGATGTAGTTCTTGATGCAGCAATGAAAAACGATGTCATTGCTCTGGGTCCAGGAATGGGTGTTGCCAAGGAATCCATTAGTGCATTCAAAGAGATTTTGGAAGGACTAGCATCTTTGGGCAAGCCGCTGGTCGTCGACGCTGACGGGCTTAAAGCTCTTGCACAGACAACTCAAAGATTTGAATCAGACAAGACTGTGCTCACTCCACATTGGGGCGAACTGCAAATACTGCTTGGTAAAAAGATTGAATCAACCTATGACTCCTCTCTTCGCATTGAACACGCAGTTGAAGCCTCGAAGAAGTATGAAGCAGTAATTCTTCTGAAAGGTGCGGTAGATGTCATAGCAAATCCTGAGGGGAAATACAAACTGAATAAGACTGGATGTCCTGCAATGACTGTGGGCGGAACCGGAGACGTATTGACTGGAATCACCTCCGCCTTTCTAGCAAGAAATCTAGGAGCTTTCAATGCGGCGTGTGCAGCTGCGCATGTCTCAGGACTTGCAGGTGAAATGGCAAGCTGCGATTTTGGTGGCAGAATACTTGCGACTGACTGTATTGAACGGATTCCATTGGTAATGAAACCCTAGCTTTAGAATATGATGGGCATTTGCTCCAGAAATCCTCGTGCGATTTTTTTATTCTCTTGATTCACAGGTACCCATACAATCCCGACATCTGGCTGTCCATAGAGCATTACGGAACTGTCCTCTGCAAGCAGTAATGCTGGGAATCCGATGAGATCCTCCTCTCCTTCAACGATGACCAGCGACTTCTTGCCATCATGAATTGCAGTATCCATAACTGACCATGCTTCAGGATATATCATTGCTGGGGGATTGTAAATTTTATACTCAATCTCAGCCGCGAATTCACCCTCGAATGCGCCTCGTTTGGTTATCCCATCTACCACACAAACATCTGGTTCATATCCCTCTGCTTTCAGTGTGGAACTTGTAACATCTCCTACAGCAATAACACACGCCGGCTTTTCCTTCTTAAGTCGAAGAACGACTTCTTTCTCAGGAGGTCCTTTCGCACTATCGAATACTTGTCCTTTGGGTGCTTTCAACTGGCTCCTATTTTCATCAGGTAGTTTTCTCGGGTGTTCAGTTGTACCTCTCAGTGGACGGCCTTCTCTATCGACATCACCCATTCGAATTCTGGCTGAGGACATCTTATCGCCATCCAGAGCCCTGACTGGTTTCAGTCTTATTACTTCGTCAATCAATTGTTTCTTTTCAAAACGCGTCTTCAGAGCATTCTGCTCAATTTCATCGCAGCATGGCCCTTCAAACATTAGGAATGTGGTTGAATCCTTGATATCAAGCAATTCCTGATAGCTCACAACTGTAGCGACATCTATTGCATCTGATAGCTCCATCTTTTGCAGATAGCCTTCAAGATTCGATTTTCGGATATGAAGAGGTTGAATCAGCTTGGCCAGTTCCAGTTCACCTGATGCAATCTCACCATTTGTTATCGCCGCAACTGGCTTTGGCATATCCTTTAGGTAATCTATGAGGACGTGATGCCCGATGTGCAACCTGTCAAAAAGGTTCAAAGCCCATGTTCCAACCATTTCATTCAATCTCAAGAGGCATCTGTAAGATTTAATATCTATGCCTCCTGCCTATGAAGTGTTCGGAGCCGGTATGGAACGATGAAGATCTTTGCTATAGGTGATATACACTACCCCCGATACGCAAAAGAATTCCAGAGCGCCATATCGTCTTTAGATACTCCTGATTTGTTTCTACTTGCCGGAGATATTGTAGATCGGGGTTCTGCTGATGAGTTTCCTAAGGTGCTTGACATTATTGAAAATGAACTTGGCGACTCCTTCCCCATTGTGAGTTGCTTTGGAAATGAGGAGTATTCAGAGGTAAGGGGTCGTATACTTCAACTTGTGAATCCTCGAATAAAGATCTTGGATGAGAAATCAGCTATTGTGTCTATCAACGGAGCTAGAATCGGAATTGTGGGAACCCAAGGCTCTTTAGATAAGCCTACGAATTGGCAGAGGAAGAACATGCCAGGAATCAAAGACACTTTTGGAAGAAGAGCTGACCGCGCGGAAACCCTTCTACTACGGTTGAGCAACAAGACGGACTATCGTATTCTTTTGATGCATTACAGTCCGTGTATTGAAACCTGTGAAGGTGAAAACAAACGTGATTTTGCATGGCTTGGCAGTAGAAAATTCTACACCGTCATATCAAATGTTAGCCCTGATTTAGTCATCCATGGTCATGTCCATAACTCAAAAGTGCATGAAGCGAGAATAGGAACAACGCTCGTTAGGAACGTTGCCCTTCCCGCTGTAGGTACAATCACTGAATTGGATTTATTTCTTTGATTTGTCGTGCCCAGTGACGTCCATGGTGGGCTCGAATTTGTATCCATAGACAATGATTCCTTCCTGACCATGCTCTACAATCTTTCTAAAGCATGCTCGAACGCGCATCCCAATCTTCACATTTTCAGGATCCACGTTGACTATCTGAGATGTCAATCGGGCGCCTTCGTCGAGCTCTACTTGAGCTATAACATATGGCATTTGTCTTTTGAAGTTCTCAGGAGCTTGCCGAACAATAGCGAAGGTATGAATCTTGCCTAACCCCTTCATTTTGTGGGGTTCAAGCTGCCCTTTCCTCCGGCAATTAGGACATACCAACCTTGGAGGGAAATAGAATGTTTTACAGGTTTTACACTGAACTCCCTGTATGTTATATATTGCCCTTATTTTTCTCCAAACACCTGCTACACCTTGTTCTGCCATATTTACTCTCTCCTTAGGATATGAACTATTGAAGTTGCACCGGTTCCGCCTGTATTCACTGCCATACCGGTGGTCGCCCCATTAACCTGGCGTCCATCACATTCGCCGCGCAGTTGAAGTGCCAACTCAACAATTTGGGCGACTCCAGTTGCACCGATTGGATGCCCTCTTGCCTTGAGACCTCCGCTTGGATTCACAGGGTACTTGGCGCCGATTTCAGTGATTCCTTCATCAATCGCTTTTCCGCCCTCCCCCTTCTTTGCGATGCCGATGTCCTCAGTAAGGATAATTTCACTAATTGTGAAAGAATCATGTAGTTCAAAGACATTGATATCATTGATTTCCATTTTTGCCCTTTCGAGTGCCTGTTTTGAAGAAATCTTGACTGCTTTCATAGTAGTGATATCTTCTCTATCATGAAGAGCAAGAGTATCACCTGCCTGTGTCGAGGCTTCGATAAATATTGCAGTGTCCGTGAATTTCTTGGCTACGGCTTCTGAGCACATAACGACTCCAGCGGCTCCATCAGAAACAGGTGCAGAATGAAGTATGCGAATTGGGTCAGCCAGCATTCCTGAACTCATCACAACTTTCAATGGAACTGCTTTCTGGAATTGAGCAAAAGGATTGTGTGCAGCATTAGCGTGGTTTTTCACGGTCACTTTGCTCAATTGCTCTTCCGTGGTGCCATATTCGAGCATGTGTCTTCTGGCCATAAATGCATAGAGCGCCGGAAAGGTTGCGCCAAACATACCTTCCCATTCCCAATCACTGGCAACACTGATTGTATTCATTGCTTCAGTCTGGTTGACATCGCTCATCTTTTCGCAGCCTAGAACAAGCATAATATCATGTTCTCCGGATTTGATTGCCATGTATGCTTGACGAACTGCCGCACCTCCACTGGCGCATGCAGCCTCAACACTATACGCCGGTATATTTCCAAGACCACCCATATCAGCAGCGAGTGCACCCAGATGTTCTTGTCCTGTAAAACGGCCGGCACTCATATTCCCTATGCAGACCGCATCAATTTCAGAGCCAGAAACACCTGAATCAAAGATGGCCATCATTCCTGCATCAAGAGTAATATCTCGTAGGTTCTTGTCCCAAAGCTCACCAAATTGACTCATTCCTACTCCTATAATTGCAACTCTATTTCCCATTACCTAACCTCCTATCCAAGTGCCTTTATCTTTCGCCTATACTTGGCGTAGGTGGCGTACTCAACGTATGTCTTTCGATGAACATAATCATCGACTGTTGGGACTTCACCTCTATGCTTCAGGATTTCTTCTTCCACCTTAATTGCGAACGCATCGCTGCCAGCTCCAGAGCCATAAGAAACCATGAATATCTTTGAACCTGGTTCAGCGATGTCTAGAAGTTTAGCAAGTCCCATCATAGCAGATCCTGAGTATGTATTCCCTATCTGCTGTACGACCAGACTGTCTTCCAGCTTCTCTGGTGGCACACCCAACTGACGTCCCATGGCTATTGGGAATTTCCCATTTGGCATATGGAAAACGAAATAGTCCCAATCATTCACTGTTGTTCCGGTTTTCTTTAGGAGAAGCTTGGCGCATTCTCCTACGTGTCGGAAGTATGCGGGTTCACCTGTGAACCTAGCTCCATGACTCGGGAAATCTTCTCCCTCTCTTCGCCAAAAGTCTGGTGTATCTGTTGTGAATGATACAGTGGTTTCAATTGTCGCAACGGGCTTTTTCTTTCCAACTAGTATAGCAACACCTCCAGCTGCTGCTGAGTACTCAAGAGCGTCTCCGGGACGACCCTGAGCCGTGTCAGAGCCTATTGCTAGACCAATTTTGATCATATCTGAATCTACAAGCCCCATGCAAGTCTGAATTGCTGCAGTGCCTGCTTTGCAGGCAAACTCGAAGTCTGCACAGGTCATTTCGTATGTACATTCGATTGCTTCAGCCACAATTGTGCCAGTTGGTTTCACTGCGTAGGGATGTGATTCAGATCCTACATAGACCGCGCCAATATCCTTTGGGTCTATCCTTGCATATTTGACAGCATTTCGTGCTGCTTCCACAGAAATTGTTGCCACATCCTCATCAGGTCCTGGAACGGATTTTTCAAAGACACCAAGACCTTGCGCAAGATTCTCCCCAGATTCCCCCCACACCCGGGCAATCTCTTCTGTTTTGATCCTGTATCGAGGAATGTAGACGCCGTAGCCTATTATACCAACCATGAAATATTCTCTCCTCATATAATATCGGTAAAAGTCGAACTTGATTACGTCGTTTTTTATGGAGGGTTGGTTCACCCTTTATAGAGCTTGCTGTTTGGTTCCTTCATTTTCAACGTCTTTTACCGAATGTTATCCACTAGCTTTTGTTGATGTCGACAAAAATCACAATAGAAGCATTTGATATTTATTTTTGTCGTCGTTTAAGAGTTCTAATATTGTCGAAGTCAAATCTAGAATCATCGTCATTTTATTCCTGTCCTGCAATTAAGCCTATAAGGGAATGAAACCTAAACATAGTGAGTGAGTGAAGTGACCAGCCCAATCGCAAAGATACGCGTACAAGAATTGGTAATCACCGAAACTAAAACAGTGGCTCAACTCCTGATGGAGTTGAATTTGGCGGAAACTCATGTTGTTCTCATAGATGGTGAAAGGCAGGAACTCGACTCAATACTTCATGAGAATGATTGTGTTGTTGTTCTTCCACTTATTGCTGGCGGCTAAAACGTTTAGATTCCATGAATCTATATGTCGGCTCCAAATCGAATTCCAAATCATTTGAAGGTTCTACTTTTACTGGATAGCCAATTGTTTTGGCTATTCTCGATAGAATGGATTGTTTTATCATCTTCACATTTCGATGTGTCAGGTTTTCCTTCATATTTGCATGTTCTAATATTGCCGCATTCAGTATCTTAGATGAGCCTGAGCTGAATTGTGTGGCTTTCTTGGGCGCAAAAGCCAATTCTTCTGGAAGTCCAAGTTCTGTGGCAAGCTTTCTGAAGATCACTTTCCTCTCAGGTCTGGTATCAATGGAAATCTTCCATTGAGCTGGAATAGACAATGCAAGGTTGACAAATCTTGGTTCAAAATAGGGGAAATATGCCGATATTCCATTGTAAGCAACTACTCGTTCATCGCGCGAGATATTTGCTTCATGAGTAACAGAAATCTCTCGTCTAAGTTCTTGTGAAAGAGCTTGACTTCCCTCATTCTCAAAGATTTTTACATGCTTAGAATATCCTGCAAATAGCTCATCAGGACCTTGACCAGACACAAGGACGTCCACATTATCTCTTTTCGCCGCTCTAGATGATACAAAAAACGGGAGAGCTATCTCCACATTCATTGCATCCCAAGTTTCTGATGAAAAGATGACTTCCGGCAGTAATGACCATACCAATTCTGTTGATAACTCAATCATCCGGTGCTTCAAGCCTAAGACAGCTGCGGCCTTTTTAGCCTGTAATCCATCTCGAGCTCCCAAAGCAGCTGCAGAAAAAAGGGTGATATTCTTTTTGTAGTCCTTGAGCATATGGGAAATAAGTGAACTGTCTACCCCTCCGGAAAATAGAATCCCAATTGTCAATCCTGGTGTGGATTCTATCGCGGATTGCAGATATTCGGCAAGTTTCCTCTGAGCCTCCTCTTGTGTTCCATTCCACATTTCATTGTAGGCAATTGGTGCTTTTTTGGTTGATATGCCATCTTCGCTGACTTGTAGGAGAGAATTGGGTTCTACAAATCCTACTTCTTTCACATTTTGAGTCCATAGGCATTTCTTCTCAGTTGAAATTATGAATTCCTGACCTAGTTTACCAATATAGATAGCCTTCTGTCCATCCCTAGACCTCCATATTGATACGCCTGTATTATCTATCTTTACTAGTACGATGCCTTGAATTGAAGAAGTCAAGTCATTTGGCTCCAATAATGTACCTTGATGCATTGATCTAACCAAGTTGAGAATACTACTTCTGGAACAAGCTCCAATCGAATCCATAGCCAAAATGGTCTGCCTATCACGGAATATGGCATCATCGGTTTCTTCGCCAACAATACCAAGATTAATAGTCAACTCGACCTGACTAAGACGGGCTTTTGCTCCAGCTGCTAACTCTAACTGATAAATATTTGATTGCCTTCCTCTATGAGCAATCAGTTTCATGGCTGATTCTAGATCAAAATTACTTTGTCCCTTCTTGCCTATATGACAGACTATCCCGACCATCATCGTGCTATGTCAATCTAGGTTGCACAAATGGTTTCCGGAGTGGTTCCAATGAATATATGAATTTGCTACTCAACGGCAACTTCGATAAGCTTTACCTCTTGAACACCTGTGATTCCGTTCAATTGAGCATTTAGGTCATTTACTGAAATCTTGAGTTGATCGGGGGTGAAATAGCACTCATAGAAGCATTGGTTGGCAGCTTGACAAATACCGCTTGTAAAGAGGATGTCCTCAAGTCCCGCAGTTTCAAATATCGAGGTTAGTTCTTCAAGAAAGCTCTTGCTCAGTTTCTCGATCCCCAATCGTAAGTAGTAAACAGTACTTGATGAAACTGGATAGATTTTTACATTCTTATCTTTGACAACCATAATAGCCAGCCCATAGGGCTCTGGTATACCATCTACGAAAACTCCTGGCAGCTGGATTGTGTTGCCTCTCTTAATTTTTAAAACTCTTGCCAATGTCATCTCTTTTTTGCTCAATCGTATTCCTCCGGATGTCATTTCTCTAGCATCCGATTTGGGATATATCTGTTGCGCAATGAATTCGAAGGAGGTTTCTCAGAGCAGTTTTCTATTCTCTCTTTCCAAACCAGCTCCGAATACGCCGGATTGCACCCGTATCTGGTTTTTTCACTTCTCTCAGACACCACTCTTGTTGCCTCAATGGTGAATAGTACTCTAGAAACGCAACTCCCCCTTCAGAACGAAGTCGCTCCATCTCCTGCAGACGAACTTGAAGCCATGCCTTTTTTGATATGGGCATCTTTGCGGTGGCAATGTCAAACAGAGTTGGATGAAAATCAAACACAAGTGCTCTTTCACTCATATATTCTAAAACGCCATCCTGAAGGGTTTGAGTGATTTGATCCTTATTTGTGAAGAATGAGGCAGCTACAGAAACATTCGAGTATTTTTCAGGTATCCCGAGCGCAAACTTGAATGACTTGTTAAATTTTGATAGATGCGTTGCTGCATCAAGAAATAGAATTGTTTCAGGTTTGCCTTCATATTCGTCTTCTGATATGTCGATTGAGCTGATTAACTCTTCTTCATGCTGCTCAATGAAAGACTGGATCAATTGGTCGGTTACAGGAGGCAAGCCGTCATCAGATAGGTCTTCATAGACAAGATTGTTCTCTGATGTTTCTGAATCTTCTTTTTCCTCATCAATTGTGGGCTTTCTCTTCTTTCTGTACTTGGGTTCAATATACCCTATCTCTTCCACAAGATGTTGTAGCACAAGTGGTAGAAATAGGTCGTAAAGGGTTCCTCTGGTTTCAGTAATCAATAACACAGTCTTATAGGATGCAACTGCATTGGCCAATCCTGAGTCATAGTCCGGATTCTGATCGAAGAACTTGCTGAGGTTCTCCAAGGAATATCCCTCAGTAACTCTCTCTTCCCATTCTCTATAAACTTCTTTTACCTCTGTTTTTCGTCTATCTTTTACTAGGCCAACAAATTTACCAAGGTACTTGACTCCGCGAGAAACAGCTGTCGTTGGGCTGATGAAGACCGTCATCATGCCCACTGCTTCTCCAGCATATTCGCTTGCTTCAGTTTTTTTGATTTTGCCAAGCACTTCTTCCGTCAGAGAAGGAGGTCCAAGTTTTTCAACGAGTACTTCATGCATTCCTTCAATATCTTCAAATGATGCGTCTCCTGGTCCTATCTCTTCAGCAATGGGTGATGCATCTGACAAAACTTCGGCAAACCTGTTGGGTCTCTTAATCAGCCATGCTAGAGGCACTTTAAGAGGAGTATATCCATGGAGATACGTCCTTTCAGAATCCCTGGGGCCAAAGTAGTATTTCACAGCATCTGGAAACAAACCATCGAATAAATGCATGAACTGGTCGAAGCCTTGCTTTGTGCTTAGTCCCATCTCTGCGCGTTCAAGTGCATCTGCGACAAAAACCAGCCCGGCCTCTTTCTTTTTGGCTTGCTTTGCCATTACAGTCATCACTTGCTTTGGTGAGAGGTAAATACGATCACTAGCCGCAAATGGTGCGTCGTAAAATGAGAAGATACCAAGTCTTCTCCATGGTCGATTCGACATTTCTGTATTTACAAGATGTGAGAACCATTCAAAGCCTCGCTGATATCTTGGAATGCTCTCTTCATCCGTATCTTCGAAAAATGCCGACATTAATTACACCAAGATTCTGACCTGTTGTCAGGTTTAAGGGATATCTCGCCAGCGGGCGAGATAAACCTATCCATTCCATTAGTCCATTCTAAGAGCTAGGAATGCAACTGCAATGGCCACAATGAAGATGACCGCAACAAGCAGCAGTCTCCAATCAAAAATTGGTGGAGCTGGATTGTTCGGATCTTCCTCAAGAATCATGTTGCTATATGTGCCGCTTGGGTCAAGCATTCTGAGGGCTTCAAGGGCAAGTCCTGCATTGAATAGAGTGCCGGTTTCAAGGCCGGGGACAATTCCCCATGAACCATCAGCTGCTTGGCAATCAAGGATGAATCGAGATGCGGCATCTCCATCTACCGCTGGCATTCCGCCAAGTATTTCCAATGCCTCAAACGCATGGTATGTAGAAATGAGATTAGTATCATTTGTTAAAATCGATTCCTGGAATCCTGTATCTTGAAGATCAAGTATCCAATTCCTCATATCTTGCTGATCAGCTACTGGAATTCTCGCATCAAGTTCTCCCAACACATCAAGTGCCATCAGTGCCGCTGCTGTTGCAGATATACTGCGGATTTCTGATGATGGACTTAGCTTGAAGGCACTGCCATCCCTGCAACTCAGAATCCATTCAATTGTAGCCGTTTCATTCCAGAGCCAGTCACTCATTATCTCATCTGAGATTTGAGTCATATAGTCCATAATATACAACGCTTGGAATGTGGAAACAATATCAGGGGCAGTGTTTTCAAAGGTCCCAAAACCTCCGCTCGAGCTCTGCGTTTTATTCAGGAAAATCATTGCTGCAGTTGCATTAAGAATCTCTATTCCTGTCATTCCAGGAACATCATTATGTTCATCAAGCAGTTGCCAGAGTTTTACTCCATAGTATGAATTCTCCATGCTCACAGATCCTGCGATGAACAATGAAAATCCTCCATACCTGTCATATTCTTCTCCACCACTTCTCCATTGGAGCTTTCGAGTGAAGTTCTTCATCTTGACCAGATCAACAACTGGAGGCCTGTACGCCATCATCCCTCTTTCATTCAAGGCAGTAGCCCCGCCATACGTAGGATAGAGACGTGAAGCTTCAGAATCCGGAACTGAGTACCCTCCCTCAACGGCTGAGTCATAGTTCTCTCCCATATACGCATAGAGTGAATCCCATCGCGAATATGGATTCGCCACTGCTGTTTCTGTGATAAATGTTAAAGTTACAAGTGCAAGAATAACTATTACACACGCCATTTGGACCTTCTTCATATAGATTTCCCAGCCAATGATAATGTCGCTAGAGCTTGCTCTCTGCGCGAGGAGCAACCATTTCGGCTGTGTTATTAACGTTTCCCCAAGGATGAGAAATGTACTGTAAACTATCCGCCATATCCTCTTGGGTCTGTTCTTTGAATTTCACGAATATAGAGATATGCAGAATCTGCAGCAATTGCGCCTTGACCCACGGCAACTGCAATTTGCTTCATAGAATCAACAACATCTCCAGCGGCAAAGAACCCCGGAATGTTTGTGGTCTGATTCGCATTCACAAGTATCTCCCCATTTTCATTGGTTTCTACACCCAACTCAATGGCAAGCATGCTCTCAGGTTTTGACCCCAAAGCAACAAAAGCTCCGTCAACACGAATTGAAACAAGCTCACCAGTTTTTAGGTCTTGCAAAATGACCTCACGGAGAAGATCATCGCCCTTGAACTCCTTAACGATGTGGCTCCATTTTATATCAACACTAGAATTGAATACCATATCCTGCATTGCTTTCTCAGCTCTTAGCTCGTCTCGTCTATGAATCAGTGTTGTGCTACTAGTAAGCTCCGACAGGTAAACAGACTCAACCGCTGCAGTGTTCCCTCCACCGATTACGACTACTTTCTTTTCACGGAACAGCGGCCCATCACATGTTGCACAAAATGAAACTCCTCTGCCTGTGAACTCATCTTCTCCTGGAACATCAAGATGGCGGTGTCCTCCTCCCGCCGCATAGATCACCGCTTTGGATCTATAATTGCCTCGCCTGGTTTCAAGAATAAATTCTCGGTTTTCTTGGGTTATTTTCTTAACTTCTGTAATCTCTCGGATTTTTGCACCGGTCGCTTTGACCTGTTCTTTCATTTTGGTGGCAAGCTCAAGTCCTGTTATGAACGTGAATCCAGGATAGTTCTCTATACCCGGGCTGGTTGCCTGCGCACCTCCTAATACCTTTGATTCCAAAAGCAAGGTTTTCAATCCATACCTTGCTGCATAAATCGCTGCAGTCATACCTGCAGGTCCTCCACCTACTATGATTACCTCCCAGTCTAGGTCTTCTTCTGTCATTCAACCACCTATGTTTTTCACTCGCAACAACGAATATTCTTTTTGCTAACCTAATCTTTCTTTTCTGTCCAAACCAAGTTGCCCAAGTTGTGTAGTTGTTAATGCATCTTGCGGACGAAGATGTACACCTCGGATTGGATTAATCATATCATTCACTCTTGAGAATGGAACCTCTCGAATTGGCTGACTATTATACTTGACCAAGAATGATGCCTTTCTGAATCTCTCGGGGTCATATGCAAAGACATGACCCGGTCCAGTTACAAACAGATAATCTACGCTCTCGAGTCCTTCCCAAGGCCATACTGAATCATTGAATCCTTCAATTATAACGACGTCAGCTTCTCTCTCGATGATGTGAAGCGAATCGGTCAGAATGGGCTCGAGCATTGTATTGGAATACGATTCAATCTCCTCAAAACTCTCAAATGGCACCATTTCAGTTTTTGCTGCAAGAGCTGACATCTCTACTTTATTGAGTAAAAGTGCTCCTGATTCGATAAGATTCTGAGCTACAAATGTTATTGAGATTGGTTTCTTTTCTTGTAGTCTCGTAAAACGTTGCATTGCCAAAACGGAGTCCCATCCCCCGAGGGAAATCCCAGCCCTTATGATATCCTTGGGCTGACTGAGTATCATCGGCACAAGTAGACTATGAATTGGATTAGCTATCTCTATTGCAACAGAGCTCTTCAGAACGCCTCTGACCTGAATTGCATCCCGTGAAACAAGGGCAGAGTTGTCGATGCATTCCCGAGTATGATCATAACGGTACCAATAGTTGTGTCCGCTCAGCGGTTTAAAGTACTCGACATTATGTCCGAATTGAAGAAGGCTCTCTGCAAGAAGTCTGGATAATACGGTCTTACCTGAGTCGAAAGAATTCATCCCCAGAACCAATATCCTCTTAGTCAACGATCACACCTGAAAAAAGTAAAGGATGGAGCCTATAGGCTCCATATCACTCAAGATTATTACATCATTCCGGGCATGCCGCCCATGCCGCCCATGCCACCCATTCCGCCTGGTGCTCCACCCATATCGGGAGCGGCACTTGCCTTTGCAGCAATAACATCGTCGATTCTAAGAATCATCTGTGCTGCTTCGGATGCCGATCGTATAGCCTGAAGTTTAACACGGACAGGCTCAATTACGCCAGCCTTCATCATGTCGGCAGTCTTGCCCTTCATGACATCTACGCCGTACCATAGGCCCTCTGGACCAGAGTGCTCCTTGTTTAGGTCGGCAATCAGGTCAATTGGATCATGTCCACCGTTCTCCGTAAGGGTCCTGGGTACAACCCTCAAAGCCTCGGCAAATGCTTCTATTGCGAGCTGCTCGCGGCCGCCAACCTTCTTTGCGTATTCCTCAAGGCGTTTGGCAATTTCTGCTTCAGTTGAACCGCCTCCCGCAACATAGGTGCCGTCTTCAACAACGTTTCTTACAACACTGAGTGCATCGTGAAGTGCTCTATCTGCTTCATCCACAACATGTTCAGTTCCGCCTCGAATAACGACAGAAACAGCCTTAGGATCCTTGCAGTCTCTTACATAGACAAGTTTGTCGTCACCAATCCTGACTTCTTCGAGTACTCCAGCATGGCCAATGTAGCTGGCATCAATCTCAGCAAGACTGGTTGCAATCTTTGCTCCAGTGGCCTTTGCAAGCTTTTCTAGAGTGCTCTTCTTCGCCCTTCGAATTGCAACAATGCCTGCCTTGGCAAGGTAATGCTGTGCAACATCGTCAATGCCCTTCTGACAGACCATCACGTTTGCGCCAGAGGCTGTGATTTTGCCAACCATGTTCATGAGCATTTGCTCCTCTTGATCTAGGAATGCTTTGATTTGATCAGGGCTGTCAATCTTGATCTCAGCATCGAACTCTGTCTTCTCTATCTCAATGGCAGCATTCACAAGAACGAGCTTTACTCCAGTAATCTTCCTTGGCATAGCTGCGTGAACAATCTCTTTGTCAATTACTATACCCCTGACAAGTTCTGTTTCGTCAAGGCTCTTGCCCTGCTTCTTTATGATCTCAACCATCTCGATGTCTGCCTTTTTCTTGCCGTTGACATCTTCAGTGATTTGTAAAATAGCATCAACTGCTATATCGGCGAAGCGTTCTTTTGAGCCCATGACAGACTTGCTGTTCATGGAGGTCTGGGCTATCTTTGAGAGGACTTTCTTATCCATGCCTTCCATGGTGACTCCAATCTTGTTCAGAATCTTGGTCGCCTCGTCTGAAGCTTTCTGATAGCCGCCAACAATGATGGTTGGGTGAATCTTCTTGTCAAGAAGATCTTGGGCTCGCTTGAGAAGCTCTCCCGCAATAACAACTGAAGTTGTTGTTCCATCACCGGTTTCTTGGTCTTGGCTCTTTGCAACCTCAACAAGCATCTTTGCTGCGGGGTGTTGCACATCAATCTCTTTCAGAATGCTGGCACCGTCGTTTGTGATAGTCACATCACCTAGTGAGTCCACAAGCATCTTATCCATGCCGCGTGGACCAAGGGTTGACTTGACTGCATCAGAAATAACGATACCTGCCATAATGTTGTTCGCCTGCGCGGATTTTCCGCGAGTTCTACTTGTGCCCTCCTTAAGGATTAGGACGGGCGTACCTGACAATTGTGACATGTCGTTTCCCTCTTTGTTTATTGTGCACATCACTCATTCTCAGAATGGAGTGATTTTTTCTAATTGTGAAAACTGTTACATGCACTTCGCATGCAAATCTGATAAAACTGCACCTGTACTTCGTATAAAAATATTTTCTTTGAACAACAGTTACTTGCGGAAGTATATCCTCTTCTTGCAAGCAAGAGGTCCCGCATGGAGAATCTCAATTCCGACCTTTTCTCCCATGAGCTCTTCCAGCATGCCACAGAGGTATCCATTAGTCAGGTAACATATCGGCCCACACTGTGCAAGGTTCTTTTCTGTGACTGCTATTCTCACCGGACAGTCGCGAACCATGACATTGAATGACGCATTGCCCAGATCATCTTCATAGAAATAGGAATCATCATTACCGTTCTTTCGGGGTTCGATCTTCCAGACTCCCTCATAGGCATGATTCAGGATTTCAATAGCTGGAAGAAGGGCATTTGTAGGGGGCAATTCCTTTGCCAGTCTTCTACCCTCATCCACGCCCATATTGAAGATGAGTCCCTTGGATGCAGGTCCCAGCAGGTCTTCGATGCCAATGTTGATTGTGGTCAGAAGCGAGAGATATGCATCAATCCGCTTAGCTCCATGGTCATTCGGGGCTTCCATTGTAGCAAAGCACACAGATAGAAGAAATATAATATAATCGGTAACATAGATGGATATCTAACCTATATTGGGATCTTTACACAATCGTTTGATGATTGACCTCGAATTGGGGAGTCCCAGGTTGCTTTTTGCGACCCATTTAGGAAGGCAAATATGTGCGAAGGCAATCAAGCAGTTACTACTTAGTGAAGTGCTTTGATGGAGAATCGAAATCATGGATGTTACTTTAAATATCGGCGGCGAAGCGGGACAAGGCATCAATACCATCGGTGACCTACTGGCTCAAGTATTTGTTAAGGCTGGATTCTATACCTTTACCATCAATGATGCTGAGTCTAGGATTCGAGGTGGCTATAATTTCACTCAGATTCGTGTTTCCGATGCTCCGATTCACGCTCCTGTGGATGATATTGACGTTATTGTGGCACTTTCATATGATGCAATTGTGAATCAGAGAAATCGACTTGCAGACCACGGAGTCATCATATTCGACGACACGATCGAGTTTACTGATCTCGAAGAATGCCATTACAAGGCACCACTTCAAAAAGCTGCAAAAGAGATTGGAGGGAATGTTCGGATGACTAATGCGGCGGCTTTAGGAGCCGTGCTGGCTGTTCTGAACTTCCCGATCAAACTAGCTGAAGAAACGCTCGCTTCAATATTCAGGACAAAAGGCGAAAAAATAGTGTCTGGGAATATCGCAGTAGCACGTGCGATGTATGACCAGACCAACCAAGAATTCGGAGGTCCGTGCAGTCAGAATCTAAGCAGTATTGAGAAAGGTCCCGGAACACATGTTATGTTGATGACCGGCAACCGGGCACTTGCTTTTGGCTCCATGGCTGCGAATCTGAAATGGATTTCATCCTATCCCATGAGTCCCTCAACATCACTTTTCCAAGATGTCATTAGCTACTCTCAAGATCTTAAAATTGGAGCAATACAGACAGAGGACGAGATAGCCTCTCTGAATATGGCTATTGGGGCGTCTTATGCTGGAGCGCGCTCCATGGTCACAACTTCTGGAGGAGGCTTTTCGCTTATGGTAGAGGCACTGGGCTTTGCAGCGATGGTAGAAACACCTATTGTTATTTACAACGCTCAAAGGGCTGGACCAAGTACAGGTTTGCCAACCCGTACTGAGCAATCTGATTTGTTATTCATGGCGTTTGCCAGTCAGGGCGAATTCCCGAGAATTATGCTCGCTCCAAAGGACCCCCTTGAGGCATTTGAGGTAGCAATTAGGGCATTTGATTTAGCTGACAAATTCCAAGTGCCGGTCATGATTCTGGGCGACCAACATCTAGCTGATTCAACTTGGAGCACTCCACGTATTAATGTCACTCAAGTTGAAATTGACCGTGGGTCCATCGCTGGAAAAAGTGATGGCGACTACCTGAGATACAAATTAACAGATGATGGTATCTCTCCACGAGCATTTCCAGGAGACCGTGGTAAGATTGTTGTATCAGCCGGAAATGTCCACTTTGAAAGCGGGCATATAACTGAGGATCCCGATGT
>JBHLQM010000001.1:82575-93642 GCA_048884785.1 Candidatus Thorarchaeota archaeon | reverse complement strand
AATTTGCTATGATTACTGCAGAACAGCTCACAGGAAAACAGAAGGAAACTTGGTGCACAGGTTGCGGCAATTTTGGGATACTAGCGGCATTGAAGAAGACCGTTATGAATTTGGGAGTCGCTCAAAAAGACTTCGTGCTGGTTTCGGGTATTGGTTGCGGTAGCAAAATTCCTCATTATATCAATTTGAACGCACTTCACACGCTTCATGGAAGAGCCATACCAATTGCCACAGGTGTTCACATGGTGAATCAAGAGCTAAAGGTGCTGGTTCATGTAGGTGATGGAGATACACTTGGTGAAGGACTGGGTCACCTCCTCCATGCAGCACGACGCAATGTCAATATAGCCCTCTTCCTCCACAATAACGGAGTCAACGGACTAACACAGGGTCAGTTCTCGCCCTCAGCTCCACGAGGATATGTATCAAAGACTTCACCGCCCCCTCCTGGGGCTCCAATGGATCCTATAAATACTGTAGGACTTGCAATCACTGGAGGAGCTACATTTGTCGCTCGAGGTTTTTCAGGAGACCAGAAGATGCTCCTGGATCTCATGACAAGAGCAGTACTTCACAAGGGTTTCTCAGTTGTAGATATTCTCCAACCATGTGTTACTTGGAATAAGCAATTAACCTGGAAATTCTACAATGAACATACATACTCGCTCCAAGAAGAGGGACATGATACATCCAATAGATTCCTTGCGATTGAGAAAGCATTCCAAAACGGAGATAGAATGCCCATCGGAGTGTTTTACGAGGTCGATTCACCTGATCTTGCATCTGGAATTGCATTACCAGATAAGGGCCAACTAAAAGACCATAAGACAGATTTGAAACTACTTCAGGAGAAGGTGGATGAGCTTCTACTCTAAGGCAAGTATGTATCTCTTATCGTGTCATATGTAGAATCTTAAGAGGAAAAAGGCGAATCATCATCAAGGCGGGTGGCTATCTTTGGGAAAGATGCGAAAGGAGAAGGACCTACTCGGAGAACTTGAGGTTCCTGCTGAAGTGTATTGGGGTATTAATACCGAGAGAGCTCTACGAAATTTCAAGATAAGCGGAAGACAGATGCCTGAGAAATTCATCGTGGCCCTCGCTCACGTGAAGAAGGCATGTATGCAGGCACATGTAGACAACGAAGAGATCGAATCGGAACTTGGGGATGCTGTCATCAAAGCCGCCGATGAGATTATTTTCCATGATATGTTTCTTGATCAGTTTCCTGTTGATGTCTATCAAACAGGCTCTGGAACACAGACCAACATGAATATGAATGAAGTCCTTGCAAACAGAGCCAATGAGATTCTAGGTCATCCTCTGGGTTCTAAATCTCCCGTCCATCCTAATGACCATGTAAACATGAGTCAATCAAGCAATGATATAATTCCTACAGCTATGCATGTTTCTTCTCTAGTAGCTCTCTCAAAGGAGCTTTTGCCTTCAGTGGAAACACTCCTTCAAATTCTAGATGACAAGATTAGGGAGTTTAAAGATGTCATAAAAATTGGAAGAACACACTTGCAGGATGCAGTACCAATACCCCTGTCACTCGAATTTAGTGTGTATCGTTCACAGGTTATTTCCAGTTTTAATGAACTGCAAATTGCTCGAGACGATTTAATCTCTCTGCCAGTTGGAGGAACGGCTGTTGGTACGGGACTAAATGCCAGTAAGGGTTTTGCTGAAAGAGTGGTAAAGCATCTCTCCAAAAACCTTGGTTTTCCCTTTGAGCTAAACCCAGTCAAGGCGGAAGGTATAGCCTCGCACCGAGTCTTTGTTAAAATAAGCAGCGCACTTAGGCTCTTGGCACTGGCTTGTTTTAAAATGGCAAATGACATACGATGGATGGCTTCCGGTCCTCGGGCTGGTCTTGGCGAATTGCTTCTGCCGGAAAACGAGCCCGGATCGTCTATCATGCCAGGGAAGGTAAATCCAACACAATCCGAAGCACTAATTCAGGTTGCCATTCAAGTGATTGGGTTAGATGCCGCTATTGCCATGGGTGAAAGCCACGGTAGTTTGCTTGATTTGAATGTGGCCAAACCCCTTATCATAGTAAACATACTTGACGCACTCGGTATTCTTTCAAACGGAATCGAGTCATTTGTTAATAAGTGTCTACGGGACCTTGCACCGAACCTTCCAGTAATTGAGGAACACCTGAAAAGGAGCCTGATGGTTGTAACACGTCTTTCACCAGTAATTGGGTATGACAAGGCGGGATTGATAGCGCGAGCTGCATATGAGTCTGGAAAGACCATTCGAGAAACCATAGAAGAAATGGGTCTTGAGGTTGAGAATCTTGATGAATTGCTAGATCCAACAAAAATGGTGTAGTTAGACGCCACATGGAATGATTCATAATTATATGAATTCAGAACTATGTGCGTTTTCCTTCCTAGGGGGAAAAATTGTTGATACATAATCATGATGTCCTGATTGTTGGTGCGGGACTATCTGGCTTGAGAGTTGCGATTCAGCTCGCTGAACGATATGACGTGGCAATCATCACCAAGGTGCACCCAATTAGGTCACACTCAGTGGCCGCGCAGGGCGGCATCAATGCAGCTTTGGGAGAGGAAGACTCTTGGGAGGCGCATGCATTTGATACTGTCAAAGGTTCCGACTATCTTGCAGATCAGGATGTCGTTGAAATACTGACCCGCGAAGCTCCTAGCGCAGTAATTGAGAATGAGCACTGGGGCACGGCATTCTCGAGAACGGAAGACGGAAGAATTGCACAGAGGCCTTTTGGTGGCGCAGGATTTCCCAGAACCTGCTATGCATCCGACCGGACAGGACACAATCTACTTCATACTACATTCGAGCAAGCCCTTCGTCTTGGCGTAAAGATGTACGAGGAGTTTTTTGCCACCTCACTCTCAATTGTAGATGGTAGAATAAATGGATTGACCGCTTTAGAGATAGCTACGGGTGATGTTCATGGATTCCTTGCTAGGGCTGTTGTTATTGCCACAGGTGGTTTTGGTAGAGTATATTCAAGATCTACCAATGCGCTGATTAACACTGGGGACGGATGTGCAATTGCTTTGCGGGCCGGTGTTCCTCTAAAGGATATGGAATTTGTGCAGTTTCATCCAACAACACTCTATGGGTCTAGTATACTAATCACTGAAGGCGCAAGAGGTGAAGGTGGGTATCTAATAAATTCCGAAGGCGAACGTTTCATGAGTCTATATGCCCCTGAAAAGATGGAGCTGGCTCCTCGGGACATTGTTGCTAGGGCAATTAGAACAGAAATCCTTGAAGGCAGAGGATTCGAAAACGAGTATGTACACCTTGATTTGCGGCATCTAGGAGCAGAACGGATCAAGCAGCGTCTACCTGGTATCAGAGAGATCTGCATCTACTTCGCAGGCATAGACCCCATAGAGGAACCGATACCTGTTCAACCTGGGCAGCATTACTCGATGGGCGGTATAGATTGTGATAGGAATGGAGCTACAATAATTGAAGGACTCTATGCGGTTGGTGAGACATCATGTATGAGTGTTCATGGAGCGAATAGACTGGGTGGCAACTCCTTACTTGAAACTCTTGTCTTTGGACGAGTTGTTGGAGATGCAGTAGGCGATTTCCTCGCGAATACAAAGAATCCATATACAGCCGAAATTGAAAATGATGTTTTTAGAACTCGACAGAAGCTGCACAGACTGTTGATTGCAGGAACAGGGACTGCACCTGCAGAAATAAGACGCGACCTAACTGAGATAATGGATTCGAAGGTCGGTGTATTCAGACGGCATGAGGAAATCGAGGACGCATTGGGAGTAATTCGACAACTAAGGAAACGGTTTGAATCGGTATCCATAGGTGAAACCGACAAACGATTCAACTACTCTCTAGTACGCGCTCTAGAGCTGGAGAACATGATTGATCTTGCTGAAGCCATCGCGATAGGTGCGCTCAGGAGAGAGGAAAGCAGAGGTGCTCATTGGCGATTGGATTTCCCAAATCGGAATGACAAGAGATTCCTGAAGCACACTCTTGTCAAAAAGATTGACCAAGAACTTGAAGTTGAATACAAAGATGTGAACCTTGGTAAATTCGAAGTAAAGGAGAGAACTTACTAATGATACTCCGTATTGCAAGAAGTAGAGACGGCGGGGAGATTACACATTATGATTTGTACAAGGTGCAAGTCAGAAATTGCATGACTGTCCTGGATGCACTATTTCAGATTCAGGATAAGATGGACCCGTCACTATCCTTCAGATATTCTTGCAGGGGTGCAGTATGCGGGAGTTGCTCTATGCTGATAAACAAAGAACCTAGACTTGCCTGTCGAACTCAAATCTCATCAGTGCCATTTGAACCAATGAAGCTGAAAACATTTGAGGCAATATCAGAAAGACCATTGGGATGGAATGCGGACTCAGAAATACTGGTAGAGCCTCTGCCTAATCTTCCCCTACTGAAAGACTTGATTGTGGATATGTCCAAGTTCTACTCTGCACTTGAGGAATTGAAACTCTGGTCCGACCCTGTGACTGGTGATGGAACAAGAATCCAAAGTCCCGACGATAGAGATAGAATCGATAGATATGTCAATTGCATTCTATGTGCAATTTGCTATGGATCATGTCCAATAAATTCCTCAGACAATGAATACTTCGGCCCTGCAGCCCTTGCAAAAGCCTTTAGATTCAACCAAGACACTAGAACCCCTGATAGAGGAAGATATCTCGATGCAGCAAGAGGACCTAATGGTGTACCAAAGTGCGACTTGATTATGAATTGTGTCAAGTCATGCCCGAAGGGAGTTGCGCCTGGTGGTGCCATTCGTAAGATGAAGATTTGAAGTCACAAGCCTTTATACCTCTCACGTAATTAGTAACGAGAGGTTTCGTGGATGGAGAGAATTAGTAAATTCTGGGATGGTGTGTTTCGAAGTCCAATACCTTTACTCACACCACTCTTTAGTTTTCTAATTGCCATCATACTAGGTATCGCATGTTCATTTTCACTGGTCATGTTAATGCCGCTACAATATTGGGACATTCCGAATCTGATTATTATTGCAGTTGTAATAGGGGCCCTTTTTTCAATCATCGAAGTTTTCATCCAAGCTAGTAGATATAGTAATCCACAGAACGAGTTGCAGGATGTCTGTGACCAGGCAAGAAAGCGCGTCTTTACAAAAAACCTCATCTCACTTTGGATTCGAGATAGCAGAAAGAGCTATGTCAAGGAATACGTATCACCGCTGCATCGTGCAATAATCATATCTCCTCCAATGATTGCGGCAATCAGACAACATTCTCTTGAAGGTGTAATTGTTATAGCTGAGAAATTGCTGAGGGCTGACCGAGGAAACCGGTTCTATTCCATGCTGATTTCCGGTGTGCTGGTGACACTGACTCTACCGATTAGCTATTTCTTCTTGTTCTCTCTTTTTCAGATTCTTGGAATGCTTCTTCCGTACATTGGCATCTTCAGTATTCTTTCAATGGCTCAATACTTCGCATATCCTGCAGGCGCGGTCTTTCTATTGATCCTTCTCTTAAGAGGTGCCACACGTGAATCCGGTGATGCCCCCCTCCATATAACACGCGAATTTGGAATGCATCCGCGGCTTGCTGAAAGGATGATACTACGAGACACTGAGATGTCTGAATCGGACATCATTGAATCCCTAAAGAAGATTAGGAAGGAAGAAGAAGCCGGAAGAGCGGAGAGGCGTTACTCAATATCAATTCTTGGAGGCGGATTGATTGTCCTCCTTAGTCTTGTATCATTCATTGCATTTGGCACATCAATTTTTGCACTGGCATCATCCCTAGTGATTATCTACGCCATCTTTCTATCTGGTCTGGGAGGTATTGCTCTGATTTACTTTCATACGAGACGCCACGACCTAGCTATACTCAATGAACTCTGGAAAGATGAAGAATTGCTGAAAGAGCCCATCTGGCTTGATTGATTATACTGCGACACTCAACTCTTGATTGCACGTTTTGCCATTTTGACTTGCATTGCAATCTGTCCGCTATGATGAATTGTGTGGTACCCTGCAATTATTCTAAGAATCGTTTCTACCGAGCTCTCTTGAATTCTTGCAGGAGGAGGCAAAGTCGTCGGATACTCCAACATCTCATCACTCATATGGGTACATAATTCTTTGAAAGCATCATACGCTCCTCTGATTTCGGCCTTTAGTTGAGAACCGCTTTCATCTGCAAGAGGCTCATTAATATCGATAGTCAGTCCCAGCTCTCCAGCTATATGGTGACATACGGCCACAAGAGTGAAGGAAATATGGGTTGCTATCTCAGCGGATGACCTTTTAGAATCCTGACATTTCCAAGCCATTATACTTTCATCATCGTCGATATGAGTAAGGGCCCAGTTTCTTGCTGCCAAACCGATCCTCAGAAGCTCTCCTCTTTTCCCAGAAATCTTTTCAGCCACTGTCTTCACCCATGATTAGAGATACAATCTTTGCAAAGCAAAGCCTCTACAAATGTTATCCGGTCTAAAGCTTCACTGTCTTAAAACTATCAAAGACCCCCATACCTACCAGTCTTGACTTCAAAAGATCCATCGCAACGCTCGTTGAGTCACACACTATCCACCTTCGGGCAGTCGCCTGAGCAGCAATAGCAGTTGTTCCTGACCCTGAGAAGAAGTCTCCAACAAGGTCCCCTTCTGACGAGGCTGATTCCAGTATTCTGACAAGAAGCGCAAAAGGTTTCTGAGTAAGAAAACCCGTGTATTCGTGTGATGAACCCTGGATAGGCGGTATGTCCAACCACAAATCCGATACTTGAATTCCAGGCACATCCGAAAGATATTGCTTTTTCGTGTATCTTCCGTTTCGGCTTTCGTAAATCACGCCCTCTTGCCACCAGTGGTCGAGAGTTTCTTTTCGATAGAGATATGGTGCCATTCGGCCTCTCCATTCGAATTGCTTCCTAGATTCTGAGCGCTGAATGCCTTGTGCCTCAATCTCGATAAGCCTGAACTTTCCTCTCTCATCTTCATAGCTATATGGCTTGAGAGACCGTTCATCGTGAGGACGAAAAATGGGACTGGTGTGAAAATTGGAGGCATCCTTTGCATACAGAAGTATTACATCATGTTGAGATCCAAAACCCCTACTCTGAGTTTTTGGACTGTTAGTCCTTCTCCATATTATCTCATTCACAAAATTGTCATACTCAAATAGCTCGTCCAGAAAGGTCTTGATATAATGCGAAACATGGAAGTCAAGATGGACCCACAGACTGCCCCCATCCCCCAGCAAATCTTTCATGAGCGACAGACGAGGTTTCATGAAATCAAGATACTCCGATAGACCTCCCTCCCATTTATCAGTATAAGTTGGCTGCTCGCTTACTCTCGGAGATGAACCTTCTGACTCATCTTCTCTGATTCTTAACGAATAGTCTGTCCCAGAGAAATAGGGGGGGTCGATATAGATCAGTTTGAACATTCCCCTGAAATCATTGAGTATTGTATCCATGCATTCTAAGCAATCCGCTTGATACATGATATTTTGCCAGTCGCTCATAAAGCTCGAAGTAGAAATAATGCATTTCCTTTTGAGTCTTGATGAAATCCGACATTGATATTAGACCGATTACTTACTGGAACGTTTGCCACATATGCATTGGAGGACATGTAATATATGGACAAAACCCGAGCTATGATAATTTCAATGATTCTTGCGATATTCGTTTTTCCCGGTGTAATTATTGGATTAGTTGTTGCTGGTCCTCTAACGCCGGCCCAAGCCCCAACGAGCATTGATGTTATAGTTGTAGGGGCCCCAAATGCCCCTGCAGTGACCAATTCTCTCGGACTTGATGATAGTTCACTAAACGTCGCAACCTCTTCATCGATTTCGGAAGCGCTCTCACTTGATGTGGATACGCTGGTCTTAATCGATACTCCAATCGCTCCATCCGATTTCACTGATTTGAGTTCCTTTCTGAATGGTGGGGGCGGTCTTTTCATTATTATGGGCCCAGCAATCACTGAAGATGCGACAGGTTTTACTTACTTCAATGTCACCACGTCAGATGAAGTTGTAGAAAGCAAGGAAATGGCGAACGTAGTCACGCGGATGATGGTACAGAATCATCCAGCATTTAGCTATGACTGGTCTTCAGCCCCTCCTGCTGAAAAAATCAGCATTCTTCCGGAACTTGACTCCAATACTGTCACGCTTCTTGCCAATGATACTGGGTTCGGAACGGGTGGTTCTCCATTGCTCACCCTTACTCCAGTTGGCAGTGGCAGTATCCTGATATATACCCCCTGGCTCACCTTGAATAGCACTGCAGAAACCCCTCAAATCAACTATGAAATAGTGCTGTGGCCTTACTTCAATTATTTTCTCTATTCATCCTGCATCTATCTGTCAGATCAAAGTCCTCTTACTTATGCTGAATGGAACTACTCTCCAGTTCCACACTTCGAACAACAGCTGATCATTGGTGGTGTTGTTGTAGTCATTGGAATAATTACAGCCACCTCGTATCGAGCAATGAAAAAGAAGAGTAAAGCGAGGACAGAGGTACTTACTGAAATTGAAAGAGCGGAGCTCCTCGTCGAAGTCACTGATGAAATCAGTGAATGGGAGGAAGTTGGCATGCACCGACAACTTGGTGGCTTCCTCATTCAGTTGTTCCTAACCCTTCTATTAGTAATCCCAAGAGTAGTTCTAACCATAATGATATACCCGCGTTTCATTATGCCTTTCCCACAAGCCGCAGGATGGTTTTCCTTTAGTGTTAATCTCTTTCTTGGAGTATGGACACTCTTTGACTTAGGAACAAGTGTGGCTCTTGCAAAGTATTTCGCTGAATACAGGGTCACACATCCTGAGGAGGCCGTAAAGTATGCGCAAATCTTTGTGTGGTTCCAATGTATCACAGGTGTCGTACAGATATCCATTGTAGCCTTCGTAGGATCCATTGTGTTCCCACACACCTATCTCGCTCATCTATCGTATGTTTTCATTGCGCACTCTCTCTTCCAGTTTCCTGGGTTTACATTGCTCTTTATTCATGTATTCAGAGGCATGAATCGTATAGATTACCAACAAATCACGAATATTCTGAAGTATGTGGTTTTCGATGCGCTTGGACCATATGTGCTCATTCTTGTTTTCCGTTGGTGGGGTTCACAGAATCCTATCTTTGGAGAAGCTCTCGGAGGAGCAATTGGACAGGCAATTGGATCGTATTTCTCAGAATGGCTCATATTTGGTGTATCCATAATTCTCTTCAAGAAACTAGGATTTAGTGTTTCAACTCTCTTTAGAATCGATTTTGGTAGAGAGCAAGTTCGAAAGGCGTTGAAGTTTGGAGCCAAATGGACCGTTGGAGCAGCAACTGTTCCCCTTGTTTGGTTCTATCAAATGCTTCTCATTAGTACGAATCTACTAAACTGGTCAGCACTTCAAGGCCAATATCAATTGGCATGGGATCTTGCAATCATTGTATCAGTTGTGGGTCTGTTCATGGAAGGCATGCTCGGAGGTATTTCTGAGTCCTATTCTCGTGGCAAGAAGAAGCTAACTGAACTCTATACGGCTCAGGGACTGAAATATGGCGCATTCTTCGTCTTTTGGCTAATATCAGTCCTTGCGGCAACTGGTGCACGAGCCATTCTTGGTGCAGCAGGGTCAGACTGGGCATATGCCGCTGTTCTTCTACAGTTCTTCCTGATTTTCCAGCTTATAGGCTTCTTTAGCTGGCTTGGCGATTGGATGTTCGCCGGAGCCGAGCGTACTGGTCTTGCTGCGAGTGTATGGGTCCTCGAACAAGTGATTCGTGCAATAGCCATGACACTGTTTGTGTGGTATGAACCAGTGGTATTCGGGATCTATCTTGGAGGAATGCCTGGAATTATCATAGGTTATGTTGTTGGGCTTGTCGTCAAGGATATTGTGGCATGGATTATCATTCGCAGAGAGATCTCGGCACCCAAGTTCTACACGTGGCAGAGCTATATTGGTCCTGGAATTGCAGCCATTGCAAACTACATCATATTGGAGATAATTTCACAAGCCCTCTGGGGTGGAGTGAATGACCTGGTTTCTTCAGCCCTCATCTTCTTTATAGGAATCGTACCCTCGTTGTATCTCTATTCGTTCTTCAGTGGTCTTACCGGCACCTGGGACGAGCGAACCCTGGAGGAGTTCAAGAGAGCGTCGAGCATGGTACGTATGAGAGGAGTTGGATGGTTTGCTAGGAGATTCTATGGTTCCATTGCCTTTGGTGCCAAGTATTCACCTCTTCATAATCGCTATCCTATTGATATCTATGACGAGGCTATGGCTGAAGCAGCAGAGATAACAAAAGAGAAGAAAGAACTGAAGATATAGGTCGTAGGACACGGGGGTCGCACTGACTCCCGTGAAATCTTCTTTTTCTATTAGATAGGTGATGATTACATCTCAGTATCGTCGACTACTTCTTCGCCGCCCTGTGTGGCTTCGGCTTCTGCATCGGCGATCTCTACTCTGACCATTCTAACAAGGTAGCCTGCTATTCTATTTCGGACTTTCTTGGATGTCACGTCGGTATACTGCTCAACCAGACGCTTGTTTGTTTCAAAATCAGTCGTGAATTCATCTGCGTAGCTTTGCAGCAGCAGACGTGCCGCGTTCTTAATGTAGCCTGGTCGAATGCTTCCCAATTCAATCTCACCGTAAATGGTCGTCAGTTTGTGGTTTGCTCCTGATTGTGTTTATAAAGCATATGGTTGCTCCCAATTCTGGATGTGTGGTTATTGCTCTACGAACAGCTTGCACGGGCATACGATACCATAGAGACCTCTGCAGGATCAATAGAGAAGACTAACATCTTCTCTGAGTTGCTTCAGGAAGCCAAACCAAAAGAAGTAGGTCCTATTGTAGCACTAACAATAGGAAAACTACATCCTGATTGGATGGGTCTTCCTGAGATTGGACTTGCGGAGAAGATGGCTGTGCAAGTTTTGGCAAATGCCGCCTCCGCATCAGAGAATGAAGTTCTAAAGGTTCTTAGAAAGACAGGGGATATCGGTGCTGCTGCAGAGGAGCTTCTC
>JBHLQM010000001.1:0-82475 GCA_048884785.1 Candidatus Thorarchaeota archaeon | reverse complement strand
ATGCGAAGAAGGCGCAAGACTGGAATCAAAGAGATGAAGAAAGAGGTCCCCGTTGTACTTCGCCTATTCGATATCCTCTTCCTCAAAGACAAGGATGTCACATCCTACCCGATGATGAAACGAAGGCAGCTATTAGAGAAGGCAATCAAACCATGCCGCGAGGTTGCACTAACGTCTGGCGAAGTCCTAGATGAGCCTGACCGCTTGGATCAGGTTTTCACCGAGGCTCTTGAATCAGGTCATGAAGGTATCATCGCAAAAGCATTGCATGAAGGATCGACATACCAAGCAGGATCCCGCAGCTGGCTGTGGATTAAATTGAAGGCATCATACAAGGAGGGTATGGCCGATTCTGTTGATCTTGTTGTCGTTGGGGCAATGTACGGAAGAGGTAAGCGAACCGGTGTTTATGGTGTAATCCTTGCATCCGCCTACGATCCTATAAACGACACATATCCCACGGTGTGCAAGATTGGCACAGGTTTCACAGATGAATTACTAGTGGAGTTCAAAGAGCGATTGGACAAAATCAAGATAGAGAAAATGAATCCCAAAGTGCAGTCTGATGTGAAAGCAGATGTTTGGTTTGAACCCAAGGAAGTGATTGAAGTACTGGGTGATGAGATAACCATCAGTCCTACTCATCATGCCGGGAGAGGCCAAATCCCAGGAGGCGGATTGGCAATCAGATTCCCTCGATTTACAGGAAGATGGCGGGATGACAAAGATTCTACACAGGCAACAACTGTTGCTGATTTAATAGACCTATTTGAGAACCAGAGAGTACGTTCTCAAGAGGAATAGCACTAAGCTTATACTCGAAAAGCACCCAAGTGGCAAAAGAGGAAAAAAACATGCATAGTATCCGAGTATCTCACCCGAAGATGTCATTCAGCTCAGCTCATTTTGTTGTCAGTGGTGGTGTTTGTGAAGCATTACATGGCCACAACTATGCTGTGGAGGTAGTTATAGCCGGAGCGTTGGATGAACTAGGAATGGTCCTCGATTTCCGAGTTGTCAAGAATGCTGTAGCCAAGGTGTGTAAAACTCTGGATCACAAAATTCTCCTTCCAGGGCATTCCCCAATTATTGAACTGGAGGAAGAAGAAGACTCCATTATTGTCTATGCTGAGGGGAAAACCTACAGATTCCCTTCGGATGACTGTAAAATCCTTCCAATTCATGCAACCACTGCTGAGTTACTAGCCGAATACATATTCACATCGCTCGGTTTTCCTACTTCATTGAAGGTATCAGTCTGCGTAAGCGAAAGCGTAGGTTCAACTGCCTGTTTCTCCTCGAATGAAATGAAATGATCCACCTTCGCCGAAACGTAAAGCTAAAAGGGGGAGCAATTTGCGCATAGTATCGTTCATGGCTATTGAAAAACTGATTCTTACTGAGGCGATTGAAACTGATAGTCGACACTCAAGACGAAAAACCTAGGCATCGAATTCAGCTAAAGAAGGTGGGGGTCAAGAATCTCAAGACCTTCATAATCACTGAAAAAGGAGGCCTGAGGCATCATATTATACCTCAGGTGGAGATGACCATTGACCTTCCTGCTGAGTTCAAAGGTATTCATATGTCTCGTCTGGTAGAGTCGATGACTGAAGTCATAAGTGATGAATTCAGTGTTCATAAATCAATCGAGGAGATTCAGATCCATATCCTTGAAGCCTTGCGGAAGAAACATAGTTTCCAACGAGCCGAAATCAAGTTTGATTTCGAATTTGGCTACACAAGCAAGACTCCTGTTTCAATGAAACGAACATGGGAGGTATGTGATATCTCTGCAATTACAACAATGGAGAACGGGAAGGAAACTATCCATGACATTTCTGTAAAAGTGACTGGAAATACCGTGTGCCCGCACTGCATGGCCAACAATGGCGGCCTGACTCACATGCAACGGGCAATTGGAACCCTCAGAATCATTGGACCAACGGACCAGGTGCCATCCTATGGTTCCATGATTGAAGTTGTCGAGAGCTCCTTCTCAAGCAAAACCTATTCTCTGCTCAAACTGGAGGATGAGGTTCATGTAACAAAAAAGATGCATGAGAACCCCCTATTCGTCGAAGATGTATGCAGAGGCATTCTCCAAAATGCCAATGAAACCTATAAAGATAGACAGTTGGAGATGTACGCAGAGGCAAGGTCTCTGGAGAGTATTCACAAGCACGATGTAATTGCCCAAGGAAGGATTGTTTCTAACGGCGAATGAATCTTCTAGAAATGAAAGTTGAAGCCTTTCCATTTTTTGGAAGAGAGCTATACACATTTTGTATATAACCACCAATTAATCAGACAAAGACAAGTACCAGACACTCAACGAGCTGAAAGATTCATACTTGACCGACTACGAGGGGCAAGTAATGAGAGTGAGGATTGGATTAACCATACTGGTAGTACTCTTTTTAGTGGGCTCTATACCTATCCCTAATTCCTCAAACTCTCAAATCAATAATGATTCTTCATCTCTGACAACAGATTCACTACAGAACATCAGTCCAACTTTTAACAATCATTTAATTGCAGAGCATATAGTATCTGGCATTCTCGAACCGCTTACGATTGAACAGAGAGGCAACTGGACCACTCAAACAACCCCTGCCGATTCTGCTGCCAATGCCGGTTTGACATCCTCCTTAGAAGTTGATTCCGCAAACGACTGGGTAGGAAGCAAGGCCTATGTTAATCTCTGGAATCTAGAGAGGTTATACATCGCAAACGGAAGTCTAGATGATGGAATTGTAGGTGTGAATACTAACCCAACTGGAAATGCCGCATTTGCTCCTTATGGTTGGGATGCAATCAGTTACTCATCTGATGCAAGCCAGCAAATGATTACAGAATACATAAGGAGATACACAGCTGATGGAAGCCAGGAAACGATAGCAGTGAGAAGTAAGGGTCCTGGGACTCCAGGCAATTATAAGTTTCGAGAAGGAAGTTATGTCTACTGGATTCAAAATGTGACAAACACTCCACATTTGGACCAATTTATCTTTAGCCTGGACTATTCCTACGATAAAGGTCCACTGAATGAGAATGTAGCACTAAGAGTCTTGGCAAATGATACATTGATTTGGAATGTTACTGCAAGCAATCTAGAAGTTGGAGTGCCATATAGTACAGGTGATCTTCTCCTTGATTTCTCAGGATTTAGTGGTCAATTTGAATTCAGAATTGGCCTCTATTTCGATGCTAATGTGACCCACAGTCAGCAATTCATCGAATTTACTCTTGACAACATTCGATTGGTAGGCCAGACTGCTCCAGATTTTGATGACCTCGACATTGATTTCCATATTAATAGCGCAGTCACCGATGTGACAGGAACAAGTTTTGGGGCTGCAAGTATATCCAACTCATCGTTGTGGACAGAAGATGTGCCTATAGAACTTACATCAACCCTTCCAGTTTCCTTTGATTATAATGCTTCTATCCTTAATCACCGTTACATTAATTCTACTTATGAACTCAATCCAAGTTCTCAGGGTGTTTCATTTATTGCAGAAACTGGATCTGGGATATCGTTGGGTCTCTACACCTATTTTGGAAGTCTTTTAGAATTGGAAAACTCGTCTATAATCATCTACTATCCCAGCGATTGGGAAAATGTTACTGTTCTCAATCCATTCCTCACGGATGTGACAAGTAATTGCGTCATATATCCTGATTTTGTCAGGATTCCTTCTAATCAACTATATGTTCTAGGTTGGTGGGTAGTGAAACTAGATGCCAAAAATTACCTGAAAGCAATTTCCTCTCAAGAAAGCACAACAGGAACAGGACCATGGACTAACCAAACTGTTTTCAGTACATCTGAATACATTCGTTCATCAACAACCATTGGTTTTTCAACTGAAAATCCAATTATTGATGATCCGGTGAATGTCTCTCTATATTTACCTAATGGCACTCTTTGGGGGAGCGAATTGATTACAGCTGGTTCCGGGGAGATTATCAATAGTACAGGACTTTACCTTGACTCTTCCAACACCACGGCCGGAACGTGGACGCTTGCCGCAATCTGGAATAATGGAACTGAGGTTGCTTTTGGAGAGGTGAACTTTGAGGTTCACCATCAATCAGAATTAGTGGTAGTGAATTCCCTTATAGAAACAGAGGGTGGCGGAGTAGTCACCAATGCTGTTCGTTTTAGAGATATTGAATCTAATAAATTCATAATGGATCCCGCAGCATCCATCCTGGCAAACTGGTCAGAATATGCTATTACCTTCATCCCCAATCTCATTCAGAATTGGTGGGAGGGCACCTTTGACACTTCCATTCTTCTCCCTGGAGAACACGTTGTAATAGTGAATGCATCTTCACAATATTATGACCAAGCGTCAACAAGTTTTGTCATCCAGGTGATTGCTCCAGATAATAATGTTCAGGTTACTGCTACTGCAGCTGAAGCCTACCTGCAAAGTCCTCTTACCGCCACATTCAATTTTACAGATCGCTATGGAGTTGGTATCGAGAACTCAGATTTCGATATATCTTATACTGGTCCATCGAATGGGCTTTCATGGTCTTCGATTAATGAACTTGGTCTAGGAAATTATGAACTGGATTTCGTGGCCAATGTATCAGGTAATTATGCAATAAAGATAACTTCTTCAAAACCCTTCTATGAGGATGCCGAGGACGCTTTCATTCTGATCGTTGGAGAATATGGTTCATCGCTTACATCACTGAATGGTACCGCAGGCATAGTTCGCTATGGCGAATCCTACCGCTTAGTTGTCCAGTATGAGAATCTTACGGGAGCAGGGCTTTCAGGGGCTAGTGTATCTGTTGTTAGTGTGTCACCTGAAACTGGCTTAGCATATGGTTCAGTTGTAGATATGGGGAACGGAGATTACTCACTAATTCTGACTCCTCAAGCCACTGGTGCGTATACAGTCCTCATCGAAGCAGTTGCGATCAATCATGAAGCCCAATTCTATTCGTTCACAATTACTTCCACATTCATCCCAACAGAATTGACATTGCAGGCATCATCTGAAATCATTGCCATAGATGCGCAATGTATAGTTACACTTACATTCACAAATGAGTCTCTTGTTGGACTTGGCGGTGCCACAATAAGCTATCCAAGCCTGCCTGAAGGAATATCAATTTCCTCAGTAACATATCTAGGAACTGGTCAATACCGTGTGAATATAACGCCTTCCAAATTGGGTGATTTCCAAATCAGGTTCAGAGCTCATCTCGATAATCATAATGATGCAACAACCACGTTCTCACTTTCAGTTGTTCGGATTCCAACACGGCTCTCCATTGAGACCCCATTATCGGAGTATTCCACACAGTTTGGACAGACTCTTAGAGTGACCCTTCTTTACCAGCGCCTTAATTTGCTTGGAGAACCAATATCAAGTGTAGTTGGTGCAGATTTTCTATTTCTAGTGGATGACCATGAAGGCTTCATTGGCTCTGTTATATCAGAAGATGACCATTATGTTTTGCTTCTTTCTGGTGAATTTATCGGATCATGGTCATTCACTCTTATTGCCAACAAGACTGATTATTTGCAGAGAGAACTCTCTCTCACTTTTACTCTCAAATCAGTAAGCACAGTATTGAGTGAAGCAGATGAGTTGATATGTTACTACGGACGGACATATTGGAGTATTTTCAATTATACATTCGAGAGCAATGGAACGGGAATATCTGGTGCTCAATTGCAGGCCAGTCGTGGAGGATCCGAATGGATTACTTGGGAGGATATTGGGGACGGCATTTACAATGTCAGTTTAACTCCCTTGGATTTTGGTCCCTATACAGTTGAGATAGAATTCTCAAAAGATGGATTTCAACGTAAAATTGGTGAGCTGTCATTCGAGGTCTCTCAAATTCCAATTGCGATTAACTATAGCGCCATAACATGGCTAAAGGGTGATCCGCTTACTGTAAGCATCAGATTAATGGAGGAAGACACGCATCTACTAATAACTGATGCACTGGTCACTTGTACACTCTACCTCGGTACAACGCCCCTAGCAGAATGGTTGCTTATTTATGTAGGTGCAGGGACATATAATGGCACACTTGGGTCGACCAACCTATGGGCTGATAGTACAGAGATGTATGTTCTCATAGAGATTGACAAGAATAACTTCTATGCTAGCCCCACTTCTATTCAGGTCAATGGCGTAACAAATCCTGTGAGAGAAGCAGAGCTATTTCTCATAACCTATGGCTACCCTGCAATTGGAGTTGCTGCCACACTGATACTACTTGGCTCCGTTGTTCGGGTCCGGCGAAAACGTGAAGCCAAGCTCTGGATGGAAGCTGTGGAAGTAAAATCCAGATTCGATGATGCCAATAATCTCCTTGGGATGCTCATTCTACATAAGAAGAGTGGCCTTCCATTTTACTCGAAGATTCTGAAGGGCGGATTTGAAGAAGGGATGCTCTCAGCCTTCATCAGTGCTGTGACGCATTTCCGAGGCGAGTTTGAACACAATGGTGAAGGTGGATCGGAGTGGCGTATAACTCCTATCTCAGATATCATCAGGGCTGTTGAGACCAAGAACCTGATCTGCGCATTTGTGACCCTCACATCCCCCTCGCTAATTCAGGAAGCTAATATGTTGATTTTCTCGAGAACTGTTGGTATGAAGCTTGATGATGAGATGCAGGAGCCACCAACAGCTTTTAGGCATGATAAAACGGCTATGTGGGTTGATAAGATGTTTGACAAACATCTTGATGCAGGGCTTCTGAAACTGCATTCTTTGATCAACAAAAAGAGTCTTCCAAGAAAATACAGACCTCTAGAGGAAGCTAGGGCAGTTGAAGGGTGTGGCGACCAGTTCCATCTCTCAGAGTTGTCACGTGGTCTTCAAAAACTTGGAATGGAAGAAGCAAAAACCTACTATTTAATCATGGCTGCAATGGAGGCTGGCTTTTTGCAGATGATTGATGAGAACAACAAGAACAACAAGAGTGTGGAATAACCCCCTCTCCCCTATTCTTCCTGTGGAACCACTTTTCGAAGGTCCTTAGAACCTCATTCTCCTGCATTCTCCAGCCATTCTGTAAACATATTCTCCAGTGGATATCTGCGTATTACCTGTGTATCACCTGAATACCTGAGTCTTAGCTATGTAGCTTTAAATAGAATCTCAGTGGAAGTAGAGGTGAGTTGTACCACGCAAATTGGAACAACCTCGAAGCGTCTTAGAATAAGCGGAGTGGCGAACGATGACCGAACAATCTGGCAATGCAACACACACATCATCAACACTTCAGAAAAATGCCGAAGTACTTCATGTCCTCTATGGACTTCTGGATAGTGACCGTGATCCAACCGATGATGATGCGCGCAGTCTTCGTGTACTATATGCGAGTTCCTAGAATTTATGCTCCTCATTTATTGAAATGAGGTCTACATTCGCGGCTCCGTGTGCACCTCCCGGCAAACTGAGACGCAGTGGGGGCGGCTCTGCTGACCCCCACACCCTTTCGCTTGAATGGAATGATGAAGATGACTGGAACGAGACTTGGAAGTACAAAGGGAACGAAAACGATCCTACGGAAACACAAGAACAAGACTCCGCCAAAGGTCTATAGGACGCTTTCTTCTGATGCTTCTAAATCATAGTTCTCTCTCTGATGTTTTCATGTCGACCCTCTGCTTGATGCTTTCTACAATCATCTATGTCTTGAACTCAGGATAGGCTCCGGGATGTTCTCTCTTTTTTTCTTCATAATCATTCCAAAGCTCTTCATAGAGTAGAACGAAGATTGTTCCTATAATGAATAACACAAAAACCTGCAAAGGTTGACTGACTTGATCCCAACCTTGACCAATCGCAACAACGACTGATGCGGCCGCAAATGCTATCTCGACGAACAAGATGAACAGTCCGAGCTTTCGTCTATTGCTTGTTTGCTTGGATTCCGGCATTATGGATTTGAACGGTCTTCCATCTCTTAAAAATTCGTGCCTACTTCGACATGTGCATTATGGAAAGGAGGGCTTGTTTCACGGTAAAGCTTCTCATAACTTGAGTTACCTATGGCAAATGTTTCGAATGTTTTTCATCCTGGGAAATCGCAACGGTGTTTTTCTAAATACCCATTGGAGCACGTGTATTTCACCAACAGAGTTGAAAAGGTAGGCCCCTGTCTATCGTTACAGTTATATCAAAAGAAAGCTTAATCGCGACTATCATTCTAAGGCGGGAAAGAAAGCTTCACGAGAGGAACGAAAAGAACACGTGTTCAAACAAACGGGTTGATATTAGGCCGCCTGCAGAATCTACTTCCCTTTTGTATAATCACCCTCTTCAGAGGAAACTACGCTTTTGCTGCCAATAACTTAGAATGTTAGGAGTGTGACAAAACTGAGGAACTATCCAACAGATAAACCAGTGCTTGTGACTTGCGGACTACCATATGCCTCAGGCGAGATGCACATCGGTCACCTTCGGACATATGTCCCAGCCGATGTCTTCGTCAGACTCCTAAAGAAAATGCGAGTGGACGTCACTTTCATCTGCGGATCCGACACACATGGAACTCCCATTCTAACATCTGCGGAGGCCGCTGGCGTAAGTCCCAAAGAGCTCTATACCAAGTATCACAAGTTCTACCTCGAAACATTCCCAAAATTGGGAATCAATTTCGACAACTATGGCACGACTGATGATCCTGAAAACAGGAACAGGACCATTCAGATAGTGAAAGAGTTGAAGAAGAATGGGTATATCTATCCGAAGGAGCTCGAAACCCCGTACTGCGATAATTGCAATCGTTCACTACCTGATAGATTTGTACGAGGTGAATGCCCGTATTGCGCATCAGATGCTCGAGGCGATGAGTGTGACCAAGGATGTGGACGATATCTCGAACCAGGAGAGATACTAAATCCCAGATGTGCCATTTGTGGCTCACCAACTCGATTAGTAACAAGGGAGCACTATTACTTCAAATTGACAGCATTTGAGGACTTTCTCAAGAAGTATTTGCAGGATGTCGATGGGACAAAGAACGCGAAGAACTATGCCCTTGGTTGGGTGAATGAGGGTCTAAAGGATTGGAACATAACTCGAGACCTTGAATGGGGAATCAAGTTTCCGGATGACCCAAGTCTTACCATCTATGTATGGGTTGATGCACCTATCCACTACATGTCGAGTACTGAACAGTGGGCCAAGAAGACTGGCAAACCAAAGGCGTGGGAGCGGGTCTGGAAACCTGGTGATGGCAGGCTGGTCCATTTCATTGGGCAGGACATTGTATACCATCATTGCATATTCTGGCCTTCGATGCTAAAGGGTAGTGGATACAATCTTCCGTTCGCTATTGTTGCATCAGGAATGGTGAAGATTCGGGGTCATAACTTCAGCAGGAGCAGAGGATACGTCGTTTGGATAAAAGATGATTATCTCGACAAGGGACTTAATCCGGATTATCTAAGGTACTATATGGTATCCTTCACAGGCCATACTAGAGACCTGGATTTCTCCTTTGATGCCTTTGCTGATAAAGTGAACACAGAACTCGTAGGAACGCTTGGCAACTTTGTATATAGAGCCCTACATTTCACAAAGAAGCACTTTGGGAAAGTTCCTGATGGCAAGCCAGACGAAAAGCTAGTCAATGAAATCAAGCAGAGCATTGAATCAATCATAGACGCTACCAACGAATATGAATTGAAGAAGGTGTCTGATGAGATTCTTCGCTTGGCATCTGTAGGGAATGAGTATTTCCAAAGCAATGCACCATGGCAGCTTGTAAAAGAAGACAAGGCAAAAGCTGCACACGTTCTCTACAATGCATTGGTTCTTGCAAAGGCTCTTGCGGTGTTGATTGATCCAATTATGCCAAATGTCGCTGAAGCCATCTGGGAACAGCTTGGATACGATGGTCCAACTATACATGATGCTATCCTTGAAGAGGCACTTGTCTTTCCGAAGGTGGGTTCTGCAATTGGAGATCCAGAGCCAGTAATCACAAAGATTGATGACGACCTTCTTAAAGAACTTAAGAAGAACATAGACCATCGAATACAGGCTGCAGAAGCAAAGCAGAGAGGTGAAGAAGTAGTGGAAGAGGAATTAGTATCCTATGACTATTTCAAGAAACTGGACTTCAGAGCGGGCAAGATCATTGAATGTGAGAGAGTTCCGAAGAAGGATCGGCTTCTTCTTATTACAGTGGATTTAGGAACTGAAAAAAGGACTATGGTCACCGGGCTTGCCCATCTGTTTAAACCAGAGGAATTGAAAGGCTTGACTGCCCTATTCTTGACGAACCTAGAACCAAAGAACATTGGTGGTATCGAGAGCAAGGGTATGATAATTGCTGTTGAAAAAGCGGATCAACCTGGACAATGGGTGCCTGTTATCTTGGAGGGCGTGCCCCCAGGTAGCAAGGCTGCATAGAACCAAAAAATACTGGACTTGGCCTGCAAAAGCCAAGTCCTTCATTTCCATGTGTATCCATGTGTGCAATCGGGGTGCCAACCAGATGCATGATGTTCGAGTAGTTCCTACAGAATTCGAATCAGAAGAGTCGGTCATTCGTGGTGATTTTGTTATGCCTATAGGCGAAGGACCATTTCCAGGCATCTGCAAGTTCCATGGTCTTCCAGGGGGACCTGATCAGGTATCTGGAATAGCAACCGACTTAGCAAAAGCCGGGTTCATTGTGCTTACATTTGACTTTCGAGGATTTAGGCGCAGTGAAGGACTCTTTTCTCTCTCAGGCTGTATTGAAGATGCCAAGATGTCAGTAGACCACCTTCTTGAGAATCATATGCTCTTGCGTGGGTGGGTTGGAGTTTATGGAGCTAGCTTTGGTGCAGCAGTTGCCGTTTGCGCTGCGGCAAGGGATGATAGAATATCTGCAGTTTGCCTTAGAGCACCGGTCTACAACACTGAACAATTTGCCTCACTGTCTGCATTCAAAGAACACCTTGAAGATGCATCCAACATCCTCAAGGATTCATGGCATGGAATTCAAGATAGGTCAACGCGAGCTAAGATGCTTGAACGCTTAAGGTCTGACTCCAAGAACTTCAATCCATGGAATGAGATTCATAAAATCTCTCCAAAGCCCCTCTACATCACAACAGGAGATCAAGATGAGAGTATAGATCTAGCCGGTGTAGAAGCCCTGTTCTTGAGAGCAGGTGAGCCTAAGACGTTCAAGGTTGTTGTGGGTGGGGATCACATATTGAGTAATTCCATTGCAAAGCGGGAAACGACTCAGGATGTTACTAATTGGTTCAGCAGGAATATGCACACATAGAAGCAATTCGCGGAAAGACTCATATTACTCCTGTGCATCGTTCCAACATTGGATATACTCTAGGAGGCTACCAAATGAGAGAAGTGCGCAAGCTTCTTCTTTTTGTCGTATTGCTAATGCTGTTTGCATCTTTCCAGATGCCGGTGCAGGCACATGCACCTGGACCAATGACTTTAAGCTACAATACTGAAACCGATACTCTCACGGTTCAAGTGACTCATGTTGTAACAGGCGACCATCGTGTTGCACAGATTCAGGTATGGAAGAATGATGTTTCACAGATTATACGACTATACGAACCGCCTCAGGAAACGAATTCCGGTATGGACGATACATTCACAATAGAGGCTGCAGGCGGAGATGTCTTAAAAGTGACTGCAACATGCAGCATAACCGGTTCTGTTACTGAGGAACTCACCGTTCCAGGAGGTACAACATCTAATACGACTCCTGTCAATGGATCAAGCTCTACCTGGCTTCTAATAGCTGCAGTTGTTCCCGTGATTATTGTCATCTTAGTAATCTTGATTTTAATGAAACGTAGGTAGGTGTTTCATGAGGATTCTCAGCAGGTGATTCAAACTGGCTTCACTGGCTATTCTTCGGCATGCCGAAACAATGTTAGAGTTGTCCATTCCGACAAGAAATTGGGCACTGTCAGAAGCTGGCATGGCTTCAGCAAGAGCTGTCGCAGAATCAGGTGTTTTTGATAACGTTTCATCCATCTATTCATCGACTGAATGCAAAGCGATTGAAACAGCCAGACCCATAGCTGAGAGATTGAACCTTGACATTAATACAGATTCCAGACTTGATGAATTGAATCGGGGAACAGGATCCACTGATTCTTTCACAAACTATCATTCGCTGGTTGAACAAATTCTATCATTTCCGCCAATTCTCGTAGTTGGATGGGAAGATCCTAGTTTGGCACTAAAACGGTTTCAATCGGCAATCGAGGATATCTCAAAGAAGGAATCACGACGAGCCTTGGTAGTCAGCCATGGAATTGTCATCACACTCTTCTTTTCCCATCTCCTCAGTATAAGAGCATCAGCCTTTCATAGATGGTTTCAACTCAGATTTCTAGATTGGGGAGAGATATCTCAGGGATATGTGACAAAGGACATAGTGTAGCCATCATGACTACACTATCTCATGCAGTATTTACCCCCACTCTGAAGGGCCTGTATCTCCGGGTCCCGGACCTTGATCTCTTGGTAGGCCAGGTCTTCTTGGGCCCCCTGGGGCATATCGAGGGTCTTGAATAATAGCCCCGCATGTTCTGCATGGAGCGGTTCCCTCAATGCTCAAGTCAATCTCTCGATATGGAAATACAGCATTGCAGTAAGGACATGTTGTCATTGGGCTTGCCGGAGTTCTTCCCCCTTTTGTCCCTGGAGTATATCCATAAATTGCAGCTTTTTCTTGGAAGTATGTCGCCACAGCCTTGGCAATTACACCATTCACTATTGCAAGAATACCATAATCAAAGATAATCCCAACAAAGAAGTTCGAGTAGATATAGTATGACACAAATATCAACGGTAGAGATACAATCAGCAGTGCCACGAATAGCATCAACCCATGGCCCAAGAGGCTCTGCCACCCTCCTCTGCATTCTATCTTCCATATGTAGCCTGTGATAGTCTTGTTCAGCCAGCCGATTGCAAGAAAAATCAAGGCAAATCCAATTATGATCCCGATAATTGAAGCGATAATCAAGAGAAACACAATGGCAAAGAGCAAACCTATTGTGATAAATCCCATGAGGAACGAATAAGCCAATCCGTGAATCCAGTATTTTGCTATCTTGTAAATTAAAGAGGGCTCCTCAGCATAGGTCGGCCCTCCCGACCTCCTATCTTCCATCAATGTGTATGCATTCTCCTAGCCCTTGCAAGCTTAAAACACCTGAGACATGGGAGGTCTTAAGGATTACGCGAAGAGAAACGTAAGCTTCACCTATTTCTTCTTTTTCTTCTTTATCTTGGTAGTTTTCTTTGAGATAGTTTTCCTGCTGGATACGATTTCTTTCTCTTTCTTCTCATTTCTAGCAACATTCATGATTTTTGCTGATGATACGATCTCCCTTCCAGCCTCTTCCGTCAGAATACCTTCTCTCACTATCCTCTGGGCTTTCTCGATTCTCTCTCTTCTGATGATGTTGGCTCCAAGCCTTGTGGCAATTGCTGCAATTCGAAGTCTGACTCTTCTTTGTGATCTTTCATTAAATGCCACAACTGGCAGGATGAATGCCATAACAAACAGTGGCAAGCCTATAGTCAGCAGAAATATATTCACCAGATCCACTGCAGTTGGTATCAGACTTGGAATAACGTACGGTTCATAGAAATGAGTAGTAAACATGTTGATTGGAAAAGCAATTAGAGCATATCCACCAAATATAGCACTGACCCACCGGCCAACTCCCTGTGTGTCAGGGCATTGTCTCACACTCAGCTTATTTTCCTTAAGATGTGTCACAATTCCTGAATCATTCAGGACCCAGGTTGGCATGAATATCAACAGAGCGATTGGCATGAAGACAAGTGCGCTCATCAACGCCAACGTAGCCTCAGGCATGAATTGGTACTCGTCTGGTATGGTTATCGTCACAAAGCCCAGTATGAAGTTCCGTATCATTTGGTTGTTTGAGAATGCAACACTGAATAATGCTGGAGCGGCTGTTCTTCTTATCATATGCCTACCGCTGAATTCTCGTCCAATATTCATTATGTTCATTTCATAGGATGCAGCTTTGATTACTCGATTTATGAACAGAAAACCACCTGCCAAGGGTATTGCAAAGATCAGGTATTCAAGTATCAAAACAGGAATTGAAGCTCCAAGAATAATCATAATGAGATTCTGCATAGGGATTCCTGTCAAGGAAAGGAAGTCCACAGGCGGGCTATGGCTTGTTGAAAGGTAGATTATGAATGCCGCTGCACCACCGATCACGACAAAGAATAACGCAGGTGTGAAGTATCTTATTTTACTTACCGACATATGCATCCCCTGGGCGTGCCAACCATACAATCTCTTGTTGGTTTGGCTTGAAATAGATGCGTTTCTGGAAACTTTATGACGTAAAAACCTTGGGGGCCCTACACAAATCCTTTTTTTACGATATGTAACTGAAAATTCGGTGAATGCAAGTGGGAACAGTAACTAAATCTATGATTACTGACTTCAAGCAGTTCAAAGAAGCATGGGAAAAAGATGCTGGTACTCCAGAGAACACAATTATGTACTATCTCATCGCTGCATTGAATCTCAAGAAAAAGCAGGCTGTTGGAGAAGCTATGATGACCTTAGTTGTTTCCGGCAAGCACTGTGAAAAGGACAGCAAGTCACCTTCCGGTCTGAAACTTGGAAGAAGTGCACAATATTACGTGAATCATTTCCTTGAGAACCCCAATAGTGCACCCTCGTTTTTGGGAGGCACCTGGGAGAATGAATACAAGATTAATGAATCGAAGCTCAGGCTCACAGTTGTTAGGGAAGTAAAGCAAGGAAAAGGTCTGAAGATATTCGTCGAGAGCGGTGGTCGAGACATGCCGGTTCCAAGTCAACTCGAGCAGAATTCGAGTGGCCAGTGGAAGTTAACGGAATACAGCTCATTCTGTATGGATGTCAAACCAACCAAAAAAGAACAGGGCGATTTTTAATTCAGTTGAGCCCAAAAGGGCTCTTCAACTTTTTTTGGGTCCTTCCTCTCAAAGCGCCAATGTGAAGCCTAATAATATACTCGGCAGGTTAGTCTATTACCTATATCATTGGTGATTTGCGGATGAAGTCGTTAACGAAGGGTCTGATTGCTTCGGTCCTTATTGGAACAATAACTATTGGCATCTTTCTTGCATTTTCAGGTGGATTCCTTCCGGGAGAAAATACCCCAAATGACGAATCTGATGACACAGTTATTCCGCCGGTCCCTCTTGAGCCGCCTGCAGGACTAAGCTATGAAGGCATAGACATAATCTGGCTGGTAGTCGGTGGCGTGAAGCTGAAGTACACAAATATCGTGATCTACATTGATCCATTTGATATTCATGACCGAAATGAATCAGTTCTTGAAAATGCCGACTTCATCATTATAACTCACAATCACTTACCCCACTGTTCACCTATAGACATTCGATCTGTGTCAGATTCCAACACCACCCTAATCGCAGCAAGAGGTCCATCTTTTGTACCTGGAATCTTTGAAGATGAAGTGGTGGTACCAGGAGACCTTCTAAGTTACGGTGACATTACCTTTGAATTCGTTCAAGCATACAATATTGACAAGTATAACTCAGAAGGTGTTCTATTTCATCCTCCAAGTGCAAATAACATAGGAGTCGTCATAGACTTCAATGGAACGCGGGTCTATCATGCAGGCGATACAGATGCGATTCCTGAGATGGCAAACATAACCGCTGATATTGCTATGTTGCCAGTGAGTGGCTATGCATGGATGACAGCTGATGAGGCCGCAGAAGCTGTTGATTTTCTTCAGGAATCAAGAAACCTGACCTATGCTATCCCGATCCACTGGGGGTATAATGAAGGGTCACGCTTCGACGCAGAGCGCTTCCGGGATTTGGCGAATTGTGAAGTTGTGATATTGGATATGCTATTCTCGCGTTACGGTTGGTAGCGGCATTTGGAGGAAGTCGATAATCCATTCATTCAAAGGCCCATTTTGTTGCGTAACCATGCAGCAGGAATTGATTCAATTCCTCAATGCTAGATAGCTGAAATGACTCGCAAAGTACTTCGCAGTACTTGTGAAACAATATGTAGCTCACATTATTGGCTGGTTTTTCAAGTAGTGATGCCCCTTCAGGGATTAACTGAATTAGGGCCTCGTATAGCTTATCATTATAGATAATGTACTCACCAGAGGTCGCATAACTGAGTAGATGGGTTGCTAGGTAAAGGTCGCAGTCCTTCATGTTTAGAAGGGCCTGCAGGAATTCAGCAGGCATTGTTTCATTAGACTTGAAGAGTTGGATGGCGAGTCGCAACTCCTTTGGAGGATTATTTGTGAGAAATAGTTTGACTGTTTTCACATCAAGTGCAGTCTGGTCGACAAGAAATGATTCCAAATTATTGATGAACCCTCTGTCATCTTTTTTGCACATATTGTCTAGATGAATTGCAGCCAAGTTGGCTAAATACCTTCTATCAACAACATCTGAATAGAATCGTGAATGTCTGAATCTTGATATCTTCTCCCAGATGGATTCCGCCGTAGGCACCATTATGATACACTCACCTTAGTTCCTTGGGGATTTCAACTTTGTAGCCTGCTTCAGTGTGAGCTGATCTCATTTGCATCAGGGGAATTCCCAGACCATATACATTCAGCTTTCTAGGAGGAATTATTCGCAGGAATACCATCTCTTCTTTAGGATAATCAGTTTCCAGATTCATGCGAGCTATTCTGTTCTGTTGAAATGACTCCATTCCTATTCTGTCACCGAAAGGGAGAATATCTGCAGTGCCTTGGAAATGAACCACATTGGCGGGCACAAATCTTAGCCAATAATGGGGAAATGTCACGAGAAAGGCAACATTGGGATTCTTCCGTATGTATGCTGTTTTTCTGTAGTCTGCACCGGTTAGGATGTAGAAATGGAATGGATGAGGTTTCGGAGCAATAGTGTAGATTACACCGGTCGAATGCGGGCTACCTTGGTTGGTAACAACACTCAGCACTCCAAAGCTCTTCTTCCTAAGCTGCTTCTCAATGTATTCGAATGGTTTTGCCTGCACTGTTCGTCCTCCTCTCTAATTAATTGGTATATTCCAGCTCCTCCTCAAGGAGTCATGCCTAAGCGGAAACATAATCTGAGTGTGATGACCTGCATAGATATATCATTAATGGAAAACATTTCTTATCATGTGGGGGTACTAAGTTGAAGCTGGAGACCTTCGAGCTAGAGCGTAGGCAATCAAAATGGGAACATATGGTTGAGATCAATCTCACCGAGAGTGGTGTATCTCCGGTTACACTCGGTGAGCTGCTTGATGATCCAAAGATGCGTCCCTATTTATTTGATATGCCACTGGGATATCCACAGACAAATGGAACTGAAGAGCTGAGGGGTCTAATAGCCTCAATGTATCCCATGGCAACATCTGAGAACATTCTCATCACAAACGGCGGCGCAGAGGCCAATTTTATCACCATGTGGAACAGGTACCTTGAAACTGGGAGGAAAGGAGAGTTGATTACTTTACTCCCCAACTACATGCAAATACATGGCGTCTGGAAAAATCTAGGCGGGAAGATCATACCGTTCTATCTAAAGATGCAGAACGGGAAATGGGTTCCTGACATTGAGCAACTTAAAGAGATAATTTCCTCCAAGACCGCTGCTGTTGCAATTTGTACACCAAACAATCCCACAGGTGCAATCATCTCTGAGGAGCATCTGAGAGCACTTGCTGAAATCACATATGATGCAGGGGCATGGCTAGTATCTGATGAGATATATCGAGGTGCCGAACTTAATGGTCCGAAGGCACCATCAGCCTTTTCTTTGTCTGAAAAGGTCATTGTCACGTCTAGCCTATCTAAGTCATATGGATTGCCTGGACTTAGAATCGGTTGGATAGCCTCCAGTGATCCAAGGATTGTGGAGCAGTTCTGGGCCTATAGCGACTATACTTCAATCTGTCCCTCCAAGCTGAGCGATTTCCTTGCAACCATTGCTTTAGAAAAGACGATGCGAGATCGATTGGAGAAACGAGCCAGAGAGAGAGTAAGGAGTAATTGGCACGTAATGCAGAAGTGGCTAGATGAACATTCAGACTTTATCTCCTATATACCTCCACAGGCAGCTGCAATTTGCTTCCCACAATATGACCTAGAGATTGGGTCGATAGAATTGGTTGAACGACTCAGAATCGAGAAGGATGTCCTAGTCGTTCCAGGATCTCATTTTGGCATGGATAGCTATCTGCGCATCGGTTTTGGTTATGATGTTAGCAAACTTAAAGAAGGTCTGAGACGTTTGGATGATTTATTTAGAACATTAGCTCAAAAACCGTAGAAGAAAACCATTTTTGAAACCATTGATATCTACATTCTGTGACTCATTATCAAAATTTGGTTTCATATTGCAAATAAAATACGGTATAATTTGGAAAGTGAATCCTTTTGGGCACCAAAACGGTTACAATTATTATATTTTGAAAGAATAGGCTAATTACATAATTTGCTGATATCATACACGGGCTCGAAGAACCCAGAGGCGCATCAAGATTGAATGAGAAAGAGCAATTTGGCCGAAAATTGGCCTTCAAGTGCTGTGTTCCTTACAACATGGCAACATGTTCTGATGACGATCTCAGAGTGAGTCTAGTGACTCTCAAGAATGCCCTTGCAAACGTTACAGTATGCATAAAACGGCTCGAACGCGAGCTGAATAAACGGGGTGTGCCTCACAGCATCCTCCAGGCCTATAGAGGCAAGGTATCTCCTGAAATCCTTGAAGTTATAGAAAGCATGAATAAGAGTTCAGAATCAGCGGTTGTGTAAAACTAAATCCTCCTTTCATTTTTTGGAGGATTTAGATGATTTCTTACATAGTCATTTTGACTAGGCAGATTTTTCATTATGTAGATGAAATAGAACATCCCATAGGAGGCTAATATCATTACAGACAAAGAGGAGCTTATGCAAGCTATCCAACGTATGGTCAGCAGAGTTGAGGAACCCAAGATGCAGAAGAGGTTTCAGGATTTTGAAAAGACGATGCTGATGACATATCAGGATTTGAGCCTCGATTTGACAATCGAATTCAGCGGCGGAAAGGCAACTGTCAGAGAGGGAGCTCCTGAAAAGGCGGACATGAAGATTGTAACTGATTCTAAAACAATCCTAGGTATACTCGATGGATCCCTATCTGCAGTGCGGTCTTTCATGGGTGGGAAGCTAAAAGCTGATGGATCTCCAAGGGACCTGATGAAGCTCCAGAGTTTAATGAAGTCATAGATTCAGTAGGATCTCATCATATCCCAAATATCCATCTCATCTTCAACAACATCCTCTGGCAGTTCAATGGGGGTTCCTGCCTGCAAAGCCATGAGAAAGATTTGACAGCTTCTTTCAAAGAGAACCATTTTGTGAAGCGCCTCATGGATGTCTTTTCCAATACTTAAAGCACCATGATTTGCCAACAAGACAGCACTTCTTTCCTCCAAGGCTTGCACAACATTGGATGCTAGGTCTTTAGTACCCGGCATTGCGTATTCAGCTACACGTATTTCACCGCCAAGAGCTGGAACCACTTCATCAATGATCGGTGGAAGTGGTTTTCTCAGAACAGCTAGTGATGAAGCGTAAATACTGTGTGAGTGTACGATAGCCTTTGCATCCTCCCTATTGTTATAGACTCCTAGATGCATGAATTTCTCAATGCTGGGATTTCTATCTCCTTCGATTGTATCGCCAGTCATACTAAGGACTACCATCTCATCAGGTTCCATTGTAATATACTTCACAGAACTTGGAGTGATGACGACGTGGTCATCAACCCTAATGCTAGCATTGCCCGAGGAACCAATAACCATGCCAAGTTTGAGCATATCTTTACATACTTCTAGTAGAGCTGTTTTCTCCTCTTCGTACATTTAGCTCGCCTCGCACCACATTTCTTTCCATTTCGCATAATAAGACTCGTAGTCTTTAGAGCGTTCATCGGGTAGGAATGTTTCATTCCACCTTACCATAGATTCACCGGCTTTTTCCAGATCAGAATAGCATCCGATGCCTACTGATGCACATATTGCCGCTCCCACTAGACTGCCCTCATATTGCACTGGAGTCCTTATCTCCTTCCCCAGAATATTGGCAAGCATCTGCACCCAAACATGAGAACGTGTCATTCCCCCTATGGCTTTGATTCCCTTTACTTCTGACATTTCATTCAGCTGCTCACAATTCCCTCGTATTGAATATGCTATATTCTCCAAGACAGCATGTATCAGTGTGCTTGCGTTAAGAGGCTTTACAGAGGGAAGTGCAGGTTGTGGAAACATCATCCTTGCTAAAGGAATGTTTGTGATTTTTGTACTGTCCATGATGTTTGGTCCTAGCCCTACCATAGTTTCATCACTGCCCGGCGGAACATCCTTCAGCAGATTCTCAAGATTTCCAAACGTGTTCTTTTTACAAAGGTCTGGCTTTTTCGCTCTTTCACAGAGAAGATTGACAATCCATTCCAGGTAAGCCCCAGTTAGAGTGGCATTGCTTTCAATTGTGTATTGAGTCGGAATAACATGCCTTCCTGTCCAGACACGCATCTTCTCGTCGCATATGTTATCTTCTGTAACCAGCATTACCGGAGTAGTGCTTCCTGCAATAATACCAATTTCACTCAGTTCCACTTGTGCGGCTAGTAATGCGCAATGGGTGTCTGTTCCTCCTTGAATAACAGGAATTCCCTTTGGGAGATTACATTCCTTGCTTGCCTGCTCTGTGATTTCTCCAACAACTTGACCGGACTGGGATATCTTGGGGAGAATACTCATTTCCAGATTCAGAGCATCTAGAACTCTCTGACTCCATTCATCTCTTTTGATGTCATAAAATCCAGTCGCGCTTGCAGATGCCGGCTCCGTAACATATTCACCAGAGAGCCTAAAAGTAAGCCAATCACTGATCGGAAGGACATGGGCTATGCTCTCAAAAATCTCAGGCTCTTCTTCTTCAAACCACGCGATTCTAGTCGGAGCAAACATCATTGGCGGCCAGCATCCAGTAATCGCATGATAATCCTCTCCGATCTCATCCTCAATGACATATTGTGTCATAGATCCTCTTGCATCAATATTTGGCCCGCCATGAAGTTCTATACCAGACTCATCCAGCAATACCATACCATGTCTTTGACTTGTTGTTGCGATTCCCTCCACCATAGAACCTTTGTGTGAAGCTATGTCTATTGCCTCGCGTACAACAGTGCAAGCCAAGTCCCAGAAGTGTTTTGGGTCAAATTCCTTTGCTACCTCGAAATACTCAGGAGTTGAATAGGTCCATGATCGACGACTTAGGGCGATAGTTTTGCCAGCTTTATCAACAATCATACATCGTACTCCAGTTGTTCCTGCGTCTATTGCTGCCACAACCATCAATATCACCTCTCATTCGAAAACCTCTGGGTTCAGTATATTTTCCGGTACTTGTCCTCTAAGGAACATCCGAACTGAATTCACTAAAGATTGTGATTGCCGCTCGATTGTCTGTTTGGTATTTCCGCCAATATGGGGAGTCACTGTTACATTTTCCTGACCCAAAAAGATGTTATCACAGTCAACCGGTTCCATGGAAAAGACGTCAATCCCCGCACCTGCAATTCTTCCTTCCTTAAGGGCATCTAATAGAGCGTATTCATCGGTTATTGAAGCTCGCGCGGTATTGATGAATATCGCTGTTTTCTTCATCTTGCTGAATTGTTGTTTTCCTATCATTCCACGTGTTTCATCATTGGCAGGACAATGCACCGTAACTACATCTGATTCCGAAAGCAAGGTATCGAGATTCACGAGCTTAGCTTTCAGGCTCTCTGCTTTCTCATTGTCTGCATAAGGATCATGTGCAAGAATCTCCATCCCAAAAGCTTTGAGTCTCTTTGCTACTTCATACCCTATTGCACCCAGTCCTATTATTCCAGCTATCTTATCGTGGAGTTCAAAACCCATTGTGTGTTTGTACATCCTAGCAAAATCACTGAAATCATCCACAAAGAAATCATTAGAGATGAATCGTTCTGCCGCTCCAAGTCTTCTAGCTTGACTAAGTATCAATCCAATGGTCAACTCAGCAACTGCGAGCGTATTTCTTCCGGGCACTGAAACCACCGGGATCCTCCTTTTTGTAGCTGAGGGAATTGAAACGTTATTGGGTCCGCCTCTGACACATCCAATGAATTTTAGATTCGAGTTTTCAATGACCTCTTCTTTGACCTCATCACCTTCAACAAGAACAATCTCGGCTCCACTCTCCTTAATTAAGGGGAGAAGTGAATCACCAAGATACAGCTTGCCTGTTTCTAGCCAACTTCGATAATCTACGTCAAGTCCCAACGCTTCAAGTTCAGTTATTGCCCCATTAGTTAGAGGAGCAGTGATGAGGGCTTTCAATGTGATTACCTCTCGCGTAGAAGGCACTAGAGCATTAGCTTCTGCAGTTTCAGCAAATCTGGAACTTCTCCCTTTGTCTTCAGTCTTCCACTAGAGTAGGCCGCCATAGGACTCTCAGTCTTGCTAATAATCCCCAGAAATACAGTGGAATCCATCGTGACACTCAATTCAGCATCCACTTTCCCTTCACCAATCTCAAGCAGCTCGGAATCTCCGATTTTCATAAACATATGTGCATCAATGTCTGGAAATGCAAATTGGAGTGTCTTGTTGTAATCCTTGAAACGACGCTTTATTTTTTCGTCTTCAAACTTTTCCGCCAGCTTTCGAAGCTCTGCTAGAATCTGTTCCTTAGCCATTAGAACACCCAGAGCATAGTATTTGCATTCCGCGTTATATCTTCTCTTACTTCATCTATACAAACTGATATAGCCGTTAGTGTAAATCTTGAAAATTATGCCCATCAATATTATTCCATTCTTCTCCAGTATTGCCAGCCCCTGCCTCATAGATACTCATTCACGATATTTGCTCGAATCAGGAGCTAGAGTAATTAAACCAGATGATTTCATGGGGACGAAAAAACGAGAAGCTGATCTTCTTACACAACAAAATATCATCTTTGTAGGAACTGGTGGTACCGAGAATAAAGTTGCAGATTTCATCCGAGAGAATGACCTAAGGTCTCCCATTATAATCATGAGTCACCCATCCAATAACTCTCTCCCTGCATCGATGGAAATCAGAGCCTACTTGGATAAAAATGGATTTCCAGCGGCGTTGATTCATCTTCCTTTAGACGGGCTAGTGATGAAGCTCAGACGGTGGGTTGAATTCTCTGAGCATCTAGAAATGCTAAGAAAGAGCAGAATAGGCCTCATTGGGAAACCCTCCTTCTGGTTGATTGCTTCAGATATTGATTTTGAAAAGGCAACCAATCGATGGGGCGTAGCATTTGAGAAATTCGACCTTTCTGTCCTTAAAACTGAAGCAACAATAACCACTGCAAATTCTATAGAAAGTGAGTTCAAAGCAGGGTCCTCCAAAATAGAGATTCCTGCAACAGAAATCGAGAAGGCATCAAGAGTTGCGGCAGTTCTCAATGATTTTATTCAAGAACATCATCTACGAGCCGTTACTCTGCAATGCTTTGATTATCTGGTTGAAACAGAAGTAAGTGGATGTCTTGCGCTCTCTCATGTGAATAATCAACCAGGACAGACTGCAGGTTGCGAAGGAGATATTCCCACGACTTTCACTATGCTTCTTGCGAGAATTCTGACCGGAAGTCCAAGCTTCATGGCCAATGTGATTGATGTGGATTTGGAGAATAATGCGGCTGTCTTTGCCCATTGTACTGTGGCTACATCTCTGGTCAAGAATTATGAGATAACAACGCATTTTGAAACAGGAAAGAGTGTTGGCATCAGAGGTAGCTTTGAAAAAGAGCGAGTCACTGTATTCAAGGTATTTGGTGATGAGCTACTCGATTATTGGGTTTCAGGTGGCACCATTGAAGAGAATCTGAGGGAGGAAGAGTGCTGTAGAACTCAGATTCGTGTAAATCTTGATGAAGATGTGTCGTATTTCTTGGATGAATCATTGGCTAATCATCACGTGATTATACCCGGAGACCATGCCGAGATCATCGAGGACTTCTTCTCATATGTCTACCTAAGAGAGTGAAGGAACGATAATCATAGATCTGCTAAACAGGCACACCGGTGACGCAAGCCGACCTATTTCGCATACCTTATATGTACAGACATTCACAATTGTTAATTATATATACGTGACGTGGTTTTTATGAACTCCCGCTATTTAGTAATCCTAGCAGCTGTCATATCATCTTTGCTTGTTATGGGATTTGTTTCAGCACATGTTCCAGTTGTAGGCGAACCTGGAAGTACACCTGAAACAGCAATCGAAATAATGGATCCTACGAAATCCTTAGTGATTTATTCAGAGCTGCAGGAAAACGAGGAGCCTCAGTATTTCTCATTTGAAGCACCAGACGGAATGCGTCTTCGAATGACACTAAATCTACCAATGGAGTACTTGAGTTCAGCATTCCGTCCCACAGTAGTCTTGATTGGACCTGATTTGGGTATGAACGATACTGTGCCATCATATGTTGAAATCCCCTCTGGCTCGGAGGCATCGCTCTTCATCCCAGATGATGCCATTGCGGTTTACGAAGGTTTCACTCCCTCGGCATTCCTAGTAGTCCTGGACGTCGATACGACTCTTCAGGCGAGTGGCGAATACTATCTTGTTGTATATGAACCAAATACCGGAGGTAGGTATTCGATTACCTTGGGTTATAGAGAGGAATTCTCATTAGATGAATGGATAATGGTGCCGATAAACGTGATTTCGATTCACCTCTGGGAGGGACAAAATCTCCTACTGATTCTAACTCCCATAGTTCTCACGGTGGCAATCGGAATTCTACTAATCCTAAACAAGCGATTCGTCACAATTAACAAGAAGAGTCCAGTGATGTGGCTTGGATCAATTGCCTCATTTCTTATTATTGGCAGTGGTATCTCAATCTTCTTCCAGATGATTCTTGCTGCACTTCAAGTACCAATTGATTTCCAAATTATAATCACGATGCTCTTTGGTCTCATGCCGGTCCTTACAGGCTACTTTGCTTTCAAAGCATTTCGGTATTCGGAAGGCAATCTAGAGACCTCCTCCGCAATCAGAATACTGGTTCTTGGAGTGATATCTCTCTTCGTCTGGGGAGGCCTTCTTGCAGGTCCTATACTCCTCTGGGTAGCCGGACTTGTCGGCAAAATATCAGCAGTTCGAACGAGTCAGGTATAGATTGCAGGCTCACTGCACCAACCCCGAAGTGCATGTGGGCTTTTCGACTTTATAAAATCACATTTTCACAATTATAAGCCATTATTAACCTCATAATATTGCATATAGTTCCCTAAATGCTCTATTATTATCTATATTATTGGATAACTCCCTTCTATTTGAACAGAAGTGTCTATTGTGTTGGTTCTCTATGTAGCTGATGAAGGTGTTTGATTGCACCTTGGAAGTGAGTTGAGTAAGAGAAGGAGACGAAAAGGCATTGTCAGAAGCCGACGAGCTGAAAGCTAACGGATATCTATCCGAGGGAATGGTTGCAGTTTCAGAAATAATACGAGAGCTTGGCCAAATTGGAATTATCCCTTTTGATGTGCGAACCGGATTTGACCACGAGAGCATCAGCTCCAACTTGCTGTGGAAACCTAGGATGGGTATCAGTGCGAACACCAACAGTGATTGCCATCATCTATTCACAATCGCGGCAATGTCGGGCTGGACTGCTGAATATGACCTGAATGGTAGAGGTGTAGTGGTTCATCGTTCTCTCGAGGATGCTGAAGATACTATTGGGGCTTGGGCTTTGTTGCTGAATGCCGCAAGAATTGTAATAAGTGAGATAGGGGCATCCCCGTGAGATTTATCAGAAGCCATATACCTTTTGAGTCAAAATGCTCATAGAAATTAAAGGTGTTCGCACATGAGCGACAAAAAACAGATTGGAGTGGTCACTCGATATTTCGGTAAAATTGGTGTTGCAGCCATCAAGCTAAGTCATCCCCTTAAAGTGGGTCAGACAATAAGCATTGAGGGAGGCACCACAAGCTTTGAACAAAAAGTCGCCTCAATGCAGGTGAACAGAAAGGATATTGCAGAGGCAGGACCTGGGCAAGAGATAGCCATAAAGGTGGCTGATCGAGTCCGAGAGAACGACAAAGTGTTTGCAATCTGATATGGCGCGGTTTACCTTCGAAAAAGATTCATACCACAACTGTATATAACTGGAATACTATTTCCTCTATGTGCAGAGAAATGGGTCTGCTTTGTCCGCCGGGAGGACACACGCTTGCAGGGAAATGATACAGATAAAAACGCATCAGAACAGAGGCCTCCGCACAACTCAATTGATCATATTATGGAGCAGAATCTTAGGACGCGTTTAGCCGCATTTCCCAATGACTCTCATACTTGGTTCGTACTAGGATGCCAGCTGAGAAAGGCCGGGAAGCTCATTGAAGCTGAGCGAGCACTTCGACGAGCAGTGACACTTAATCCGACTCCTCTCATGTTTTGGGCAGAGCTTGCGTTGGTGTTGAATAAGCTTGGTCATGATGTTGTGGACCCAGAAGTCCTACGCAGGCTTGGAGTGGAATACCCCGAAAGTGTTGAGTCCGAACAGCTCTACGAGCAGCTTGAGAAGACGAAGCAAATTGATAGCCTTCGAAAGAGTGAGGCGGTACCGCGCATCACTTCCCATATGACCTCGCCATGTGTTTCTTGCCCAGACTACACTTATTATGGGTGCAGAAGACAAGATGCCTGCGAAGCTTTGATACGATGGCGAACGGGATCCAAGTGAGTGTTATCCTTTTTGGCATGGCGATGCTTTTCTCAAGATCTGTCGATCACTATGAGTTTTGTATACACCAACCGCCTCTGCGCATGCAGGGCGCGCGTAAACCACCATCTTCAATGCAGAAGGAGGAGAAAATGAGTTTTCAACATCGTCACGTTTTCGATTGTTCGTTCTCCCACCAATTAACAGAACTAAAATAATCATCCCAAATGCAACAAATAGGACAAGCATTCCTGGCTCCATGAGCTGCGTTCCATGCAATGCAATAAAAAGGAACTGTCTCTAGCATTTCTAAAATATGTATTTGACCTTTAAGCAGTGATCTAATGCAATCTGGATTATTGTTTCAAAGATACGCAAACAACCTTGTCATCTTCTTCTCAATATAATCTAGTACATTTCCAGTATCAACACGAGCTGCGATATTTGGCTCAATTCGCCCAAGGTACCATTCCGTGAGCCATCTGAAGCTCCATGAAATGACGCTAGTCAAAGCCATAATCTCAAGTTCTTGCCAATGATCCTTTGAGATTTTCTTTCTCTCAAAAAAATATAATCTACTTCCCTCACTATCAAATGATTGTGCGGCGAGGTATACGATGTCATAGAACTTCTCTGCGACGCAGCATTCCTCTAAATCCAAGAGCACTGCCTTATTGCTTTGGAAAACGATATTCCCCTCACTCAAATCTCCATGAATGGTTGCTGAATCCCACTGAATGTTTCTGATGCTGTCTTTCACTCTACTGAGATTTGATAGGAACTTTTCAAGAAACATCACAAATCTGGTTTGTGGCTCCTTCTTCCAATCGTTGGTCTTTTGTATTAATGGCTTTGTTAGGTACTTGAAGTATTGAATGGAGCCATCGTGCCTGTAAAGGGAGGGAATATCGATTTGGCCTAATGTTTCTAATGTTTGACTCAACTGACTAAATCGGCGTTTATTGATTTCTTTTGGATGTGTACACACTTTTCCCTCAATATACTCAAGGACAAGAAAGGGAATTCTTTTTTCTATTCCAATTTCCCCTCTGCCCAGTATAGCCGGGCATATCTCGAATTCTGATAGTGTGTCATGTATTGAAGAGATCTTCCCATAATCATACCGATATAATATGGAGGGCATTTTGACAACGAATTTGGGAATCCCATCTTCATACCCCAGGAAATTAAGAGAGGACCAACCGCCCAGCAGCTGAGGAGCCAAAGAAACAGCTCCCTTAAATGAAATTTCGGATGCCACTGCTTCTTGAAATTCCTCAAAGGAGGAGTCAAAGATGTACTCGATTGGTTTATTCTTCATCATTCAAGAATGCTAATTTCATCCTTAAAACATTGTAACCTGTTTCACTTTCCTGAAATTCTAGCCAACTATCCGAAAGGTAACTTGATTGCTTCATGGAAACTCATTCATTTATTATAATCAATATCTTTCACTTCCTGTAGGGAAATAGATTTGTCAGATTTAACTGGAATACTATCAATACAAGTCCCGAGTGAATGTCATGAATGCGGAGTCCGTCTCGATGAAAGGACACTTACCTGGATAGGTCCGCTCACTGCAGTGTGCAAAAGTTGTGGGGCAAAAATCAGAGGTGGAATCAAGCGAATTTAGCTATGACACCTACCTCTGACTTGAAACATCAGGCTCTTCTACTCCTTAGTAATCCCAAGAGCTCTCATGAATGCCTCGTTATTTGATTCACGCCCCAGGAAATCGCGAACCATTTCATCAGGGTCTCTGCTCCCTCCAGGAGCTAGGATTTTCTCACGGTACTCCAAACCAGTTTTTTCATCCATGAATCCAGCTTCCTCGAATTTAGTGAAAAGATCTTCAGCATAGACCTTCGACCAAAGATAGCTATAGTAGCCAGCCTGATATCCTCCCATAAGATGCCCAAAACTCGCTTCAGGAACGGTCTCTTTTGGCATTGAAAAACCTAGTATCTCCTTGAATAACCTATGATATTCTGTGGTGGTATCTTCAGGGGCATTTGTGTGATAACTCATGTCCAAGGTGCCAAAGAATATTTGCCGGAGCTGAAAAATGGCTTCATTAAGCAACTTGGCTTCAAGCATCTTCTTCAGCAGTTCTGATGGCAGTTTCTTCGCTGTATCTTCATAGTGTCCCGATACGTACGTGAGTACTTCTTCTTTCCATGCCCAATTCTCAAGCATCTGAGACGGCACTTCTATGAAATCTGGAAGAACGCCATCTAAGCCAAATCGAGCATATCTAGTCTTGTTTGTCACAACATGCATTAGGTGGCCAAATTCGTGAAAGAATGTAATTACCTCTGGATGGGTAAGAAGTGAAGGTTGTTTTGGAGTAGGTTTTTGAAAGTTCGCCAGCATAGAGGTTATTGGCAGGAGTACAATACCATTCTTTTCCCTACGTTCCAGGATATTTGAAACAGCATAATGTTTGAACTTCCCAACTCTCGGGTATAGGTCCAGATAGAACATCCCCATTTTTGAGCCTGTTATTGTGTCAAAAACCTCGTATGCTGTAACATCTTCATGCCAAACATTTGCATCAACTATCTGTCTGAATTCTAGATTCAGAACTTTTTGATAAACATCGAGAACACCCTTGACAACTAGATCCATTGGAAAGTATTTCTTAACTTCATTTTGATCAACTGCGTATTTCTCTCGCATGAGCATTTCATGATAATACCATAAATCATGGAGCTCTAGAGTCACGTCTTCAGGATTTTGTCCCAACTCCCGGGCTTTCAATTCTTTTAGGACATCCATCTCCTTTCTGCCTATGGGAGTGAGCTTCTCTCTGAGTTCAGCCAAGAATTCAATAACCCTATCTGGTTTCTTCGCCATTTTCCTACTGATTTCGTATGCGGCGAAAGTGGGGTGATTCAGAAGTTTGGCTTGTCTATCTCGCAATGCCAACGTGTCAGAAAGGCGTTCACTATTCTCCCTTCCTCCTCTTTGCTCAAATGCAATCAGCATCCTTCTCCGTGTTTCTGGATTCTTGGCATATTGTCTTATTGGAACATAAATGGGATAATCGAGAGTGCAGAGGTATGATTCGTCCTCCATCTCAAGACTCTCGTATACTTCAGGAGGAACTCCTTCAAGCTCTTTCTTTGTACATTTCACCTTTGTAGTGATTTCATTTAGGACCTTATTGAAATCTGACTCTCGAACGGAGATGTTATTGGCAATCTCAAGAAACTCCATTCGCACATCGTCGTCAAGTGCTGCGCCACTATGTCGAAAATCCCTAAGGGTTTTTGTCAGGAGGCTTCTTTCCTCAGGCCCCATAGATTCCTCTAATCCCTCAATTCTAGCAAGCACTTCGTAGACCGCCTTCATGCTCCAGACCTCATTAATGAACTTCAGGATGTCCTGCTCAGCATTATGAGCTGCATCTCTTTGTGCCGCATTAGTTGAAACATACTTCAGAAAGGTCAATGGCGAAATTACTTCCCTCACATGTGCAAGTATCTCTTCAAACTCCTGCAGAGTCGATATACTCTCGTCTCCTTCAGGAGTTGTGGCAATTTCATCCAGAGCTTTCTTTGCATTGGCTATTGCATCATCTGTAATGGATTGTATAGATTCTGAATCGATACTCCAATTCAGAGTGCGGATAACTCCTTCCTCTGTCATATTCAGACCTACCAAAATGAAGTCTATATAAATCCAGACTTTTACGTCAGAAAGGCACCGGTTTCTCAGGGTCTCCCGTGATTGAGAGAAGCTGCATTATGTTGCGAATTCTGCCTTGCCACGCGTTAGTACTGAGATTCCTGAAGGATTCTTGGTTTCAAAATGAACCGTACACATTCCTTCTTTGTCAGTTTTCATATCGAACAGTTCGGTTGTCAAGGTTTCGCCCATGAGTACTGGCTTTGAGAACCGTACGCTCATGTACTTCAGCCGGGTAGGGTCTCTATCCAATAGCTCCTCAACTATTGCCTGAGATGCAAACGCCATTGTGCATAATCCGTGAAGAATAGCTCTTGGCAGACCAACACTCTTGGCAATTTCATCACTGATATGAATTGGATTGTGGTCTCCAGAGGCCTCTGCATATCTTTTTCCTTGATCTTCTGCCACTTTCATTGAGTGTCGAGATATGATCTCGGGATGATGACTAGACTCTTCTCTTTGTGGAGGCGAGTCACTACTCCCTCTCCCTCTGCCGCGCATCAATAATCGGTACTGCATTTCCACTGCTGTTGTATCATCGTGATTACACCGTATGTGCAACTCTAGTATCTCATTTGACCCTCGTTGTTCGATGTTTACAATCTTGGCATGAGTAATAATATCCTCATTTGGATGGATTTGCTTCCTCCACCACATCTCCTGTTCAGCGTGAACAACTCGAAGGATGTCAAGATTCATCTCTTCAGCATCATCAACGAGCTGTCGCAAAATATCTGGCAGAAAGACAACCGGATAGAGAGGAGGATGTAGCAGATTGTTGACGTGATCCATATCGTAGTATAGCGGATTGTTTTCGTTTGTAGCGCGAGCATAGCGAATCATATCCTCTGCCCTTGCTTCTTGATTGGCAGTCACATATTCCCTGCCTACAAACCTACGATCTAATATGGGTGCTTCATTATTCATTATTAGTGCCCCTGAAACAGAATTGCTTCTTTACAGATACACCTGAAATACAACCTCTTTCTTTATCTTTCTGTCCAATCTCTATTCATAGAAAATTGATTCAGTCATAGAGGGACCAAGCATTCTTCCGGCTTTTTGCTGCTAATCTATCGTGCTACTAGGTCTTGATATGATACGCCAAATGTATATCTAATAATGATTCTAAAATATGGCATTACTCAGGGACGAAGGAGATAATTGAATTGAGAACGTGTCCAGAATGTGGGAAAGCAAATGATGTGATTCGAAAATACTGTACCCGATGTGGAGCATCTCTGCTAAAGGCGGCTGGAGAGGCCAAGCCCAAACCATCTGCACCAATTCCAGAACTAGGAAGAGTGGTTACGGGAGCACACCTAAAAGAACCAGAAGAGCCCGAGGAGGAAGTTCCGGAAGAGCCCATTGAGATTAGCGAAAAGGAGCCTGTTAGCCTAGGAGATGTATCTTTTGATAGCCTTGCAACCGCAGATACTGAACCGGAGATTCTTGAAGCAGCCGAAATGACTTCTGCAGAAGAAGAACCAGAACCTCCGATACTGCAGCAAAAGGAATACCAAGAAGGTAAGGAAGTGGTTCAATCAATCCTAGAGAGAGTGAAAGAGGCTGAAGCTCGGGCTAAGAGCGAAGTAGTTCAGCCACCTGAATCTATCGAAGAGCAACCTGAAGAGGAGATTCCTGTTGAGACGTCAGAGTCCGCTATGTATGAGGAGGATGTTGAGGCAACGATGGAAGAGCCACCCGAAGAGGAAGAATTCGCTCCTCCTGAAGTACCAATAATCGAAGAACCTGTCGTCCCACCTCCCAAACCTGCCATTTCAGTAAAGATGGATGATCCTTCTAGGGATGAGAAAGTCCGACAGATGGATTCAGATCGCAAGGCAATGGAGATTGAACGCGAACAGCTGCAAAAAGAGCTCGATAAATTACGTGTACGTCTTGATGAAGAAGTCGACCGCTATCGAGGTGTTGCTGAAACCAAGAGAGCTCGCACAGAGAGTATCGAACGGGAATTGAAGCTTGCAAAGCAGGAGTTCAGTGATGCAGATAAGGAATACAAGAATGCAGAAAACCGAAGGAAAAAGGAACTATCGAATGCAGAGAAGCGCCTAAATGAGGTAGATAAGCGAATCAAGAAAGTAGAAGATGCAAAAGAGAAGCGTTTGAAAGAGCTAGAGAAAGAGCGACTGAAACGTGAGGAAGAGGCAATGAAGAGTTGACAAGCCAGTTGTCTTTTCAACCTTAACTACTGTGTTAAGTATTGCATTCAGAACTATGTACTTCCTATTAGCGAGTGGCTAGTCATCCAAATAGAATTCCATTCATATGAGTAAAGCACGCAGAGAATTCTCCATATCGAATCTTACCACAATCAAAGAGATTGGCATTATGTACATACGCTCGTTTAACCTATAAAAAAGAAAGTTAATTAGCAAACTATTGCATTAATATGCGCTCTCGAGTAAATGTGTTAGCGAGTTGAGAGTGGGAGAGAATATTGTGGTTAATCATTTAGTTCATACTAGGTATGATAAGAGATTCTTCTCAGTCTTCCTGAGCTTTTTGGTGATAATTTCTACAGTATCCTTTGTCTTGACACCGGTCGCAGCACAGGTGCCAGGTTTTCCTGATACCTATACTGTGTCATGGGCAAAAAGCAGTCCTTCAACGAGTCATGAATGGACTGGGGGTCAATCTGAGTGGCTCTTTGGACCCAAGATTGAATTTGATATCACGTATCTTAATGGCACTTCATTGGCAAGCCGGACAAGAGCCATACCTTCACATTTTCTGATGTTAGAACAGCCCTTCCTCGTCACTATTACGGTTCCTAAGAGCATGATTACACCTGGTCGAAATGCAAGCTATATTTCGCTTACTCTTAGTCATTCCGAACAGGTCACAGAGCCTTCTCCTCATACGGCATGGGAGTGTAGCCTGTTCTTTGGCTATCTGGCGTATCCTGCTAGAAACCGCGATCCTCCTGTCAATCCTCCCCTAATCCGTGGTGATGGATGGATAATCAATTCCACACTGGCAGAATTCGAGCAAGATGCACCTCCTGACATTACAGAAGGATTGCCACTTATAATCCCCAATTTTGAAGAATGTGAATTCATTGAAACTTCAGACAATTACGTTGTACGAATACAGGCAAGCCTCAATCCTATATTCGACTTGGCAGGGACGTATGAAATCTACTCGGTTGTCTATGATACAAAAGGAATGAGTCTTGGAGAATCTGACATCCGTGGCCACATTGTACTCCTCGAACCTACTATGGAGGGTATTGGAACACTGTCTCCTTTCATAGCATATCTGACTGATATGGATGATCAAAGTACACCATCTATACTTCCTGGCACAGATGTTAAAATCCACATCGATATGGGAAGCTTCGAGAACTATGATAATGTGACCATCTTCATACATCCCCCTGTTGATTATGGTTGGTGGGATAATCTCAGTTTGAATACTCAGGATATTGATTACAAGAAGGAGATGATAATCACAGAGGGCTATTACCGTAACCAAACTTCTGAAACTTGGCAAACTGGTCCTCATCCGGCATACAGTCCATATGGTCCTAGTCTTGCAGACTCACGACCGACGCGTGCAGTGAAGCTAACATACGACATTGAAGCAAATGAGTTTGATATATGTGAAGGATATTACTACTGGGTCTTTAATAGTCAAACATTATCTGAGAACTTTAGCGCTAGATTGTCAATAGAGCTTCAAGGAGAGTCGAATTTCTATGTCCTTAATGAAGCAATGAGTAAAGTCGTTGATGGCACCAACATCGAGTTTGTACTGAAGATACCATTCTTAGCGAACTGCTCAGTGGGAAATTATCAGTTTGAAGCTGTTGCGTACACTTCAGAAGGTGAAGATGTCTACGAGATGCATAATTATGGAAGTACCTATTGGATCAGGGTCTGGGATAAGGGATTTTCTGTTCCAAGTTTGAACACAGTCACTTCAGTCATTATGAAGAACATGATGGATTCCAGTTCTAGATGGATCCTACCTGGTCGATACTATAGTCCAATCATCAATATCACAGGCGACGATGCTTTCAGGAATGCCATCCGAAGTAGGATTACCAATGTCACTATACTGCTTGAGAAACCTCGGACCTGGCAGAATTGGCATGATGAGGATTTCTATTACAATATGGCCTCTAGATTTAGAATATACCTGATACATAATAGTATTGAGGATACTACCTTTATTGAAGCATATAATTCAACAATCCTATACAGGATTGACTTGGAAACCTATGAAGAAACATATACATACTTGAACGAAAAGATCAATGCTTCAGAGTTTGCAGGGCTGGGCGATAATCAGTTCAGTGTTCAAGATGATTCTATAGCACACACTTTGGTCTTGGCATACAACCTCACTCTGAAGGAAACAGTTCCTAATGGTTTATACAACTGGGAAGTGCTTTTCTTTAATGAAAGCCTGAGTCTGGAGTATGAATTTGACTATGAAACAGTTTATCCAAATAGTCAGAGGGTGCTTATCGGATATGTATCTGATTATTCGGATATGTATGCAACAGAACAGCGCTGGATGACCGACCCCATTACTCGTGCATTGGATCTCGATGGCAATAATGCGACGACCAGTGATAGATACTATGTAAATCACATCTATACATCTAGTAACAGTTTCACTACAACAGGCGAGATACTTACAGTGAATGTTACATGGGGTTCGTATTCCATGACCTCGGTATTTGGAGAGATGTCGTATACTTGGCACCATGAATGGGAAGACCTCTATGTTTGGATGTATGCTGAGAACAAGAGTGTTGTATCTCCTCAGGTTTTTGACAAAATCAATCGAACAATCTGGGACACAGATGGAGTTGTCATCCCGGAGTACTATCAGCTAGCAGGATTGACTTCCAATCATACGTGGGCTGATACTGTTGCAGAGAATTCCGCATATGACTGGTGGTCCGAGGATAGGACCTTTAAATGGCTTGTAGTGAGTTTCATTGAAGACTTCTACACTGAGGTGAATGGAGAGTATTCAGGCGTTGACTTAAGCCTATTCTTCTCTGGAATCCTACTATTTGAGGATCTAAATGAAGATGGCATATTGAATGTAAACTTTGAAGACGGGATTGCCGTGGCTGAGGAGCTCACACATTTCTTCATACTTGAGGAAACAGAAAGCCTAGTCTTCATGACTCCAGAACCGAGTGATAGTGGAGAAATTCAGTTGGCTCTAGATGATACTCCTTCCTGGGGCTTTACAGCTGAAGGCATCAATGGTACAACGTATCCAGCTTCAGCATCTGGAGGTGAAGTAAGTGGCGTCGCCTGGTGGTGGCAGGATTGCTATGGCATTCAATCTCCAAGCGGCAATTTCACCCAAGTTCCTTCGAAGGTTCGAATCGATGACATGAGCTTCATCTCACACTTTGGTATCTCCGATGAAGTCCAAGGAGATGTGACGACGCAGGACCTGGGTATGGTGAGAATCAAAGTTGATGAAAGTGTAGGAGACTGGTCAATTTATGGTCAGCCATTATCGGCTTTGTTCAATTACTCGTTGGCACTGACATTTCAAACTACAACTGGACTAGAAACACACACGATGACAACTTACGAGGGGGCTCAGATTTCCGACGATGCAACCAGCTTTAAGGCTGATAGATTCAGTCTAAGTGCTAATATTCCTGGCTCATCTCCATTTGCAACAATGCAAATGGGTGGCTATGACTATACCTGGGGAAAAGACGATGGGATTTATACCATGCATTCCTCGACTGTTCCTCTCTCTGCATTTGCACTAATGTATAGTACTTCTGAGATGACCGATGATGATACCATGACTGTGAGTTCGTGTACATACATTGGCACTTACTACATAATGACCTCATGCTTTGAAAACTGGGATGGCTACAGTGTTGCAACAGATCCTCAATTCAACGTGTTTGTGGTGGCACCACCAGGAGGATTGCCTTGGTCGTTGATATTTGGAGGTGCAGCACTCGCGATTGGTTTGCCCGTTGTTGGTATAATCGTGTGTAGGAGAAGGCAGTACGAGGCAACCACGACCTCAGCATGAATCCGGTATCTGACTGACCCTATCCAAAAATGAGATGAAGGAAGTTCTCTGCAATTCCTTCATCTCATGTATTGCCGGTCTATCCAGACTTTTATCAGATGCCATTGTGTAGGACAAATATGCCTCCAAAATGATGGGTTATCATGGATGAATACCCACTTCTCAACCTCGGTATCCACTATTCCTATCTTGAGAATGCAATTATACAAACGACTCGGAACTTACGAGCTACAAGGACTTGTATCGGTTCATTCGCAAGATGTTTACTTTCGAGTATCTCTCTGGGTAGTGAGTGTCCCGTGCATCGAATCATTATGGATAGAAACCTCTTAGTGTACCTGTCATCATCTTCCTTATGCAGGGATGGCAGCAACCGTAAAGGTTACTTAGCGTCAGGTGAGAGCCGAAGTGTACGAGGTCAGGGTAGATGTCAGACTTCAAACTAGAAGCACCTTTCAAACCAACTGGTGATCAGCCTCAAGCAATCAAGAAGTTGGTAGAAGGTCTTGAGAGTGGACTAGATTATCAAACGCTTCTTGGAGTCACGGGCTCTGGAAAGACATTTACTATGGCCAATGTTATTGAGACTTACAACATACCCACACTCGTTATTTCCCATAACAAGACACTTGCTGCTCAGTTGGCTTCGGAATACAAGCAATTCTTTCCGGATAATGCTGTGGAATACTTTGTGAGCTACTACGATTACTACCAGCCCGAAGCGTATGTTCCCAGTAAGGACATGTACATCGAGAAAGAGGCTGACATAAATGCTGAGATTGAGCGTCTTCGGCATTCAACTACAAACTCTCTCCGGTCCCGAAAGGACGTCCTTGTTGTTGCATCAGTTTCGTGCATCTACGGAATTGGAGATCCCGAGGCATACGATCATTTCAGAATGTATTTGGAAGTCGGTATGGATATTGACAGACGTGATCTTCTTGAACGACTTGTTTCAATGCAGTATGAACGTAATGACCTGGAGATCAAGCCAGGAGTCTTCCGTGTCAGAGGCGATGTCATCGATATCTACCCATCTGCCTCACAGAACAGCATTCGTATCGAACTTGATGGAAAGAAGATAGAGAAGATTTCTGCGCTTGAAGCCTTGACTGCAAAGCGTCTTTGGTCAAGTGATTGGACCGAGCTGTTTCCTGCACGACATCATGTAGCAAAATACGAAACCATCCTTGAGGTTCTGGACCCGATAAAACAAGAGATGGAGGAACGTGTGGATTGGTTTAGACGAGAAGGCAAATTGGTGGAGGCCGACCGGCTAAAGCGTAGAACTCTGTTTGATATAGAAATGCTTCGAGAAACTGGACATTGCAGTGGAATTGAGAATTACTCTCGAATGATTGATGGAAGGGCTCCTGGACAGAAACCCTACACACTTCTAGATTATTTTCCTGACGAATTCTTGATGATCATTGATGAGAGTCATATGACTATCCCTCAGGTTAGAGGAATGTACCATGGTGATCTGCATCGGAAGAATAACTTGGTAGATTACGGATTCCGGTTACCTTCCGCCTTGGATAATCGACCTCTGAAGTTTGATGAATTTGCGAAGTATATGAAGCGAACAATCTACACCAGCGCTACGCCCGGCCCCTATGAACGAAAGCATAGCAAACAGATTGTTGAGCAATTGCTAAGACCAACGGGACTGCTGGATCCAGATATAACTCTCCATCCTATGGGGAACCAGGTTGATAGCCTCATTGGGGAGATACACACAACAGTTGGCCAGGGGCATCGAGTTCTCGTTACAACTCTTACAAAGAAGACTGCTGAGATGCTCACCGAGTACCTTGTTGAAAATGGAATCAGGGCTCGATACTTGCACTCAGATATTGGTACAGTGGAGCGTATTGAGATTATTAGGCAACTACGTCAGGGCAAGTTCAATGTATTAGTAGGAATCAATCTCCTTCGAGAGGGATTGGATTTGCCAGAGGTAGGACTCGTGGCGATTATGGATGCAGACAAAGAGGGATTCCTTAGGACTGACTGGGCACTCATTCAGACAATGGGTCGCGCGGCTAGGAATGCAGATGGAAGGGTGATTCTGTACGCTGACCATACGTCTGCTGCGATGCAATCTGCAATTGATGAAACCAATCGAAGAAGGCAGTATCAAACCAACTACAATGAGGAACATGGAATAATCCCCACTTCCATAACAAAGCATGTTCATGATATTGCACTTGGAATCAAGACGAAGGAAACCTTCAAACAGGCAACTATAGAGGAATACGATCCTCTTGAAGCGGAAGAGATGATGGATCTCATAGTTGATCTTGAAGAGAGAATGAAAGAGGCCGCCAGCAACCTGGAGTTTGAGAAGGCAGCGAAGCTCAGAGACCAGATTGTAATGTTTAGAAAGAAGATTGAAGGCAATATAGGATGAAAGCAGCAAAGAAAACAACCACCTCAGATTTGGACTCAGAGGGTCCGAGATCAATAGTGGTAGTTGGGGCTGCTGAACATAACCTTCGTAATATTAGTGTTGAAATTCCAAAGAATAGCCTAACAGTTGTAACAGGCGTTAGTGGGAGTGGCAAGTCAAGCTTAGTATTCGATACCATTTTTGCTGAGGGACAGCGAAGATTTGTGGAGAGTCTTTCAGCATATGCACGACAGTTCTTGGGCATGCTTGAGAAACCTAAGGTAGACTTCATGTCAGGGCTTTCGCCGTCGATCTCAATCGACCAGAAGAGTGTTGGTCGTAACCCACGGAGTACAGTAGGCACAATCACTGAAATCTATGACTTCCTCCGACTTCTTTATGCAAGAGTCGGAGAACCTCATTGTCCTAAATGTGGGAAGAAAATCGAACCTCAGACTGCACAGCAGATTGTTGATAGGGTTCTGAAACTCGATGCAGGTACCAAGATTATGATAATGGCTCCGATTGTGCGCGGTAGAAAGGGTGAATATAGAAAGGAATTCAGAGACCTCCTCAAACAGGGCTTCATTAGGGCGAGAATTGATGGTGAGCTCAAAGACATTGAAGAAGGGATGTCCCTTGATCGGTACTTCGAGCATACCATAGAAGTTGTAATTGATAGGTTGACTGTGGATGAGAAGGAGCGGAGCAGAATCTCTGAAGCAGTTGAAACGGCTCTAAGAATGGCGGAACGTGTAGTGACGATTGCTACAGAAAATCAGAACCTCACACTCTCAGAGCAGTTCGCCTGTGTTGAATGTGGTATCAGTCTGCCAGAGATGGAACCTCGGATATTCTCATGGAACACTCCACAGGGAGCTTGTCCTAGATGTACAGGCATCGGAACAATTCGTGAATTTGATCCTGACCTTATCATAAAAGACCCAACTACCTCAATTCGAGAAGGCCTTTTCATTACAGAAACCTGGAGAACAAGGCGAATGATTGAGGGACGGTATGACCACATACTATCAGAATATGGTCTCACGATAGACACGCCTTGGAATGAGATGAATGAAAGGCAAAAACAGCTACTGCTCTATGGCTCTGGTGATAGGCTTTTCGAATTTACATGGCATGGCGAGAATGAGGAATATCAGGCTGAATGGAAAGGAACCTTCAAGCGGCCATTCGAAGGATGGCTAGAACGCCAGAACAGGCTCTACAGACAGACCAAGTCGGAGTATCGTCGAAAAGAGATTGAGAAATTCATGTCGCATCAGAAGTGCCCTGATTGTCATGGTGCACGGCTGCGTCAGGAATCACTAGCCGTGACCTTCAATGGACGTTCGATCTCTGATATAGATGAGATGTCTATCAAGGAACTAAAGGTGTTCTTCGACTCAGCAAAAGTTGATCCTCGCCTAGAACCAGTTTCAGGGCCTATTCTGCGTGAGATTCAAGGTAGAATCGGTTTTCTTGAAGAAGTAGGTCTTGAATACCTCACATTGAATCGCACGGCACCAACACTTGCTGGAGGAGAGGCACAGCGGATTCGTCTGGCCAGCCAAATAGGGTCTAATCTTGTAGGTGTGACATATGTCTGCGATGAACCGAGTATAGGCCTGCATGCGCGAGATAACAAACGTCTTCTGAGGTCTCTTATGCGTCTCAGAGATGTAGGAAATACACTACTGGTGGTGGAACACGACGAGGAAACCATGCTCAGTGCAGATTACATTGTCGACCTCGGTCCGGGTGCTGGCTCAGAAGGAGGGGAAGTTGTTGTTGCAGGGACACTTGAAGACATCTTGAAATCAAAGGATTCTGTTACCGGTAGGTTCCTTAGGGGCGATGACATGATACCTATCCCCGAAACTCGTCGCGAACCAAATGGGCGTTTCCTAGAGATAAAGGGAGCAAGGCATCATAATCTCAAGAGCATTGATGTCAAGATTCCTCTTGGATTGTTTATTGCAGTTACAGGAGTTTCAGGAAGCGGCAAGTCTTCATTAATTGTAGAGACCCTTCAGCGTGAACTATCCCGCCGGTTCCATCATGCCGAAAGCATTCCTGGAAAACATGATGCCATAATAGGAGCAGAACAGCTTGACAAAGTTATTGTCATTGATCAGAGCCCGATTGGCAGAACGCCCAGGTCGAATCCAGCGACCTATGTAGGCCTATGGTCTCCTCTTCGTGAGTTGTTCTCTTCACTACCGGAGTCCAAGATCCGCGGATACAAGCCTGGTAGATTCAGTTTCAATGTGAAGGGTGGTAGGTGTGAGAAGTGCCAAGGTGCGGGTGTAGAAATCATCGAGATGCAATTCCTTCCGCCGGTGCAGGTCACATGTACAGAGTGCAAGGGCAGACGATACAACAAGGATACACTCCAGGTCAGATACAGGGGGAAGAATATCGCTGACATTCTTGCGATGAGGATTGATGAGGCCCTAGAGTTCTTTGAGGGTCTTCCTTCTGTCTATCGAAGACTTCAGACACTATGTGAGGTGGGCATGGGATATGTGCAGCTTGGACAGCCTGCTACAACACTGAGCGGGGGAGAAGCTCAACGCATCAAACTAAGTAAGTACCTCTCTCGGCCTGCAACTGGACAGACATTGATAATGTTGGATGAACCAACCACAGGACTTCATTTCGCTGACATCAAGAAACTTCTAGAAGTTCTTCATAGACTTGTAGACCTGGGGAATACAGTTCTTGTTATAGAGCATCAGCTGGACGTAGTCAAAACAGCAGATTGGGTGATCGACCTAGGGCCTGAAGGTGGCAATGAGGGAGGGTATCTTCTTGGTGCAGGGTCTCCTGAGGAAATAGCTGGGATCGAGTCTTCATATACAGGGAAATTTCTCAAGAAGATACTTCAGCCACATAGGGAACCAACCTCCACGGAGGCAAAGGAGCGGAGGGCGAAGACATGACTGGCTTCATTTCAGTCAGAAAGGCCGAAGAGCACAACCTCAAACAGGTCGATGTTGATATACCTAGAGACCGGTTGGTTGTCGTGACTGGACCTTCTGGATCCGGAAAGAGCACACTTGTATTCGACACAATTTTCGCGGAAGGGCAGCGAAGATATGTTGAATCATTATCATCCTATGCACGCAGGTTTCTGGGAAGGCTCGATAAACCAAAAGTGGAAAAAATAACAGGTTTACCACCAGCAATTTCTATTGAACAGAAGGGACGTACAAAGAACCCACGCAGCACAGTGGGCACAAGTACCGAGATACATGATTACCTCCGGCTACTCTATGCAAACATCGGAATCCCGCATTGTGTTAAATGTGCACGGGCAATGGAACAGTTAACTCCAGAGTCAGCGGCACGTCTACTCCTTCATGAGAACGGAGGTCAACGAGTACACATTCTAGCTCCTGTTATTAGAGATGAGGCAGGTAAACATGAGGACACTCTTGCTAATCTTTTGAGTAGTGGTTTTGCTAGGATAAGGCTTGATGGAGTTATTGAGGAGATTGAAGGCCTTGACATAGATGGCAGAAAGAAGCATAGCATTGAGGTCGTGGTAGACCGTTTGGAGATAGGTCAGAAGAATCGTGAGCGTCTCATTGGTTCACTGGAAACTGCACTTGAGGTCGGAAATGGTGTCGCGATTGCCTCAAGAGAAGAGGTTGAGGATCTTACTTTTGCGAACCAACTGATGTGTCCCCACTGTGGGGTCCAATATGAAAAACTCGGACCCAAGGCCTTCTCCTACAATCGTCCTGATGGAGCTTGTCCTGAGTGTAATGGACTCGGTGTGACTCTTGACATCGCACCAGAGCTTGTTGTATTTGATGATGGGGTATCTGCATGGGATATCGCTGCTCGAGCCTTTGACTACAGAAAATGGATGCTAAGAAGAATTGATGCTATTCATGACGTAGTTCCCGAATTCGACCCATATGTTCCATTCAAGAACCTACCAGAATCCGCAAAGGAGCTATTCTTGTGGGGTCGGCCAGAGATACAGATCACTTATGTCGCAGAGAGTGAAACCTCCCGTTGGGAAGTTTCTCGGAGGTGGGTTGGTCTAGTACCATGGCTGAAAAATGCCTTTGAACAGGGAAATAGTAGTTCGAAAGCGTGGTATCAATATCGAGCTCAGCAGATTGGTGATAAATTTGCTACCAGAACAATGTGTCGTAGTTGCAATGGACGCAAGCTGAAACCAGAAAGCCTTGCAGTTACAATGGCGGGCAAATCCATCGATGAGGTCACATCGATGACAATTGAATCAGCTTATGGCTTCTTTGAGACTATTGAGCTGAGTGAACGTGAAAGGCGCATTGCCGAACTTGTACTAAAAGAGATCAAAGCTAGGTTGAAGTTTCTGCTCTCTGTAGGCCTTGAATACCTGAATCTCGACCGATTATCAATGACCCTGAGTGGTGGTGAGAGCCAGAGAATAAGGCTTGCCACACAAATCGGCTCTGCACTTACTGGAGTACTTTATTGTTTGGATGAGCCAAGTATCGGGCTTCACCCTCGCGACATCAATAGACTCATCGATACGTTCTACAATCTCCGGAGCCTTGGCAACACAGTGGTCGTCATAGAGCATGATAGAGACACAATTCAAGCTGCTGACCATATAATTGACATTGGTCCCTTTGCTGGTGTCCATGGCGGAGAAATTATCATTCAAGGGCCACCTCAGGACGTTCTCGTAAATGAAGAATCTCTCACAGCTCAATACCTATCCGGCGAGAAACAAATACCGGTTCCTACGCATCGGAGAGAGGGAAATGGCAAGTCTATCATTCTCAGGGGAGCAAGCCAGAATAATCTCAAAGGAATTGATATCGAGTTTCCACTCGGGAAGTTCATCTGTGTCACGGGAGTTTCAGGGAGTGGAAAGAGTTCCTTGCTGAACGAAACACTCTACAGGGCTCTGGCACGAGAATTAAATGGATCTGGCGGAACTCCTGGGAAGTACAAGTCCATAGAGGGCATAGAGAACATTGACAGACTTGTTCTTGTGGATCAGTCACCGATTGGCAGAACACCACGCTCAAATCCAGCGACTTACACTAAGGTATTTGGTGAGATAAGAACCCTCTTTGCAAAGATGACCGAAGCAAAGGCGAGAGGCTTTGATGCCGGTCGATTCAGTTTCAATACTCGAGTTGGCAGGTGTGAGAAGTGCAAAGGGAGTGGTGTTATCACTGTTGAGATGCACTTCATGAGTGATGTATTCATTCAGTGTGATGTCTGCAAAGGGAAGAGATTCGATAGAGAGACCCTTGAGATTCAGTATAAGGGGAAGAATATCAATCAAGTACTCTCAATGACAATTGATGAGGCTCTGGATTTCTTCGGTGAGATCCCAAAAATCAAGGACAAGCTGAAAACACTTTATGATGTTGGCCTTGGATACCTTCAGCTGGGACAGCCAGCTACACAACTCAGTGGTGGAGAAGCCCAACGCATGAAGCTGGCTTCTGAGCTTTCTCGAAGAGGCACTGGCAATACCTTGTACATCTTGGATGAACCTACTACAGGTCTCTCAGCATACGACGTGCATATTCTCCTGAGAGTCATAAAGCGCCTCGTAGATGCCGGGAACACAGTCATCATGATTGAACATAACTTAGAGGTGATTAAGACCGCCGACCATGTTATTGACCTTGGGCCTGAGGGTGGAGATAAGGGCGGCTGGCTGATAGGGGCAGGAACTCCAGAGGCACTCTGCGATATCACTAGGTCATATACTGGTAATCACCTTCGGTCAGCAATCTATGGCCCGCGCGTCAAACATGGAGACCTGAATTAGAATGAGAATCAATCCAGTGAAGCATCATTTTTCGCGCCATATCGTCTGAACTTTTTCATCATTCGCTGCGTTGATTAGGGTAATATCAAAGCTCTCTTGTAGGGTAAATCATTAATTGGGTTGAGCTATCGTGTCGGACCTTGATACACTTGTGAAGGATCTCCCTCTCCAGCCAGGAGTATATCTCTGGAAGGATGAAAAGGGCGAAATTCTTTACATTGGCAAGGCCAAGGAACTCAGAAAGAGAGTTGGATCGTATCTGCGCAACCATCACGAGAGACAAACATGGGAATTGATGCAGAGAGCTCGAGATTTGGAGACAATCGTGACTAACAATGAACGTGAAGCACTCATCCTTGAGGCAACACTAATAAAAAAGCACCAGCCAAAGTTCAATAGAGCTCTCAAGGATGATAGAAAACATGCTTGGATACGAGTAGACCTCGAATCCGAGAAACCCACCTTCTTCGTAACTCGAGACGTTGAGAAAGATGGTGCCAGGTACTTCGGACCATATAGAAGCACAAAGCGACTGGAGAAATTCCTGGACACCATACGTAAGTACATACCTATTGCTATGTGTCCCGACCCAACCAAGATGAAGAGGGTCTGCATGGATTATCATCTAGAGAGGTGCAAAGGTATCTGTCAGAATCTGATTCCTAAAGATGATTACAAACTCCTCATCGAGCAGATGTGTCTGTTTCTAGATGGACAATCAGAGCAATTGACGGAGATGATTCACGGTCAAATGGAAGAGGCATCGAGAAATCTTGAGTTCGAAAAAGCAGCAGAAGTAAGAGACCGCCTTCAGGATATCGAGATAATCATGCGAGGACAGAAGATGGTTGACACAGGTGGTGTAAACAGAGATATCCTTGGAATAGCTCGGACAGAAGAGGCTGCGCTGATTGAGATGCTTCTAGTTAGAGGAGGACGCCTTATTGGCCAAGATAGTTTCTATTTCGAGGAGAACATGGATTCCACAGATGCTGATGTACTCACCACATTTGTTGAGCAGTTCTATTTCATGCTCCCCAAAATACCTGAAGAAATACTGATGCCCGTTGAAATAACTGATATGAGGAAACTAGAGGGTTGGCTGGAAGAGACTGCTTGCTCTCCTGTCAAGCTTATTGTTCCAGATAAGGGTAAAAGACTTGAGCTTGTGGAGATGGCCAACAAGAACGCATATCGACAACTACGAAAGATTCTGATTCTTGGTGAGAGTGATGAGGAGATTGTCAATGACGGAGTGAAGGAGCTCAAGGAGGCGCTGCGTCTCTCTCGTGCACCCCTTCACATTGAGGGATTCGATATTGCGAACATTCAGGGAACCGACCCGACGGGATCATGTGTAGTCTTTAGAAATGGCGAGCCAGCAAATAGGAGCTATCGTATGTTTAGAATACGGTCCAAAGAAACACCTGATGATTATACAATGATGCATGAAGTGATTGTCCGAAGATATCGAGGAAGACTAGAAGAAGGAAAGGCCCTACCTGATTTAATCATTGTTGATGGCGGAAAGGGTCAGCTTAATGTTGCATTGAAAGCTCTCGGTGAGCTGGGACTTGAATACCTTCATGTGGCTGCAATAGCAAAGAGGGAAGAAACTCTCTTTACTCGAGATAATATGGATGGTGTTTTTCTTGATGCAGATTCAGATGGTCTCAAGCTAGTTCAACACGTACGTGATGAGGCTCATCGATTTGCGCAGAAGTACCACCATAAGCTAAGAGAGAAGAGATTCAGTGGCTCAATTCTTGAGGAGGCGCCTGGAATCGGTCCAAAACGCCGTCAAGCACTATTGCTTCACTTCGGAAGCTATGATGAAGTGCGTAAAGCAACCGCCGAGCAGCTCGCAAAGGCAGAAGGTATGTCACTAGCTAGTGCAAAGACTCTGCGTGAATGGCTTGATAAAGAAGATCCAATTTAATTTCATTTTCCCATAATAGAAGGAATCTTATGCTCCTTTTGCATTCTAAAAGGAACATGTCCATCAAAGTGCTCTTTACGGTAAAAGCTAAAAAAGGCCAGGCAAAGAAGATCACTCAAGAACTGAGAGCACAGAGCGAGGTGCTCGAGGCACACACAATCCGCGATGGGAAAATCGATGTTATTGCTTGGGTTACTGTTCCAAGCCTTGAGTTCTACAGGGAGTTTATTGAAAGAATATCATTAATGCCCGAGATTGATGACTTCGAGTCTTTCATTACAGTCGGCGGTTAGATGTCCTCGCCATTTGTAAGGAGTACGTAGGATCGATTTCTTCTGCCTCCGTATAACCCATACACAATCAGGCCGATGATTGTCAATAATGCACCCAATAGAAGAGTTTCATAGTGCAGACTTGGCACAAGGATGAGGCATGTTATCACGCCAAGAATTGGTATTGCCGGAAACCAAGGTGCCTTGAACGTTCCTGGTACACTTAGTCCTTTTCTGTGAAGCATAATAACAGAGGCATTCACAATTGATAGACCTACAAGGTACCCGAAGTCTGATAGCGATGCAACCAGAGATACATCCCCCGGCAGGGCGAATACACTTACAAGGATTAGAGCTGTGATTAATGCTGGAATCGGAGTTTTGAACCGCGGATTGACACGGTCAAGAACGGCAGGAAAGAATCTGTCTCTACCCATTGAGTATGCAACACGAGCTGTTGCCAAAAATGTTGCATTAAGAGCGGCATAATTGGATGCCGCCATCCCGGCCAAGCCAACGTATCGAGCTCCAGGTCCGAGCATGAAGCCAAAGACATCGGCAATAGGAGTACTTGTAGTAGAAACCTCAGTATAATTCACCGCTCCAACAATTACAAGAGCTGCGGCCATATAGACAGTGGTTGCTATGGCTAGGGTCAACATGATTGCCCGGGGTATGTTTCTTGCCGGATCTTTGATCTCTTCAGATGCAGTTGTGATCAATTCGAAGCCAACAAAGCTGATGTATATGAATGAAACCGCAGTCATGAATTGCGGTATTCCAACAAAATCAGGAATGAATGGATCTAGATTTGATGGCTGGATGAAGAAGAAGCCAATCAAGATGAATGAGAACAAGACTATTGACTGAATTATATTCAGTATCCCCAGAACCCCAGATACACCCTTGATGCTTATGATATTAGTGAGAAATGTGATAAAGATGATAATAATCGCAAAGAAACCCACCGTCGATTCGGTAGCATCAGGAATGAATGCAACAAAAGTGTGTGCGACTGCAAGAGAGTACAAGCCACATGCCACAACATTACCAATGAAAAGGAACCAACCTGTAAGAAATCCCGGAAACCCCCCAATGGTATCATTGGCAAATGTATACCCTCCGCCTTGCTTTGGTATTGAACATGCTAGCTCTGCATAATTAATTGCGGTGAACACGGTGATAAGCCCGGTCACTAAATAGGCAATGACTAGACTTGGACCAACCATTCCTGCAGCCGTACCTGATATGACATAGATACCGCCGCCTAACATCGCGCCTAAGCCAATGTTAGTTGCTCCGATGAGACCTAGTCGGCGGGCAAATTTACCCGCTTGGCGCTCATCGACAAAGGATTCAACCAAAACTAATCACCTGGTTCAGTCACTGCACTGGGACTCGTTGTCAATCTTCCGACCTCGAATTTGAGGTCCTTTTGAATATTCCTACTACAACAATGCCTCGATTGCTTCTATAGGAGACTTGCTTTACAAACCCCGAAGTTTAAATGGGAAGAGTCTGCGCAAAACTGTCGAAGGATTCACAAAGAGTCCAACAAAGAAGTGACCAACGATGATCTGGAAGGTAAATGACAATTGTACAGCCTGTGGAACCTGTGCTGATGTTTGTCCTGTTGATCCGACTCTATACGTCGTCAACGACAAAGCAGTATATCAGGTTGCCAGAGCAGACGAATGCACCGAGTGCTATGCATGTGTAGACAGCTGCCCCGAAGGCGCTATCGAGGAATAATCCAGAACAATAGACTACCAATGCCAGATTTTGGTATTGGTAACTCGACATGGGAGTTGCTTCCAACTTTACGGAAGTGCTCCCTGTCGTCGATACTTGTTTTATCTTACTTTGTATGGTTCACCTAGTACTGAATCAAAGAATCCTTTGAGGGATTCGTCAACTAGGACTACTCTAATTGTAGCAACATCATCCTCAGCCGGATCATACATTCCGGAAACGAGTTCTATCTTATCCTCGGTGTTAAGCAGAAGCATCGTTTTTGCTTCATCGACTTCCTCGTGCATATCATACTCATTCTTAATCTTGTCAAGTGCATCCCTGTACTTGTCTGGATCTAGTCTGTAGAACAATTTCAAGGTGAACTCCTCTTGTAGTTTAATACCATTGAGTAAGGTATAAGTCTAACCAGTACGTTCGGAATTTAGTCTGAATGTGGACCTGAGGAGAAAAAGATGAGTAAGACCCACCACATTGTTCTTGGAATGTCAATTGTATTTCTAATAGCACTGTCCGGTACACCGTTGGCTGTAACACCAACTACTACACCTAGTATGAGTGAGTCGGTACTAGTCGCACAGACACACACTTGGCAAACCTTTGAGAAAAATATGAATGTAACAACATTCACATCACCAGATGGAAGTCAAGATGCACTCTTTCATTTCCTGAATTCAGCAGAAGAGAGCATCTATATAGAGATTTATGGAATCAATGACCCATTCATTCTAGATCTCATTCACGAACTCCACGATACAAAACCATCTCTAGATATGAAGTTCTTAATTGGATGGAATAGTCTCGGCTATCCAACTCCTAACAAATATGTAGCTAACAACCTAACGGAGTTAGGGTATGAAGTCAAATGGACAAATTCTGATGATTTTAAACTTGCACATCAGAAATTCGTTATCATTGATAATGAAACAACCATTGTCCATTCTGGAAATTGGGCTAAAACAAGCTTCCCCCAAGACGGATACAAAGCCAACAGAGAATGGAGTATCGCGATGACCGACAGTGATGTTACTGGTTATTACCGTGCAGTTTTTGATGGTGATTGGAAGAATGGAACAGTCTATGACGCAGGCACCCATGGAACGGGTGATGCCCTGACTCTACCTACTGCTACAAGCACTTACCCGGCACCTTTTGCCACGGCAGGAGAATTCAGCGGTTCAATGAAGGTGACACCAATCTTTAGTCCCGATACAAGTCTTGATGGAATTCTTTATTGTATCAATTCTGCTCAAGCTACTTTGGATATTCAAATTCCATACTTCACAAATGTTGATGAGGGAGGATCTGTCAACCAAATTGTGGATGCTATTCTTGCAGCCAGAGAACGTGGAGTTACAGTTCGTGTTATATCCGAAGAAGAATATGATTGGGAAATCGTTGAAGAACTCTTCGTGGAACATGGAATCCCAATCGTGTGGCAAGATACACGATGGTTCACGGCAAACCACAATAAGGGCATTATCGTTGATGGTCAGATAGTGCTAATTAGCAGCATAAACTACAGTGATGATAGCATTACCGAAAACAGAGAAGCAGGTGTTATAATAGAACATGAGGGGATTGCACAGTGGTATCAGCAAATCTATGATTTCGATTGGGAAATTGCTGGTGCAGAATCTCTTGATGATGTGAACGTATACTGGACTCCTAACATTCCCACCAGTATCTCTGTCATCAATGTGACAGTTTTCGCACACATGCTAAATGGCTCGGAGAACGTTGATGACGTTGAACTCGACGTTAAGGTGAATGAAGGTACTTGGACAAACACCTCTATCCTAGAGAATATCTATATGTCACAAGAGGAAGAAATGGAGAACTACTTCCAAGTGATTCCAGCTCAGGCCGATATGACAAACATAACTGTTGTCGGACGAGTTAGAGTTGGTGCTGTTTGGCACACTGGTCTTCCCATGGTCATAAGAGTTCGCAATTCTATTGCTTCTCCGACTACCACGCCCACACCGACGACAACAACCCCACCACCAACTGATCCTCTTGCCCAATTCCTGGCAGAATTCGGGATTTGGCTTGCAGTTGCTGGCATTGGAATTATTTGCGGTGGAGGCGGTGCAGTCGCATACAAGAAGGGTATGCTAACTAGTCGCAAAAGCACTAAACGAAGAAAAACCCGGAAGACGAAATAGAAACCATGTGACTTGAGAAGCAGAGTTCTCAAGTCACCAATGTCTTTTTCATGAACTATGCCATTTCATCGGAAGAGGATTTCTCTGCCATCTCAGCAAACTTGAAACAACTCTCAGCATCCCTAAGTTCTCCTCTTTTTTGATGCAAAGAGCCGGCTATTCTATACGCCCTGGCAACTTCAACCCACTTCGCTTGGGCATCGAGACACAGAGCAAGAGCTTTCCAAGTTTCAGGATTCTCCGAATCATATCTGATTGATTCGTTGAATGCATCCACAGCCTCTGGTATTCGAAGTAAACTCTCTAAGGCTCGTGCTCTCTTTTCATGCAATACTGCATTTGTCGGAGCTACAATAAGTCCAATATCGGCGGAAATCAAGGCTTCTTCAAATGAACCAAGTGTAAGGAATGCTTCGACTTTGTTGATATGAGATGAAGCTTCATCGGGTTTGATTGAAATGGCCGTATCAAATACCATAATGGCTTCAGCTTGTTCTCCAATGCGGATATGTGTCACTCCCATTTCATTTAGCGCTACAATAGACTCAGGTTTTATCTCCAAGGCTCGGCGATACACTTCTATGGCCTTCTTATTCTCGCCGCTCTGTCGCAATAGTCTTGCTTCTTGCAGCAGCTTATCGAAAGAAAGACCATCAGATGACATGTATGGCTCGAATCAGTTTGTTGTTTTAATGATATTCATGACGGAATCTCTCTCTGACAATAAGGTTTTAACGAGGACGTTAAAACGAAATCAAGATGCAAGAACGAGGCTATACGAATGTACGACTCCAACGAAGATTTTGATGAATTTGAAGATGATGAGTATGATGACGAGGATGATACATTCCCTGACGACAATGATTCCTATGAGGAGCGCTCCTACGCAACACCTGCTGAGCGTGTTAGTTCCTTCGTCCATGATCCGTGGCCAAAGACAGCCTTCATTCTAATCGTTCTAGGGCTCAGTTTATCGCTGCTTACGCCCCCAGCAATCTGGTCTCAGTGGGTTTACTACCTGCTTGCCACATATCTATTGTTGGTCTTGGTGGCAGTTGCATCAATCAATTCAATCAAGGTCTGGACTGGAGCAGAAGGCTCAAGACTACGTTGGGGTGGGCTTACGAATTTAATCGTCGTAATTGTTTCGGCTGCCGCAGGTGTTTGGGATGCAATACTAATGATTACTACTGGAGTATCGCTGATACCAGGCTCCAATACCTCTGTAATTCTGCTTGCAGCAGTTATTGTTGCTTTCTCAATCTACACTCTATGGTTAATTCAAAGAACCTTTTCCGCAGAACCGAAAAAGTAGTGGTGTTTTGAATGAACGATGAGGATCTCACTCTAGAGAATCTCACAATCCTCATCCGAGAATTCATTCAAGAACGAGGGTGGGAAGGATTTCAAAAACCCTCCTCACTGGCTGTTTCTGCTGCAATTGAACTAGGTGAGCTGCTTGAACGATTCCAATGGCTTACACATGAGGAAATAGACAACCTGCTTAGAAGTGAGGAATATAGGAAGAGTATTGCCGATGAGATGGCTGATGTCATAATTTACATGCTACGCCTAGCAGATACTACCGGAATTGAACCAACAAAAGCAATCCTCGAAAAACTTGAGAAAAACAAAAGCAAATATCCAGCCAATAAATGGCGCGGTCGCATACCGGACAAAGTCAGAAACCCTAGGTAGCAATCCTTGAGTATAAGTCAGGCCTTCGGTCGTTTAGTAAATGGTTTTTCTTGGTCATGTGTTTATTGTCTGCCTCAGAAGGGCTGATGTCTGCAGAATAAACTCCGGTTATTCCGTCAGGCATCGAGATAAGCACTTTGCCTCGCGTATCGGTTATTTGTGACTTTCCTGAAAACATCAACTCTCTCTCGGTGCCTATTCTATTTGCCGTTGCTGTGAAGATTCCATTCTCAATTGAACGAGTAACCATCGCAGCTTGGCAATATGCTAGTACAAGATTTGCTGGGTGAAGGACTACCTGTGCACCTTTTAATGTCAATATTCTAGACACCTCGGGAAAAATCCAATCCCAGCAGATCATGATGCCAAAGTTATATTCTCCATGTCTTACTACTGGAGGTTCAACTGAGCCTGGCGTAAACCATCTCTTCTCTTCACTGAAAAGGTGTATCTTACGGTATACTTCCATCAATTTGCCATTGCTGAATATTCCCGCTGAGTTGTATAATCTCCCATTCTTTTTCTCACATATGCCGGCTACTACTAATCGTTCATTTCCTGACCATTCAAGGAGCTGATTTGAGAATATTCCACTTGGTATCTCCTCGGCTGATTTTTCAACCTCTTTCAAGGAATTAAATGCATACCCGGAGTTTGCTAGTTCAGGTATAACGAGCACATCCACATCTTCTGAATCTGCCTTCTTTAGTATCTCAGAGAGATGCTTCAAATTGTATTCGGATTCACAAACATGAGGTTCCATCTGCGCAACGCCAATTCTCATGACTTTCGCCAGTCCTGAGAATCTGTTCAGCGACCTTTTACTGATTCGGTATGTAGATTTCTATCCTGATACTTTCGTCGAGTCTTTAGCATTCGATTATATACTCGTTTCAGTTCTTTTTGTGAATCGTATTGCCATATTGCCTTGAGGATTCCATATTTCCTCTTGAGTTTGATGAATTTCGCGGCAAGCACATTCAGGTGAAGTCTGAGGGATTTTTGAGAGATGGAGGGATCGTCCATCTCTTGAGAAAGATGTTTCAGTTTCTTCTCAAAAGAATCCAGGTCCAATTTGAGCATCTCATTGAAGGATGCATCTATGTACTCTTCTGCCTCTCTATTAGCTAATCGTAGGCGAGTCCACCGATTTACTCTTGCTCCAATTAGATGTGCCTCTCTAGCAAGTTTCTTTGAGTCAAGGATGTCTCCAGCATTGGAATAATAGCGAGCCTTTTCCTTGGAACGGAGATTTGGGAATATCAGGACACCCGGCCTAACTCTGATGCATGGTGCCCTAAGAAGTAGCCTTTGCATCTTTTTCTTTTGCTGTTCAGACGCACCGCCAAAGGAGTAGGTCACAACGGCGAATGTTCGCTCCTCAAATGGTTTAAGCTTCCTTGAATCGCCTTTCGGGATGTCCTTGGCCCTCTTGAATCGAATATGTTGTACCTCGCTAAGGGCTTCACGGATTTTCCTATGACGTCGCTTTATTAGAAAAACACCTCGAACAATTCGTCTGGTATCTTCGAATTTTGAACCATTTAGGCGGAATAATGTCTTCTGAGGAAGAATAACTAAGCGAGTCTCCATATTGAAAGCTGGAGCTTCTTGTTTGTCGGTTAGGACATCATCAGAACTTCCCAAATAAATCCTAATCCTGTGACACAGTCACAATGGACCATGCACACATTTTCAATATATTGTTTGCTTGTAATAAAACTCTCACTATTGGGGACATCATTATCTGGTCATTAATATGCTTTTTTCACTGAAATCGGATTTTATAGACCCTCTTTCAGTAGAATTGGGGGTGATTTTTTCCTGAGAAACTTCTTAGGCAATTATTTATCCCTAACCAGCCTTTTTGGACAATTCATCGGTCACAAATGTGGGGCGTATCCTTAATTCATAATTCTGTACTGCATATTTGAGGTGTAATATCCTTGTTCATCGAGAAACTATGGTTTGATGAAGACGATGAGGATTGGGATGACGACTTCGACGATGACTGGGCCGACGACGACGACGACGATTGGTAGTCGCGGTTCATGACTCTGAGATCGTATAACCTGAATTCTTCATAGGGGTGGGTGCATTACACACTCACCCCTGTTTGTATTCTCTAGAATAATCCACCTTTCATAGCTGTCTGACAGCTGCAACTAGCTTCTTGTGGAATATTATCAATCATATCGAATGTGAGCTTACGAACTCGTTCAACATTTTGCGACATTGTTCTGAGAACAAGCTCATGCGTGACTGGTCCTTCCTCTCCAGCTACATCATAATCTGTGGGCATCGATATATTTACGAAACATATACCAGCCTCTCTGGCTAGAGGGGCTTCAGGATAGGCAGTCATTCCAATTACATCCCATCCATTTCTATTGTAGAAAAGCGATTCAGCTCTTGAGGAGAATCGTGGCCCATTGATACAAACATAGGTTCCTCCATCATGCACTTTGTACTTCAGCTTTGCAGCAGTCTGCAATGCAACTCCTCTTAACTCGGGGCAGAAAGGATCGGCAAAGGGGAGGTGTGCAATCGGTCCTCCCTCAAAGAAAGTATCTTTTCTCTGTCCAAAAGTTCTATCAAAAATCTGGTCCGCTATAACAAATTCACCAAGTTTGACCTTTTGAGGCTGAAGACTCCCACACGCAGCTGGCGATATTATTCTCTTAACACCAAGCGCTTTCATTCCCCAGATATTGGCCCTGTAATTAATTGCATGGGGTGGAATGGTATGGCCGCGTTTGTGACGCGCCAGAAATGCAAATGCTCTTCTCTTGACTGTACCAATAATAAAATTGTCTGATGCAGCACCAAACGGTGTAAAGACTTTGACTTCAATTGGATTACTAATGACATCAGAGTCATAGTTGCCACTTCCGCCAAACATCCCGATCTCAACTGGCAGTGCTGACTCGAAATCCTCCTTCTGGGACCTATCTATAAGTGCGTAATCGAGTTTTGCTTCAAAAGCCATCTCTCAATGTCAACTCCTAGAGTTCTGTGAGAACTATGGCTCTCTCCTCCATTTATAACTACTGAAATGCCAAGGAGAGGCACTGATACTGCCTGATTATACGTTCTTTCTCCAGTGCTTGTCTAATGGATATACGATTTTGCCAAGGAAACCCATATGCGATTTGACTTTGGAAAGTTGTTCGTCTGAGAGGACAATATTGTTGTATTCACGCAGGTGCTTCTTTACCTCTGCTGTAGTCATATCTGTAATCTTCTCTCCCTCAAAGATCTTCATTATGAGAGATGTGATGTCTTCATAGAAGTTCCATGGCCATATCTCCCATGCCCATGTGACCTCAACTCCAAAGAAATCGGGAACAAATTTGGACCCGACAATATGCATCAATGTTGCTGTCTTCACTTCTGCAGGTTTCCCTGTATCCTTTATGTGGTTCACAGCAGTCATAAGACTCTCCCCGGTGTCTGTTATGTCATCGACTACCAGGACACGCATGCCTTCGACATCACCCACCAGTGGACATGAAAGCATGGCTTTTCCATCTCGCGTTGCTGTAACCCCCCAATGGTCTACCTTTACGCTATGCAGGTTTTTAACGCCCAGCAAATCGCACTGAATTCGTGCATGCACCCATCCTCCACGGGCAATACCAATGATTGCCTCTGGTTTCCATCCTGACTCTCGAATTCGGAGAGCAGTCTGGTACGCATAATTCGCGATGTCGTCATAGTCAAGTACGTAGCAAAGAGGACCCTTGAGTTCCATAATAGTCACAACTCATGTCAACGGCCAGTCTCAAGGTGATAAAAGTATGTCTGCTTGGCCAATCCTATAGATTCGCATCTATGCAAATGGTATCTAGCCTTCCTGGTTGATAGCTTATGTAGACTTCCAATACATCTCCACTCTTCACGTCAATCATTCTCTGAAATGGAACGAAGAGTTCCCTCCATCCATCTTCCATTCTCAGTCTTATATCATCAACCAGGGATGCTTCGAAAACTCCTATAATTCCGTGTGCAACACCATCTTGAACTATATCCATTTTCAGGGTCTTTTCGACCATAAACTCATCACAAATGGTTGAGAGATTGAAAAAGGATAATTCTTGAAGATCTGTTAAGTCATCTGTTTGGCCTTTGGCAACCGATTGAGGCAACATGGGGAAAAGTAGATTCTGTATGGAGAATCTATTCCAAATCGAATCACATTGGACTGTGGCAATATAGGTCCTGACGCTACTTGGCAGGAAAACTCCATCTTTCTTTATCACATAGCTCCAGATATGCCTGGTTGCAGGTATCTGCTGTTCTACTAGCAGCATAGCAGAGAGCATCTCACAGATTACAACGTCAAATTTCTCCTCAGGAAAATAGTCAGCAAAGTGGCAGACACGAAAGTCTATCCTATCATTCAGCCCATTCATGAATGCTGCCTTCTTTGCATATTCCACTGATTCTTGGTTTATATCAAGTGCCACAACTTCTGCTGCTCCTGCTTTAGCCGCAAGCATCGCGAGGATTCCGCTTCCTGTCCCAACATCAACTACTCTTGTATCAGGCGTTACTACTCTGGATATTGCCTCTGCAAATTTGCGGATTCTTGAAGTTTGACTCAGCAGACTTGCCGCATGAAGCACTGAGAATGGCGTTGATATTCTATGGTCGTTCACAATTTTGCCATAACGATGGCTACTTATAATCGAACTTCTGCTATTCTGCCGATGCATTGGACTATGAGGCAAGACGGAATTTGATTGACGATAGCATCAAAAAGGCCATGCGGGCTATTGAAGAGGAACGAATTGAAGAAGCAATTCAGATACTTGAACCGCTGGCGAAGAGGTACAATCCTGAACCTGATGCACTTGTCTATCTCGGAATTGCCTATGTCCAAGCTGAAAAACCAAAAGATGCCGTTCGTGTTCTACGTCGAGCACAAGAGATGGTTGAAGACCACTGCGTTGTTGCTTTGTTCTTAGGTCGAGCACTTCGAGTACTAGGACGACTTGAGGAGGCTGAGGTTGAACTCCGTCATGCAATTGAACTTGAACCTGAAGAACCTGAGCATTGGATTGAACTTGGTCGACTCCTGCACGATAAGACTGACTATAGGGAGGCAGTACGAATACTGGAGGAGGCAATTCTTCTATTTCCAGAGGATCTTTCCCTTAGAGGCACATACGCGCTTGCGCTTCATCGGCTTGGTGATTTTACTCAGGCAACGATAGAATGGGCAACACTTTATGAGCTAAGTCCAAGTCTTATGGCAGCAAGGGCAAACTACGCCTATACATTGCTATTGCAGGGTAGAGTGAATGAGGCAGTTCCGTTAGTTGAGTCCACCTACGCCATGGCTTCTAACGATGATAGGTCTCTTGTTTTGATGGGCATGATTTCCCTTGCACAAGGCAATGAAGAGAGAGCTGTTGATTTCTTCACAAAAGCCCTCAAAGTGGACCCAAATAATGTCCAGGCACTCTCAAGACTAGCTGTCATAAGTCATAACAATGGTGACATCGCTTCCTGCAACAAATACCTCGAAACGGCTGAGTTGCAGATTGAGTATTCAACTGAATGCCTTCGAGGTCTATGTTACGCATATTCAGAGCTGGGATGGAATTCTAAGCAGCTGGATTGCTTATTGAAATGGACCCAAAATGATCCTGGCGCAGCGGCACCTTGGATATCACTAGCAATCGAATATGACAGAATGGGCATTAAAGAACAAGCCCTAAAGGCTTGGAACAAGGCAATTGAATTGAGAGGCTATGTTAGAATCAACTGCAAGAAATGCGGGTCCAGTTTCAAATATGAACTCGATACATTTCCAAACTTTGATCCATACAAATCTGTTGAGTGCTCTAATTGCAAAGAGCCAATTGAGATGCCCAGAGGTCTTTTAACCTTTTAAAATTCTAATGCAATTAGGATGAGCGAACGTCAATATCCTCAATTTCCAATCCCTGGTGTTGGTGCGGTTGTTTTTGGCACAAAAGGAATACTGCTTGTTAGAAGGGTCAAGGAACCTTCAAGAGGTCTTTGGAGTATTCCTGGCGGAGGAGTAGAGCTTGGAGAAACCCAAGAAGAGTCAGTCAAACGCGAGGTTTTGGAAGAAACAGGCGTGAGTTGTTCCGTAATTGAGTTTCTCTCCACGTTTGATATTATCCATCGGGATACAAATAATGCAGTGCAATATCATTTCTTGCTGAATCACTATCTTGCGCGGGCATTGACAGAAGAAATAAGGCCGGAATTTCCAGAAGCTGAAGTATGTTGGTTTTCACCTGATTATCTTCCTCTGGATGAGATGCCTCCAGCTGTTGCTGAGCTCATAGCAAAAGCTCAAGCGCGAATTAATCTGCTATGATTGAATAGCTAGACCTAAGAGATATAAACAGTCGAGCACTAAGTGAAGCCAACATTAATCCTCAGTTCTGATACAGGATGTGTTATTTAAAATGTTTAGAACAATAATGGCATTGGTAGTCGCACTAGTGGTGGCAATTATCATTGGTGCCTTTCAAATTCTGGGACTTGATGTGGCTGCTATACAGGCTATTCTTCAATCTCCCAGTCTCACTGATGCATTGAGTTATCAAGGTGCATTGCTATTTGCAGAACTCCTATTTCCATATACATTCGCACTGAGTGGCGCATATGCCCCACTTGTCGCACTTGGCGTTGCGGGATTCATTGCAGGTCTAATATCAAAGAGTGGAGTGCGAATGCTAGTAGTATCGATTATATCGGTTGCAGTCTTTTTCCTCGGATATGCAATGTTGTCGATGGGACTTGCTCTTGATGCAGCTGTTCTTTCGGCTCTTTTGCAGAATATTGCAATCGATGTTGGTGTTTCATTTGGACTTCTTTTCATTCCAGGGATAATTGGTGCATCACTAACTTCCGAGGATTATTAGAAGCTCCAAGAGGGGGATTTTCCCTCTCACCATCATTTTTTACTGAAGTTTTATAGCAATAGCAGTTGAAACTCTATTAACAAACTCATCCAAGTAATCGTTTTGGATAAACGCTCCTGCTGCCATAGGATGTCCTCCGGCTTCTGCAACTAATTTGTGATACTTATTGTTCAACTCATCTGCTGTTGCTGTGAAGACATCTTTCAGATTGACCCCTCTCTTCACTACATGCCTGCGTGCTCTTCCAGATATTTTAACAAGAGGTCCATCATCAGTGGTATTCGTGCTAATTCCAATTACAGGCTTATCACCTGGAATTATGTTGGAACCTTGGGCCATCCCAATAACGACACCGATAATAGTATCTTGGGTTTGAGGATCATTAACAACATATATTCCTTCACGCTCCTCAAATCCTCCATCCTCGATTCTTCTGATTGCCATTGCCAAATTTGCTCGATGTTGTTGAAGCAATGCTTTCCCTGCTTGAAATGCTTCTTCATCGCCTAAGCAGATTTTAACTCCAATATCAGAGCGACGATTTCTTCCGCAAGCATTCAGCAGCGTGGAGAATTCCTTTGCAGTGCTCATCTCACTCCTCTGAGGACGGTGAAGCAATGCAATTACATCACCAATAAGTCCAGTAGCGACTTTGGAATCTTCATAAAAATGAAGTAGCTCGCTGATGAGTTTTTGAACAATCCTCTGCTTCTCGTCTTGATTGAGATCGACCCATCGCTTCCACTGGTCTTCACGATTCTTCAGTTCAATTCCAAGCTGGTTGTAGAAGGCATAGCATGCATCAGGATCACCAGTCAATCCTGGTAGATATGGATCTGTTGCATACTGAATTAGTTGTACAAGTGGTCTAGTATTGATTCCAAACAGAGTGAGATCTCGATTCACGCTGATGTAATTTCCGCTTATTCCAAGTTTGATCAACTCTAAATTTAGGCCAGTAAATCCCTTACCATAGTAATCCTGAAGGTCACCAGTAGCACCTACAATTGCCAATTCACTGAGGTCTGAATTGTCAGGGGATATTGACAACGAAAAAAGAAATGATACGCCGGCGCCTGAGATATCCTTGCTCCCATTTAATCCATGTTGACACGGATTGATTTCAATCAGTTTTCCTTCTTGGTCCAATTCCTGATATTCTTCTCTACCACTAGGCGGAAGGTGATGATCCAATATTATTGCTCCTTTGACACCGTTCATTGGTAAGATATGTTTTTGTATAAGATCTACCTGACCCGAACCAAAGTCACTGAAAATCACCAAGTCTGGTGAATATTCCAAAACCAGTTCTTTGACTTCATGGATTGATTCTGAATTGAGTTGATGGATGTTTCTCCACCTATGTGGTTTATTCAGACGAGTGAGGGTTTCCAATACAATTGCCATTGATGCAATGCCATCGGCATCGATATGAGAAACAGCTAGGACCTTATCTGATGCAAAGAGCGCAGTAGCTGCATTTCTAATTGCTTTCTGCATTGTAGAAGGCATGTCAATCATAGCTTATTCTCTCTACATAATCGTCTGCTCAATGATGATATAAGTTGAGAGCTCTGCTTAAGCGAGTGACCTAGTTCACTAATCACTTGCCCTTGCAACTCTTGACAGTGCGAGGAAAATAACAAGAAAAATACTCGCTACTGCCGCTAAGGCTTTCGCTACCTTTTGCCATGTGGATAATGGAATCTCTAGCTCCCTTAGCTCATTGGTGATTCTTTTTGTATACACCCTGGCCTCAGTGTATAGCAACTCGGGATCGTCTTTCTCCGATGCGAATTCCGACCAATTTTGGTAGAATGGTGACTGTGGGTTTGATGAGATCCATTCATCCCAATAAGAAATCAGGTTTGAGTTGTGTGGATGGGGAAATTTCTCGATAATGATTCTAATCTTGTCTTCCCATTCGGATGGTATCATAGTAATCGCACCCCATGCTTCCCGGCTGGTTTTACTGTATATTTTTCCCTATTAAGTATTCACAAAACAGCCTTCGCACGATTCAGTTGCACATTTCGACAATTGCCGTCCATTTGCACCATTTTGGTATGGGCGGCTCACCTTGAGGATGCCAACTCCTTCTGCCATTCTCTGATATCTGTCCGGAGCTTTCCTAGGTCGGTCGGACTGATAGAGTCAACTCTTCCATAGGTTCTTAGAATTCGAACCCAGCGATTCATCTTAACTATAACTCCCCCTGTCATGCCCTTTTCTTCAAGGGCAGTTGCCGCTTCAGATATCTTTGCAGCAAGGTCGCTTGCTATAATCCCTTCTCGAAAGTGACCTTCAAGATTGTCCAATATAGCCGCATGCGCAGACACTGCACCTTTTGATTCGACTGCCCTTCCTGATGATGTAGGAACACCAGTCGATGTGCCTTCCATCCTGAGCATAATCTGGTCAAGTTTTCTGCTATTCTCTGCGATTCTGACGGAAAGATCTGTGGTCGCTTCTTGCACTTCTCCAATCCTAGAAATTACATCTATCATTCGATTGAGCATCTCAGTAAGCCGTTCAATTGAGCTGTTAATCTCAGTCAATTTCGCGCGTAGGTAAGTGTCTTCTTCGCTCACTCTAGAACCCATCCTCAGTCTTCAAACTGCCATGCTATTTTCGCACATCCAGATGATGTAAGATTAACCTTTCTGTTATGTTTAGATATATGTGAACATATCCGAATGCTCATATATTCACTGAACTTGAATATCTCAGTTTCACTTAACGCACTGGAAGTCCTCGCTATGTATGTATTAAGCTACAAAGAACGCGATAGAGAAGAAATAACCATGGATGGGGCACAGAAAACTACTGTGCGATGGCTGATTGACCGAAGAACTGGAGCAAAGACATACGCAATGCGACTATTTGAGATAGCTCCAGGCGGAGTTATCCCGCTTCATTCTCACGAGGAGGAGCATGAAATTTTCATCTTACAAGGAACCGCCAAGCTACTAGGTGCAGAGAAGGAAACCTTTGCCAAGAAAGATGATATTGTCTTTATTCCATCTCTAGAGCAACATGGATATGACAATACTGAGGGAAAAGAACTATTTCGATTCATCTGTGTGATTCCTCTGCTTGGCAGCCAATAGTTCTTTTAGCCAGCAGCTCATTCAAAACCTCTAGACAGATTTTTGAGGATGACATCCTTTCACGGTGTGTGAATTGTATGAATCTCAGCAAGCTAGATCTCTGGATATTTGATGTTGACAATACTCTGGTTCAGGATGTGGAACATCCAAAACCCTTTGACGATGCGTTGCTATTGTGGAATCATCTTCTGGACATTGGAAAAACAATCGCAGTTCTCACAAATGTAGGAAGGCTTTCTGCGAGGCAGATTCATGGGGTAGTTACGGCAGCTGGGTTCAAGCTTGAGCGAAATCACACATTCAGTGCCGGTGCTGCTGCCGCTGCATACATTGACAATCGAATGCCAGGTGCACGCTGTTTCGTAATAAGCGAAGGTGGTGCAAGGGAGGACTTTATTGACTGGGGACTTGATGTAGTGAATAATCCTCCTGTGGATTTTGTGGCTGTTGGAGCTGATCGAGGGATGACTTTTCCTGAGCTAAACTTCGCCACAAAGATGGTCAGAAGCGGTGCAGAATTAATCTGCATCAGTGGTAGTTTGGACTACCCCGGCGTTTATCTCGGTTCTGAGGATGTATATATTGGAGAACGCTCGATTGTTGCAGCGATTGAACATGCAACTGGAGTTCAATGTGTAGTTCTTGGAAAACCTCTTCCTGAGATTTTTATTGAAACCGTGAAGAGTCTTGGCTTTACTCCAGATACTTCAGTCATGATTGGTGATAATCCTGCATCCGATATAGCTGGTGGGAAGGCAGCTGGATTAGCAACAATTCTCATTGAACGAAAAGATAATGTTGTTGAATTTGATTCAGGTGATATGGATCGAACTCCAAGTGTAACTGTAGAGTCGTTAGATGAAATCATCGATATGATGTAGTTCTATTCAATCCAAGAACTTCCTTTCTTCAATTCTTCTTGAGCCTGACTATGTACAATCTGTCCTATAGTTGAAAACAAATCGTCGATATTTTCGCCTGTTTTCGCACTTGTCAGAAGAAATGGCACTCCCAATGATTGTGCATATTCTGCAGCACCAAAGAATTTGGTTTCATCTGGAATAAGGTCCGCCTTATTTCCCACAATCACATAGGGAACGGTAGTACCAACATGGCCTATCGCTTCACGTATCCAGTTTGGCAGAGAAGTAAATGTGTCTTGTCTGGTCACATCAAACATCATCACAATGCCCTTTGCGCCCTCATAGAATGCGGCGCGAAGATGCTTGAATATATCTTGACCAGCAAGATCCCAAATCATCATCTTCACCACTGTTGGTTTTTCATTACCAATGCTTACTACTCTTGAATAATGCTGTACTCCCATGGTGCTTTGATACTCCTGACGAAAGAACCCCTCGCACCATCGAATAATTGCGCTGGTCTTGCCAACAGCTGAATCTCCTGCGATGCATATCTTGTATACAAATGCCGGCTTCTCCAATGACCACCCACCTTGCACAATTACTTCAGAAATACACTCCATTTGCTTGTATATTTTCTTCCGTGGTAATACCTAAAATGGCATACTCCTATATAATATTCATGCGTTTACCCGATATCCAGTTCGTTGGATTGGACAGCAATCTTAGTCTTGCACTCCTAGGTTTGGATGACGTAGAGATAGGTCCTTCAAGAAATGAATGGAATTATTATGAATCAGAGTTGTTTTCCACTATCCGTGAGTCTACATCACTAGATGATATCAAGGATGACCCAATTTTCAGGTCCTACCGTGATCTCTATTGGAAACATGGAATGGATCCAACAAAACTACGGGTGTCCAGTGAAGCACTTCTCAGAAGGATTGTTAATGGGCAAAACCTCTGGAGAATTTCGAGCCTCGTAGATGTTGCTAATCTTGTTTCAGCAATGCACAAACTACCAATAGGATTAGTTGATGTGAGTAAATGTGAGGGAGAACTACAAGTTCGAACAGCCAAGAAAGGTGAACCTTTCACTAGGATAGGAGCTACTGAACCAAGAATCTGCACTGGACGAGAACTAGTTTTAGCTGATTCAACGAGAATAGTGTGCTTTGGTTTTGCGACTCATGATTCCGATTTTACGAAAGTCACAAGAGGCACTTCTCAAGCATACCTTCTCATCTATGGTGCTCCTGAAGTATCATTTGACTACTTGGACTCAGCAGCTCAGAAAACAAGGCAAATGATTGAGAGATGGGTCCAATGTAGACTGACTGATTTTCAAATCTTCAAGAATCAGGTTTAATTAACACTGAATTCTAGGAAGGGCATACCTAGCGCTATTCTCTCAATTAGGGAGGTCTTCTTTGCCGATTTGACTATCCTTTCTAAATGCTTCTTTAGTCGTTGTTCATCTACATAATCTGGTTCTCTGATACCCATGCTCTCAACGACTTTTTTCAATACAAAATCGAAATCAAATACAAGGTGATCAACTTGTACAACTTTGCCTCGTTTCTTTATCTCTAGTTTTTCTTTTCGTGCTAGGCCCTGTTTAAGAGTTTCACGAGTTTCTTTCAAATACATGCCCATGGCTCGCTCATACTCAAGGTCTCCTCTACTAACCAGTTCCTTAAGCAACTGAAGACCAAATGTTGTCCTAGCGATTTTTTCTATTCGTGCAACAAATCCATTGACGATATCCTCATACGAAACCATTCCTGCCTGTCCTCTTGTTGTGAATACTTTGTCATCATCTTTTGCCTTGGCAAACTTGGACTTCTTTTCTGCAATTTCCTTTTCTCTCTGCAATCTAAGCTCTTCTTCTTGTTTCAAACGTTCAGCTTCTTCTTTAGCTCTCTCCTGTTGCAGTTTTTTAGTTTCAGCAGCTTTTCTTCGTTCTTCTTCGAGTTTCTGTCTTTCAAGCTCCTTTTCTTTTTCCTCTGCCAAACGCTCTTGTTCCAGCTTCTTCAGAATCTTCTGCTGCTCTGCAACCAATTTGGCCATGTGGTCCTTTACATCCTTTTCAGTCAGAGTGATATGTTTTGTAAGAAGCCAGCGTGCAGCAATATGATTGACTTTGGGTATTAGATCCGCGGACGAAAAGATGAAGTTCGCCGTCTGCTGTCCTGGTAAAGCTGTAATTATTTGCTCGGACTCTTTTTCTCCAGCTATAGGTTCCAGAATTCTCTCCAATACTTTGAGAGACTGTTCGCTGCTGATTCTACCCGCCGAAATAGTATTGAACTGCTCAAATGCCTTGTAATCAATATCCTTAGGACTCTGTGTTGCTATTAGACACTCCACACCATATTTCCTTGCCTGTCTAAAGAGTAGTAGGAATGTTTCCTTTGGTCCGGGTGAACTCATTCCTGCCGGGATGAAGGGTGCTGCTTCATCTTGAAATATCATCATCCTTGGGTCTTCAGTGAATCCCTGTCGAAGCATCCATGAGTAGAGCTGATTAAGCACAATAGCTATGAAGAAGTGCTTCTCTTCTTCACTTCTAAGGGTCTTTAGAAATATCACATTAATGGGAGTCTTGCCATTAACCGGTTTCACTAAATCATCGAAGTCTATTTGCCCCTCTTCTTTGAAGAGCAGCTGTGCAGAGCCAACGGTGAGAGTCCTGATTCTGGTGGCAAGAGTCTGCCTTTCGGATAATTTCATGTATGGCTCCAAATCAACACCAATTTCCTCTTGAGACCCCACTAGCATGTCTGCAAGCTCTTTGAGGTCTCCAACATCCTGATTGTTTTCCCAGATATGGCGCATCAATTCGTAGATGGCGGCAAATGATTTACTCTCCCAGGAACGAGAAAGCCCCCCAACCTTCGTCAGGACCTTTGTTAGGGTTCTGGCTGAGTTGTCAAGAAGTCTGATAACATCATCTTGGTCCGCTTTTGGATCTGGCAACTTCAATGGATTGATGGAGATTGATAGCCCCTTGCTGCTTGCAGGTGTATAGACTCGTACTATGACTTTGTCCAAATATTGCTGCAGTCTCTCAGGCGGGACTCCTTTCTCGCGCAGTTGCTTTGGGTCACCTGGTAGCATCAATGAGGCAATATCTCCTTGAGGGTCAAATGCAAGGATTGGTATTCCTTGAAGCGCGGCTTCCTCAAGAATTATTTTGCTGAGTACAGTCTTGCCTGACCCGGTTGATCCAAATATCCCTCCATGCCGTCTCAGCAGGTCGACACCAATCTCAAATTTCTGGTCAGTTCTCTTTCCTTCATCATCAACATATGAACCAAGCCAGAGTTTACCATCACCCATTATACAGCAATCTCCTTCCAATAAAATGGAAACCAAGCACCTTGGGATTGTCTTGGTTTGGTATTTCTTGCTTGTTTATTACATTTACTCAGTAGTACTAAGAGAATTGTTTCATTTCTCTACAAAAAGGGGTGTTTCAGGAGAGAATTTCCGATACTTCATCAAAAAAGTATCATGCCTTGGTGCAGCAGCACCAAGGTACACGATTATTCTCCAACTGGCTCATAGCGTCTTCCAAGATATGCTACGATTCCGAACACTAGTACTACTGCGAACAAGGCCAGCACCAACGATGCCAAGCCAAATGAAGCAGTGACGTCCCAGACCCAGTCAAGAAACACTTTGATGCCGGCCATGATAGCACCCAGAAAGAGTGACACAAGCATGAACCGTGAGGTCATCTCCTTAACTTGACCCTGCTCACTACCTTCAGTGATTTCCGCACTGAAGAAGATGAATACGAATAGGAATACGTATGCAATCACAATCATCGCTGCAACATTGAACAGCCTTTGTTGCAGGATTGTATCGGTTGGATAAAGAATCCCAAGAACCAGAATCGTGGCGATCGCTTGTAAGTACACGAACATGTTACTGATGAGCTTATCCTCAGGATGCACGAATCCAGTAAGTTCTGTAAATGTTGTGACAGCTGACATAACAATTACCAGACATAGGATTGCGGCTCCGCCTACCCACAAGTAGAATGGATACATCCAAGCACCTGACTCTGGCGGAAGACTGATGGAAGTCAATAACGCCCAGAGACCGCCGGAACCCGCAATAACAGCAATTCCAATACCTGCAAAGAGGTTACTAACAGTTGTAAGCCTAACCATAATGGCTCTCCCCAAGAGAATCTAGTCTCATGAAATGACCTAGCTTCTATTAACTCTTGCTTACACATGTTTCTCTTGGGATTCTTTGGGAGGATGTCTTCCTGCATGCATCTCTGGCATGAAATATGTTCCAATGCAGGCGATGGTTATCAGAATAGCAACAAGGACAGCCATTCCAACCAAGCCGTACCCCTCATACATGAAATAGCCGACAGCAGGCCCGATCACCATTCCGGACCCAAAGAAGATACTGTAAACACCCATTGTGCTGCCACGCGCATTCTTGTCAGATATGTCAGTCATGTATGCGAGTGCAGCTGGTGGGAACGCTCCCGCTGTGAATCCTAGGATTGGTAGAACTGGCCAAATACTCCATAGATCTGTGAAGTTGTCAGCGAAGGCGAATAGGAGATAGGCCAGAAAGCCAAATGCAATTAGTCCTGTCACAATAAACGGTCTTCTCTTCATATAGCGGTCTGACAAATGCCCCATTGTGATTATACCGAGAACCAGAGATCCTCCAAGCATGCCAAAGAGGATTAATAGGTCATATTCTGAGATGGAGAAATGCGCTTCTAGTAGTCGCTCGGCATTGGCTATAATTAGGCCATATAATGCAATTATCGGGACATAAACTGGTAGAAGCTTTTGGATTCTCTTGTCACCTGCGACTTTTTTGAGAAGTGCCATCATACTAACTTGGTCCGCAACAACTTGACGTGTTTCTTTTAAGCCGGCAAATGCTAGGAATCCACTAATAATACATGCAACAGAAGCGCCTAGAAGAATGAATATTGCTTCATAATGGAATTGAATCAATAGAATACCCATTCCATACCCGCCTGCAAGTCCCATTAGAGTACATAGGTCGTAGTATCCCATTAGTCTCGCACGATTATCTTCAAGAGAGCAATCTGCAATGATAGAGAGGGTGGTTGTCACCTTCGCAGCAATGGCAATACCAAATATCACTCCGAATAGCACTATTAGAATCGTTATGGTGTTAAGGGCGAAAAAGAGAGCTGTAATCCCTGTCACAAATAGGCTGGCAACTTGAATTGGTTTCCTGCCCACTTTATCGCTATACGATCCAAAGAATGATACTGTTGACAATTCAGCTATCGGGTATACAATCAAGACAGCGGCTGCTTCCCAACTTGCAACTGCACCTCCCATGTACGATTCACTTTGAATTACTGCTATTGTCATGTAGAACGATGCTCTCATAACGAAAGTAACTAGGTACAGAATCATCAAAGTCCATTTGTGTTCCGACGCTCGAAGTCCCAAAGATTTCTACTCCTATGGATGCATCTCTGTTTTTAGCGCCCCTTTTATAAGCTCACCTGTGTGTATTTGATGCATGGCCGCTAGTCCCATCATTGGTGAGAAGTCCAAGCTCGAATTTGTCTACATCGTAATGTACAAACTTCGATCCATGACGGACGATGACAAACGGGATTGGATAAAGAAATGGGCTGTAGCTCGAACAGACCTTCCCAAAGGCATGAAGATTATCGCAGAAGCAGGAAATGCATTTGGGACTGAATTTACGGGATTTACTGTCTTCGAAGGTCCTTTTGACGAATTTGAGGAACTTGCCCAGCTTCTCGAATTGCAGTCTGAAGGCTACATTGAGAAAACTAAGACAATAATTGGGACCAAAGGATTGTTTACAGCTTCATCCGAATTTGAAAGGATTGCTGTTTCAAGACCTATAGATTGAAGTATTCCCCAATCACCGCTGCGGTCGCTCCTCTTGTAATAAATCAGAACCACTTCACATGATACACAGCGAGGAATTGGCATGGAACCATACAAGATTTCGCGAAAGACGGTATTTGTTCTGATAATTGCAGTTACTGCTGGTTTCGTGCTATATAATCTCGCACCAAACGATGTGGCCGCAGGCTCATATAGTGCAATGCTAACCATTGATTCTCCTGTGATAAGTGGTAACTATTCATTCACTATCACTATTACGGAGGGTGGTTCAACAGAAGATACTACTGCAGTAATAGATGGCAATTTGACAAATCTAACAATTACCTATACATCAACAATGCCTCTCTCTCCTAACAGCTTGCTAATTTTCGAAATAACTACTACAGGTTTAGAACTTCAGGCTGACCAAATAACCCTCCTGCTCACAGGGCCAAATGGATTTGAGCAATTACTCCGACCGACAAAACAGAGTGGTCAGACATTCCTCATTGAATACCGGCCGCTTGTAAATTCCAGAGCTGCAGTCATGATCCTTGGAGTAGTTGCTATTCTATGGTTCTCTGAAGGCATTAGTCTTGTTGCCACCTCAATACTGATTCCTGTTCTAATCGTCCTAACTGGGATAGCTGACCCGAATGCTGCGTTTGCACCATTCTTTGATCCAGCAGTTGCATTGATATTTGGAGGATTTCTTATTGGAAGGGCGCTGAGCAAGTATGAACTTGACAAACGCCTTGCCCTCCTGATTCTTTCACATGCAACGGGATCGGGATCAGGGCTGTTAATAACAGTCATGGGAGTCACAGCATTTCTTTCAATGTGGATCAGCAATACAGCCTCAGCCGCGATTATGGTTCCTATTGCTATTGCGATTGTCTCTCGTGTTAGAAGCACTGAAATCAGAAGTAGATACGGTAAAGCACTTGTGCTGGGTGCAGCCTATTCTGCCACCGTCGGAGGCATCGGCACGCTTGTTGGTTCACCTCCCAACCCGCTTGCTGCAACCTATATCAACTCCTTCCTAGGGGTGGAATTCACATTTATGTCATGGATACCATTTGGTCTACCTGTAGTACTTATTCTGCTACCATTGATATGGCAATGGCTGATATTCAGGTTCAAGTTGCCTAAGGAGATAGAGGAGATTGATGATTTAAAAGAGGTATCCGCGCGAGAATACCTGAAGTTAGGTCCTATGAACACTCAGCAAAAGCTGGTAGTTATAGTCTTCGCATCAGTTGTTACTTTGTGGCTTAGTGAGGGTTTTCATGGTGTATCAAGTTCAATAGTAGCTGTAATGGGCGGTTTGGCTCTCTTAGCTCTCAGATTGCTTGACGAAAAAGATGTTTCGTCTAAGATAAACTGGTCTGCGCTACTTATCTTGGGCAGTGGAATTGCCTTGGGGAATGCGATGATATCAACAGGATTGTCTTCATTCCTGGCATTTCAAATGACTGCAATCGGAATGCTACCTAGTATACTGGTCGTTATGGTTGTTGGAGGAATCGCTGTTTTACTCACGATGTTCGCATCGAATACAGGAGCTGCAGTTATTCTGATACCAATTGCCATTCCTCTAGCAGCTGGTTTAGGGATTGACCCCCTCCTTCTCATCATGATCATCGCCATTGCGGTTTCAATGGATTTCGCCCTTCCCACTGGTACTCCACCATCCACAATCGCCTATAGCACCGGAGAACTGGAACTTCGTGAAATGATAACAACTGGTTTGATGATTGATTTGCTGGCAATATTGGTACTAACAATTGGAGTCATTTGGCTTTGGTTGTTTCTAGGTTTGGTTGTACTCTAGAGGCGCCTTCCGCAACATGTTTAAATCAGAGGAAATAAGGAGGTTCCAAGGGTTAAAGAACGATGAGCTGGGTTGCAAAGATAATTGAAGGAAAACCGGATGACTATGTTCACGCGAAATTTGTAAAGTATGGGATAGGTGAACATCCCGGTCCTCGAGCTATAATCAAGTTGAGCAAAGCAAGAATTTCTTTCAAAGCTGATTTGGATTTGGAGAAAACCTTCATTCAAGCCTACCTTCATGGAGTTCCCAGAGGGAATCAGAAGGTAAAAGGTACAATCGTAACCTACGAAGATATTCGAGAAGTAACGAAAAAGCTTACCATGCCAATCTCATGGAGTGTTTCCAAAGGCAAGGGTGCCACGACCTTCAAGGCCAAGCTAAACGAGACCGCTCCGATTGAAGACATCAAACAGCTACTTGAATTGGATAGCCCCACAACCTTCTACCTTCTCTCTATGAATCCAACCGGAAGCAGTTCATGGAAAGTTGTTACCAAGACGTCCTTCCCAAAAAGCCCTGCGGGATCGGATGAAGATGAGGAAGTAGAAGCCAAGGAACCAGTATTCAGCAAGGGCTCTCTGGAGAATAACCAAGAAGCATTCGATTTCCTTGCAAAGAATCTATTTCCTGATGTACTTAATATGATAACCTCCAAAACCAAGAGCATCTACGTCCGTCATTTCATTCGTATTGATGATATTGAGATTCCTGATGACCCAAAAATGTCATTTGCAGAGAAACGCAGGCTTGCGAAGAAAAGGGGAAAGCTAATCAGAAAAATATCCATCGATGATGAAACTATCGAAAAAGAGTATGACTTTCTTGTGTAATGATACGGTATAGGATGATTCTTGTACGACCGTGACGTTTAAATTCACATAGGAATGCGCCACATAGCAAACTGTCCGAGGTTGACTCAATGCTTCAGATTGGATCTTTTGGTGTGGAATCTCTATTCGTGTATTTGGCAATTATATTCATATTCTTCGGGATATTCGCCTTGGGCTGGCTTGTTGTTCATGTAGAACATGCGCGTCACTTCTCAAAATTGAAGGTTATTTTTGCTTTGGTCTTAGGTGCAGTGTTTCTTGGATTTGGAATTCACTTTATTCTACTTGCGGCTGGCGTGTAATTGGCACGAAGCTAAATACACACGCATATGATTGATATTCCTAATTCATGAATAATGCCATACAACCTAATGTGCAATTCTAGACGAGAGGAGTAATCCTGTGCTATCAGATCCTGATATAGAGAAGCTCGCCCTTCAAAGCAGGCAAAAGCTTGTTCATGAATTTTCAGAAAAATACACCAACCTACGGGAAAGAAGCCGTAGAGTTCCCGTTGATGCAGCTCGTGCTATCTCTGATCAAATGAATTGTCCTCTTGAAGTTGCATCAATTGCTTATCTAATAGATATGGATGGCATAGCAACTGTAAGGAAAGCAGTTCGTCTTCTTACAGCTGAGTTGCACCGAAGAGAAGCTAATGGCGAAGGAGTTCCGAATCTTCCTGGCAATGTTCAGGAATTCGCTGTTGATGAGGGACGATGGATTAGTTATGTTTATGGTAGTTTCTCAAGAGAATTCGAGCTTAAAGTCAGGGAAATAGCCAATTTAGAGAGTGGCTTTGATGAAGAAGACCCTCCCGTAGAAAAGGCGATTTCACTAATGAATGCTCGAATCAAGATGGCGGAAGCTTTTCTGCTTCCTATAGTCCAGACTTGGTTCAATGATCACAAGAAGGGGACGAGTGAAGACCTTCTAACATTCCTAGGGCCTGCGGTTACTGGGTGGCAAGAGAATACGCTAAAGGGCAAGCTTGGACGAATAAAAAAGAGGAATCAAGCTCTTCTTCGGCGGCTCAGCAATATTATTTCTAAGGCATCGGATTCATTGACAATGGATCTTTACATAGGTAGAATTTCTGATTTGGTGAGTGAGCTAGAAAAAGAGATAGTTGGTCTTAGTCCGAAGGCTGCTGCTCATTTGATTCTTCATATGGCTCCCCGGCCAACTGGTGCAAGAGGGGACCGGTCTAGATATGTTGAGATTGGTGCAGGCACCACGCGGGGAAGCAAGGCTGAACCTGATATGGCTTCTCCATTCGACTTCCTAGAGAGAGACATTAGACTCGCAAGAAGACGTGAAGGAGATGAACGTGACTCCTATCTCACTGAGAGGATTTCAAGAGTAATGAGGGTGCTCAAATATCAGGGAAACGACCCGATTACTCGAATAGAGCAATGCGCCAAAGAAATAATGGAGAGATTCAGCCTAGAGTCTGTCGACCTCAATATGGAAATAGAAAAAATGAAGGATGAATTCACACTAGTTTCTCCAAATGAATATGATTTAATTGCTACAAGAGTGGTTAAGAATTTCATAGAACAGACTGTCCTTCAGGAGTGACAGGAATTATGCTCAATATCACCCCTCTTTATTGGCTACTTGATTTAGAGGCTTACAATTATGATTTGGGCGTTCTAAAGAATGCTGATATGACCGGTCGTGTTCTGATACTCTCACATCAATTATGGTCAATTCTTAGGGAAGATAAGGTATACTCCATGCTCATTGGCCCAGGGTACTTCAAGGGGATTGCTGAGAGTGGCAACCGCAGGATAGAGATTAAGGAACATATATCTGCCTTGATGTTTGATCCCACTGCTCTCAGATATGATGAACCGGTTCCTCTTGTTGATGTGATTAAACCTGAAGTGATAGATCCTCTTGGGGCAGCCAAACGTGAAGAGATTATGACTGTGATTAGTGATCTTGTAGTTGAGAAAGGCAATATTCTTGCAGGCAACCGGGTTGCCCAAGTTCGGCCTGAAGGAGCTGTACCTAAAACAGCCCATTACACCGATGTTCTAAAGAAAATCAGTGTGTCATATATATCTGGGGTCCAACGGGCAAGATTCATTCTAGGTGGAACAAATCGGCCTCTCTACCAGCCGCTAGTAGAGTGGTTCAATACGCGTAGGTATAGCACGTTTGACCAGCCAAAAATAATGAGCCTACCTTTCGGTCGTTTTGCCGATGTATCCGATATAGAAGTCATGTCAAACTGGATGATAGTTGAAAAGGCGGGCATCGGGGGAATTGGGTTGGATGCCTTCCGTGCAGAGTATGAACAAGTGATGGACAACCTCTTCAAACATACTGATTCCTATATATTCCAGCTTTGAGCAAACCAAAACAGTCATTGCTGAATAATCTCGGGAGAACATGAGGTCATCAATTGGAAGTTGTAGACGCAGACATTCAGAAAGCACTGGCCAAGCCATATTCCATAGTCCTACGTGCAGGAAGGCAAGAGATGACTCTCAGAATTGACATTATGTCTGATGCGCTCATGGATCGGCAAAGGGCAAGACTTTCCGGTAACATAGAACTAGGGTATAGAAGCAATGGTCTGCTTGAGATCCGTAGGGCATGGTTCGTGAAATACAACAAACCCGTATACTATCAAGAAAAAGAGTTCCACGAGATACTTAGAAAATCCAAGTTCATCATCATACCCCGAAAACACAAACCCGACTTTTCTAGCGACCTTAAGGGTCTTCTTCAGCGTCTAAATTCACCTGATACAAGAATTGTCCCTGTGTGCGAGCATTGCATTCGGGAAAGTAGATTGACTGTTCTAACTAGGCGAAATGCTATCAAGGTGTCCCAAACACAGGTATTGTGTGGCTCGTGTGCCCAGGCGGATTTTAGAACCGACTTGAAAAGCCTTGGAATAAACATGTCCAAGGCTATGCTTCAGCACGTGGAGCGTCATCTACTTCGAGTTAAGTCGGTTCCGCGTTTGCTGGAACTGATGACTCCTGGTTTTGATCCCACTCGAGACTCTGACTTAACATTAATCGATACTCTTTCAACAGGAGAGCTCATCAAAGGAAGAGAGATTAGGGATCTGATAATTCCCGATTCATTCAAAGATCTGCTGATTGAACAGGGTATCTCTGGCCTCCTTCCGGTTCAAGAAATGGTCCTCGAAGCCGGATTGTTTGATGGTGCAAGTCTATTGATAGTTTCTTCAACATCATCTGGAAAGACTCTGATTGGTGAACTCGCTGGGGTTCCCCGTGCAATGAAAGGTGAGAAAATGGTGTATCTCTCGCCATTAGTTGCCCTCACAAATGAGAAATACGAAGTCTTTAGAAAGAGGTACAGGAAGCTCGGTCTAAAGACTGGTATCAAAGTGGGGATGTCGCATCTTGATGTCGGTGATGAGGGAAAGCCTATTGTTGACACAGATGTGGAAAGGTCTGATATAATATGTGCTACCTACGAAGCACTCGACCTGATGCTTAGATCCGGAGAGATGCAAAAGTTAGGTAAGATTGGGACAATTATCGTAGATGAAATACAGAATCTTGCAGATGAAGAGCGAGGACCTGAACTTGACGGTCTACTTACACGGATGAGATTTTACGCACCTAAGGCACAGGTCTTAGCATTATCTGCGACTGTAGGATCTCCACATGAGCTAGCTAAAGAATTGAATTTGAAACTCGTGAATTACACCGGACGTCCTGTGCCTCTAGAGCGCCATCTGGTTTTTGCAAGAAGTGATGAGGACAAGCGATCGATAATTCGCCGTTTAGTGAAAGATGAATTCAGGAAAAAGAGCAGTTTTGGAAATCATGGCCAATCAATTATCTTCACATTTTCTAGAAGACGCGCTCATGCATTGAGCGACTGGTTAGAAGAGAATCATGTTAAGAGCACAGTCTACCACGGAGGTTTATCATATGTGGCTAGGAGGAAGATTGAACATGCCTTCAATAAGCAGAGATACGATTGCGTTGTGACTACAGCAGCTTTAGGCGCTGGAGTCGATCTTCCAGCATCTCAAGTCATATTTGAGAGTCTTGCAATGGGTGCTGATTGGATATCAACAGCAGAGTTTGAACAAATGCTCGGTAGAGCAGGACGTTTGGGAAAGCATGATCGTGGAAAGGCCTTCCTTTTGGTGCAACCTGAACGGAAATATCATGCTGGCCAAGAAAAATGTGAGGATGAGATTGCGGCTGATCTTCTGGCAGGTGTGGTTGAGGATGTCGAACCTTTTGCAGATCTCGAACATAGTGCAGAGCAGGCTCTTGCTATTATATGCGCAACAGGTCTCGTCGATTTGAAATCTGTGGCTCGAATCTATTTGAAATTGCTTTCTGCATCGGTTCCTCCTTCTGATGCCCTGAAGTTTCTTGTAAAGAAGCACATGATTCGAGTGCGAGAGGGTGGAGTGTACCCAACAGAGCTTGGCAAAGCAACCTCTCTTTCATTTCTGACACCTTCGGAGGGATATCAAGTAGGAAAGATGGCTCAGAGCATGAATGTCTTGGATATAGCGGTCAAGCTCGAACCATTTGAAAATGTATACCTCACTTCCCGTCTCCAAGGTGAAGTGAATACAGCATTTAAGGCTCATATGCCAACGCGATTATTCTCTGGTATATTCTTGGACCTTGGTAATGTCCGCAACCCGAATAGTGGTGCCGCAAGATTGCCTAAATGGGTATTCGAGGTATTCTCAAGATGGACTACCAACTTTTTCAATTGTGGATGTAGTCTTTACCCAGAATGTGACCACGCACAGATAGAACTTGGAAAGTGGATTGTACGCAAACGAAAAGAGGGATTAAATCCGACTGGCATTTCACAAAGGTTAGAGAAGGAGTTTGAACTATGGGCATATCCTGGTGATGTCTTCAGTTGGCTTGATACTCTTATTCATAGCCTGAAAGCTGTCCAGCGAATTGCATTAGTAGTTGGTTTGGTTGATCTCAATGAAGAAATAGATTCACAAATAGCTAAGATAGAGCGTCCTTTGGAAGAGCTAGAAAAGGACAAAATGGACCCTACAGACAATTAGCTTTGCTTCTCTTTTGGAACTTCAAAAGTTACTCGGATATCTCCAATATTATCAGAGTCCAATGAATCTATATTGAGGTCAAGCCACCTGTGAAGGTCCCTTCGAATTTCCTCTCTAACTGTCATTGCAGTGGGCAGCGTAAACGGTTTCTCTGAGACCAACTTGAAATGGGACCCTCCACATTCGCATGTTCCGTCAAGCACTCTATCTAAATCATCTGAAGTCTGTCCACACGTTTCACATACAAACTGCATCGATTATCACTCATACCTTTAAGTTCCCAACCCTCTATGAGACTTGGTACTCTTCAAGTAATACAGACTCGGGATACTGCTTTATCTGCACACCAAGTTTATGTATAGGTCCTCCAATTGAAGTGGGGGGATGCACTACACAGTGAAAGCATGCTCAGTATGCAGAAACAGATCAAAGATTAGTTGTGACCATTGTGGCAATGACTTCTGCTACTCACATGCCATAAAATGTGATACTTGTGGAACCCTCACATGCATTCGAGACTTGGATTCTGCATTGAAATGTCCTTCATGCAAGAGCAAGCTTCCAGTATGTCCCGATTGTCTTGTCAATGGTGAAATTACTAGGCTTATCCCTCAAAATCGTATTTGTCCTGATTGTGGTTGGGGCGTATCATTGCATCCAAAGAAGCCATAATACGAAAACTGTGAGCGCAGCTGCCAAAAGAATAATCTGTGTGCTTTTGCTGAAACCCCAGACAATGGGAATCGGTCCGAGGAAAATAACTCCTTTTGCTTCTCTTCTCTGTGTTGATTGATTCATTGGCTTCCGCGTGGATGAAAGGAAGCATCCCACTACAATTAACAGGATTCCGAGAAGAATTATGAGAATGGCTAAAAACTCGAGATTTGGCAATATCTGCAGCATCAGAATTTCCTCTTGGAATTTCGTTTCGAGTGCCTTGTATCAAAACCTCTTTTTGGTAAAATAAACTCCATAAGCTCATACCCGCCCACGCTTGAGCCTTCTTCAGCCCAGAGGACTACAAGGTCCCTATAGATATCGTATTGGAGCTTCGTATCAATTTCCACAATGTGAGTTCCTACCGGAAATCTCCAAATTATCTCGAAGTCATAGGGGGCGACTTCATCTTCGAGCCAGGTCTGAATTTTATTTCCCCCTGATTGAAGAACACCTCCAAAATCAATTAGATAAACTATTGCCACAATGTTGGTTGCACCTTTGGGAAAAATATCTGTATACCTAACGATTGATTTTACTTGCTCTTCATTTATCTCAACTCTTTCAAGGTCAAGGAAGTATTGCATATTTGAGGAAAGCTTAGTGATTTCGTCAGCAAGCAGCTTTTCACTACTCAGCACATCTCTGTAGTGGCCTTCTGGATCAAGATATTCAAATGAAAGCCTTTCATGTATCTCTCCTGTTGAGCTTACAGAAAAGAACGAATCAGCATGAATTGGCTCCACCATATCAAAATCATCATACTGCAATTGAATCACCTACTCCAAGGGGACCGCATTAATACCTTTCTTGGCAAGATAGCTAGATAGAGTACTCGCATTATTTGTGAAGCAATATACGACTCTCGGATTCACCTGTTCAGCAAATCTAAGGAGACCAGGAAAATCAGAATGTGCACTAAGTGGGAAACCTCCATTCTTTAGCTCGCCTAATGTCCACCCTGATAGATTGTACTTTTCAGCTCTCCGAGTTAAATCCTTGTAGAAACTGGTACCCAAGGAGCGTTTTACATTACTCATTGTATGACTTGGATGTGATGTGACGATTGCACACCCCTCTTTCAAGGCATTGCGAGCTTCCTCGGATTCAATGCTAATATATTTCAAATTCTGCCCATATGCCGAATAGACGTCGCTGATTGCATCAATCGCCGGATTTCCAGAAATTGTACTTATACCCGAATACGTAAGGAGTGCAATCGCTTCTTGAGCTTTCCCAAGCGAATACGCCTGAAAAAGGGGAATCTTTCCCACTTCAATAAGGCTGGTAGCTGTCTCAATAATATCCTTATGAACCCGTTTTCTATCCGGAAAAACCCATTGTGGAGAACCATACGTGGCTTCTGTTATCAACACATCCACTTCAACTGGAATCGCAGCTTCATGGACCACACTATCGACCACATTGAAATCGCCTGTATACAGGACTGTAAGTCCATCTTCAAATTCAATCTTATACATCGCAGATCCAATTACATGTCCTGCATTCAAAGCTGAGATGTAAATTCCAATCTGTCCCAAAGTTTCGTTATATTTTAGCAGGCTTGCTTTTGACGTAATCTTTCCGCCTCGTGCTTGAAGTGCATCATAAGTCCCCTTAGTAGTTACAATTTGTCGAGCTTTATCTAGCCCTCCAATATGATCGGAGTGAGCATGTGATAGTAATGTTGTATTTCCTTCAAGACCTGTATCAAGAGCGATAGAAATCTCTCCGTAAGTGAGGTGAATGCCTGTTCCATGCTTCACTACTCGGAGAGATACCATAAGGACACCTACTGAGTGAACCTGCAATATCAACAAAAGGCTTTCCGATTTGTCACAGTTTTTTCCGCATTAGATTCAATGGAATTCTTCTTGTCGGTTCTCCAAATCTCTTGTGAAGAGTAGAATGAACTGATGTCTGAATCCCCTCTAATGCTAAAACGCATATTTGCTCTGTAGACAATCTAGTTGAGAGATTTACTAGGGCATCCACAACTTCATCGTCATTCAACGAATCATCTGCGTAAAGAACTGAAGGGATGTACAGAACTCCTTCATAGGGCAATGCACCAATTACAAGTGTAGGAGAATTATCTCCAGACTGAGTAAAGAGTAGATTATGCTCTCTGCATAAATCCACTCCAAGCCAAAAATGGGAATAATCAGGACGAAATGAATCATTAGCTGACCAGAAAAGGCCCCTTATTTGTTCAGTGTTGGCTGGATTGCTATCCCACGATATATTTGAAGCACTTTCAGCATGAGGTATCCAATAGGTTTCGTACGCCCCTTCAGCTATTTTGAAAAATCCATTCTCATCAATCGCCTTTCTTGCCCAGGGACCAAGTACGCAAATCAATGGGAATGGATACTCATTATCTTCACTTCCCTTTGCTACTAAGACATCTGCTTCTCTAATTGCCACCGTCTTAAAGAAGGGCAACGATGATTTCATGATATGACTTGTAGTTCTTTCTCTATACTGCTCAAGTATTCTGATAGAGAGAAGTGCCATTGATAGTCTACTTCTGTCGCGATATATTGCTGAAGCGCCAATGACATCTTCACCTAGAAATGAAGCAAACAACATACTATCAGCAAGATGAATGAATGTCTTACTGATTGCAAGCACATCCTGTCCCTTTCCAATTTCCATCCACAGGTTAAGCTCTTTGTCAGTCAGTCTTCTGCTAAAGAAGGAGGATTCACCCATTGTTATACACTTTCCATATAGGTAGAAATTTATTATATGGAGTAACATAAAAACGAAGGGTTTATTCATTCGGAATATAGGAGAAAGTAGGGAGTATTGTGAAATCTTTAGTTCTGACTCGGGATGGTCTTCAGCTTGCAGACACGCCATCGCCGCCTCTGATGCCAGGTCATGTTAGAATTGAGGTTCGATCAGTTGGAATTAGCAGGGTCGATCTGCAAATCTGGAAAGGTGAGTTGGATGTTGATCTCCCGCTCATTTTGGGTAGTCAGATGTCTGGTGTTATTCATGAGAGTTCTGTTCCAGAATTCAAACCAGGAGTGCCTGTGACCTCTGAGATTCATATCACCTGTGGAACTTGCTGGTACTGCAAAAATCGGAAAAACCACCTATGCCGCACCAAGCAAACCCTTGGTCTAACAACAGATGGAGCTATGGCTGAGTATCTATGTGTTCCATATGAGATAGTTCACAAACTCACTGAGAATATAGATTCAGTGACTGGCACATTTGTTGAACCCCTTGCCAATGCGATTGAAACCTTTGCGAGAGCTACAGTTGAGCCAGAGGAAAAGGTGCTAGTTCTGGGAACCGGAAAAACAGGTCTTCTCGTTGCCCAAGTATTCGATGCATTTGGTGCAGATGTGTATCTAGTTGGTGAGAATCAGTGGCACTTGGGAGTGGCAAAACAGCTGGGACTTAGGAACGTAATCAACAGAACAAGTGACTGGAAGCGCAAGATTCTGGATGCAACCAGTGATATCGGTCCACAAGTGGTAGTAGAGGCAACAGGGACAGAGGTGGGACTAAAGATGGCAATGGATATTGTGAAAAGTGGTGGAAAGGTTGCCCTGACTGGCCGCGGCGAAGATAGCTTTCCTTTGAATCGCACTTCTCTAATAGAACGTGAGATATCCCTAATAGGTTCAATTGGCGGCGATTTTGAAATGGCTATAATGATGCTTGATAAAGGGCGAATAGAGGTAAATCGCTTGGTATCGAAAAAATTCACACTTGAGCAGGGAAATCAGGCCTTTGAGGCTGCAACACAGAAAGAAGTCGTAAAGGTCAATATTAACATCTGAGGATAGCTTGATGCAGGAATTTGCAGTAGACCTTCATATCCATTCACCTAATTCTATTGGCGTCAGCAAAAACATGACAATTCCCAATCTTGTCAAAGGAGCATCTCAGAAGGGCATAGATGTCCTTGGTACCGGCGATGCAACGCAGCCTGGCTGGCTGCAGCATCTTCAAAAAACACTGGATAGCAAAGACGGATGTCTCAGATCGAATGGAATAGCATTCATTCTCTCCGTGGAAATTGAGGATATTGAATCAATTCATCATCTTGCAATTCTTCCTGACTTTGAATCAGTGAACCAACTACGAGCATCCATGAAAAAGGAATCTCCAAATCTTGACCACAAATGGGGTGGCCGACCTAGGGTAAACCTCTCCGCAGAGTCCATTGCTGGGGCTGTTCGTGATGCTGGAGGTATGTTGGGTCCCGCACATGCATTTACTCCATTCAAGGCGATTTTCCGAGAGGGTAAGTATGATAGTATCGAAGCATGTTATGGGCCTGAAGCGAATCACATCCACTTTATTGAACTTGGTCTATCAGCGGATTCTGAAATTGCAGATTATATTCCTTCCTTGAGAACCACCACCTACATCTCATCCAGTGACGCCCATTCTCCAAGTCCTGACAAGCTGGGTCGTGAGTTTGTAAGGTTCAGACTTGAGGAACCAAGTTTCGATGAGATAGTACTGGGTTTAAAACGAGAGAAAAACAGAAGGCCCACAATGAATGTGGGTCTAGCTCCACAATTAGGCAAGTATTTTCTCTCTTTTTGTTCGAAATGCCGAAGAACTCTCGTGATTATGCAAGGTGATAAACCTCCGTTTTTTGATGACAAGAACATATACATCCATGTTCAAAACTCAGGCGAGCATTCGCGCTTATTGACAGATATT